>WREP01000001.1 GCA_009779265.1 Betaproteobacteria bacterium
CGGTGTTGTAGTCCGGGTTGGCCTCTGGCGCGTCGTTGCGGCCTTCGATCACGATGGTCAGCGTGGCGCTGGCGACGCCGCCCTTGCCATCGCTGACGGTGTAGGTGAAGACGTCGTTGAGCGACCCGCCGACGTTCAGGGCATCGACCTTGGGATTGTCGTTATCGACGACGTACTCGTATCTGCCGTCGGCATAAATGGTCAGGGTGCCGTATTTGCCGTCTATCGTCGTCCCTGACTCGCCACTGGCGACATCCTGAACGTTGTTCCCGGCGCTGATCCGGGTAACCGTCAGCTCCTGGCCTGTTGCGCTCTGGGCGCTGTCCAGCACCTTGCCGCTGGCGTCGCTGCCGGGGTCATCGTAGCCCGCCTCGACGGCCGTCGCGGACTCCGCCTGGGCCGTGACGGCGGGCGGGACGGGCGGCTGCGGGTATTCGTCAACTGCGGTATTGAGCGCAGTGTCCACCCGGTCGGAAGACGATTTGACGTTGGCCACCGTGACCGTCTTACCGTCGATCTCGACCTCGATGGTGGATTGCTGGAATTGCTGGGCGAACCATATCGGGTCTATCACCAGAACGAAACCGCGATTGTCAGCCGGGCCGTCACTATCTTTATTGCCGTCGGCATGGGCCGACGCCAGATCGACGAAATCGGCATCGGTCCAGAAGTAGAAACCGCGCACCACGCCTTGCGACTTGATGGCCCGGCTGATCCAGCCGTAGTAATCCGTGCCGCCGATGTTGATGCCAATAGCCGAGACATCGTTGCCGCTGAAGTACTGGCTGTTGGTATTGCTGTCGTCGATGAAAGCCCCTCCCAGGTCCGTCGTGTCGAACCAGATGGAGCTGTTTTCCTTGACGGCCCAGCTCTGCGTGCCATTGATCGTGCCATAGACCATCTCGTAGGTGCTGACAAAGGAGAAGGTCGCCGTATCAACCTCATAGCTGACGCCGTTCCACTCAATGGTGCGGTGATCGTTTTTCGTCAGCCAGCGTTGCTCGCTATCGGCATCCACCGGCAAGCCCAGCATATACGCCGCAAAGCGTTCGCCTTCCTCGCCCGGGGTGTCCTCGCCGTTATTCAGTATGTCGTCGAAGGCGTGACCCATTTCTTCGGCCAGCACGCGAGTGAGGTCCGGGGCCTCCATCATGTTGGCCCATATGGGGTTGATGAAAATGGTCAAGCCGCCATCCGGCCCATTCATCGTGTAGGCGGCAATGGCGTCGGGGATGACGCCGAAGTCGATGGCCTGGACGCTGAAGCTCAGACTGCCGTCGAGCAAGGCAATACGCAAGTCGTTGAGACGGGCCGTCCAGGCCGCGTCGGCCATCTCGTTACCGCCATTGAACAAGTCAAACCACTGCTCGTCGCTCGCTTGCCTGACGAAGTCGAGAATGCTCTGGGAGGCGAGACTGGCCGCTTCCTGAAGCGTTTCCTGGAGTTCCGGCGCGAAGCTGTCGACAGCGAAATCGAAATACTGAACGGGCGCAGCCGTCGAGTCGCTTGCATCGACAACGGGCTGGCTCTCCGTGGCGGACGGCTCGTATGAGGTTTCGTCAGCCCCCTGGGATGGGGCATCGTCCCCGTCGTGCGACGCATCAACCGCCTCGGCCATGGCCGCGCCGTCGAACAGCATGCGCGGCTCCAGTTTCAGCAAACGCAGGCGAGAAATGGTGGAGTTAGGCTGATTGCGTTC
This sequence comes from Betaproteobacteria bacterium, assembly GCA_009779265.1. Classification (GTDB taxonomy): domain Bacteria; phylum Pseudomonadota; class Gammaproteobacteria; order Burkholderiales; family Rhodocyclaceae; genus Azonexus. Next base: position 1,700 of record WREP01000001.1, read on the forward strand.
CATGTCTTTGCTCAACATAAAATTGGCATTAGTGATAAAAAGCCGCAACGCAAGCTTCAGTAATCCGGCCGCAGCTTTCCTTCTGGGAAAACCAAGCTCCCTACCTGTTTTTTACGACATAAACCCAAATTTGTTTAGGTTTTTCGAATAGCCAAAAATCATAAAAATGTCGGAATAACATGCTTTTATATTTAATATGAACTTAATGGATTTATACAGCATTTTCCGTTTCATGGAAACATTTCACAACAAGGGTCCGAGGGATCGCATGAACGCCCCAAGGACGAAAGTTGGGCGTCGAAATGGCGCACGCCGGCCCTCGCATGACCGGACGGCCAGAGTTCCGTTTTGTCGTCGACATCTTGCATTGGACGAAAAAACGGAACATGCTTCCACCCATGCTCGCCGACACCCACACCCAGCGCGTCCTCGATCTGGCCAACCAGAAGGGGCTGCTGCGCGCCAGCGATCTGGACGCCATCGCTGCGCCCCGGGTCGTCCTGACGCGCCTGACCGCCACTGGTCTGCTGGACAAGGTCGGGCGCGGCCTTTACCGCCTGCCCAGCCATCCGGGGTCGGAACATGAAAGCCTTACCACCGTCGCCACGAAGGCGCCGCAGGCGGTGTTCTGCCTGCTGACCGCACTCCAGTTCCACGAACTGACCACCCAGCTTCCCCGGCAGGTCTGGATCGCCATGCCGCGTGGCAGCCATGTCCCGCGCATCGACTACCCGCCGATCAAGATGGTGCAGATGACGGGCGACGTCTACTCCGAAGGCATCGAAACGGTCGAGCGCGACGGCGTGAAGCTGCGCGTGTACGGCGTCGCCAAGACCGTGGCGGACTGCTTCAAGCATCGCAACAAGATCGGACTGGACGTGGCGCTGGAAGCACTGAAGGAGGTGCGCGCCAAACGAAAAGCCACGGCGGACGACCTGTGGCGCTACGCCAAGCTCTGCCGCGTCGCCAACGTGATGCGCCCGTATCTGGAGGCAATCGAATGAGCAAGGCCGCTGCTTCCATTCGCGCCCGCCTGCTCACCGTCGCCAAGGCCGAAAGCTCGGATTTCCAGCAGGTGATCGTGCGCTTTGCGCTGGAGCGCATTCTCTATCGCCTGACGCAATCGAAGTATGCGGATCGCTTTCTGCTCAAAGGCGCGCTGCTGTTCACGCTCTGGTACGACATGCCGCACCGGGCCACGCGCGACGCCGACCTGCTGGGCTTCGGCGCAAGCGATCTGGAATCCGTCGCGCAGGTCTTCCGCGAGATCGCCGCCGTCGCGGTGGACGACGGCATCGTGTTCGATCCGGCCTCGGTCACCGTCGAGGAAATCCGCAAGGAAGCAGGCTACGGCGGTGTGCGCGTGGTCATCGCGGGCGAACTGGCAAAGGCGCGCCGCAAGACGCAGATCGACGTCGGCTTCGGCGACGCCGTCACGCCCGGCCCGGTGGATTCGCTCTATCCGGTGTTGCTCGACGACCTGCCCGCGCCACGTCTGCGGGCCTATCCCACCTACACCGTCGTTGCAGAAAAGCTCCACGCCATCGCCCTGCTGGGCATGACGAACAGCCGCTTGAAGGACTACTTCGACCTGTCGGTTCTGCTGGAGCGCGAAACCCTCGACGCCGATCTGCTGGCCCAAGCGATCAAGGCCACCTTCGAGCGGCGCGGCATGACCGTGCCCACCGAACTGCCGGTCGGCCTCACGGACGAGTTCGCGCACGATCCTTCGCGGCAGGCGCTATGGCAATCGTTCGCCAAGAAAAACCATCTCGACCTCGAACCGCTGGCAGCCGTCGTGAAGCGGCTGCGATCAAGCTTGGAACCTGTGTTGAACCGGGCCGCGCGATGACGGCGCAAAAAAACGGTGCAGTCATCGTTCAGCAACATCCTGCATCAACGAATGCAAAGGCCAGCGCTCGCACCCATGACCAGCGATCACCACCAACTCCAGTTCGCCTCGTGTTTGTGCCAGACCCGGAACACCGGATCAAATCCAGGATCAGCCAGCCAGCGCCGCAATATGCGGTCGTTGCCGGTGCGGATTCGATGATCCGACGCCTTGCGATACCAGCGCGGCGCTGAAGCGACTGTCTTGTCGGCATAAAAACGGGCAATCGCCTTGCGCCCCGCTTTCGACCGTGGATCGATCCACACTTTGCGGCCAAAAGAAAGACCGTAATCCCAATCGCTCAACACTCGTGACGCTCCCGCTTGCGACGAAAAGTACGTGCCATGACATAGCTCCTGAAATGGTAACTAAGTCATGGCAACCTCCTTACAAATACGCTGTATCACTCAGCATAATCCGTCAACGCCAGGCCGGCTGATAATTGCTCGTCATTTTAGCGCATCGGGCTTTGGATCAAGCGCCATTGACGCGGTAGCCCATCGCCCGGTAGCCGCGCTGGCGCTTTCCCCACATCCGCAGTAAGGCGGGATGGCCGGTGTCCACGAAGTCGATGATCCGCACGCCGGTCTTGCCGCTTTGTTCGCGATGCAGGCGGCCGGCGTACTGCTGCAAGGTTCCCTTCCACGATACCGGCATCGCCAGCACCAGTGTATCCAGCGGCGGATGGTCGAAACCTTCGCCGACGAGTTTGCCGGTGGCCAGCAACACGCGCGGCGCATCCGGCGGCAGTGCATTGAGCGCCGCGATCAGGGCCGCGCGCTGCTTGCGCGACATTCTGCCGTGCAGCATGAAGGGTTCTGGAATCTGGCTGTCCAGCGCCACCCGAATGGCATCGAGGTGATCGGTGCGCTCGGTCAGAACCAGCACCTTGCGGCCTTGCCGGAAGGCATCGCGGATTTCGACGGCAATGGCCCCAGTGCGAACCGGGTCGTTGGCGAGATGGCGAAACACATCCTGAATACCCGCGTCAGCATGCAGATCGACGCGCTCATCCCAAAAATGCGGCGTCACAACCAGTTCAGCGGGAGCGCCCGCAGGTCGCGCCGCCGTGTGTCTGATCGACCCGCACTGCATGAAGATGATCGGCTGTTGACCATCGCGGCGGATTGGCGTTGCAGTCAGGCCAAGCACGAATTTCGCGCGGGCGCGCTTCAGGATGGCGTCAAAGGACACCGCGCCGACGTGGTGGCACTCGTCCACGATCACCTGTCCGTAATTCTCCACCAGCTGATCGACTTCACCCTGCCGCGATAGCGACTGCATCACGGCAATGTCGATCTGGCCGGTAGGCCGGGATTTGCCGCCGCCGATGACGCCGATCAGATCCTTGCCAACGCCGAGAAAGGCTTGCAGACGCGCCTGCCATTGCTTGAGCAGTTCGGTGCGATGTACCAGAACCAGTGTATTCACGCTGCGCCGGGCAATCATCGCGGCGGCGGTAACAGTCTTGCCAAAGGCGGTCGGTGCGCACAGCACGCCCGTGTCGAAGCGCAGCATCGCGGCGATGGCGGTTTCCTGATCCGGGCGCAGCGTTCCCGCGAATGTGGCGGTGATAAATTCTCCGGCGAAGCGCTCATCTTTAAGATCGATTCCGATTCCATTGTCGGCCAGCAGTTCGCTGGCGGCACCAAGGCAGCCGCGCGGCAAGGCAATGTGCCGCGGGTAGTTTTCGGCGCAACCGATGACGCGCGGCTTGTCCCACACCGACATCCGCATCGCCTGCGCCCGATAGAACTCGGGATTCTGGAACGCTGCCAACCGAATGAGCCGATTCGCCAACGCCTGCGGTAACTGCGATTTCTCGAAGTAAATCTGATTGGCCAGCGTCACAGTCAGGGCGGACGGCATTTTGCCGGGCAGGCGACGTTCCGGCGCGGTTTGCCGTTTCCACGGCATCGCCAAATCCTCATCGTCGATGAAGGTGACGTCCAGCGGATGAGTATGGCCGGTTGCCCGCAGAATGATCGGCTCGATGTCGTGAGCGGACATCGAGCCAATGGATGCGAGGAAAGCCCACTGATCGGGATACGGTTGCAGTCCGGCATCGACGAACACGCTGCAACCGTTCTCGCGCGGCTTCTTCTGCAAGGGCAAGGCAATCAGGTTGCCAAAGCCGCCCTTGGGCATGGTGTCCTGATTCGGGAACAGCCGGTCGTAGGACGCCAGTTTCAGTTGCCGGGTGCGCGCGCAGGTGTGGCTGATGATGGCCGTGCCCAAGCGACGCGCATCACATGCCGATACCGCGCCAGCGAAGAAAATCCACACATGCGCGCCTTGGCCGGAACGGGAAATCTCCAGCGCCGCTGGTACGCCCAGTTCCGCACAGGATTGGACGAAGGCGCGGGCGTCGTCGCGCCACTCGGCTTCGTCGAAATCCACCGCGAGAAAATGGCAGATGTCACCTTCCAGCAGCGGATAAACGCCGACCGTGTGTTCACCGGCAAGATGCTTGTAGATGACGGCATCGGTCAGCGGTAGCAGCGCGCGATGGGCGCAGTCGCCGCATTTGCTGCGCGGCTTCTCGCAGACACCCGCGCGCCACTCGTTCGCGCAGGCAGGCGCATAGCCGGATTTGCCGGAGGTCTTGCCCTCCCAACGAACCGGGTAAACATCCGTGCGCCCGCGAAACAACTTGCGGAACAGCGCGATCTTCTCATTGGCGGTAAAGCGCGAATGTTCCGCGACAGGCGTTACGGCAGGCATGGATGGCAAACGCCACGCGATGCCATGCGCGTCCAGCAGCGCCGTCAAGCGGGCATTCTCGGCTTGCAATGCGGCGATTTCATGTGGCACAGGGACTTCCCCAATCAGGTTGCCAGCCAGTCACGACTTGCGTTTCAACCTTTCGACTTCGGCGAGGAACGCTGGCGTCAGCTCCGCGATCAGGGTCTCGATGTCGCGCATTTGGTGCTGTAGGGTCAGCACGGCAATGCCTTGCGGGATGACATCGTATATGACGAAATGGCGCTGAACAGGAACCATCAGGAAAGGCGCCGAACGGCGCTGGCGCAAACGGCCCGCCTGCGGATTCGCTGCTGCGTCCTTCATCGCCGTATACAAATCGGCAACGTAGCGGTCAGCGACATCGTCGCCCCATTCGCGGCGCGAGCGCGCATGGATCGAACGCAGGTCGAGGGCAGCCCGGCGCGTCAGGAAGAAGCGGGCAGCAGGCGCCGTCATTGCCAACCGCTGGCTTCTTTCTGATCGAGCAACACCATGTCGATCTTGAAGTCACCGCTCGACTCGAACACGCGGCCTGCGGCCAGATCGTGGTAGCCGGTGAGGATGGCGTCTTGCACGAACTGGCTTCCACGCCGCTCCATGTCGCGGCGGATCAGGTCGCGGACGTATTCGCTGGGAGTTTCGTACAGGCCGGCTTCGCCGACCATGCGCCCCACGAATTCAGCCAAAGGCCGGGACAGGCGAGCATTGATGCGTTCAGACATGGGAGCCTCGTTGGTTGGCGTCAATGGAATATTGTCGTGCAAGTTGGCCATCTGTCGCAAATATTGCCCCATAGATGCCGCCTGCACTGTCCGAATCACTGGCTGCCTCGTTCGCCATCACTTCAGCCATCAAATATGTTGATCCCCTCAGCGAGTCGATGCACGGCTGATTCCAGTTGGGTCAGATTGTGCTGCACGGTTGTAACCATGTCCAATACCGAGGCAACCTTGACAACAAAAAAGCCCGAAACCTGTAGGAATCGGGCTTTGCGGACTTCTTAGGACGGCTTAGGAACGGTACTTGGTGGTGATGGGCAGAATCGAACTGCCGACCTATGGGTTATGAATCCATCGCTCTAACCGACTGAGCTACATCACCACGCCAGAGGGCGCGGATTATAGGGGAGGGGCGGCGGGGCGGTCAAGCGCGCTATAATTGGCGGCCTTTTTGCAGCCTGCCGTCGCACGATGGCCCCGTTTCCAGAAGTTACCCATGCCCAAGAAACTGTTCATCCGCACGTTCGGGTGCCAGATGAATGAGTACGATTCGGACAAGATGGCCGACGTGCTCAATGCCGCCGAGGGGGTCGTCAAGACCGACAATCCCGAGGAGGCCGACATCATCCTGTTCAACACCTGTTCGGTGCGCGAGAAGGCGCAGGAGAAGGTGTTCCACGATCTTGGCCGGGTTCGCCGCCTGAAGCAACAGAAGCCGGATCTGCTGATCGGCGTCGGCGGCTGCGTCGCCAGCCAGGAGGGCGATGCCATCGTCGCCCGCGCGCCCTTCGTCGATGTGGTGTTCGGGCCGCAGACGCTGCACCGTCTGCCGCAATTGCTCGCCGAGCGGCGGCAGAGCGGACGGACGGCGGTCGATGTGTCCTTTCCCGAAATCGAGAAATTCGACGCCCTGCCGCCGGCCGAGGTCAAGGGCGGTTCGGCTTTCGTCTCGATCATGGAGGGCTGCTCCAAGTTCTGCACGTACTGCATCGTGCCTTATACGCGCGGCAACGAGGTGTCGCGGCCTTTCGCCGATGTGCTGACCGAGGTGGCCGATCTGGCGGCGCACGGCGTGCGCGAAGTGACCCTGCTCGGCCAGAATGTCAATGCCTATCGCGGCGACATGGACGATGGCGAGGAGAAGGCCGATCTGGCGCTGCTGATCGAGTACATCGCCGAGGTGCCGGGCATCGAGCGCATCCGCTATACCACCTCGCATCCGCGCGAAATGAGCCAGCGTTTGCTCGACACTTACATCAAGGTACCGAAGCTGGTTTCGCACCTGCATCTGCCGGTGCAGTCCGGCGCCGACCGCGTGCTGGCGGCGATGAAGCGCGGCTACACGGCGCTCGAATACAAGTCGGTGGTTCGCAAGCTGCGCGCCGCGCGGCCGGACATCGCGCTGTCCACCGATTTCATCGTCGGCTTTCCCGGCGAGACGGACGCCGATTTTGAAAAAACCATGAAGCTGATCGACGAGGTCGGTTTCGATGCGTCCTTCTCCTTCATCTACAGCCCGCGCCCCGGCACGCCGGCCCTGGAGCTGGCCGACGACACGCCGGCCGAGGTCAAGTCGGCGCGGCTGGCCCGGCTGCAAAAACGCATCGACGAACTGGCGCAGGGCGTCAGCCAGGCCATGGTCGGCAGCGTGCAGCGCGTGCTGGTCGAAGGCGCGGCGAAGAAGGACGCCGGGGAACTGGCCGGACGCACCGACAATAACCGCATCGTCAATTTTCCCGGCGGTATCAACAGCGCGCGGCTGATCGGCCATTTCGTCGATGTCCGCGTCACCGCGGCCCTGCCGCACAGTCTGCGAGGTGAAATTGTCATCCGCGACTAAGAGCGCCCGGCCCGTGGCATTTGCCCTGGCGCCGCTGGACAACGTCCGGCTGGCCAATCTGTGCGGCCCGCTGGACGAAAACATCCGCCAGATCGAAACCGGCTTCGATGTCGTCATCCGCCGCCGCAACGAGCGTTTCTCGATCAGCGGCGAGCGGGCGCGGGCAACCGCCGACGCTATCCGCCACTTCTACGAACTGGCGGGCGCGCCGCTGTCGATCGACGACATCCAGCTTGGCCTGATCGAACAGATCAACACCCCGGCGCGCGGCGGCGGGCTGGCCGACGGCCCGCAACTGATCACCCGCAAGAGCGAACTGCATGGCCGCACGCCGCGCCAGGTGGCTTACCTGAAGGCGATTCAGGAACACGACATCACCTTCGGCATCGGCCCGGCCGGCACCGGCAAGACCTATCTCGCCGTCGCCTCGGCAGTTGACGCCTTCGAGCGCGAACTGGTCGAGCGCATCATCCTCACCCGGCCGGCGGTCGAGGCCGGCGAGCGCCTCGGCTTCCTGCCCGGCGATCTGGCGCAAAAAATCGACCCCTACCTGCGTCCCTTGTACGACGCGCTGTACGACCTGATGGGCCACGACCGCGTCAGCAAGCTCTACGAAAAGCACGCCATCGAAATCGCGCCCCTGGCTTTCATGCGCGGGCGCACGCTGAACCACGCCTTCGTCATTCTCGACGAGGCGCAGAACACGACGCCGGAGCAGATGAAAATGTTCCTGACCCGCATCGGCATCGGAGCCAAGGCCGTGGTCACCGGCGACATCACCCAGATCGACCTGCCCAAGGGCCAGAAGAGCGGCCTCAAGGAAGCCGTGGAGGTGCTCGCCGATGTGCGCGGCCTGGCTTTCACGCATTTCAAGAAGGAAGACGTGGTGCGCCACCCGCTGGTCGCCCGCATCGTCGAAGCCTATGAAAAACGCAGCCAGCAAGCGTCTTAACCTCTCCCTGCAATACGCCTGCGGCCGCGACGGCCTGCCCGCGCGCGCCGATTTCGTCCGCTGGGCGCGGGCGGCCCTGCACGGCGGCGGCGAAATCGCCATCCGCCTCGTCGCCGCCGAAGAAGGCCGCGCACTGAACCGGGACTATCGCGGCAAGGACTACGCCACCAACGTGCTCTCCTTTCCCTACGAGACGGAGCCGCTGGTGCAGGGCGATCTGGTCATCTGCCCGGAAGTCGTGGCGCGCGAGGCCGCCGAACAGAACAAGCCGCTGGCGGCGCATTACGCCCACCTGACGGTGCACGGCATGCTGCATTTGCAAGGCTGGGATCACGACAGCGAAGAAGACGCCGAGGCCATGGAAGACGCGGAAAGGGAAATCCTCGCCGCGCTCGGCTACCCCGATCCCTACACGGCTTAAACGTCATGGATAGCGCCAGCAAACCCGGTTTCATCGAGCGCCTGACCACCTTCCTGCTGCGCGAGCCGGAAGATCGCGCCCAACTCATCCAAATCCTGCACAACGCCCACGAGCGCCAACTGCTGGACGCCGACGCCCTGACCATGATCGAAGGCGCGCTGGCGGTCTCGGAAACCCGGGTCGCCGACGCCATGGTGCCGCGCGCCCAGATGGGCGTCATCGACGTCGACGCGCCGCTCGCCGGGATTCTGGCGACGGTCATTGCCGCCGGCCACTCGCGCTTTCCGATCATCGACGGCGACCGCGACAATGTGCTCGGCATTCTGCTCGCCAAGGACCTGCTGCGCATCCGCGACGAAGCCGGCTTCACGCTGCGCCACTGGCTGCGACCGGCCGTCTTCATCCCGGAATCGAAGCGCCTGGATGTGCTGCTGCGCGAATTCCGCGTCTCGCGCAACCATATGGCCATCGTCGTCGACGAATTCGGCAGCGTCGCCGGCCTCATCACCATCGAGGACGTACTCGAACAAATTGTCGGCGACATCGCCGACGAATACGACTTCGACGAGACGCACGACAATATCCGCCGCGACTCGGCCGGCCGCTACCGGGTCAAGGCCGGCACCGCCATCGCCGACTTCAATGCCGCCTTCGCCACCCATTTTTCCGCTGCCGAGTTCGCCACGGTCGGCGGCCTCCTGCTGGACCACCTCGGCCACGTGCCGAAACGCAACGAGCGCGTCGTCATCGACGGCCTGCGCTTCCAGGTGCTGCGCGCCGACAGCCGGCGGCTCTACACCCTGCTCGTCGATCCCCTGCCGGCGCTGGAAAACGGTGACGAACCCGCCGCCGGCTAGAGCCATCTTGATCCAACCCGGCGCATTTCCCACCCTCTCCCCAACCCTCTCCCGTCAAGGGAGAGGGCGCAGGGCAAGCGCACGAAAAACCGCGCTTGCCTCCTCAGCCACCATTCCCCGTCATTCCCACGCAGGCGGGAATCTAGTAGCCACCTTCATGCGTTTGCTGGATTCCCGCCTGCGCGGGAATGACGAATGGAGCGGCCGGCGGCCTTATCCCCGCCAGAGAGGCTGTCGCAAAAGGCCACTGCTCCCCTCCCCCCTCGCGGGGGAGGGGCCGGGGGAGAGGGGGAGGTTGATCGAAGAAAGGCGCGAGGGGCAAACCAATCGCCGTCGCTCTTGCGGCCTTTCCTTTATGGCTGTTCTGTGGATCAGCCGCCGTCTCCCATGCCGCTTCCCCCTCTCCCCAACCCCTCCCCCGCGAGGGGGGAGGGGCTTCAACAAGCGCGAACTGAGCCTTTTACGACAATTTCCTTATATTGAAAAACAAGGAAAATCGCGTTCCTTATACATGCTCCTGGGTAGGGCCGGGGTAAGGGGCGGCAGCGTGCAATTTCGCGCAAGCAGCTTGATAAACCGCACCCCTAACCCTCTCCCCGCCAAGCGGGGCGAGGGAATTTGGGGGGCGGAAAGTTTGTCGCATTCTGTGCCTCGAAGGCTCTTGAGAGTGCAGCACACCGCATGCAATTAAACCCAAACTGCTGTCAGCGCCTCGCCCCCCGCCTCCTCGCCGCCGCCGGCCTCGGCGCGGTCGGCGTGCTGGCCTTTGCGCCCTTCGATTTGTTCTGGCTGGCGCCGCTCGTCTGGCTCGGCTTTTTGCTGCTCCTGCGCCGCGCCGCCGATGTCCGTCAGGCGGCGCTGAGCGGTTTTGCCTTCGGCCTCGGCTTTTTCCTTGGCGGCGTCTCCTGGGTTTATGTCAGCCTCTCGGTCTTTGGCGGCATGCCCTGGTGGCTGGCCGGCCTTGCCGCCTTTCTCTTCTGCGCCGTGCTGGCGCTGTTCCCGCTGTTCGTTGGGGCCGCCTTCAAGCGCTGGCAGCCGGCGACCGACTGGCGGCAGGCGCTGTTTTTCGCCGCCCTCGTCGTCGGCGGCGACTGGCTGCGCGGTTGGATCTTCACCGGCTTTCCCTGGCTGGCGGTTGGCTACTCACAGACGCCGCCCAGCCCCCTGGCCGGCTTCGCCCCGCTCATCGGCGTATACGGCCTGTCGCTGCTGGCCGCGCTGTGCGGCGCCCTGCTCCTTTGCCGCTGGCGCGGCGCGCTGGCCGTCGCCCTCATCCTTCTCGCCGGTTTCGGCCTGCGCCAGATGGCGTGGACGACGCCCGACGGCGAAGCGATCCGCGTCGCGCTGATCCAGGGCAACGTGCCGCAGGACATGAAATTTCGCCCGGAGAGCCTGATCCGCACGCTCGACCTGTACCGCGAGCTGATCGAACAACACCCGGCGCAACTGACCCTGCTGCCGGAAACCGCCTTCCCGCTCTTTTTCGATAATCTGCCGGAGGATTACGTCGCGGCGCTGAAAACGGCGGCGGCCCGGCAGGACGGCGACCTGATCTTCGGCGCCCTGAGCGGCGATAACGACCATTACTGGAACAGCGCCATCAGCCTCGGCCACTCGCCGCTACAGATTTACCGCAAGACCCATCTGGTGCCGTTTGGCGAAATGATCCCGCCCGGTTTCTCGTGGTTCATGCAGGTGGTCAGCATTCCGCTGGCGTCGTTTTCGCGCGGCCCCGAGCGCCAGCCGCCACTGGAAGTCGCCGGCCGCCGGGTGGCGATCAATATCTGCTACGAGGACGCCTTCGGCGAGGAAATCATCGCCGCCCTGCCGCATGCCGGCATTCTCGCCAATCTTTCCAACACCGCCTGGTTCGGCCGCTCGCTGGCACAGCCGCAGCATTTGCAAATCGCCCGCCTGCGCGCTCTGGAAAGCGGCCGGCCAATGCTGCGCGCCACCAATACCGGCATGACCGCGATCATCACCCCCGACGGCGCCGTCACGGCGCAACTGCCGCCTTTCACGCAGGGCGTGCTGCAAGCCGAAGTGAGCGCTTACCGGGGACTGACGCCCTACGCCCGTTTCGGCAACGGCCCGGCGCTGGCGCTGCTTCTGCTCTGTCTGGCAGTCAGCCGCCGCCGGCGAGCCTGACGACTTCGCGCTCGATCAGCGATTCCATGTAGTGTTCCGGCGCCGCGCTGATTTCGCGGCCATCGTGATAAAGCGCGACGACCGCGAACGGCCCGCTGCCGGTGGCGAGCACGGCGATATTGTCCGGACTGACCGTCGACCGGCCCAGATGCCGCGCCGTCGGCCAGCGGATGTCGCCGTAGGCGTGGTAGACCAGTGCGGAACAGACGATGCGGTCGGTCGACTCGACATTGAAGTTGAAATCGTAGGATTTGCCGACCTGACGCAGCGCCTGCAAGACCACTTCGGCGCGCGCCGCCGGGCTGGCGGCGCGCGGCCGCAGCACGGCCAGATCGTCGACATTGACGAAATGGGCCAGCGTGTTCATCTTGACTCCGCTACGCAGCGCCTCGACGACGCCGCGACTGTCGCGGATGCTGGCCTGATGGGGCTGCACCACCGGATGCTCCCAGATGCCCAGTGCGCGCAACTCTGCCTCGTCGCCGACCCATATCGCGGCATGGCCCCAGTGGCCGGGAATGAGGGCATCGGTCAGGCGGAATGGCGTTTTCTCCAGCAGGATGTCGCCTGCCCGTAGCGTCGCGCCCAACTTGTCGATCACATCCGCCTGACCGTCCAGCTTGCCGCGCCGGGTCTCGACCAGACCGATGGCATTGCCAAACACCATACTGAAGAAACCGACGCTTTCGTTCTTCAGCGCATTCAGCGTATCGAGCGAAAGCTCCCCGAAAAAGCCCACCAAATTTTCGGCGTAAGCCACCGGATGCGCCCGCCGGACCATGTTGTAGGACAGGCTCTGCTCGACCAGGGCGGCGATGTAGCGTTCGTCAGGATTGGCCGAATCGGCCAGTTGGCTGCCGTGCTTTTCGTACCAGACCAGCCCGCGGCGAACCTGCGAGCGCTTGGCCAGCGAGTTGAAGGCGGCCGAACTCCAGGTCAACTCGCCCCGCGAAATGGCAAAACCGCTATCTTCGCGGTTCAGGTGCTGGCGCAGCGAGGGCGTTGCCCGGTAAAGGCCGACGACGGTCAGGTAGTTGTCGTAGAGAATCAAGGCCGCCGCCAGCGACATCGTGATTCCGACCGCCTGCACGCGCGCCGCCTCCGCATCGGCCGGCACCGGCACATTCAACCAGCACTTGTGGAGATCGGCCAAGGCCAGCAGCGCCCGGCGCTGCTCCAGCAACACCGCCATCCCTTGGTTCAGGCGGCGCAACTGGCCGCCGGACAGCGGCTCGCCACGGGTATTGGTGGCCTTCAGTTCGTTCAGGAAGTCGATTGCCTGCTCGCGCAGGCTGAGCGCTTCTTCGGCCAGGGGTTGAAAACCGCCGATCCGGAGCGCCATGTCCGCGTCCGCGAAATCGGCTGCGGAAACACCGGCGCAAACATCGAGGGCTTTCGCCAGTTCGGACAAATCATCGGCCCGCGCCGACGCCTGCGAAAAGATCAATACCCCGCCGAGCAGGCAGGCCGACACCATCCTGTTCATCGCCGGACTCCGAAGAAATCGTGGCCGGATATTACAACACGCGGCATTCGCCAGCCCAGGCCGGCGCCGGCATCAGGCCGCGCGCAGGCGCAGCGCGGCTTGTTCCAGGCGCTGCTTCTCGGCCAGCACCTTGCCCGCATAGCGCCGCGTCGGATCGCTGAGCGCGCCGCCGAATTGTTGCAGGCCCTCCTCCAGGCCGCCCATGCGGTTGATTGATTCGCGCAGCACCGTGGCGCCGACCTGGACATTGGTCACCGGATCGAGAAAGGCGGCCGGCGGCGCTTCTTCCGTCAGCTTGTCGGCATGGAAGCGGGGCACCACCTGCATCAGGCCCTGGGCGCCATAGACGCTCTGCGAGAAGGGGTTGAAACCCGACTCGACGCCGATCACGGCGATGATGAGCAAGGGATCGAGGCGCAATTCGCGGCCCGCCAGTTGGGCGGCCACGAAAACCGGGCGCAAGGCATCGCCGGCAACGCGATAACGGCGTGAGACGAAATCGAGGGCGCTTTCCATGCGCGGCGTCAGTTCCGCGCTTGCCGCTGCCGCGCCGGCTTCCTCGGCGGCCGGCGATTCAGCATCGACGGCGGCGGGCGGCAGCAGCAGCTTGAGGCCATCGGCAACGCCGCCATGAACGATTTGCAGGCCAGCCAGGCCGAGCATGAGAACCATGCCGGCGGCCATCAGGGTTTTGCGGAACAAGCCGCCGAGCGCCAGAAATATCCGCTGGACGGCGGGAATCAGAGTTGTGGTAGCAAACATGCGACATCCTTCAAGCGTGTCGCCGGCAAGCGATTGCCTTGCCGGCGGACAGTCAGGGTCAGGGGGAGCGCAACATCGGTGGCCAGAAGAGGGCCGGAATCACCGCGCGGGCCGCCGTGGGCGGGGCCGGGAACTGATATTGCGCCGAAGCAAGGGGCGCATTCTATTGATTCGATTGGCTTTTGTCAAGTCAAACCGCATTGTGGGCGGATTCCAAGCACGCAGAAGCCGCCTGGATTTGGCTCGAATCGCCCACCCTGAGCCGCTTTCCCCGAACAGCTCGGCGCCCTCTTCGCCCTGTTCCGGCGGCTACCATTTCGCCGCTCTTTGGCGCGCTTCAGAGCAACGATTTTTGCATTGCCTCGTAGGCGGCCAGCGCCCGCGCCACCTCGGCGTTTGGCCGGGCGGGGGCGCCGAGGCCGAATTCGGCTTGCAGCGCGTTCTTGTTCTCGTTCAGGTAATCAATGACGCGGGCCAGATTGTCCAGCCGGTTGGGAATGAAATTGCCGTCTGCATTGAGCAGTTCCGCCGAGCGGGCGAAATGGGCGCTGAATTCGTCGATCGCCGCAACCGCGCCGGCACGGTTGGCGGCCAGCGCTGAATTGAGCCGGGCCGGGTCGAGACTGGCGAAATTACTGACCGGGTCGATGCTGACGCCAAGCGCGGTCAGGCCGCGCACGCCGCCAGCGGCGCCGTTGAAAATGTTCTCGATGCTCTGCTCCAGCTCCCATTGCGCCACCGTGGCCGCCTGCGTGCCGGCGAGCAGCCCGCCAGCGGCGAGGGCTTCGTCGAAGCGGTCGATCCAGGCGTTGTAGGCGGCGAGGAAGGTTTCGAGACGACCGTGAATTTCGTCATCGGGCGTCGCCGCGTCGATGCCGGCCAGTTGTTGCGCTTCTTCTCGCAGCGCCGCGACTTGGGCGCCAAGATCGGTCATTTCAGCGTACTCGGCGCGGTAATTCACGTCGCGCCGATTGATTTCGCTCATCATCCGATAGGCCGAAAACGGATCGGCCAGCGCCATGTTATAGCCACCGGCCGCGCTGCTCTGGCCGAGCAGAAGCGACAGCACATCACTGCCACCGCTACTGCCACCGCCAAGCGACGACAGCAAAACATCCATCGCCTGCGTCTTGAAAGCGGCCAACTGCTCGTGCAGGGTGGCGAGAAAATCGCCGCCGAGCGGCGCGGTGTTCAGCGCCGCCCCGGCCTTGACGCCTTGCAGCAGGGAAAAATCGAAACTGGTACCGAGAATGCCGTTGTTTGCCATGATGTCTCTCCGCGCCGGATACCCGGCTTGTCGCCAGACTCAATGCAATAAGCGCGCCCGTTTTCCGCCAGCGTCACAGCAGCGGGCGGAAAAGCCCGCCGGCCGGCGAAATGGAAGGGGGAACAACGCCTGCCGCCAAAACCGCCACGGCAGCAAGCGGCAAATCCAGCCTCTTTGCCGAGGCATTTTTCGCCGGGGGGCGCCTACTGGCTTCGCTTTTGGTGGTACGCTTCGCCGGCCTCTGCCCATGACGAAAAGGCCCGTTCCGGCGTGCCGGGATGTCTCAACATTGTTGCAACATGCACGAAAACGGCTTACTGTATCAATAGTGTTGATACAGGAGATTTCAAATGCGCGTAACCGTAAAAAAATGGGGCAATAGCGCCTCTGTGCGTATTCCGGCCCCCGTCATGCGTGCTGCAAAGCTCCAAATGGATGCCACGGTCGACGTGCGGGAAGAAGGCGGACGCATTATCGTTAAGCCGGTGGACGCAAGCTATGATCTGGATACGCTTCTGGCGGGCATCACGCCTGAGAACCTGCACGGCGAGATTGATTTCGGGCCTGTGGTCGGCAAGGAAATATGGTGACAAACCGCTACGTTCCGGAGGCTGGGGACATTGTCTGGCTGCATTTCAATCCGCAGGCCGGGCATGAACAGGCAGGTCGTCGACCGGCTGCCGTGCTGAGTCCATCGTCCTATAATGGGCGGGTCGGCTTGATGCTGTGCTGCCCAATGACAACGCAAATCAAGGGTTATCCATTTGAGGTTCTTCTGTCGAACAAAACCAGCGTGGTTTTGGCCGATCAGGTAAAAAGCCTTGATTGGATCGCTAGGGACGTGCAATTCAAGGAGAAGATCACGCCAGCCGAATTATCCGAAATTCGCCGGAAAGCGGCGGCCCTGATTGGCTACAGGTAATACGATGATCGGCACACACCCGCACCCTGGCGAGATTCTCAAGGAAACGCTTATTGCGCCGCTCGGCCTGTCCGTGGCCGAGGCTGCCGACCGACTGGCAATGTCTCACGATGGCCTGTTGGACGTACTCGACGGCAAGGCTGGCATGACTCCCGATCTGGCCCTGCGTCTCGAAAAGGCCGGCGAGAACACGGCGCATTTCTGGATGGCCGTTCAGTCCAACTTTGAACTATGGCGCGCAATGCAGCATTCCCGGCCTGTTGTCCGCGTATTGCGAACTGGCGCGGTGCCAGCGCCCGAGGAGGCGGCGCGACCGCTTCCAAAAAGCTATTTGTCTGATGTGGATCGCGCTGTCGCGTATGCGGATGGCTTGTCGGATGATTCCATCTGCATGGATGAATCAACGGCGGCCGAAAAAGCTGGCGATGATGCCGCATCGTGGGCGTGGATGGCACGTGCCGAGTTGCCCGCACATACGCTCGCGTTTCTCAAGGGCCAGAACGGTGCACAATTCATCCGTGACTTGGGTTTTCGCACCAGGAAAGCCGACGAAGCATACGGGCCGGGCTGGCTGGATCGCCCCGACAGTGAACCGTGAGAGCAACACTCATCCGTCACGGCCAAAGCACGGGCAATGCCGGCGTACCGTGTCATGATCTGGCGCTGATCGAGTTAACAGGACTCGGCCATGAACAGGCGCAAGCCATCGCCGCTGACTGGAAGGAAGAACCGGTGCTGATTGTCACGTCACCCTATTTGCGGACACAGCAAACCGCCGCGCCGACCATCGAGCGATTCCCCGGCGTGCCGGTCGAAGTGTGGCCCATCGAGGAATTCACCTACTTGCAGCCTTCGCGCTGGCGAGGAGCGCGCAGCGCCGACCGAATGCCGCATGTGGAACGCTATTGGGCTGCCGCCGATCCGGGCTATTGCGACGGCGCGGAAAGTTTCGCAACGCTTCTGCGACGCGCCGAGGCGGCGCTATCGCGTCTTGCCGCCCAACCTGCCGGCCCTGTCTATGTTTTTCAGCCACGGCCAGTTCATGCAGGCGGTGCGCTCGGTCGTGGTCGACACCGGGCTGGATGACCGCGCCAAAATACGCGGCTTCTGGCGCAAGGGCGAGCCGCCCGCGATCAGCAACGGGGAACGGGTAAACCTTGCTTGGTCGGGCGAGCGCTGGACACTGTAAAATCGCATGATCGACGGAGTAACGGCGCAAGGCAATAAGGGCCAGAGCCGCCGCGAAGAAGCCCCCGCCGCAGGTCTGACAGTCGTCGCCGGGGCTTCGCCTTTTCTGGACAGGCAGGAGAGCGATTACCGCTCAATCTCGCCCTGTCGCTTGCCTTCCGGCGGCATGGGCGGGCATCCCGATTGCATGACAATTTCAGCCAAAACGGTTCTATTGACTCCAGCGGATGCTGTTTATTTGATCGGCGAAAGCAGGGCGGGCGCGCCGAATTCCATCAGTTTTGCGTTGCTGGCCTCGAAGTAGGCTGTCCAAAACTGGCGCAACAGCGAAATGGTCTTTGGGTCGCGATATATACCGCTGTCCGTGTTTTTCGAGCCGGCGCCCTTCTGCACCAGACCGGCGCCAAGGACGAACACGCGCGCGCCGCCGAAATCGCCGATCATCTCCTGCGCCTTCTTGAGTTCGGCTTTCGGGTCGATGGCGCGGACATTCCGGTTGGCATAAAACGACGAAATACTCGAGTTCTCCAGCATGTCGGAAACGATGAACACGATCCTGTCACGGGCTTCGGATTGCCTCACCCGCGCCGAAAGTTCCCGAAGGCTACCCAACACATCCGATTTGGCAAGAGCCGGGTTGCTCGCGCCCATCGCCCTGTTGATCGCCGCCGCCGCCGCCTTGCGGCCAAAGGCCGCCTGATCCGCCATGCAGGCATCGAAGCCGCGCAACACCTTGACCGAAATATCATCCCGCGCGGCATCGTCGATTGGCGATTCCAGCGCGCCCGCGCTCAACACCTCCAGATAGCGCCCCTGACTGAAAGAGGAAAAGCTGGCAATGACAAATGCCGCCCCTGGCTTGACCAGCCGGTCGGCGTTTTCCCGAACGGCATCCTGCAAGGAAGAATCCAGGGGCGTGGTCTGGTCGATCAGGACAAACAACTCGGTCTGCGGCGCCGGCACCGCCATTTTCATCTTGTTGGCGGCATAGCAACTGGGAATGTCATTGGCAACTCCAGCCCAAGCCGAAGCGACGAAGCAAGCAGAGAGCAGGAGGGTAATTATCAGTTTGACAAAGTTCATCATTGTTTGGAGCAGCTTAAATTCAGTGTCATCTGAAAACCGGATTGCTTCTCAGCACTCGCATTGACGGCCTTCTCCTGGCCGTCATTTCGAGAAGCGGAGTGACGAAGCAATCCGATTTTTCGGGAAGGATATTGGCACGCCACGGCGCGGTGGACGACGATTTTCGTGGCACTCATCCGCGCATAAATTCGTCTACCGCATCTTGCGCGATGCGCCACTGGCTGCCAATCTTGCGAGCCCTGAGACGGCCAGCCTCGATTTCCGCCAATACATCGGTTTCGCTGGCGTCGAGCAATTGGGCCGCCTGCGCGACGGTCATGATTTGCAGACCCGGTGCCGTGGCCGCTGGCGGCGGTTCAGGTTTTTTGGGCACATCTGAATCTTGCGGCGATATTGTTTTAGCTGCAATTGCTAGCATATCCGGCTTGACATTTTCCGCGTTTGGAATAACCGCCGCAGGCTCAGAGCGTGGAGTTTGGCTTGATCCTTGCAGCGGCGGTTGATTGTTATGCGCATTCTGGGACTCCTTTGTTTTTCGTGCTTCCATCGCCAAAAAGTCATCAAAAGTATGAGTCAGTTTCAGATTATTTGGTGAGTTCTTGTTCAATCGGCGCTGTAATTCTTTCAAACGCGCATTAACAATGTCCTTCCAGGGCTGCATCGCCTCCCAATAAGCCTCGTAGGTTGAATAGCCCCAAGTATCGGCATATGCGCCGTCTTTTTCCGACCACCACCAAAACGAATTTTTACCTTCAGCTTTCTTGTACGTTTCGCGGCCAGCAAAGCAGTGCTTGTAGCCCGTACCAAACCCGACAATCTGTGTTACAACAAAAATTACTCCAAGAATAAAAATGGCGGCGCCACCTTCGATTTTTGTGCTGGCGAGCACCTCTTCGGTGGCCCTTTTGTCGGCAGCCGCCTGCGGCGCCTTCAACTCGGATGGCATGGCGGATTGTGCGAAAGGATTGCTGGCCGTTGCCTGAGCGGCTTGCGATTCAAGCGTTAGCTCTCTATCCATGTGCTTGTAGCGCATAACACCCGATGCTACAAAAATTGCAACGACAAAGGCACCGGCTACCCACGACCAGAAGTAAGAGCCTCTATCATGCGGATTCGCAATGATACGGTTCATGCATCGCGTTTCAGGCGGATCACTCTTGTCGGAAAATTGATTTTCACTCAGCGATATAACTTGCGGGGAAGGAAAATCGGTGTTGCCTCTTTCCTTATAACGAGCGTGGCATGAGCGTTTAAGGCGAGTACGGTAAAACTCCTCGCCTGCCTGATGAGTCACAAAAGCCAATATGGATGCCAGCACAAAGACAATCCCATACATCAACTGGGTATAGAGATTGGCGCTGCCTTCGCTGGCAATCCACGTGCCCAACAGGTAGGAAAAACCCATGGATTCAGCAGCGACTAGCAGGAATAAAAATATCTTGAATCCAGTCCCCACAGGGGTCCGCCCCAAATCACCAGCATGTTTCATGTACTCGATACGGTTCAGAAACTCATCTTTTGAACGCTGGGTCATGTATTTCTTGTAGGCAATACACAACTTTTCTTCGGCATTCATCCAGCCGTCGCGCCCACGCTCGAAGTTTTTTGAGTTCTTGGCGATAGTTCCAAATATCGGAAAACGCACAAAGAAATCCGTTAAACGAATAGACATAACACCCCCTGAAAGTCAAAGAATTTTTATCGAGCGATCACCGGCGAATAATCCGCCTGATACATGGCCTTGCCATACTCATAAATCAAAGTCGATTCCGGCGCCGTGTTTGGGGCGCTGGTTGAAATTGCCATGTCCACGCAACGCACCGGCCCCTCGTCGGGGAATACGCGGTAAAGCAGCGCCTTGTCGCCACGATAAACATTGACGTCCCCCGAAGTTTTGA
Source organism: Betaproteobacteria bacterium (assembly GCA_009779265.1). GTDB lineage: Bacteria > Pseudomonadota > Gammaproteobacteria > Burkholderiales > Rhodocyclaceae > Azonexus. The sequence continues at coordinate 21,882 of WREP01000001.1, forward strand.
GAAGCGGCTTGGCGTTCGAGCCGTCTACCCAGTCCTTCCATATGAAGAACGCGGGGCGACCAGCGGGTTGGCCGCCGTCACGCAGCACGGCGACGCCGCTCAGGCCGACCAGATGGCCATTCGCCTTGCCCGCCCAGGAGGAAGATGCCGTGCCCGGGAAATAGTCGGAGGTTTTGCGTTCCTGCCCCGACTCAAGTGATTTGACGCGGTTGCTGATGCGCGGGCGATCCGTGGCGCAGCTTCCGACAGGCAGGCTGTCAGCGGCGTGGGCTCTGGAAATCAGGCTGAAAACGCTGGAACCCCCTACTGGCTGGCCAATATCGACCGTCTTGTAGGCGCCGCCATTGATTCGCTTGCCGCCAAAATCCAGACCGCCCAAGGCGACGGTGCCTGCTTCGCGCTTCGCCTGGGATGGGGTGATGGATGAAGGCGGCACCTTGCTCTCTGTCGCGTCGACGGAGCTGGCTGTTTGTGGTCTGGCAGATGGGGCGGCGGGCGTTGCCGCGCTTGCCGTTGCCGCCGTTTTGCGGTCATTGCTCTTTTTAACGGGAGCCGAGGCGATGCGGGGCGTATCGACAGTGGTCGGAGCGGCTGGGCGATAATTGGCCACATTGGGCCGGCGCGATTCGAGAAAGGCGCTGAATGCCGCGTCATCGCTCAGATCGACGACTTCCACCCGGCGGTTGAGGGCGCGCCCTTCTTCCGTCCGGTTATCGGCAATCGGGTACACTTCGCCCGCGCCCTGGTAGTAGATCTGGTTCGCGCCAAAGCCGTGCTGGGAAAAGATTTTGGCGATGGCTCGGGCGCGCCCTTCCGACAAATCCGCATTCGCTTGCGATGATCCCATGTCATCGGTATGGCCTACGAGCAGAATGCGCATCTTTTTATTGCGCTCCTTGGCCTCGCGCACGGCGTTGGGATCATTCCCGGTTGGCGCGACGGCATATTTGTCGGCTATCGCGGCAAACGCTTTTTCGGCTTGCGGGGATGGCGTGGCCGACCCAGACGCGAACTGATTATTGCCGCGATCAAGCACCGTCAAACTCATGCCGGCGGTCTCTGGCTTTGGCGCGTCTTGCGCGGCGTCTTGCACGGCATTTCCCGATGGCGCCTGCGCCGGAACCTTGATGTCCGTCATGCGAATGTCCAGATTGTGCGCCTTGGCCACCTTGGATAGCTCGCAGCGGCGGCGATCAATATCTGCGCCAATCAGCCCGCCAATGAATGCGCCCACGCCGGCCCCAAGCACAACGCCCTTGTTGTCGCCCACTTTTTTGCCAATCAGTCCGCCCGCCACAACGCCTGCCACGATGCCGATATTTCTTGCATTGTTGGAACAGGGGTCGTCGCTAGCAAAAGTGGATTTCAGGACGTCTCCCGCGCTTTGGGACTGCCCGTTGGGGCCTGTCGCGCAGCCAGACGTTATCAGCACGCACGCAATGGCGGCGCTTCTTTTCACTCGCATGTCGGCTTATCTCCTATCCGGGCAAGGCCGGCAATTTTATGTGGATTATACTAACCTTCTCGTCAGCTCTGTCACTGATTTGATCTTGAAACCCGCCAGGGGCCGCGGTTTCGCTGCCATCATCGTTGACATTACAAACGCAAAAGTTAGTATTCAACACCTTTCAGAGCTGTCGAATATAACCAGTGGATAGCAAATCTCTCTCCACCCAAGCTTGTCGTTAATGGGGCAAAATTACGAACGGACGCGCCAAGACTTGGCGCGGTGCTGGAAACGGATGTGCTCGACCTGCTCGGCGGCCAAGGTTGATCCTTTCAACTGTATCGACCGCGCCAGCGCGGGCAGCGACGACATTCCTGCGCCATGCCCGCCCTGTCAGACAAAAAGCCCCGCCAGTCAAGCGACTGGCGGGGCTTTGAATTAAAACTGGTGGGCCCGCAGGGATTCGAACCCTGGACCAAAGGATTATGAGTCCTCTGCTCTAACCGACTGAGCTACAGGCCCGGAAAAATCAGGTGCCGCTGGTGTCGATGAAGCTGCGCAGCTTGTCGGAACGGCTGGGGTGACGCAGTTTGCGCAGGGCTTTGGCTTCGATCTGGCGGATGCGTTCGCGGGTAACGTCGAATTGCTTGCCGACTTCTTCCAGCGTGTGGTCGGTGTTCATCTCGATGCCGAAACGCATGCGCAGCACCTTGGCTTCGCGGGTGGTCAGGGTGTCGAGAATTTCCTTGGTGACGCCGCGCAGGCTGGAGTACATCGCCGCGTCGGCCGGGGCCAGGGTGGCCTGGTCCTCGATGAAGTCGCCGAGGTGGGAGTCGTCGTCGTCGCCGATCGGGGTTTCCATGGAGATCGGCTCCTTGGAAATTTTCATGATCTTGCGGACCTTGTCCTCCGGCATTTCCATTTTCTTGGCCAGCATCGCCGGATCGGGTTCGGCGCCGGTTTCCTGCAAGATTTGCCGGCTGATGCGGTTCATCTTGTTGATGGTTTCGATCATGTGCACCGGGATGCGGATGGTGCGCGCCTGATCGGCGATGGAGCGGGTGATGGCCTGGCGAATCCACCAGGTGGCGTAGGTCGAGAATTTGTAGCCGCGGCGGTATTCAAACTTGTCCACGGCTTTCATCAGGCCGATGTTGCCTTCCTGGATGAGGTCGAGGAATTGCAGGCCGCGATTGGTGTATTTCTTGGCGATGGAGATGACCAGACGCAGGTTGGCCTCGGTCATTTCGCGCTTGGCGCGGCGGGCCTTGGCTTCGCCGGTGGACATCTGCTTGTTGATGTCCTTCAATTCCTTGAGCGGAATGCCGATGCGTTCCTGCAGGGCCAGCAGCTTTTTCTGCTCTTCCTTGATGTCCGGCGCGCTGCGCGTGAGGATGGCGACGTAATTCTTCGGCGCGGCGGCGATTTCGCCATCCACCCAGTCGAGATTGATTTCGTTGCCGGGAAAGGACTGAATGAACTGCGGGCGCGGCATTTTCACGCGATCGACGCAGATTTGCTGAATCTTGCGCTCGCAGGCGCGCACCTGCTCGACCATGCCGCGCACGCTGTCGCACAGGCGCTCGATGGAACGCGAGGTGAAGCGGATGTTCATCAGCTCGTCGGAAATCTGCTGTTGCAGCTTGAGGTAGTTCTTGTTCTGCGAGCCCTTGGTCAGGGATTTCTGCATCTTGCCGTGCAACTCGCGGATATTGCCGAAGCGCTCCAGCGCGTCGACCTTCAGTTGCAGCAGCGAGGCCGAGACGGCGCTGCCGCCTTCTTCCTCGTCGGCTTCCTCGTCCTCGTCGGCATCCTCGTCTTCCGGCGCCTCGGCGGCCGGTTCGCCGACCGTGGCATTGGGGTCGATCAGGCCGTCGACCAGTTCGTCGATGCGCAGTTCGTCGGCTTCGACCTTGGCGGCGGAGTCGAGAATGTCGGCAATGGTGGTGGGGCAGGCGGAAATGGCCTGGACCATGTGCTTCAGACCTTCCTCGATGCGCTTGGCGATTTCGATTTCGCCTTCGCGGGTGAGGAGTTCGACCGAGCCCATTTCGCGCATGTACATGCGCACCGGGTCGGTGGTCCGGCCGAATTCGGCATCGACGGAGGACAGCGCCTGCTCGGCCTGTTCCTCGACTTCCTCGTCGTCGGTGCTGGCGGCGGTATCCGACATCAGCAGATCCTCGGCGGCCGGCGCCTCGTCGAAGACCTGGATGTTCATGTCGCTGAAGGTGGAGATAATGGCCTCGATGCTTTCCGCATCGACGACATCGTCCGGCAGATGGTCGTTGATTTCGGCGTAAGTCAGGTAGCCGCGTTCCTTGCCGAGCTTGATCAGCGCCTTCAGCCGCGTCTTGCGCGCCTCGGCGTCGAGCGGCTCCGGCGTTTCAGACATGGCGTTGTTGAGCAGCGCCTTTTCGGCAGCCTTTTCCTTGGCTTTGCTGGTGCGCGCTTTCGGCGCTTCCTTCGCGGTTTCTTTTGCCTTAGCCATGAACAGGTTCCATCGGGGAAAATTTCATATTATACCACAACTTAGCCGCGATTTTGCGAGGCGCCAAGCAACTGAATGTAGGCCAGCTTTTCCGCCGCGCTCAGGCCGCTGACGCCGAAGCGCTGCGCCTTTAGTTGCAGCTCGGCGAACAGCCGCTTCTGGTCGGCGGCGCGGAGTTTGTCCAGGGTGTCGCGGAATTCGGCTTCGGCGGCCGTTTCGTCGAAGGCCTGGGCGAGCAGTTCCGCCGCCGCGCTCTCGATCATGCCTTCCTCCGGCTGGCCGCGCAGGCGCTCGCGCAGCATGGCGTAGCTCTCCATGCCGGGATAGCTGGCGGCCAGTTGCTGCAAGCGCAGCAGGGCCGGGCGCTCGGGCGTGTCGGGCAACAGTTCGGGCGGCAACTGGGCGGCGAGTTGCGGCTTGTAGAGGACGATGCGCAGCAGGTTGCGCGTCAGCGACGGGGCGCTGCGCCTGGCCCTGGGCGGCGCGGCGGCGGTGAAGGATTTGAGTTCGCAAAGGCGCTCGACTTCGCTCTGGGCAAAGCCGCTGGCCTCGGCCAGACGCTTGACCAATTGCAGGCGCAGCATCGGCGTTGGTAATTTCAGAAGTAGCGGCTTGGCCTCGTAAATCAACTGCGCCTTGCCTTCCGAACTGGTCAGGTCGCAGCGCCGGGCCAGTTCGCGCAGAAGAAAGTCGGACAGCGGCATGGCCTCCTGCACCTGACGCTCGAAATCGGCCTTGCCGTGGGCGCGAATGTAGCTGTCCGGATCGTGTTCCGGCGGCAGAAAGACGAAACCCAGGCGCTTGTTGTCGGCCAGCGCCTCCAGCGCGTTCTCCAGCGCCCGCCAGGCGGCCTTGCGCCCGGCGCTGTCGCCGTCGAAGCAGAAAACGACGCGGTCAACCTGGCGCAGCAGCTTGCCGACGTGGCTGGCGGTGGTCGCCGTGCCGAGCGTGGCAACGGCATTGCCGACCCCGTTCTGGGCCAGGGCGATGACATCCATGTAGCCTTCGGTGACGATGGCGGTATTGCTGTCGCGCAGCGCCGGGCGGGCCTGCGGCAGGCCGAACAGCTCGCGCCCCTTTTCGAATAACGGCGTTTCCGGCGAGTTCAGGTATTTCGGCTCGCCCTGGTCGATGATGCGGCCGCCGAAGGCGATGATGTCGCCCTTCGGATTGATGATCGGAATCATCAGGCGGTCGCGGAAACGGTCGTAGCGACGACCGCCCTCGCTGTCGATGACAAGGCCGGCCAGCTTCAGTTCGTCGGCGTTGTAATCGGGAAACACCACTTGCAGATTCTGCCAGCCGTCCGGCGCGTAGCCGATGCCAAAGCGCGCGGCGATTTCGCCCGACAGCCCGCGCTGCTTGCAATAGGCGATGGCGCGCTTTGATGCCTTCAACTGTTCCTTGTAATACTGCGCGGCCCGGGCCATGACCTCGATCAGCGTCCGCGTCTGGCCGGGTTTTTCCTCGGCAAAATCGCGGCCGCCGCTATCCGGCACCTGCATCCCGGCGCGGCCAGCCAATTCCTTGACCGCGTCGATGAAGCCGAGGCCCTGGTATTCCATGACAAAGCCGATGGCCGTGCCGTGCGCGCCGCAGCCGAAGCAGTGATAGAACTGCTTGCTCGGACTGACCGTGAAGGAAGGCGACTTTTCGTTGTGAAAAGGGCAGCAGGCGGCGTAATTGGCGCCGGCCTTCTTCAGCGGCACATAGCCGTCCACCAGATCGACGATGTCGACCCGGGCCAGCAAATCCTGAATGAAAGCGTCGGGGATCATGGCCGACACTCCCCTCCCCCATCGCGGGGGAGAGACAGATGCAGCGCCGCGCTGCCGACTTGCACCCCGGAACCGATCCCGTGAAGCGGAATACGATAGCCAGGCGGGTTGCTTACGCTCCCCCTCGCCCCGCTTGCGGGGAGAGGGCCGGGGTGAGGGGCCGTAGCGGGAAATTTCGCGCAAGCGGCTTGATAAACGGCCCCCCTCACCCTAACCCCGCCGAGCGGGGCGAGGGAATCAGGGTGAATTTCTCGCATTCGGCGCCCCAAAGGTTCCTGGGTAGGGTGAGGTAGTGACAAGCGCAGGCAATTAAGATTGGCTAGCATTTTTCCAGACAAGCTCTCAGGCAAGCGCCGCCTTCACCTGCTTCGAAACCTCCGCCATGTCGGCCTTGCCGGCCAGGCGCGGCTTCAGCGCGGCCATCAGCTTGCCCATGTCGGCCATGCCCTGGGCGCCGGTTTCGCGCATGGCGGCGGCCACTTCGGCGGCGATCGCGGCTGCGTCCATCCGGGCCGGCAGATAGGCGGCGAGCACCGTGATCTCGAACTTCTCGACATCGGCCAGATCCTGGCGGCCGGCGGCCTCGTACTGGCTGACGCTGTCCTGGCGCTGCTTGGTCAGCTTGTCGACGACGGCGATGGCGGCGGCATCGTCCAGCTCGCGGCGCTCGTCGACTTCCTTCTGCTTGATGGCGGCGAGCAAGAGGCGGATGGCCGCCAGACGGGGCGCGTCCTTGGCCTTCATGGCCGTTTTCATGTCTTCGGTAATCTGGTCTCTGAGAGTCATCGTGGCGCTCGCCCGGGTGGGATTGAAAAAGCAAAAAGCCGCCGGCTGTTGAGGCGGGCGGCTCGCTGCGGCTTGCACCGTCGCTCAGTACAGCTTCGGCGGCAGGGTCAGGCTACGCAGGCGCTTGTGTTGACGCTTGACGGCGGCGGCTGCCTTGCGCTTGCGCTCGGCGGTCGGCTTCTCGTAGAACTCGCGGGCGCGCAGCTCGGTCAGGAGGCCCGTTTTTTCGACGGTGCGCTTGAAGCGGCGGATGGCCACCTCGAACGGCTCGTTTTCCTTGACACGAATATTCGGCATATAGATTCACCCCCTTCCGTCGGGCGCCCGCCAGGTCAAGTAAGCGGCGGTGCGCGCAAATTTGGTATCCGCCCCAATGCGGAGAACCATGAAGTATAGGACAGAAATGCCTTGGCATTCAAGTGCTAAAATGCGCGCCGATGTTGATCCTTGGCGTTGAATCCTCCTGCGACGAAACCGGCATCGCGCTCTACGACAGCGCCGCCGGGCTGCTGGCCCACGCCCTGCATTCGCAGGTGGCGATGCACGCCGAGTACGGCGGCGTGGTGCCGGAACTGGCCTCGCGCGACCACATCCGCCGCACCGTGCCGCTGCTGCGCGAGGCGCTGGGGCGCGCCAATCGCACCCTGGCCGATATCGACGCCGTGGCCTACACCCGCGGCCCCGGCCTGGCCGGCGCCCTGCTCGTCGGCTGCGCCTTCGCCGAGGCGCTGGCGCTGGCGCTGGACAAGCCAACGCTGCCGGTGCACCACCTCGAAGGCCACCTGTTGTCGCCGCTCCTGTCGGCCACGCCACCCGCCTTCCCCTTCGTCGCCCTGCTTGTTTCCGGCGGCCACACCCAGTTGATGCGGGTGACCGGCATCGGCCGCTACGAACTGCTCGGCGAAACGCTGGACGACGCCGCTGGCGAAGCCTTCGACAAGAGCGCCAAACTCCTTGGCCTGCCCTATCCCGGCGGCGCGCTCCTCTCGCAACTGGCCGACAGCGGTCGCCCCGGCATTCACGAACTGCCGCGCCCCATGCTGCATTCCGGCGATCTCGATTTCAGCTTTTCCGGCCTCAAGACGGCAGTGCTGACCCTGGTGCGCGAACAGCCGCAGCCGCTGTCGGCAAGCTTCAAGGCCGATGCGGCGCGGGCCTTCCAGGAAGCCATCGTCGAGGTGCTGGTGGCAAAATCCCTGAAGGCGCTCCGCCAGACCGGCCTCAAGCAACTGGTGGTGGCCGGCGGCGTCGGCGCCAACCGGCAGTTGCGGGCGGCGCTCGATGCCGGAGCGCGGAAAAAGGGCTGCCGCGTCTTTTATCCCGAACTGGAATTCTGCACCGACAACGGCGCCATGATCGCGCTCGCCGGCTGCCTGCGCTGGCAGGCCGGCGCCACGCCCAAACCCGCCGGCGCTTTTGCCGTGGCGCCGCGCTGGCCGTTGGCGGAGATTTCAGGCGGCGGACAGTAGCGCGTTATTGATTCAAGACGGTACAAAACTGGATTGCTGCGCTCGCAATGACGGCTATTTCTTGCACCGTCATTGCGAGAAGCGCAGCGACGAAGCAATCCAGAGGCATGAAAAAACCGCCTATTCGTCCATCACCGCCGTCGTATAAGTCTGCTGCACGTCATCCAGATCTTCCAGAACGTCGAGCAGTTTCTGCATTTTCACCGCGTCCTCGCCGGCAAGCAGGCTTTCGCCTTCCGGCTTCATCGTCACTTCGGCGAATTCCGGCGTGAAGCCAGCGGCTTCCAGCGCCTCCTTGACGGCGATGAAATCGGCGGGGGCGGTGATGACTTCGATCGAGGCATCGTCGTTGCCTGTCACGTCCTCGGCGCCGGCCTCGATGGCGGCGTCCATGAGCGCCGCCTCGTCGGTGCCGGGGGCGAAGATCAACTGGCCGCAGTGCTTGAACTGAAAGACCACCGAGCCTTCGCTGCCCAGATTGCCGCCGTTTTTGTTGAAGGCATGGCGAATTTCGGCGACGGTGCGGGTCTTGTTGTCGGTCAGGCAATCGACCATGATCGCCGCGCCGCCAGGGCCGTAGCCTTCGTAGCGGACTTCGATGTATTCGACGCCCTCAAGCTCGCCGGTGCCTTTCTTGATCGCGGTGTCGATCTTGTCCTTGGGCATGTTGGCGGCCTTGGCCTTGTCGACGGCGACGCGCAGGCGCGGATTGAAGCCGATGTCGCCGCCACCCATCTTGGCGGCGACGGTGATTTCCTTGGCGATGCGGGAGAAGGCGGCGCCACGCTTTTCGTCCTGGCGTCCCTTGCGGTGCTGGATGTTGGCCCATTTGGAGTGTCCGGCCATGATGATTTCCTGAATGCAATAACGAAGAAGCCGCGATTTTACCCATCCGCCGCCTTGCCGTCAGGCGTGGCTGCCCGGCGGAGGCTTTCGGCCTGCCGCCGAGGCGCTAAAATGCTTGAATATTTTCCCGAGGAGTTCCGCGTCATGTCCGCCCCCCTCTCTCTTGCCAAGTCCGCCGACGGCCACCCGGCGCTGCTGCCGGCGATGGCCAACCGGCACGGCCTGATCACCGGCGCCACCGGCACCGGCAAAACGGTGACCCTGCAATCCATCGCCGAGCGCCTCTCCTCCATCGGCGTGCCGGTCTTCATGGCCGACGTGAAGGGCGACCTGTCGGGCATAGCCGCCGCCGGCCAGCCCTCGGAAAAACTCTTGCAGCGTGTCGCCGAACTGGATCTGGAGGGCTTCCGGCCCTGCGCCAACCCGGTCGCCTTCTGGGATGTTTTCGGCCAGGGCGGCGTGCCGGTGCGCGCCACCATTTCCGACATGGGGCCGCTGCTGCTGGCCCGCCTGCTCAATCTCAACGCCACCCAGACCGGCGTCCTGCAACTGGTGTTCAAGATCGCCGACGATCAGGGCTGGTGGCTGGACGATCTCAAGGACTTGCGCGCCATGGCCCAGCACGTCGGCGACAACGCGGCGCAATACAAGACCGAGTACGGCAATGTCAGCGCCGCCTCCATCGGCGCCATCCAGCGCGGCCTGCTGACGCTCGGCGAGCAGGGCGGCGACATTTTCTTCGGCCTGCCGATGCTCGACATCGCCGACCTGATGAAAGTGGACGGCAACGGTCGCGGCGTCATCAACATCCTCGCCGCCGAAAAGCTGATCAACGCTCCGGCCCTCTACTCCACCTTCCTGCTCTGGCTGCTGTCCCAGTTGTTCGAGCGCCTGCCGGAAGCCGGCGACCTCGACAAGCCCAAGCTGGTCTTTTTCTTCGACGAAGCCCATCTGCTCTTCTCCGACGCGCCGCAGGCGCTGATCGACAAGGTCGAGCAGGTGGTGCGCCTGATCCGCTCCAAGGGCGTCGGCGTCTTTTTCGTCACGCAGAACCCGCTCGACGTGCCGGAAAAAATCCTCGGCCAGCTCGGCAACCGCGTCCAGCACGCGCTGCGCGCCTTCACCCCGCGCGACCAGAAAGCGGTGCAGGCGGCCGCCCAAACCATGCGCGCCAATCCCAAATTCGATGCGACAGAGGCCATCAAGGAACTCGGCGTCGGCGAGGCGCTGGTTTCCTGTCTCGACGAAAAAGGCCGGCCCAACGTCGTCGAACGCGCCTTCATCTACCCGCCCGCCTCGCGCCTCGGGCCGCTGACCGACGCCGAACGTCAGGCCATGATCCAGTCCTCGCCATTCCTCGCCGCCTACGGCGAGGTCGACGACCGCATCTCGGCCTACGAAATCCTGCGCGGCCAGACGGCCAGCAAGCCCGCCGCTCCCAGCGCCACGCCGCCGCCGGCGCCAAGCGCACAATCACGGCCGAGTGCCCCGGCGGCGCAGGATAGCGGCGGCCTGCTCGGCGGCCTGAGCGACATCTTCCTCGGCAGCACCGGCCCGCGCGGCGGCAAACGCGAAGGCGTCATCGAAGCGGCGGCCAAAAGCGCCGCCCGCGGCATCGCCGGCAGCGTCGGCCGCAGTGTCGGCAACCAGATTTTGCGCGGCGTGCTCGGCTCGATTTTGGGCGGGAAGCGGTAGGAGAGTTCAAGTGACGCCATTTCTGGATTGCTTCGTCGCTTCGCTCCTCGCAATGACGACACATGGAACGCTTGTCATTGCGAGCAAGCAATCCAGCTTCGCGCAGTCTTGAACCAATACCGCTAACCAACCCATGACCGACGAGCAACTACTCCGCTACAGCCGCCACATCCTGCTCAACGAACTCGGCGTCGAGGGCCAGGAGCGCATTCTCGCCACGCACGCGCTGGTCGTCGGGGCCGGCGGCCTGGGGTCGCCAGCGGCGCTTTATCTGGCTTCGGCCGGCGTCGGCAAGATCACGCTGGTCGATGACGACAGCGTCGACTTCACCAATCTCCAGCGGCAAATTCTCCACACCCAAGAGCGCGTCGGTATGGGCAAGGCGGAATCGGGGCGGCTGGCGCTGCACGCCATCAATCCCGACATCGCCATCGCGCCGCTGCGCCAGCGTCTGGCCGGCGAGGAACTGGCGGCGCGGGTGGCCGCTGCCGATCTGGTGCTCGATTGCACCGACAATTTCGCCACCCGCCACGCTATCAACCGCGCCTGCGTGCGCCACAAAAAGCCGCTGGTTTCCGGCGCCGCCATCCGCTTCGACGGCCAGATCAGCGTCTACGACCTGCGCCGCGATGACGCGCCGTGCTACCACTGCCTCTTTCCCGAAGCCGCCGACATCGAGGAGGTGCGCTGCGCGGTGATGGGCGTCTTCGCCCCGCTGACCGGCATCATCGGAACCACACAGGCAGCCGAGGCGCTGAAACTGGCCGCCGGCATCGGCGACAGCCTGACCGGGCGGCTCTTGCTGCTCGACGCGCTGCGCATGGAATGGCGCAGCGTGCGCTTCAACAAAGACCCGGCCTGCGCTGTTTGCGGCGGCAGCCAGTGACTTGCCGCTCTGCCGGGCTGGCTTGCTGGGAGACATGACGACGCTCGTTCTTCTGCCCGGCATGGATGGCACGGGCGAGCTGTTTTCGCCTTTCGCGGATGCCGTCGAGGCAAAAACGCGGATTGTCCGCTATCCCGCCTCGCCGCCCCTGGCTTACGCCGAGCTTGAGGCGTTTGCCGCCGCCGAGCTTCCGGCGGATGAACCCTATGTTCTCCTCGGGGAATCGTTCTCCGGGCCGATTGCGCTGTCCATCGCGGCGAAACAGCCGCCGCAGTTGCGCGGCATCGTCCTGTGTTGCAGCTTTGCCAGGAACCCCCGCCCCATTCCCGCGCTTTTGTCCGGGCTGGTAAACCGGCTGCCTGACCGGCCTCCCGTAGGACTGCTGCTGTGGTTTCTGGCGGGCCGTTTCGCCACCCCGGAACTGCGGCAGGCGCTGACGCGGGCCTTGGCGAAAATCCCGCCCGCCACGCTACGCGCCCGCATGGCTGCCGTACTCGGCATAAACGTGGTTTCCTTGCCGCCTTCCCTGTCCGTGCCGCTACTGTATCTGCGCGCCGTGGAAGATCGCGTCGTCCCGGCCACGGCGTCGCGGCTCATTCTTGAACATGTACCCAACGGCAGGGTCGTGGACTTCGTCGCGCCCCACTTTCTGCTTCAGACCGTCCCCAGGGAAGCAGCAAGCGTGGTCGATGAATTTGTCCGGGAAGCCGGAAGCGCCCGCTGACCTGTTGTGCCGGCCAAGTCTATTGCCCGGGCCGGGCGAGCAGCCGGATGTCGGTGCCGATCTGGCGCAATTCGCGGATCTGGAGTTGCCGCTTGCCGTCCAGGCTGGCCAGTTCGGGCAGGTCGAAGAGGCCGGCGGCGGCGTGGCCGATGAGGCAGGGGGCGAGGTAGAGCAGCAGTTCGTCGACCAGCCCGGCTTGTAGTAGCGCGCCGTTGAGCTTGCAGCCTGCTTCGGCGTGGATTTCATTGATGCCGCGCCGGCCCAGTTCGGCCAGCAGTTCGGCCAGATCGACCTTGCCCGCGGCATTGGGCAGGATCACGACTTCCGCCCCGGCGGCTTGCAGGGCGGCGATTTTGCCGGCATCGGCGACGGCGCCGGCCAGCAGCGTCGGGCCGCCGTGCAGGATGCGCGCCGTCAGCGGCGTTTCCAGGCGGCTGTCGACGATGACCCGCAGCGGCTGGCGCGGCGCGTCGGGCAGGCGCACGGTGAGTCGCGGGTCGTCGTCGCGCACGGTGCCGCTGCCGGTCAGGATGGCGCAGGCGCGCGCCCGCCACAACTGGCCGTCCTGCCGCGCCGCCGGGCCGGTGATCCACTGACTGAGGCCGTTGTTCAGCGCCGTCTTGCCGTCCAGGCTGGCCGCGGCTTTCAGGCGCAGCCACGGCCGGCCGCGCGTCATGCGCGAGACGAAGCCGATGTTCAATTCCCGCGCCGCGTCTTCCAGAAGACCGCAGGCCGTTTCGATTCCCGCCGCCCGCAGCCGCGCCAGGCCATCGCCAGCGACCAGGGGATTGGGGTCCTCCATCGCCGCGACGACGCGCGCCACACCGGCGGCGATCAAGGCTTCGGCGCAGGGCGGCGTGCGTCCGTGGTGGCCGCAGGGTTCCAGCGTGACGTAAGCGGTAGCGCCGCGCGCCCGCTCGCCAGCGGCGCGCAGGGCGTGGATTTCGGCATGGGCTGCGCCGGCTTTTTCGTGCCAGCCGGCGCCGACGATTTCGCCGTCCGGCGCCAGCAGTACGCAGCCGACGCGCGGATTGGGGGTGGTTGTGAAGAGGCCGCGCTCGGCCAGTTGCAGCGCCGCTGCCATCGCGCGATGGTCGGCGGCGCTGAAGCTCATTGCTTGGCGGCGGGCGGCGAGACTTCGCGGATGGCCCGGGAGAAGGCGTCGACGTCCTCGAAATTGCGATAGACCGAGGCGAAGCGGATGTAGGCGACCTTGTCCAGTTTTTTCAATTCGCGCATCACCAGTTCGCCCAATTGCTGCGTGCTGACTTCGCGCTCGCCGGCCGAGAGCAGGCGTTCCTCGATGTCGGCGACTGCGGCGTCGACCGCCTCGATGCTGACCGGCCGCTTGCGCAGCGCCAGTTCGAGACTGGCGCGCAGCTTGGCGCGGCTGAATTCGGCGCGCAGGCCATTTTTCTTGATGACCTGCGGCAACTGAATTTCGGCCCGCTCGTAAGTGGTGAAGCGCTTGTCGCACGCCGAACACTTGCGGCGGCGGCGCACGACATCGCCGTCGTCGCTGAGCCGGGTATCGGCGACCGCCGTATCTTCAGTGCCGCAGAAAGGGCATTTCATGATTTATCCCATTTATGGATCAATCGAGTACGCGAAGGCGAAGCGCAGACAGTACTGTAGTACGGCAAGCGAAGCCGACAAAGTAATCGGTTGGGATAGAAATGGGATTAATTGCCGTAAACCGGGAACTTCTGGCACAGCGCCGCGACCTTTTCCCGCGTCTTGGCGGCGACCGCCTCGTCGTTCGGCGCGTCGAGCACATCGGCGATCAGGTGGGCGATCTGTTCCGCCTCGATCTCGCGGAAGCCGCGCGTGGTCATGGCCGGCGAACCGATGCGGATGCCGGAGGTGACGAAGGGCTTTTGCGGATCGTTGGGAATGCCGTTCTTGTTGACGGTGATGTGGGCGCGGCCCAGCGCGGCCTCGGCATCCTTGCCGGTGAGATTCTTCGGCCGCAGGTCGACCAGAAACACGTGGCTCTCAGTGCGCCCGGAGACGATGCGCAGGCCGCGCTCTTCGCCGAGCACGCGGGCCATGACGCGGGCGTTCATGATCACCTGCTCCTGGTAGCGCTTGAATTCCGGCGAAGCGGCTTCCTTGAAGGCGACGGCCTTGGCAGCGATGACGTGCATCAGCGGGCCGCCCTGCAAGCCGGGGAAGATGGCGGAATTGATGGCCTTCTCGTGTTCGGCCTTCATCAGCACGACGCCGCCGCGCGGGCCGCGCAGGGTCTTGTGCGTGGTGGTGGTGACGACATCGGCGTGCGGCACCGGGTTCGGGTAGAAACCGGCGGCGATCAGGCCGGCATAGTGGGCCATGTCCACCCACATAATGGCGCCGACGGCCTTGGCAACCTTGGCGAAACGCTCGAAGTCGATGCGCAGCGCGTAGGCCGAAGCGCCAGCGACGATGATCTTGGGCTTGTGCTCGCGGGCCAGCGCTTCCATCCTGTCGTAGTCGATCTCTTCCTTTTCGTTGAGACCGTAGGAGACGACGTTGAACCACTTGCCGGACATGTTGAGCGCCATGCCGTGCGTGAGATGGCCGCCTTCGGCCAGGCTCATGCCCATGATCGTGTCGCCCGGCTTGGCGAAGGCCATCAGCACCGCCTGGTTGGCCTGCGAGCCGGAATTGGCCTGGACATTGGCGGCATCGGCCCCGAACAGCGCCTTGACGCGGTCGATGGCGATCTGCTCGGCGATGTCGACATACTCGCAGCCGCCGTAATAACGCTTGCCGGGATAGCCCTCGGCATACTTGTTGGTCAGTTGCGAGCCCTGCGCTTCCATGACCGCCTTGCTGACGTAATTTTCGGAGGCGATCAGTTCGATGTGTTCCTCTTGACGCCGGTTTTCGGCCTCGATGGCACGCCACAGATCGGGGTCGGTTTTTGCCAGGGTGTCTTTCGCGGAAAACATGGGGAATGCCTCAAGCCATTGAAAAGGACGAAAATTTTATCACGGAAGCTCGTCACGGGCGTCGGCCAGCAGATGCGCCGTTTCGCCCCAGACCTCGATAGCCCACGCGCCGTCGCGGCAGGAAATCCAGTTCAGACCGGCGTTGGGAATGAGGAAATCGCGCGGCAGATGGAGCGGATTGCCGCGCACGAAGCGATTGACGATATCGAGCACGCCGCCGTGGGTGACCAGCGCCACGCGCTCCCCCGGATGCTCGGCGGCGATCCGCCGCACGGCCTCGGTGACGCGGGCGAACAGGGTTTTCAGGCTCTCGCCACTGACGAAATCATAGTCGGGGTCGCGCCCGGCAAAGGCGGCATAGACCGCCGGCAGGTCGCGCTTGGCCTCCTCCTGGGTCAGCCCCTCGAACACCCCGTAACGCCGCTCGCGCAAGGCCGGCTCGGCCCGCGGGACGAGATTCAGCGCCCGACCGATGGCCTCGGCCGTGCGCCAGGCGCGGCGCAGGTCGCTGCTGTACAGGGCCGTGATACCGGCATCCGCCAGCCAACGGCCCGCCGCCTCGGCCTGCCGCCAGCCGACGGCGCTGAGGTCGACATCGACCTGCCCCTGGATGCGGCGCGCGACATTCCATTCGGTTTCGCCGTGGCGCAGCAGGCAAAGACGTGTTTCCGGCATGGCCTTCCTATCGCTGATTCGAGACAAAGCTCTATTTTCCAAGCCATCCTCCCTTGCCGGCAAGCCATTGGCGGAGAAAGCTCCCGCCGGTATGATGAAGAAATCACATCAGCAACGGAGGCATGGATCATGGATATCGGCATCAAGGAACAAGACCGCAAAGCCATCGCCGAAGGACTGTCGCGCCTCCTGGCCGACTCCTTCACGCTTTACCTCAAGACGCACAATTTCCACTGGAACGTCACCGGCCCGATGTTCAACACGCTGCACACGATGTTCATGGATCAATACACCGAGTTGTGGAACGCGCTCGACGAAATCGCCGAACGCATCCGCGCCCTCGGCTTTCCCGCCCCCGGCGCCAGCCGCGAATTCAGCAAGCTGACCGTGATCAAGGAAAGCAAGGGCGTGCCCGCCGCCACCGACATGATCAAGCAACTGGTCGCCGGCCAGGAAGCCGTCGCGCGCACGGCGCGCAGCATCTTCCCCATCGTCGACAAGGCCGCCGACGAACCCAGCGCCGACCTGCTCACTCAACGCATGCAGGTGCATGAAAAGAATGCCTGGATGCTGCGGAGTTTGCTGGAAGGGTGAAGTGTTAGATGTCCCCGCGAGAGTGTTTGCGGGGGCATCATTGACTTTGGAGTTGGGTTATCCGCCATCTTGGGCGGTTTTCGCTTGTTAGGCTTTTATGAAAAGAAACAAAATATCGGCGCTCATCTTCGGCGTGATAGTCCTGCTCATTCTTTGTCAGGCAGTCACATTCCATGCATGGAACACAGGTGCGCTCAACTTGTTTGTGTCGGTATACCAAGGCTTTGGTCAGCCTATTCCATCAGCCATGGCTTTTGGCTTGCGTACCGCTAAGGAATGGTGGTTAGTACCGCTTCTTAACGCGCTTCTCTTGGCATTCGTTAGCTATTCCGCTGATTCTCCTAAATGGCTGTTTGTTCCCTTGCTGGCGTCTTTTGCAACCCTCACATTCATGCTCTATATCATGTACTCCTCTCCTATCAAAATGGGGGCAGGATAGGAATGACTTTGTCACAGTTGCCCGTAGTCTAATAATTCGTCGCAGCAAGCGTAGCCCGAATTGTAGATACTGTTGAATCGCGCCTGCTGGCGGCTCACCCCCCAGCCACCGTCATCCGCTCGATCAGGATCGAGCCGGTCTGCTTGCTGCCGCGCACCTGCACATCGTTGCCGACGGCGGCGATGGCGGCGAACATGTCGCGGAGATTGCCGGCGATGGTGATTTCCTCGACCGGATGAGCGATTTGCCCGTTTTCGATCCAATAGCCGGCGGCGCCGCGCGAGTAGTCGCCGGTGACGTAGTTGATGCCGTGGCCAAGCAATTCCGTGACGAGGAGGCCGCGCCCCATGCGCGCCAGCAGGCCGGCGCGGTCGAGTGCGCCGGGTTCGATGATGAGATTGTGGCTGCCGCCGGCATTGCCGGTGGTCTGCATGCCCAGCTTGCGGGCGGAGTAGGCGCTGAGGAAATAGCCTTGCAGAATGCCGTCGGCGATCACGTCGCGGTCGCGCGTGGCGACGCCGTCGCTATCGAAGGCGGCGCTACCCAGGCCACACGAAATATGCGGGCGCTCGACGAGGCGGACGAATTCCGGCATCAGCCGCTTGCCGAGGCTGTCGAGCAGGAAGGATGACTTGCGGTAGAGGGCGCCGCCGCTGGCGGCATGGACCAGGCTGCCGAGCAGGCCGGCGGCCAGCGGCGCTTCGAACAGCACCGGGAATTCGCCGGTTTTGATGCGTTTTGCGCCGAGCCGGGCGACGGCGCGCTCGGCGGCGGTGCGCCCGACGCTGAGGGGATCGTCGAGGCGGGCGGCGGCGCGGTGCGTGGTGTACCAGTCGTCGCGCTGCATGGCATCTTGTTCGCCGGCAATCACCGAGCAGGAAATGTAATGGCGCGAGGTCGGGTAGCCGCCCATGAAGCCGAGGCTATTGGCCGAGACGAACTGCGCCTCCTGGGTCGACACCGTCGCCCCTTCGGAATTGCTGATGCGCGGACTGGCGTCGAAGGCCGCCTGCTCGCAGCGTTGCGCCGTGGCGATGGCTTCTTCGACGCCAAGCGCCCAAGGATGATAGAGATCGAGATCGGGACAATCTTTGGCCATCAGCGCGGCATCGGCCAGCCCGGCGCAGTCGTCGGCGGCGGTGAAGCGGGCGATGGCCAGCGCCGCCTCGACGGTTTCGCGCAGCGCCTTGGGCGAGAAATCGGAGGTGCTGGCGTAGCCCTTCTGCTGGCCGCAATAAACGGTGACGCCGACGCCCTTGTCGCGGTTGAATTCGATGGTTTCGACTGCGCCGCAGCGGACGCCGACAGTCTGGCCGAAGCCTTCGGAAACATCCGCCTCGCAGGCCGTCGCCCCCTGTTTGCGGGCGTGGTCGAGCACATCGGCGGCCAGTTGCTGGAGCGTGGCGAAGGGATAGGAAAAAGCGGCGGCAGGAGGCATGGAGGGGGCGGCAAGCGGGGAAAGTCGCTATCATAGCAGCCGCCTTACCCCCCGCCGCGAACACCCCATGCACGAAGAAGATCTCAGCGAAAGCCCCGACCGTCCCTCGAAAACCAAGCGCAAGGAGGCGATGCACGCCTTGCGCGACCTCGGAGTCGAGCTGGTCGAACTCTCGGTCGGCCAGTTGCAACGCATCGATTTGCCGGAAAACATTCGGCAAGCGGTGCGCGATTGCCAGAAAATCACCGCCCACGGCGCCCGCCGCCGGCAGATCCAGTACCTCGGCAAGCTGATGCGCGATGCCGACGAGGCACCGATCCGCGCCGGCCTGGCGCTGCTGCGCGGCGAATCGGCGGCCGAGACGGCGCGTCTGCACCGCCTGGAACGCTACCGGACGCAGCTGCTCGCCGACGAGAATTTTCTCGGCGAAATCGCCGCCCAGTGGCCGCGAGCCGATCTGCAACACCTGCGCCAACTGCGCCGCAATGCCTTGAAGGAACAGGAGGCCGGCAAGCCGCCGAAAAATTTCCGCGCCATTTTTCAGGTCTTGCAGGAACTTGAGCGCGAGTCGAGCGCAAACGCCAAGCCCGAGGGGACTCACATGGAAGGAAGCCCCGATGGCGGCGAATGACATCCTGAAAATCGGCCTCGTTTCGATCAGCGACCGCGCCTCGACCGGCGCTTATGTCGATCAGGGCATCCCGGCCCTGCGCGACTGGCTGACCGCCGCGCTGATCTCGCCGTGGCAGGCGGAAACGCGGCTGATCGCCGACGAGCGGGCGCGCATCGAGCAAACGCTGATTGAACTGGTGGATAGCGCCGGCTGCCATCTGGTGCTGACCACCGGCGGCACCGGCCCAACGCTGCGCGATGTCACGCCGGAGGCGACGCTGGCCGTCGGCGACAAGGAAATGCCCGGTTTCGGCGAGGAAATGCGGCGCATCAGCCTCAATTTCGTCCCCACCGCCATCCTCTCGCGTCAGGTGGCGGTCATCCGCGGGCAGGCGCTGATCATCAACCTGCCCGGCCAGCCCAAGGCCATCCGCGAAACCCTGGAAGGCGCCCGCGACGCCAGCGGCGAAGTCATCCACGCCGGCATCTTCGCCGCCGTGCCTTACTGTATCGACCTGCTCGGCGGCCCCGCCAGCGAAACCAACCCGGCGGTCAGCGCCGCCTTCCGCCCCAAATCAGCCGCTCGTCCGCCACGCTGAACCCGCGGCGGCGATGCCGCCTCAGCCGGGCTGACTGAGGTAATAGCGGGCCAGTTCGTAGTCGGTGGTGTGCTCGACCAGGGCCATCGGCGACAGTTGGCAGCGCCGGCCGTCGATGACGCAGACCAGGGCTTCCTTCAGATCGAAGCTGGCCGGCGGCAGCACGACGCGCACTTCGCCCGGCTCGCCGCGATTTTCCAGCAGCAGCCCCGGCGTGCCGCCGACCACGGCATAGGACGACGAGGCGCGCGCCTTCAACTCGACCGCGAGAACATTGCGGGCTAGCGTCTCGATGCCGACCTGGGCCTTGCCTTCGCCTTCCCGGTAGTAGCGGCGGACGATGCCGAGCAGCCAGTTGTCGCCGCCCTCCGGCTGTATGGTCAATAGGGCGCCAACGCGCAACCAGTCCGGCGAGTTGCCGACCACGGCGCCGAAACCGCCGCGGCTGACGTTGTCGACGGCCCAGTTTTCCATGTGCAGGCCGGCCGGCCGGTCACCGAATTCGCCGGAAAAAACGACAAAGGCATTGACCAGGCCATTGAGCACCGTCACCTGATGCCTGACGCGGTGCCGGTCATGCTGGCGCTGCGGCGGAACCGGCGCCAGATAGGCAACCAGATGACGCAGCACCGGCAACAGCGTGCGCCCCGGGTACTGGCCGCCGAGGTCGATGTCGGCGGGCAGCTCGCCGCCGCGTTCGATGCTGTGCAGCAATTCGCACAACTGGGCATGGGCCGGGCCAGGGCGGTAAAAGCGCAGGCTCGGCTTCGCCTCTCTCGGCATTTGCGCCAGGCGCAGCGGCGGCTGGGCCAGTTGCAGATCGACCCAATAGACGCAATCGTGCCGGGCTTCGGCGGCAAATACGAAGCCGCTCAAAAAATGCTCGATCAGGCGTTCGGCCAGTTCGATTTCCAGCGGCGCCAGACTGTCCATCGAGGCGGCGTGAAAAATCATCACCTTCTGGTATTCCTGCGCCGGCGAACTGGCCCGCTCGCCCTGCCCGAGAACTACCGGGCGCATCGCCACGCCAGCCGCCTCGGCGGCCAGCAGCGCTTGGCCGAGCCGCTGCCAGATCGCGTTGGCCGGCGGGCTGCAACGGAAACGCTCCCATTTCAGGATTGCGCCAAGCGCCGCGATCAGGCGCACACAAAGGGCCGGCAGCACCGCCAGCGATGCCTCGGTCATCTTACCGCCCGGGGCAAGACCGCGCAGGCAGCGCTCGTAGAGGATGGCGAGCAGGCTCCAGTAGCCGTGGCTGATCGACCACAGGCGCGTTTCCTCGGTGCGCGACAGACGCGAGGTATGCAGGTAATCGCGGCACAGCCGGCGCAGGTGCTCGCGCCCCGCATCCTCCAATTGCGAAACCGCCCCGTACAGGCGATCGGCGCCCAGGTGCTCGGCGGCCTTGGCCGATTCAAGCCAGCCGATGATCCCATCGATGGCCTTGAAAACATTGTCCTTCGGCAGTTCGGTGATGATCCGCCGCACCTCTTGCGCATCCGCCAGCGGATGCGGCATCTTCTTGCCGAACACCCCGCCCAGATTCGTTACCTGATCCCTCACAAGGCCCCCACATCGGAAAAACACTGCGTTCTAGTTTATCCGTATATTCCCTCCGTGGAACATCCGCGGAAGCGGCGTCAGAGTAGAATCGCCATTTTTGACCCAACGACGCCCCTCCCATGCAGCAATACTTGGATCTCATGCGCCACGTACTCGAACGCGGCCACGACAAATCCGACCGCACCGGCACCGGCGCCCGCTCGGTGTTCGGCTGGCAGATGCGTTTCGATCTCGGCCAGGGCTTTCCGGCACTGACGACCAAGAAGCTGCACCTGAAATCCATCATTCACGAATTACTGTGGTTCTTGCAAGGCGACACCAACATCGCCTACCTGAAGGAAAACGGCGTGCGCATCTGGGACGAGTGGGCCGATGCAAACGGCGACCTCGGCCCGGTGTACGGCAAGCAGTGGCGGCGCTGGGAAACGCCGGACGGCCGCATCGTCGACCAGATCGCGCAACTGGTGCAGGGTCTCAAGCACAACCCGGACTCGCGCCGGCATATCGTCTCGGCCTGGAATCCGGGCGACGTGGACCACATGGCCCTGCCGCCCTGCCACTGCCTGTTCCAGTTCTACGTCGCCGACGGCAAACTCAGTTGCCAGTTGTACCAGCGCAGCGCCGACATCTTCCTCGGCGTGCCCTTCAACATCGCCAGCTACGCGCTGTTGACCCTGATGCTGGCCCAGGTCTGCGGCTACCGCCCCGGTGAGTTCGTGCACACTTTCGGCGACGCCCACCTCTACGCTAACCACTTCGAGCAGGCCCGCCTGCAATTGACCCGCGCGCAGCGCCCGCTGCCGACCATGTGGCTCAACCCCGAGGTCAAGGACATCTTCGCCTTCCGCTTCGCGGACTTCCGCCTCGACGGCTACGACCCGCATCCGCACATCGCCGCGCCGGTGGCAGTCTAAATGCTAATCCTCGGCGGCGATCTCGGCGGCACCAAGACCCTGCTGGCGCTGGCCGGACGCGACGGGCGCATCGTCCGCCAGCAACGCTACGCCAGCGCCGACTACACGGATTTCAGCGACCTGCTGGCCGATTTTCTCGCCGGTGGAACCGATGTTGCCGCCGCCTGTTTCGGCCTGGCCGGCCCCACCGATGGCCGCAGCGCCCAACTGACCTATCTGCCCTGGCGGCTCTCGGCGGACGAAATCAGCCGCCGCTTTGCCATTCCCAAAGTAACGCTGGCCAATGACTTCGCCGCCGCCGCCAACGGCCTGCCGTGGATAGCGCCGGAGCATGTGCTTACTCTGCAAGCTGGCAAGCCCGACGCCGCCGCTCCGCGCGTCATTCTCGGCGCCGGCACCGGCCTTGGCGTCGCCGGGCTGCTGCCGGCGAATGACGGCTTCCGGATCGTGGCGGGCGAAGGCGGCCACTTCGGCTTCGCGCCGCAAACGCCCGAGCAGGGCGAATTGTGGCGCTGGCTGCTGGCGCAGCACGGCCGGGTAACGACAGAAGATGTCGTTTCCGGCCCCGGCCTCGCCCGCATATACGCCTTCCTCGGCGGTCCGGCAGCGACGCCCGAAGCCATCGGCGCCGCCGCCTGCCGTGGCGACGACGCCCTGGCGCAAACCGCGCTACACCTGTGGCTGGAATGCCTCGGCGCCTTCGCCGGCGACCTGGCACTGCACTGGCTGGCCCGCGGCGGCCTCTACCTCGCCGGCGGCATCGCCGCCAAGCTGCTGCCGCAGGTCGATCAAACCCCGCTGCTAACCGCCTTCGCCGCCAAGCGCGAACACGCCGGCCTGATGCCGGACATGCCGCTCACCCTCATCACCGACGAGACGCTCGGCCTGCGCGGCGCGCTGGCGCTGGCCGCCACACAAGAGTAGCAGCCGCCAGCCGTTAGCTTGACCGGCAGGCACGGGCGTAATAACATGGAATCACATTTCGCTTGCAGGAGAGCGCCATGGGCACCGCCGTCTTTCAAACCCGCCAGTTCCGGGCCGGCAACTCGCAAGCCGTCAGGCTGCCGGCGAAACTGGCCTATCCGCCAGAGACAGAGCTGACCGTGACCCGGATCGGGGAAAAGATCATCATCGAACCCAAAGAGCAGACGCTGGAGGGATTTGTCAATTTCCTGCTTTCAATAGGGAAGCAGCATGACATTCAGCGCGTCGAAATGGATATTCCCGAAAGGGACTGGGCATGATAAAGGCGATGCTGGATACCAATATCCTGATTTACATTTGCAAGAATCACCCACCCGCCGTCGTTGAGCGCCTGAAAAAATTCAGGCGGGGTGAAATTGTCGTGAGCAGCATCGTGTGGGCGGAATTCTCGGTGGGCCTGTATAAACTTGGGATTGATGGTGGACAAATCGGCCAGTTCATCGACATTCTGCCCTTTGACAAAGAGGCGGCCGACATGTTCGGCAAACTCACCGCCAAATACCCCGACCGCGCCAAAGGCTTCGACCGTCTTATAGCCGCTCACGCCATCGCCGCTGGAATCAAGCTCATCACGAACAATGCCGCCGACTTCACGCCCTATCTGAACGATGGCCTAGTAGCCGAGAATTGGGCATGATCGGCCAACAGGCGCATTGATGCGCCTCGCCCCCCCTTGCATCTCACCCCATCTCCAGCACCACCGCCGCCAGCGGTGGCAGGGTCAGGGTCAGGCTGGCGGGCCACTCACGCCAGCTTTCGGCAGTGGTTTCCAGAATACCGCCGTTGCCGAGGTTGCTGCCGCCGTACCAGTCTGAGTCGCTGTTGAGTATTTCGCGATAGCGGCCGGCTTGCGGGACGCCGATGCGGTAGTTGTGGCGCGGCACCGGGGTGAAGTTGAGGATGGTAACGACAAAGCGTCCGTCGCGCGCCCAGCGCAGCCAGCACAGCACCGATTGCTCGTTGTCGTGGCAGTCGATCCAGGAGAAGCCGGCGGCGCTGAAATCCTGCTCGTGCAGCGCCGGCAGATCGCGGTAGAGACGGTTGAGATCGGCTGCCAGACGTTGCAGGCCGAGGTGCGCCGGGTCGGCCAGCAAGCCCCAGTCGAGTTCGCGGGCCGATGACCATTCGCGCGGCTGGCCGAATTCGCCGCCCATGAACATCAGTTTCTTGCCCGGCGTCAGCGTCTGCCAGGTGAACAGAAGACGCAGGTTGGCGCGGCGCTGCCAGTCGTCGCCGGGCATCTTGGCGAGCAGCGCGCCCTTGCCGTGAACCACTTCGTCGTGCGATAGCGGCAGGACGAAGTTCTCGCTGTAGGCGTAGATCTGGCCGAAGGTCAGTTCGTCGTGGTGCCAGTGGCGATGGATGGCGTCGCGGCTGAAGTAGCGCAGGCTGTCGTTCATCCAGCCCATGTTCCACTTCATCGAGAAACCGAGGCCGCCGACCCAGGTCGGGCGGGAGACCTGCGGCCATGCGGTGGATTCCTCGGCGATGGTGAGGACGCCGGGGAATTCGCCATGCGTCATGGCGTTGAGGGCTTGCAGGAAGGAAATGGCGTCGAGGTTTTCGCGCCCGCCGTAGCAATTGGGCAACCATTCGCCCGCCTGGCGGGAATAGTCGAGATAGAGCATGGAGGCGACGGCGTCGACGCGCAGGCCGTCGAAGTGGAATTCGGACAGCCACCAGTGGGCCGAGGAGAGCAGGAAACTGCACACCTCATGGCGGCCGTAATTGAAGATGTGCGTGCCCCAGTCGATGTGCACGCCCTGACGCGGATCTTCGTGCTCGTAGAGCGCGGTGCCGTCGTAGCGGGCGAGCGCCCAGTCGTCCTGCGGAAAATGTCCGGGCACCCAGTCGAGCAGCACGCCCAGTCCGGCCTGGTGGCAGGCGTCGATGAAATAACGCAGATCGTCCGCCGAGCCTTGGCGAGCGCTCGGGGCGAAATAGCCGGTGCTTTGGTAGCCCCAGGATTCGTCGAGCGGATGCTCGGTAACGGGCAACAGTTCGAGGTGGGTGTAGCCCATTTCCAGGGCGTAGGGGATGAGGCGCTCGGCCAGTTCGCGCCAGAGGTAGGGACGACCGTCACGGTCGTCGGGATGGCGCAGCCAGGAGCCGGCATGCACCTCGTAGATATTGACCGGGGCGTGCTGCCAGTCCCAGGTGGCGCGCCGGGCCAGCCACTCGCCGTCGCCCCAGACGTGGGTCGAAGGCGGTACGATGTAGGCGGCCGAACCGGGACGCAGTTCGAAGCCGCGACCGTAAGGATCGGATTTGATGAGCAGGTCGCCGCCACGGGTAGTGATGGCGAAGCGGTAAAGTTGGTGCGGCGCCGCTTCCGGCACCAGCACTTCCCAGATGCCGGAATCGCCGAGCGGCCGCATGGCGTGGACGCCGGGCCGCCAGTCGTTGAATTCGCCGACGACGCTGACTGCCCCGGCATTCGGCGCCCAGACGCGGAAAGTGGTGCCGGCGACAGCAGGATGGGCGCCAAGCAGGTGATAGGCTTGAAAGTTACGGCCTTCGTTGAAAAGGTAAAGTGCTTGCTGCATGACTTCTCCCTAGTGCAGTATCATAAGACAAGACAATCGCTGGTGAGGTTTTATCATGACCATCAATACGCGTTCTTCCCACCCCCAAACCCCGGCGGCGCACGATCCCCACGATCCGCGCTTCATCAGCCAACTAACGCGCCACACCTTCGCCATCATTCTGGCCGGCGGTCGTGGCACCCGCCTGAAACAGTTAACCGATTTCCGCTCCAAGCCGGCGGTTCCCTTTGCCGGCAAGTTCCGCATCATCGATTTCACACTCTCCAACTGCGTCAATTCCGGCATCCGCAAAATTGGCGTCGCCACCCAGTACAAGGCGCACAGCCTGATCCGCCACATCCAGCGCGGCTGGAGTTTTCTCGACGGGCGTTTCGACGAGTTCATCCAGTTGCTGCCGGCGCAGCAGCAGATCGACGAGATCCAGTGGTATCAGGGCACGGCCGACGCCGTGTTCCAGAACCAGCACTTCCTGCGTCGCTACAAGCCGGAGCATATACTGATCGTAGCCGGTGATCATATTTATAAGATGGATTATGGCCGCATGCTGGCCAGCCATGTGCAAAAAAATGCCGACATGACTGTCGCCTGCATCGACGTGCCGTTGGCCGAGGCCCGCGAGTTCGGCGTGATGGGCGTCGATGACGACGACCGGGTGGTCACCTTCGTCGAAAAACCGGACAATCCGCCGCCCATGCCCGACCAGCCCGACCGGGCGCTGGCTTCGATGGGCGTTTACATCTTCAATGCCGATTTCCTCTTTGAACAACTCGAGCGCGACGCGGCGACGGCGGGTTCGAGCCGCGATTTCGGCAAGGACATCATTCCCCACATCGTTCCCCGCCACCGCGTTTATGCCCACCGCTTCGCCGATTCCTGCGTCGGCAGCAGCGGACAGAATCCCTACTGGCGCGATGTCGGCACCATCGACGCCTACTGGGAAGCGAACATGGAAATGACCAAGGTGACGCCGGAACTCAATCTCTACGACCGCGAGTGGCCAATCTGGACCAACCAGGAACAACTGCCGCCGGCCAAATTCGTTTTCGACGACGACGACCGGCGCGGTCAGGCCATTGATTCGCTGGTTTCCGGCGGTTGCATCATCTCCGGCGCCGAGGTCAGGCGCTCGCTCCTCTTCTCCAAGGTCTACGTCCACAGCGGGGCCAGCGTCCGCGACTCGGTGCTCCTGCCCGGCGTCGATGTCGGCAACAATGCCGTGCTGCGCCGCTGCGTCATCGACAAGAGCGCACGCATCCCGGCTGGCATGCAGATCGGCGTCGACGCGGAGGAAGACCGTCGGCGCTTCCACGTCACCGCCAAGGGCATCGTGCTGGTGACCCCGGAAATGCTCGGCCAGGGAGCTGCCGCTCGCTGATGACTGATCTCGCTTTTCTGTGGCACATGCACCAGCCGGATTACCGCCATCCGGATACTGGTGAATTCCTGCTGCCTTGGGTGCTGCTGCACGCGACCAAGGATTATTCCGATATGGCGGCGCACCTGGAGCGCCATCCGGGCATCCGCTGCACGGTCAATTTCGTGCCGGTGCTGCTCGACCAGATCGAAGACTACGCGGAACAATTCGCCACCGGCCAATGGCGCGACCCGCTGTTGCGTATCGCCGCCATCCCTGATGCCAACGAACTGTCGGCCATCGACCGCGACTGGCTGCTCGACATCGCCTTCCGCTGTCACGCGCCGACCATGCTCGAACCGTTCGCTCCCTATCGCCGCCTGCGCGACCTGCTGGCTTACGTCCGCAGCCACGACGGGCATGCCATGAGCTACCTGTCGGGCAACTATTACGCCGATCTCGCCACCTGGTACCTGCTGGCCTGGAGCGGCGAAAGTCTGCGCCGCGGCGGTCGCATCGTGCCGCAACTGATGGCCAAGGGCGGCAATTTCTCGGCTGCCGATCGTCAGGCGCTACTGGACGAACTGGGCGCCGTCGTCGGCAACCTGATTCCGCGCTACCGGGCGCTGGCCGAACGCGGACAGATCGAACTGAGCTGCACCCCGGCCCATCATCCGCTGGCGCCGCTGCTGCTCGATTTCACCTGCGCCCGCGAGGCGCTGCCCAATTGCGCCCTGCCGGCGCCGCCATCCTACCCGGGTGGCCGCTCGCGCGTCGCCGAGCATCTGGCCGACGCCCAAACCAGTCATGAGCGCCGCTTCGGCCAGCCGCCCGCCGGCCTGTGGCCGGCCGAAGGCGCACTGTCGGCAGAATTCCTCAAGCAGATCGCCGCTGCCGGCTTTCGCTGGACCGCCAGCAGTTACAGCGTGCTGCGCCACTCGGCCGGCGACGCGGCGGCAACGACGACGCCGTGGCTGCCGCCCGAGGGCACGCCCGGCGATATCCAGCTCTTCTTCCGCGACGAGCGGCTATCCGACCTGATCGGCTTTGAGTACGCCAAGTGGCATGGCCGCGACGCCGCCCGGCATTTTCTGGACGAATTGAACGCCATCCGCCGGCGCACCCCGGACGCCCTGATCACGGTCTTTCTCGACGGCGAGAATGCCTGGGAGTACTACCCTTACAACGCCTGGTATTTCTTCAACGATCTCTACGGCGTCTTGGCACAGGCAACGGACATTCGCACCGTCACCCTGGCCGAGGCGGCAGAAGCGCGCCGCGCGCAAAGCCCGCGCCTGCCGCGGCTGGTCGCCGGCAGTTGGGTATACGGCACGCTGTCGACCTGGATCGGCGATCCGGCCAAGAACCGCGCCTGGGAACTGCTCTGCGAACTCAAGCTCTCCGCCGACCGCGTGCTGGGCAGCGGCCGGCTCGACGCCGACACCCGCGCCGAGGTACGCCGCCGTCTGGCCGTCTGCGAAAGCTCGGACTGGTTCTGGTGGCTGGGCGACTACAACCCATCCCACTCCGTCGCTACCTTCGACCGCCTGTTCCGCCACAATCTGCGCGCCCTCTACCGCCTGCTCGATCTGCCGGTTCCGGTCAGCCTCGAACATCCGCTGAGCAGCGGCGGCGGCAACGCCGAAAGCGGCGGCACCATGCGCCGCGCCACCGAAAGCTGACCATGCCCCATCCGCTCACTCTGCTCCTCGGCGTCCATGCCCACCAGCCCGTCGGCAATTTCCCGGAAGTCATCGAAGACGCCCACCAACGCTGCTACAAGCCCTTCCTCGAAACCCTGCACGGCTACCCCGAATTCCGTTTCGCCGCGCATTTTTCCGGCTGGCTGCTCGACTGGCTGCGCGAACGCCACCCGGAGGACATGGAATTGCTGGCGGACATGGTTCGCCGCGGTCAGGTCGAACTGTTCGGCTCCGGCGATACCGAGCCGGTGCTGGCGGCCATTCCCTATCGCGACCGGGTCGGTCAACTGAATGTGCTGAACGACAAACTAGCCGCCTGGACCGGGCGCCGCCCACAAGGCGCCTGGCTGACCGAGCGCGTCTGGGAATCGTCGGTGGTGCCGGCGCTGGCCGCGAGCGGCATCGACTACGTCACCGTCGACGACTACCATTTTTTCTGCACCGGCAAGACAGCGGCCGAACTGGACGGCTATTTCAGCACCGAGGAAAGCGGCGCCCGGCTTGATCTTTTTCCCATTTCGGAAGCCCTGCGCTACCGTCTGCCCTTTTCGCCGGCAACCGAGGTCGTCACCTATCTTGAGGAATTGGCCAAGGCCGGCCAGAGTGTCGCCATCTATTTCGACGACATCGAGAAATTCGGCATCTGGCCGGAAACCTACGACTGGGTCTACCGGCGCGGCTGGCTGCGGGCGATGATCGAAGGCGTGCTGGCCAGCCCGCTCATCGCCACCGCCACCTATGCCGACTTCCACGCCCGCCATGCCACGCGCGGCGTCGTCTACCTGCCGACCACGTCGTACAGCGAGATGAACGAATGGACGCTGCCGATGCCGGCCGCCAACATCTACGCCAAGCTGCTCGCCGAAGCGCAGGCCGCCGGCCAGGGGGAACGCCTGCGCCCTTTTCTGCGTGGCGGCATCTGGCGCAATTTCCTCAGTCGCTACGGCGAAGCCAACTGGCTGCACAAGCGCATGCTCGGCCTCTCCGCGCGCCTCGCCGCCCTGCCGGCGCCGCCGCCGGAACTGACCGCCGCGCTGTATCGCGCTCAGGCCAACGACGTTTACTGGCACGGCCTGTTCGGCGGCCTTTATCTGCCGCACCTGCGGCGGGCGGTGTGGGCCAATCTGGTTGAACTGGAAGCCGGGCTGGATGCGCTGCAAGCGCGTCCGGCGACACAGGCGCTCGACCTCGATCTCGACGGCCACGGCGAAATCTTCCTGCACAGTCCGGCCTTGCAGGCGGTACTGCGCGATGATGGTCTGGGAGCCGCCTGCGAACTGTCCAGCTACCGCCTGCGGCACAATTTCGCCGACAGCCTGCGCCGCTACCACGAGCATTACCACGACCGCATCAGCCAGACGCCAAGCCAGCACCAGGGCGACGGCATCGCCTCGGCGCACGACATCGTCCGCTGCAAGGATCTGATCAACGCCGCCGACATCGTGCCGGATGCCCTGCCGCGCGCCTTCTGTCTCGACCGCCTCGACGACCGCGCGCTCACCGACTATTGCGCCGCCGCGTCGACCGACGCCGCCGACGCCGCCGACGCCCGCTTCGTCCGTCCCGGCATCAGCAAGCGTTACGCGGTCGATGGCGATACTTTGACCATCGATTGGGAATTCACCAATCTGGCCGGGCGGCGTTTCACGACCGCGCTCAATCTGGCCATGCCCAGTTGTGACGGCTTCCTCGGCCGCTACCTGCTGGCCGACGGTCAGATCGCGGGGGGTTTCGGCCAGCCGCTAGGCCTGAACAAAACCGCGCTCCTGACACTGGAGGACGGCATACTCGGCGGGCGCATCACACTGCTGGCAACGGCGGCCGCGGCGCTGGAATGCCGGCCGCACCAAACGGTTTCCCAATCCGAGGCCGGCTTTGAGAAAATCATGCAATCGGCCGAACTGCTGTGGCACTGGATCATCCCTGACGCCACCTGGCGGCTGCGCCTGCAACTGACCATCACACCTTTGAGATCATGACCGGTACCATTTATCAAATCGAAGTCAATCCGCAATTACCGGAGCGTCTGGAGCGCCTGGAAGAACTGGCCAACAACCTGTGGTATAGCTGGGATCGCTCGACCCAAGGGCTGTTTTCCAGCCTGTCGCACTCGCTGTGGCGAACCACCAACCACAATCCCAAGGCTTTCTTGAAGCGTATCGACCAGAAACGCCTCGAAGCCGCAGCCGAGAATCCGGTCTTCCTCGGCGCCCTCAACCGCGTCTTGTCGGCCTACGACAACTACCACGAGATGCCCGGCCTCGCCCTCGCGCACGGCCAGCATTTCCGCGACGATGACCTGATCGCCTATTTTTGCGCCGAATTCGGTTTCCACGAGAGTCTGCCGATCTATTCCGGCGGCCTCGGCATTCTCGCCGGCGACCATTGCAAGGCGGCCAGCGACATGGGCCTGCCCTTCATCGGCATCGGCCTGCTCTACCGCCAGGGCTACTTCTCCCAGACGCTGGACGCCAACGGGCAGCAGCAGGCGACCTATAGCGATTCCGATTTCGACAACCTGCCGGTGTCGCCACTGCGCGACGCCAACGGCGGCGAACTGCGCATCGCCGTCGACCTGCCGGGACGGACGGTGCAAGCCAAGATCTGGGAAGCCCTCGTCGGCCATGTCCGGCTCATCCTGCTCGACACCTGGCTCGACGAAAACACCGCCACCGACCGTGAAATCACCCATCGCCTGTACGGCGGCGACAAGACCACGCGCATCGAGCAGGAAATCCTGCTCGGCGTCGGCGGCGCCCGCGCCCTGGCCAAGCTCGGCCTGCGGCCGACGGTCTGGCACTGCAACGAGGGCCATGCCGCTTTCCTCATCCTCGAACGCATCCGTAACCTGACCGGCAGCGGTCTGCCCTTCGCCGCAGCCCTGGAAGCGGTGGCGGCCAACACCGTATTCACCACGCACACGCCGGTGCCGGCCGGCCACGATCATTTTTCCGAGGACATGATCCGCCGTTATTTCTCGGCCTGGTGCCCGGAACTCGGCGTCGATTGCGCGACCCTGCTGGCGCTCGGCAGCGAACCGGGCAAGAGCGATTTCAACATGACCTCCCTGGCGCTGCGCGGCTCGCGCCAGCACAACGGCGTATCGCGCATTCACGGCGGCGTTTCCTCCAACATCTGCCACTACCTGTGGCCGCAGATTCCGCCGGTCGAAAATCCCATGGATTACGTCACCAACGGCGTCCATATGCCAACCTTCATGGCCCCGGAGTGGTTCGACACCTTCGAGCAATACCTCGGCATCGGCTGGCAGGAACGGCAAACCGAGCCGGGCAACTGGCAAGGCATCGACGAGATTCCCGACGCCACCTTCTGGAGTATCCGCCAGCAACTGAAGTCCAAGCTCCTGAAACTGGTGCGCAAGCGCCTCAGCATTCAGCATCAACGCAACCAGGGGTCGCCCGCGCATCTCGATCGACTGCTGAAACTGGTCGATCCCGACAATCCGAACATCCTGACCATCGGCTTCGCCCGCCGCTTCGCCACCTACAAGCGGGCGGCGCTGCTCTTCCACGATCAGCGCTGGCTACAGGAACTAATCAAGCAAGCCGGGCGGCCGGTGCTCTTCCTCTTCGCCGGCAAGGCCCATCCGGCCGACCATCCCGGCCAGGAAACCATCCGCCGCATCGCTCAGATCGCGCGCCAGCCGGAATTCGAGGGGCACATCCTGCTGCTCGAAGACTACGACCTGCACCTGTCGCGCTCGCTCGTTGCCGGCGTCGATGTCTGGCTCAACAACCCGATCTACCCGCTGGAAGCCTCCGGTACCTCGGGCATGAAGGCGGCGATGAACGGCGCCCTCAACCTGTCGGTGCTCGACGGCTGGTGGGGCGAGGCTTACGACGACAGCGACGGGGTTGGCAATGGCTGGGCAATCGAACCGGCGCCAGCGCATCTCAGCGAGGCCCTGCGCGATGCCGAGGAAGCGCGCTCACTGTACGAAATCCTGCAAGACCAGGTGATCCCGACCTATTACCGTACCGGGCCGATGGGCCACTCGCCGGAATGGGTGGCGATGTCCAAGTACTCGATCGCCTCGATCGCGCCACGTTTCAACGTGACGCGCATGGTCGGCGAATATGTCCGCAAGTTTTACGCGCCGGCGGCGGAATATGGCCGCCGCTATGCCGGCGGTAATTTTGCCGTCGCCTGCAATGTCGCCCAGTGGAAGGCCAAGGTTCGCGCCGCCTGGCCGGGCGTGCGCCTGCTGCGTCTGGATCGGCCGGAACGGCGGCTGAAATTCGGCAACGCGCTGGGCATCGAAATTGCCGTGCAGTTGAACGGCCTCAGCCCCAGCGACGTCACCGTCGAGGCGCTGCTCGGCCGGCCCGGCCTCACCGCCGGCAACGGCAAGCTGCGCCGCTATCCGCTACAATGCAGTGGCAAAACGGAACAGGGCGAAACGCTGTATTCCCTGAACCTGACGCCGGAACAGTGCGGTCGGCTGGAGTACCGCATTCGCATCTTCCCGACCCACGCTGCCCTCATCCACCCCTTTGAAACCGGACTGATGCTGTGGCTATAACCAACACCCCCACTTGGCAAACTCTGGCGACGCACGCCGCCAGCCTGCGCCAACGTCACCTGCGCGAGCTGTTCGCCGCCGACGAACAGCGTTTCAGCCGTTTTTCGCGGCGCCAGGACGGCCTCGTGCTGGACTACTCCAAGCAGCGCATCGACGCCGACACGCACCGTCTGCTGCTCGACCTCGCCGCCGCCGCCGACATCGACGGCTGGCGGCGGAAGATGCTGGCCGGCGAGACGATCAACCACACCGAAGGGCGCGCCGTTCACCATATCGCGCTGCGCGCCGGTGATGCCGCGCCGGCAGAAGTACGCGCCGTGCTCGAACGCATGCGCGATTGCTGCGAGAACATCCACGGCGGCATCTGGCGCGGCTGGACGGGCCAGCGTATCACCGATGTCGTCAATATCGGCATTGGCGGCTCCGACCTCGGCCCGCGCATGGCAGCGCGAGCGCTGGCCGCTTGGCAGCAGCCCGATCTGCGCGTGCATTTCGTCGCCAATGTCGACGGCGCCGACATCGCCCCGCTGCTCGCCCGCCTCGATCCGCGCACGACGCTGTTCATCATCGCCAGCAAGACCTTCACCACGCAGGAAACGCTCATCAACGCCGGCACCGCCCGCGCCTGGCTGCTCGCCGCCGCTGGCGACGCCGATGATGCCGTGGCCAAGCACTTCATCGCCATTTCCACCGCCCGCGAGCGTACCCGCCAATTCGGCATCGCCGACGCCAATGTCTTTGAATTCTGGGATTGGGTCGGCGGCCGCTTCTCGCTGTGGTCGGCAATTGGGCTATCGCTGGCGCTGGCCGTCGGCTGGCGGCAATTCGCCGCGCTACTGGCCGGCGCTCGCAGCATGGACGAACATTTCGCCAGCGCCCCGGCGGCCGACAACCTGCCCTTGACCCTGGCTCTGCTCAGTCTGTGGAACACCCATTTCCTCGGCGCCCGCAGCGCCGCCGTGCTGCCTTACAGCCAGTCGCTGGAAAAGCTGCCGGCCTATTTGCAACAGTTGGAAATGGAAAGCAACGGCAAACAGACCGACCGCGCCGGCCAGCCCTTGAGCGGCGTGCCCTGTCCCATCGTCTGGGGCGAGCCCGGCACGAACGGGCAGCATTCCTTCTATCAGCTGCTGCATCAGGGCGGGCAGATCGTTGCCTGCGATTTCATCGCGCTCGCCGCCAGCGATTTTCCCCTGGCAGGCCACCATCGACCCCTGCTCGCCAACTGTCTGGCCCAGTCGGCGGCGCTCGCCTTCGGCCAGACCGCCGCCGAAGTCCGCGCTGCCGGCGTCGCCGAGGCGCTACTGCCGTACAAGCTGTTCCCCGGCAACCAGCCATCGACCACGCTCGTGCTGCCGGCGCTCAATGCCCACACCCTGGGGCAATTGCTGGCGCTCTACGAGCACAAGACGTTCTGCCTCGGCGTGCTGTGGAATATCAATTCCTTCGATCAATGGGGTGTCGAGCTGGGCAAGACCCTGGCCGGCCGGATCGAGCCGCTGCTCGCCGCCGCTGGCGACGACAGCGCCTTCGACGCATCGACCCGCGGTTTGCTAACCTTGTTGAGGCAATCATGAAAACACCCGCTATCCTTTTCGCCACTTCGGAAATGGCGCCTTGGGTCAAAACCGGCGGCCTCGGCGATATCGCCGCTGCGTTGCCGGCGGCGCTGCGCCGCGCCGGCTACGACATTCGCGTGCTGCTACCGGCCTATCCGGCGCTGCGCCAGGCTTTCCCGGATGCCGAGCCGGTCGCCGAACTACCGGCGCTGGCCCCGGCGCTACCGCCCTCGCGCCTGTTGGCCGCCGAAACCGATGGTCTGCCCTTGCTGCTGCTCGACTGCCCGGCACTCTATGACCGCCCCGGCAATCCTTACCTTAGCGCCGAAGGCTTCGACTGGTCCGACAACGTCAGCCGCTTCGGCCTGCTCTCGCGGGTCGCCGCGCTACTCGGCCAGGACGCCTCGCCGCTCGCCTGGCGGCCCGACGTGGTGCACGCCAACGACTGGCAAACGGCGCTGGCAGCGGCCTGGCTGCATTACGAGGGCGGCGCTGCCAGCGTCGTCACCGTGCACAACATCGCCTTCCAGGGCTGTTTCGACAAAGTAATGCGCTCCGCCCTCGGCTTGCCGGAGGCTGCCTGGCGCTTCGACGGCGTCGAATACCACGGCCTGCTGTCCTTCCTCAAGGCCGGCCTGCAATTGGCAACGCGCATTTCCACGGTCAGCCCGAGCTATGCCGAGGAAATCCAGGACGAGGCTTTCGGCTACGCCCTGGCGCCCCTGCTGCGCCACCGCCGCGAGGAATTGCACGGCATTCTCAACGGCATCGACGACGCCATCTGGAACCCCGCCGCCGACCCGGCGCTGGCCACCCCCTACGCGGCCAACCGGCTGGCCGCCAAGCGCGCCAACAAACGGGCCTTGCAACAGGAAATGGGCCTCGACGTGGCCGACGACCGGCCGCTGTTCGGCGTCGTCAGCCGCTTGACCGAGCAAAAAGGTCACGACCTCTTGCTCGCCGTCGGCGACGCCCTGCCGGAACTGCCCGCACAACTGGTCGTGCTCGGCAGTGGCGACGCGGCGCTGCAAGACGGCTTCCTGGCGCTGGCGGAAAAATGGCCGGGCCAGGTCGCGGTCAAACTCGGCTTCGACGAAGCCTTGGCGCACCGGATCGAGGCCGGCGCCGACTGCTTCGTCATGCCGTCGCGTTTCGAGCCGTGCGGCCTGAACCAGTTGTACAGCCTGCGCTACGGCACGCCGCCGCTGGTCCAGGCCACCGGCGGTCTGGCCGATACCGTCGTCGATGTCAGCGAGGAAACGCTGGCGGACAAGACCGGCAACGGCTTCGTCATGCGCGACGGTAGCGCCGAAGCCCTGTTGCAGGCCATGCAGCGCGTCAGCGAAACCTGGCGCGACAAGCGGCTGTGGCAGCGCATCCAGCAGAACGGCATGCGCCGCGACTTTTCCTGGCGCCATGCCGCCGCCGACTACGGCCACCTTTACCGCGAGGCTGTTGCCGCCCGTCGCTGAAAGCCCAGCTTGTCCGAAATCGTCCTTATCGCCGCCGTCGCCCGCAACCGGGTGATCGGCCGCGACAACCAATTGCTGTGGAACCTGCCCGAGGACATGGCGCACTTCAAGGCACTGACTCAGGGCCACACGGTCGTCATGGGACGCAAAACCTGGGAATCGCTGCCGCCGCGCTTCCGCCCGCTGCCCGGACGGCGCAACATCGTCGTCTCGCGGCAAACCGCTTACGCCGCGCCGGGCGCCGAACTGGCCGCCTCGCTGGAAGCCGCGCTGACGCTGGCGGCGGAGCAGGAAACCGTCTTTGTCATCGGCGGCGCCGACATCTACCGGCAGGCGCTGCCGCTCGCCGGGCGCCTGGAATTGACTGAAATCGACCAGGAACCCGAGGGCGACGTCTGGTTCCCCGAATTGTCACCCGCCGATTGGCAGGAAACGGCCAGTCGTCCGCTGGCCGACGGGTCGGGCCGTTTCGTCAGCTATCAGCGCACGCAGTCGACGTAGTAATTGCCTTCGGCATCCTTGACCAGGCCGTGGATGTCGGTTTCGAAGCCGGGGAAGCGGGCATTGAAGGCGCGGGCGAATTTCAGGTAATTGCAGATCGTGGTATTGAAACGCTCGCCCGGAATCAGGAGCGGAATGCCCGGCGGATATGGGGTGAGCAGTACGGCGGTGACGCGCCCTTCGAGGGCGTCGACCGGCACCCGCTCGATCTCGCGGTGGGCCATCCTGGCGAAGGCGTCAGCCGGACGCATGGCCGGCACCATGTCCGACAGGTACATCTCGGTGGTCAGGCGGGCCACGTCGTTTTCTTTGTACACGTCGTGAATCTGCGCGCACAGGTCGCGCAGGCCGACCCGCTCATAGCGCGGATGCTTCTGCACAAACTCGGGAAGCACTTTCCACAACGGCTGGTTCTTGTCGTAATCGTCCTTGAACTGCTGGAGTTCGGTCACCATCGTGTTCCAGCGGCCCTTGGTGATGCCGATGGTGAACATGATGAAAAAGCTGTAGAGGCCGCACTTCTCGACAATGATGCCGTGCTCGGCCAGGTATTTGGTGACGATGGCCGCCGGAATGCCGATGTCGTCGGCAAAGTCGCCGCCGACGTCAAGCCCCGGGGTGATGATGGTGGCCTTGATCGGGTCGAGCATGTTGAAGCCGTCGGCCAGTTGGCCGAAGCCGTGCCAGCGGGCGCCCGGCTGGAGCATCCAGGCGTCGCGTTCCTCGATGCCCTCTTCGGACAGGTCGTCCGGCCCCCACACCTTGAACCACCAATCGGCACCCCACTCTTCGTCGACCTTGCGCATGGCGCGGCGGAAATCGAGGGCCTCGGCGATGGATTCCTCGACCAGGGCCGTGCCGCCCGGCGCCTCCATCATCGCCGCCGCGACGTCGCACGAGGCGATGATGGAATATTGCGGCGAGGTCGAGGTATGCATCAGGTAGGCCTCGTTGAAGATGTCGCGGTCGAGCTGGTTGTTCTCGGCATCCTGAACCAGGATTTGCGACGCCTGGCTCAAGCCGGCCAGCAGCTTGTGCGTCGATTGCGTCGAAAACACCATCGACTCCTTGCAGCGCGGCCGGTCGGCGCCGATGGCGTGGTAGTCGCCGTAAAAGTCGTGGAAGGCGGCATGCGGCAGCCAGGCTTCGTCGAAGTGCAGGGTGTCGATGCGGCCGTCCAGTTCCGCCTTGATGTCCTCGACGTTGTACAGGATGCCGTCGTAGGTCGACTGGGTGATAGTGAGCACGCGCGGCTTGGCGCTCTTGTCGACGACAAAGGGATTGGCGGCGATCTTCTTCTGGATGCTGGCCCAGGAAAACTCGCTTTTCGGGATCGGGCCGATGATGCCGTAGTTGTTGCGGGTCGGCATCAAGAACACCGGGATCGCGCCGGTCATCATGATGGCGTGCAGGATGGACTTGTGGCAGTTGCGGTCGACGACGACGATGTCGCCCGGGGCGACGGTCGAGTGCCAGACGATCTTGTTCGAGGTCGAGGTGCCGTTGGTGACGAAATACAGGTGGTCGGCATTGAAAATGCGCGCCGCATTGCGCTCGGAGGCGGCGACCGGGCCGGTATGATCGAGCAGTTGACCGAGTTCCTCGACGGCATTGCAGACATCGGCGCGCAGCATGTTCTCGCCGAAAAATTGATGGAACATCTGGCCGACCGGCGACTTGAGGAAGGCGACGCCGCCCGAGTGGCCAGGACAGTGCCAGGAGTAGGAGCCGTCGGCGGCGTAGTGGGTCAGCGCGCGGAAGAAGGGCGGCGGCAGCGAATCAATGTAGGCCCTGGCCTCGCGCTTGATGCTGCGGGCAATGAATTCCGGCGTGTCTTCGTGCATGTGGATGAAGCCGTGCAACTCGCGCAGGATGTCGTTCGGGATATGGCGGCTGGTGCGCGTTTCGCCGTGCAGGAAGATCGGTATCTCGGCGTTCTTGTGGCGAATCTCGCTGACGAAGGCGCGCAATTCGGCCAGGGTTTCTTCCGGTTCCAGGGCCAGTTCCTCGTCGTCGATGGACAGGATGAAGGCGGAAGCCCGGCTCTGCTGCTGGGCGAAAGAGCTCAGGTCGCCGTAACTGGTGACACCGACCACCTCCATGCCCGTTTTCTCGATGGCCGCAGCCAGCGCACGGATGCCAAGGCCGGAAGCGTTCTCCGAGCGGAAGTCCTCGTCGATGATGATGATGGGGAAATGAAAACGCATTGCGGATCCTTCAAATGAGGCTATTTGGAACTCAGGGGGCGGCGGGAATTCTGTTTGTCCATGCGGGTGCTATCTCACCTCTCCCATGCTTTCGACACGAGTAATGCTGCCGTCGATCAGTGTCTTGCCTCCCCTGGAGATAATTCGTATCGTTTCTCTCGATTTCGTTAATAGCTCTTTCCCTCCAGAAGGCTTTCCTCTTTCGGTTGTCCGGCAAACAAAAACAAGCTCTTTCTTCCCTGCCGCAGAGCCTTGGTGAGTGCAGGAATGTTCCACATGATATCTTTCGAATGCGCGGATTTCACTCAGCAGCGCGGCAAGGCCGTTCGCGTCAATTACGACCGCCTCCCCTGTCGGAAAGTAAACTTCCCCTTTGAAGGTATCGGAAACGAAACGCATCGCAGCGGCTGGATCCTTCGCATTCATTGCCTCAGTGTAACGGCGGATTGTTTCCAGCGCGTTTTCCAGCGAGGGCGCGTCAGCCTGAGCCGAATCTTTATCAGACTTGCCGGGTGAAACAGGGCTTTCCGAAATTATCGGGCAAGGCGTATCCTGAAATGATTTTCTGCCATCCTTGCCAATACAGGTGTATCCCCAAGCGTTTACCGAAAAAACCAGCCCCGCCGCCAAGCAGACAATCCCTGCCATATGGTTTATTTTCATCACAATAGCCCCGGTCAGGGCGCGGATGCCGAGACCGGAAGAATTCTCCGAACGAAAATCCTCGTCGAGGATGATGGGAAAGTAAAAACGCATGGCGGTTCCTTCAAATGGGGCTAAGGGGCACTCAGGGGCGGGCGCGCCCCAATCTCATTGCCATATTCTTGCTTCTTGCCGGGTTTTTCCTGGCTGGTAATGAAACCAATTGGCCGTTTTGCTGTTTCGGGCGGCGCCATGAGTTGGCGAATGGTTTCAAGAACCTGTTTCAACTGCGTCCGCGTATTTTGTGCAAGGGCGTTGTGTTGCAAGGCGAGTGATTCAGTTTTCTCCTCCAGGTCGTCGAGCCGCTTGGCCAGATCCTGATGGGTGGCGGCCAATTCGCGCAAACGCACGAAAGCGCGAACGACATAAACCGAAACCTCGACAGCGCGCGGACTGTTCAGCACCATGGCGGCCATGACCGCGCCGTGTTCGGTGAAGGCATATGGCATGTACTTGCGATGCTGTCCACGGCCGGTCTTTAAGGTCGCATTTTGCGACCTTAAAGCGACGTACTCCACGGCGTCGAGCTGAAACATGAAGTCATCAGGAAAGCGCGCGCCGTTGCGCCGCACCTGCTCATTGAGCCGTTTGGTTTCGACGCCGTAAAGCCGGGCGAGATCGCTATCGAGCAGGATGCGTTGGTTACGCACGCTGGCGATGGAAAGCGCAATGCTTTCGACAGCGGCGGGAAGGACATCCTTATCCATCACCCATTCACTTTTTGGCAGAATCAGATCTTCGGCAGCGTCACCCCGATCTGCCCCTGGTATTTGCCGCCGCGGTCCTTGTACGAAGTTTCGCAGATTTCGTCGGATTCGAAGAACAAGACCTGGGCGCAACCCTCGCCAGCGTAGATTTTGGCCGGCAGCGGCGTCGTGTTGGAAAATTCCAGCGTCACATAGCCTTCCCATTCCGGCTCGAAGGGGGTGACGTTGACGATGATGCCGCAGCGGGCATAGGTCGATTTGCCGAGGCAGACGGTCAGCACCGAGCGCGGAATGCGGAAATACTCGACGGTGCGGGCGAGCGCGAAGGAATTGGGCGGAATGATGCAGACATCGGCCTCGACCTCGACGAAGGATTTCGGATCGAAGGCCTTGGGATCAACCACGGTCGAGTTGATGTTGGTGAACACCTTGAACTCGCGCGCGCAGCGGATGTCGTAGCCGTAGCTCGACGTGCCGTAGGAGACGATCTTGCGGCCATCGACCTCGCGCACCAGTTCCGGCGAGAACGGCTCGATCATGCCATGCTCCGCCGCCATGCGGCGTATCCACTTGTCCGATTTGATGGCCATGTGCAGGCTTTCGTGCGGAAAAAGCGGAATTTTACCCGAAGCTGGACCACTATCCGGTTCAATTGCATGAACAAACGCATACCGGGCGGCGCGATCGGTAGCGGCGACGGCGACGTGGCGCGCATTGACTTTTGCCATCCCCGCCGGTATCGTCACCTGTTGCTGGCGTTTCGCTGGCCGCGCCGATTTGACTCTGCTTGCGGGCGCGCGACAAATGCCGCTAAAACGGGAACCGCCCAGTTCGCGTTTTCGGCCAACTGGGTTTTTTTGTTTTCGGGAATCGCATGTCAGGACAATCCGTCGGCGTCGTCCATTCGCAGCGCGCCCATTTCGCGCAACCGCTGCTCTTGCACAGCGGCGGCGTGGTGCCGGCCTACGATCTGGTCTATGAGACCTACGGCACGCTCAATGCCGCCAAGTCGAACGCCATTCTCGTCTGCCACGCCCTTTCCGGGCATCACCATGTTGCCGGCCA
Source organism: Betaproteobacteria bacterium (assembly GCA_009779265.1). Lineage (GTDB taxonomy): Bacteria > Pseudomonadota > Gammaproteobacteria > Burkholderiales > Rhodocyclaceae > Azonexus. Next base: position 63,114 of record WREP01000001.1, read on the forward strand.
TTATGCCGAGCAGCCGGAGAATGTCGGCTGGTGGGACAACATCGTCGGTCCCGGGCGGCCACTCGATACCGACCGCTTTTTCGTCGTCGGCGTCAACAATCTCGGCGGCTGTCACGGCTCGACCGGGCCGTCGAGCCTCAATCCGGCCACCGGCAAGCCGTGGGGCGCCGATTTTCCCATCGTCGCCGTCAGCGACTGGGTGCATGCCCAAGCGCGCCTGGCCGACCTACTTGGTATCGACAGTTGGGCCGCCGTCATCGGCGGCAGCCTGGGCGGCATGCAGGCGCTGCACTGGAGCATCTCCTACCCGGAGCGCATCCGCAACGCCATCGTCATCGCCGCCGCGCCGAAGCTGTCGGCGCAGAATATCGCTTTCAACGATGTCGCCCGTCAGGCCATCCTGACCGACCCGGATTTCCACGGCGGCCATTACTACGAGCACCATACCCGGCCGACGCGCGGCCTGCGTCTGGCGCGCATGCTCGGCCACATCACCTATCTGTCCGACGACCAGATGGATGGAAAGTTTGGCCGCGAGTTGCGCAACGGCTCGTTCTCTTTCGATTTCGATGTCGAGTTCGAGGTCGAGTCCTACCTGCGCTATCAGGGCGACAAATTCGCCGGTTATTTCGACGCCAATACCTATCTGCTGATGACCAAGGCGCTCGATTATTTCGATCCGGCGCACGAAAACGACGGCAATCTGACGGCGACCCTGGCATGCAGCCGGGCCAATTTCCTGATCATCTCCTTCACCACCGACTGGCGCTTCACGTCGGCCCGTTCCAAGGAAATCGTCGCGGCGTTGCTGGCCAATGGCCGCGATGTCACCTACGCCGAAATCGACCTCAATTTCGGCCACGATTCCTTTTTGATGCAGGACGCCCACTATCACGGCGTCATCGACGCCTGGCTGCGGAATATCAAGTTATGACGCACATCCAGAACCGTCCGGATTTCGACGTCATCGCCGGCTGGATCGAGCCGGGCGACAAGGTGCTCGACCTCGGCTGCGGCGACGGCAGCCTGCTCCGGCATTTGATCGACAACCGCGGCGTGCGCGGCTGGGGGGTCGAGATCGACGACGACAACGTCCTGGCGGCGATCAAGAACGGCATCAATATCATTCAAGGCAATCTGGAAAAGGGCCTCGACGAGTTCGCCGACCAGACTTTCGACCATGTCGTGCTGTCGCGCACCCTGCAAACGGTGCACCACACCGAAGCCATCCTGCGCGAAATGCTGCGCGTCGGGCGCGAGGCGGTTCTCTCCTTTCCCAATTTCGCCTACTGGAAGAACCTGCGCTCGGTGCTCGACGGCCGCATGCCGGTTTCCGAGGATCTGCCCTACCAGTGGTACGACTCGCCCAATGTGCGCTTTTTCACGCTGCTCGATTTCGAGGCGCTGTGCCGCCAGATGGGCTTCCTCATCCGCGAGCGCAAGGTGCTCGACGAGCACGGCGAGGCGGTGGACAGCGACGATGCGCGCGATCTCAATTTCCTCGGCAGCCTGGCGGTCTATCGCCTGACGCAGCAGCTCTGATGCCGGCCTGGCTCGCCGCCCTGCTCAACCGGCGGATGCTGATTTGCATCTTCACCGGCTTCGCCTCCGGCCTGCCGCTGTATCTGTTGCTCAATCTGATCCCCGCCTGGCTCAAGACCGAAGGCTTGTCACTGGCCGCCATCGGCGCCTTCGCCCTGACCCAGTTTCCCTACACTTGGAAATTTCTCTGGGCGCCCCTGCTCGACCGCTACAGTCTCCTGCCCTGGCTTGGCCGGCGGCGCAGCTGGATGCTGGTTTCGCAAATCGGCCTGCTCGCCGTCATCGCCTGGTTCGGGCAGTTGGCGCCGGCCGGGAATCTGTCGCTGGTGATCGGTCTGACCGCGCTGCTGGCCTTTCTCTCGGCAACGCAGGATATCGCCCTCGATGCCTTTCGCCGCGAAATCCTGGCCGACGCGGAACTCGGCCTGGGCAACGCCATCCATGTCAACGCCTACCGCATCGCCGGCCTGGTGCCCGGCTCGCTATCGCTGATCCTTGCCGATCATCTGCCGTGGAACCAGGTTTTCCTGATTACCGCCGCCTTCATGCTGCCCGGATTGCTGATGACCCTCAGCGTCGCCGAGCCGCGGGCCGCCAGTGGCACGCCGCGCACCCTGGACGAGGCCGTGATCGAACCCTTCCACGAATTTTTCACTCGCCACGGCGTGCGCTCGGCGCTGCTGGTGCTGACCTTCATCTTTTTCTACAAGCTCGGCGACTCGCTGTGCACCGCGCTGGCCACGCCCTTCTACCTGAGCATGGGCTACCAGATGACGGAAATCGGCGTCATCGCCAAGAACGCCGGGCTGTGGCCGATGGTCATCGGCGGCATACTCGGCGGCATCTGGATGCTCAAGCTGGGCATCAACCGGGCGTTGTGGCTGTTCGGCGTGGTGCAGGTTGTCACCATCCTCGGCTTCGTCTGGCTCTCCTGGCTCGGCCCGGCCCCATCCGATCCGGCGCGGCTGGTCGCCCTGGCCGGCGTCATCGCCGGTGAAGCCCTCGGCGCCGGGCTGGGCACCACCGCCTTCGTTGCCTTCATGGCGCGGGCCACGCACCCGGCCTACACGGCGACCCAACTGGCGCTGTTCACCAGTTTGATGGCGACGCCGCGCACCTTCATCAATGCCACGGCCGGCTGGCTGATTGAGATTCTGGGCTGGACCTCATTTTTCTGGCTGTGCTTCGCGCTGGCCTTCCCCGGCATGCTGCTGCTGTTCAAGGTAGCGCCATGGAACGGCGACAGAAAGGCGCGGCCCGATTCCGCCTGATCTGGCAGCTTTAGCGAGCAGTTGCAAGCAGGCGCTGCGCAGAGCGCCAGCCGCGCCACAGGAAGAAACCGCGTCTGGCCCAGCGCCAGGCGCGACGCGGGCGGGTCAGGACGAGGGCAAAAACGGCGACGCCAGCCGCCGCCGGATGCTGCTTGAGCCAATCGACGCCGTGCAACAGCGTGTCGCCACCGGCGCAAAACCGCTCAATGCCACCCGCATGCCCCGCCAGCAGCGCCCGCTGCGTAGCGATGCGCTCGCCCAGCGCGCCCCGGCGGGCGGCCAGTTCCAGCGCCTTGGCGCTCATTCCGGGGGCTGCCCGTGGCGCTGGCGCAGTAGCGCGATGTCGGCGTCCAGCTCGCTCAGGCTGTTGCGCAACAGCCGACTCGGTTCAGCCGCCTGCCGCCTGAGCGAAACAGCCAGCAACAGCCCGCCACCGATAAAAAGGAGGGCAAACAGGCCAAAGACGAGTACCCGCTGCTCCCAGAAGATGAGCGCCAGGCAAAAGACGGCCATGATGACGCCGAGCGAGAGAAGAAAGGCCGCCATGACCGCCTTCGACCACAGCGACATCAGGCGGAGCTTTTCTTCCTCGATTTCGACGACCAGCAGTTCCAGCCGTGTCTGGCCGATACTCAGCAGCGTCGCCAGGGTGTTCTTGACGGAGGCAAAGACGCCCTGGCGGCCCCCGTCACCGTCTGCCTGTTGCGGCATGCGCTCAGCGCCGGCCGATCAGCACACCCAGCGCCAGACCGAGAGCGGCGGCGACGCCAACCGCTTTCCACGGCTCCTCATGAACGAAATCGTCGGTGGCGCGGGCGGCGGCCTTGGTCTTGTCGATCAGCGCGTGCTCCAGATCGACTAGGCGCTCCTTGGCGTCGCGCAAGCGAACGGACAAACGCTCGCGCACTTCACTGACCTTCTCGCCGGCCACGTGGGTCGTCGCCCGCAGCAATTCCTCGGTATCGGCAATGACGACCTTGAGGTCGGAAACCAGTTTGTCTTTGTTGGTGGCGCTCAGTTGTTCGGACATTTTCGACCTCTCGGGCAAATGGGTGGCTAAGGTGTTTAGGTTAGCCCCTCCGGGCGGTGAAATCAATTTCCATCAGGTAACTGGCGGTAATCAACTGTCAAGGGCGCATGATCGGAAAAGCGTTGCGCCTTGTACACGTTTGCCGCCATCGCCCTTGCCGCCAAGTCCGGCGTGGCGATCTGGTAATCGATCCGCCAGCCGACGTTCTTGGCCCAGGCCTGGCCGCGGTTGCTCCACCAGGTGTAGGCGTCGCCGGTCGCTTCCGGGTACAGGCGGCGATAGACATCGACCCAGCCCAGTTCGGCGAAAACGCGGGAAAGCCAGGCGCGCTCCTCGGGCAGGAAGCCGGAATTTTTCTGATTCGACTTCCAGTTTTTCAGGTCAATTTCCTGGTGGGCGATGTTCCAGTCGCCGCAGAGCACGATTTCCCGACCCTCGGCGCGCAAGGCCCGGAGGTGCGGCAAGAAGGCGTCGAGAAAGCGGAATTTCGCTTCCTGCCGTTCCGGCGACGAGGAACCCGAGGGCAGATACAGGGAAATGACCGACAAATTGCCAAAATCGGCGCGTAGATAGCGCCCTTCGGCGTCGAACTCGCCACCATCGAAACCCGCGATGACGCGCTGCGGCTCCTGTCGGCTCCAGATGCCGACGCCGCTGTAGCCCTTTTTTTCGGCGTAATGATAGAAAGCGTGCATGCCGTCCGGCGCGCGCATCTCCGCCGTCAGGTCGCCGCCCTGCGCTTTCAGTTCCTGTAGTCAAACGATATCGGCTTGCTGCGCGGCCAGCCAGGGCAGGACATTTTTGTTCCAGGCGGAACGGATGCCATTGAGGTTCAAGGAGATAATGCGTAACATTCTTTGCTGTGCGCTCGCTTCCCGCGAGCCTTGGGAGATACGGAACAACGTGGATTTTCGTCAGGACTTCATCGAATTCGCGCTCGCCTGCCAAGTACTGCGCTTTGGCGAATTCAAAACCAAGGCTGGCCGGCTGTCGCCCTACTTCTTCAACGCCGGCCTGTTTAATGATGGCCAGTCCATCGCCCGACTCGCCGAATTTTACGCCAAAGCCGCCGAAGCCGGCGGCATCCGCTTCGACATGTTGTTCGGCCCGGCCTACAAGGGCATTCCGCTGGCCGCCGCAACCGTCATGGCCCTGGCCCAGCGCGGCAACAATTACCCCTTCGCCTACAACCGCAAGGAAGTCAAGGATCACGGCGAGGGCGGCCATACCGTCGGCGCGCCGCTGGCCGGGCGTGTGCTGATCGTCGACGATGTGATCTCCGCCGGCACCTCGGTGCGCGAATCGGTCGAACTGATCCGCGCGGCCGGCGCCACCCCGGCCGGCGTGCTGATTGCCCTCGACCGCCAAGAACGCGGCCAGGGCGAACTGTCGGCGGTGCAGGAAGTGAAACGCGACTACGGCATTCCGGTCATGGCAGTTGCCACGCTCGGCGACCTCTTGGCCTACCTCGACTGGCATCCTGAATTCGCCGCCCACCGCGGCCAGGTCGCCCGCTACCGGGAACAGTACGGTGTCGATGTCTAAACGACTGCTGCCGCTCCTCGCGCTGTTGCTGGCGCCGCTCGCCGCGGCGATGGGCGAGTTTTATTGCTGCCAGGATGCCAACGGCCAAAGCATTTGCGGCGACACCCTGCCCGAACGATGCCGCGGCCACGCCTACCGGATACTCGACCGCAACGGCAACATCATCAAGGAAATCGCCCCGCCGCTGACCCCGGAGCAAAAGGCCGAGCAGGCGATGGAAGCGCGCCGACGCAAGCTGGAAGAAGCCGCCGCTCGCGAACAGCGGCGTCTGGACAATGCCCTGCTCGACACTTACGCCACGCCGCAGGATATCGATTTCGCCCAGCAGAAAGCGGAAAACGATGTCGATCTGGCCATCCGCAATGCCCAGGAGGTTTTGGCCGAGGCCCAGGACAAGCGGCAGAAACTGGCGGAGGAAGCCGAGTTCTACCAGAAGAAGTCCATGCCTTCCGAATTGCAGAACGATCTGCGGGCCACCGACCACGAAATCAAGGTGCAGCAGGAACTGATCGCCGTCAAGAAGCGCGAAAAGGCGGCCATCCGCGCCAAGTACGAAGCCGACCGAAAACGCTATCTGGAACTGACCGGCCGTAGATCGACCGGCGCTACCATCACCCCGCCAAACTCTTCTGCAACGGCGCGTTGACCCGCTGCGGGCGGCCTGCGTCGCCCACCCCCGGCCCGTGCCTGACGACATTTTTACGGGAGGTGAAATGAAACTGTACTATTTCCCGGGCGCCTGCTCGCTGGCCTCGCACATCGCCCTGCGCGAAAGCGGCATGCCGTTCGAGATCGACAAACTCGACCTCGCCACGCGGAAAACCGCGAGCGGCGAGGATTACCCGCAAATCAATCCGAAAGGCTATGTGCCGGCGCTCAGGCTCGACGACGGCAGCATCCTGACTGAAGGCCCGGCGATTCTCCAATACGTCGCCGACCGCAAGCCAGACATGCAACTCGCGCCGACGGCGGGCACGATGGGGCGCTACCGCCTGCAGGAATGGTTGACCTACATCGGCACGGAAATCCACAAGAGCTTCGGCCCGCTGTTCGGTACGCCATCGCCGGAAGTACACGAACAGGCTGTTACCCAACTGCACCGGCGCTTCGCCTACGCCGATGCCTGGCTGGCGGACAAGGACTATCTGGTCGGCGGGCGCTACAGCGTGGCGGACATTTATCTTTTCGTGGTCAGCGGCTGGGGCGGCCATGTCGGTTTCGACATGAGCCCCTTCCCCAATGTGCAGAAGCACTCCGCCCGCATCGCCGCACGGCCGGCGGTGCAGGCGGCGCTGAAGGCGGAAGGGTTGATCGGGTAATCAACGTTTGCCACAAGCCCGCACGCATCTGGATTGCTTCGCTACGCTCGCAATGACAACCATTTCACCCCTCGTCATTGCGAGGAGCACAGCGACGAATCAATCCAGAAATGTGGATATTTGAACGCTCTAACCGGCCAGCCGGCGTTTCAGCACTTCGTTGAGCTGCGCCGGGTTGGCCTTGCCCTTGCTCGCCTTCATGGCGAGGCCGACGAAGAAGCCGAACACCTTGTCCTTGCCGCCGCGATACTCCGCCACCTGCGCGGGATTGGCGGCGAGGATTTCATCCACGATTTTTTCTATCGCGCCGGCATCGGAAACCTGTTTCAGGCCCTTCGCCTCGATGATGGCATCGGCCTCGCCGCCTTCCGCCCACATGGCGCGGAACACCTCTTTGGCGCCGGCATTGGAAATGCTGCCATCGCCGATGCGGCGCAGGATGCCGCCGAGTTGCTGCGGCGTGATCGGGCATTGCGCCAGATCCAGTCCGTCGCGGTTCAGTTGCGCGCTGACCTCGCCGAGCAGCCAGTTGGCGCAGACCTTGGCCTGACCCGGCGCGGCGGCCAGCGTCGCCGCGAAGAAATCCGCCGTCTCGCGCGAGGCGGTGAGCTGGCCGGCGTCGTAGTCCGGCAGGCCGAGTTCGGCCACGAAGCGCGCCCGCTTCGCCTGCGGCAATTCCGGCAGCGTCGCCCGCACCGCGTCCAGCCACTGTGGCGAAATCACCAGCGGCAGCAGGTCGGGATCGGGGAAGTAACGGTAATCGTGGGCGTCTTCCTTGCTGCGCATCATCCGCGTCTCGCCGCTGTCCGGGTCGAACAGCACGGTGGCCTGATGAATTTCGCGCCCTTCCTCGATTTCGTTGATCTGCCAGCGGACCTCGTAGTCGATGGCTTCCTTGAGAAAGCGGAAGGAGTTGAGGTTCTTGATCTCGCGCCGGGTGCCGAACGCGGCCTGCCCCTTGGGCCGCACCGAGACATTGGCGTCGCAGCGGAAGGAGCCTTCCTGCATGTTGCCGTCGCAAATGCCGATCCAGCGCACCAGGGTGTGCAAGGCGCGAGCATAAGCCACCGCCTCATCAGAGGAACGCATGTCCGGCTCGGAAACGATTTCGAGCAGGGGCGTGCCGGCGCGGTTGAGGTCGATGCCCGATTTGCCGTGGAAATCCTCGTGCAGCGACTTGCCGGCATCTTCCTCAAGATGGGCGCGGGTCAGGTTGATGGTCTTTTCATACGCCTTGTCGCCCGCGCCGACCTGCACGGTGATGGTCCCGCCCTGCACCACCGGCAGCTCGAACTGGCTGATCTGGTAGCCCTTGGGCAGATCGGGATAAAAGTAATTCTTGCGCTCGAACACCGATTTCGGCGCGACCTTGGCGCCAACCGCCAGCCCGAAGCGGATAGCGCATTCGACCGCCTGCCGGTTCAACACCGGCAGCACGCCGGGCAGCGCCAGACTCACCGCGTCGGCCTGCGTGTTCGGCTCGGCGCCGAAGGCGGTCGAAGCGCCGCTGAAAATTTTGCTGTTGGTCGAAAGCTGCGCGTGCACTTCCAGACCAATCACGATTTCCCACTGCATCATGGTTTCATCCGTTCGATACGTGTCAGGCGATGTCCGCCGGCTGCCGCCGGTGCCAGTCGGTCGCCTGCTGGAAACGGTGGGCCGCATTGAGCAAGCGGGCCTCGGCGAAATAATCGCCGATCAGTTGCAGGCCGACCGGCAGGCCGTCGGCGAAGCCGCAGGGAATCGACATGGCGGGCAGGCCGGCAAGGTTGACGGCAATGGTGTAGATGTCGGACAGATACATCTGCACCGGATCGGCTGCCCGTTCGCCGAGCTTGAAGGCGGTCGACGGCGAGGTCGGCCCCATGATGAGGTCGCAGGATTTGAAAGCCTCGACGAAATCGGCGGCGATCAGGCGGCGGATGCGCTGCGCCTGGAGGTAGTAGGCGTCGTAGTAGCCATGCGACAGTACATAAGCGCCGATCAGGATGCGCCGCTTGACCTCGGCGCCGAAGCCCTGGGCGCGGGTTTTCATGTACATGTCGTCGAGGCTGTCGTAATCCGGGGCGCGATAGCCATAGCGCACGCCGTCGAAGCGCGACAGGTTGGAGCTGGCCTCAGCCGGCGCGATCACATAGTAGGCCGGCACCGACAGGTGGGAATTGGGCAGCGAGACCTCGACGCTGACGGCGCCGAGTTTCTCGTATTCGCCGATGGCCGCCTGCACCGCGGCCATGACCGCCGGGTCGCAGCCAGCGCCGAAAAATTCCCGGGGCAGGCCGATGCGCAGGCCGGCCAGCGGCTTTTCCAGATCGCGGGCATAGTCCTCGACCGGGCGTTCGAGCGAGGTCGAATCGCGCGCGTCGAAACCGCTCATGGCATTGAGCAGGAGGGCGCAATCCTCGGCCGAGGGGGCCATCGGCCCGCCCTGATCGAGCGAGGAAGCGAAGGCGATCATGCCGTAGCGCGACACCACGCCGTAGGTCGGCTTGAGGCCGGTGAGATTGCACAGCGCCGCCGGCTGGCGAATCGAGCCGCCGGTATCGGTGCCGGTCGCCACCGGCGCCAGACGGGCGGCAACCGCCGCCGCCGAACCGCCGGAAGAGCCGCCGGGCACGCGCGTGCGGTCCCAGGGATTTTTCACCGGGCCGAAATACGAGGTTTCGTTCGACGAGCCCATGGCGAACTCGTCCATATTGGTCTTGCCCAGCGAAACCATGCCGGCTTCCTGATGCAGTTTGGCGATGACCGTCGCGTCGTAGGGCGAGACGAAATTGGCCAGCATTTTCGAAGCGCAGGTGGTGGTCCAGCCCTGGGCGCAGAAAATGTCCTTCTGGGCAATCGGGATGCCGGTCAGCGGCCCGGCCGCGCTAGCGGCGAGGCGGGCATCGGCGGCGCGCGCCTGAGCCAGCGACTGCTCGCGGTCGACGGTGATGAAGGCATTGATCTCGGGATTCAGGCGGGCGATGCGATCCAGGAACAGGCTCGTCAATTCGACGCTGGAAATTTCCCGGGCGGCCAACGCCTGGCCGAGTTGCCGGAGGCTTTTTTCTATCATTCGATCACCTTCGGCACGAGGTAAAGACCGGCCTCGGTTTCCGGCGCCACGGCCTGATAGGCGGCGCGCTGGTCGGCCTCGCTGACGATGTCGTCGCGCAGGCGCTGGCTGAATTCCTGGGCATGAGCCATCGGCTCGACGCCCTGGGTGTCGACCGCCTGCATTTGCTCAATCAGCTTGAAAATTTCGTTGAGGTGGCCCCCGGTGGCGTGGGCCTCGGCTTCGCTGATCTCGATGCGGGCAAGGAGGGCGATCCGCTGGATCTGTTCTGGTGTGAGCGACATGGGCTTGGAAAGACGGTTTTGGCGCATAAAGCCTGAAAAACGAAGCGTGGTAAGGTATCATGAAAGCTTTATCTAACGCACCCCCACGCGGGGTACAAACGCAGGGCGCCCACACCGATGTTCGGATTTCTCTCCAAGTATTTTTCCAACGACCTCGCCATCGACCTGGGGACGGCCAATACGCTGATTTATGTGCGCGGCCGCTCGGTCGTGCTCAACGAGCCGTCGGTCGTCGCCATTCGCCTCGAAGGCGGCCCCAATGCCAAGAAAACGATCCAGGCCGTCGGCAAGGAAGCGAAGGAAATGCTCGGCAAGGCGCCAGGCACCATCACCGTGATCCGCCCGATGAAGGATGGCGTGATCGCCGATTTCACCGTCACCGAGCAGATGCTGAAGCAGTTCATCAAGAAGGCGCATGACTCGCGGCTCTTTTCGCCCAGCCCGCGCATCATCATCTGCGTGCCTTCCGGCTCGACCCAGGTCGAACGCCGCGCCATCCGCGAATCGGCGATCGGCGCCGGCGCCAGCCAGGTGTATCTGATCGAGGAGCCGATGGCGGCCGCCATCGGCTCCGGCCTGCCGGTTTCCGACGCGACCGGCTCGATGGTCGTGGATATCGGCGGCGGCACCACCGAAGTCGGCGTCATCTCGCTCGGCGGCATGGTCTATGCCGGCTCGGTGCGCGTCGGCGGCGACAAGCTCGACGAAGCCATCATCCACTACATCAGCCGCAATTACGGCATGATGATCGGCGAGAACACCTCGGAGAACATCAAGAAAAACATCGGTTCCGCCTTCCCCGGCGCCGAGGTGCGGGAAATGGAAGTCTCCGGCATCAACAAGGCCGAGGGCATTCCGCGCAAATTCACCATTTCCTCCAACGAGATTCTTGAGGCGCTGACCGATCCGCTCAACCAGATCGTCTCGGCGGTCAAGTCGGCGCTGGAAAAAACGCCGCCGGAACTGGGCGCCGACATCGCCGAAAAGGGCATGGTACTGACCGGCGGCGGCGCGCTGCTGCGCGATCTCGACCGTCTGCTGATGGAAGAAACCGGCCTGCCGGTAATCGTCGCCGACGAACCCTTGACCTGCGTCGCCCGCGGCTGCGGCATAGCGCTGGAAAAGATGGACAAGCTGGGCAGCATTTTCGCCTCGGACTGAACGACAGCGCCGAGTTGACGCGATGGCCGGCATCGACCACGCACCGCCGCCATTCTTCAAGCGCGGGCCGGCGCCCTTGGCGCTGTTGACTTTCTACCTGGCCATTTCGCTGGCCCTGTTCGTCGTCGATCTGCGCGTGCAGAGCCTCGGCCTCTTGCGCCAGAGCGTGGCGCTGGTCGTTGATCCGGTACAGCGCGTGGCGCAGATGCCGGGCAGCCTGATCGACCACGCCCTGGCCTACCTGGGCGACTTGCAGGAAATGCGCGCGGAAAACACGCGCCTGAAAGAATCCCAGTTGCTGACAGCGCCCAACCTGCTGCGTCTCGAACACCTGGAAGTCGAGAACGAGCGCCTGCGCCGCCTGCTCGCCGTCCGCGAGCGGGAAAAGGCGGGCGGCCAAGTGGCGCGCATTCTGTACACGGCGCGCGACCCCTTCTCCCGCCGCGTCGTCATCGACAAGGGCCAGATGGCCGGCCTCGTCGCCGGCCAGCCGGCCATCGACGAAGCCGGCGTGGTCGGCCAGGTGACCCGCGTCTTTCCCTTCTCGGCGGAAATCACGCTCATTACCGACAAGAATCAGGCGGTGCCGGTGCAGATCGCGCGCAGCGGCCAGCGCTCGGTCGTTTTCGGCCGCGGCGACGGGCAACTGGATCTGCGCTACATCCCGGCCAATGCCGATGTCCGCATTGGCGACCTGCTGGTGACCTCGGGCCTCGACGGCATTTTCCTGCCCGGCTTCCCGGTGGCCAGGGTAACCGCCGTCGAGCGCGACAGCGCCTACGCCTTCGCCCGCATCGCCGCCACTCCTTTGGCCGGCGTCGAGAATTTCGCCGAAGTCATGGTCATCGCGCCGCGTCAGGAAGCCTTGCCGCCCCCGCCGCCGGCGCCCGACCGGCACCCCGCCCCCCATGCCGCGAAGAAAGCCGGTAACCCGTGATCCAACCGACCTTCACCTCGTCCCGCATCCTGCTGCCGGTGCGCCCGTGGTTCATCGCCGTCAGTCTGTTCGTCGCCCTCCTTGCCAACCTGCTGCCGACCGCCTGGTGGCCGGGCGTTCCCGACTGGGTGGCGCTGGTTCTCTGCTTCTGGAGCGTGCGCGAGCCGCGTCGGGTCGGCATGGGCTGGGCCTTTGTCCTCGGGCTGGCGATGGATGTCGCCGACGGCGCGGCGCTCGGTCAGCACTGTTTCGCCTATGTGCTGCTGGCTTACGGCACGGCGGCCCTGTCGCGGCGCATTCTGTGGTTCCCGCTGGCGCAGCAGGCTCTACAGGTCTTGCCGCTGCTCCTCGGCGCGCAGTTGCTGCAACTCGCCATGCGCCTCGCCGCCGGCGCCGATTTCCCCGGCTGGAGCTACCTGATCGGCCCGCTGATCGCCGCCCTGTTATGGATTCCCGGCACCTTCCTGCTGCTCCTGCCGCAGTACCAGCCGGTCGAGCGCGACGAGAACCGGCCGCTATGATTCGCCCCTGATCCGCCGATGAGCGATTTCTACCACGACGAGCAGGATAGCGACCGCTTTCGTCGCCGCCTGCTGGTGGCCGGAGCCGTGGTTCTGCTCGCCTTTCTGCTGCTCTTCAGCCGCTTCTTTTATCTGCAAGTGCTGCGCCACGCCTATTACACGACGCGCGCCGAGAGCAACCGCATCTCACTGGTGCCCATCGTGCCCAACCGGGGCAATATCGTCGATCGCCACGGCGTCATCCTGGCCCGCAATTATTCGGCCTTCACACTGGAAATCACGCCCTCGAAAACCCTCGACCTGGAGACGACCATCGACGGCCTGGCCGGGATTGTCGAAATCCAGGCCAAGGATCGCCGCCGCTTCAAGCGCCTGCTTAAGGAATCGAAGACCTTCGAGTCGATTCCCATCCGCACCCGCCTCTCCGACGTGGAAGTGGCCCGTTTCACCGCCAACCGCTTCCGTTTCCCCGGCGTCGAGGTCAAGGCCCGGCTCTTTCGCCAGTACCCGGAAGGCGCGCTGGCCGCGCACGCCATCGGCTACATCAGCCGCATCAACGCCAAGGACGAGGAGGCCATCGAGGACAAGGGCCAAACCGCCAATTACAAGGGCACCGACCACATCGGCAAGATCGGGCTGGAAGCGAATTACGAATACGAGTTGCACGGCACCGCCGGTTACGAGCAGGTCGAGGTCGATTTCGTCGGCCGCGCCGTGCGCGTGCTGTCGCGAACGCCGCCGGTGTCCGGCAACAACCTGACGCTGACCCTCGACAGCAAGCTGCAAAAAATCGCCGAACAGGCCTTCGGCGGCCGGCGCGGCTCGCTGGCGGCGATCGACCCGAGCAATGGCGCGATTCTGGCACTGGTTTCGTCACCGGCCTTCGATCCCAACCTGTTCGTCGACGGCATCCGCTTCGACGACTGGGACGATCTGAACAACAACCCCGACAAGCCGATGCTCAATCGCGCCATTTACAGCGCCCATCCGCCCGGCTCGACCTTCAAGCCGCTGATGGCGCTCGGCGCGCTGACCAGCGGCAAGCGCACGCCGGCTTACGCCATCGCCGATCCCGGCTATTTCGATTTCGGCAACCGCCGCTTCATGGATGACAAGGTCGGCGGCCACGGCGCGGTGGACATGTTCAAATCCATCGTCGTCTCCTGCAACACCTACTACTACAGGCTGGCCAACGACATGGGCATCGACGCCATCGCCCGCTTCATGGGCGATCTCGGCCTCGGCAGCAAGACCGGCATCGACATTCCCGGCGAGGCCAGCGGCATCCTGCCGTCGCCGCAATGGAAGCAGCGGCGCTACACGAAGAAGGAACAGCAAAGCTGGTTTCCCGGCGAAACCATCTCGGTCGGCATCGGCCAGGGCTACAACGCCTATTCGACGCTGCACATGGCGCATGCCCTGGCCAATGTGGTCAATTACGGCACGGTTTTCCGCCCGCATCTGGTGCGCACCGTCAGCAATCCCAACAGCGGCGAGGCGCGCGCCATCGAGGCCGACCCGGTACGCCAGATTGCGCTCAAGACCGAGCATGTCGACCTCATCAAACGAGCCATGGCCGGCGTCGTCAAGGAGGGCACCGCTTCCCGCGCCTTTGCCGGCGCCGCCTACCAGTCCGGCGGCAAGACCGGCACCGCCCAGGTCTTCAGCCTGCGTGGCGGCAAGTACGTCGCCGGCCAAGTGCGCGAACGCCTGCGCGACCATTCCTGGTACATCGCCTTCGCGCCGGTGGATCAGCCGCGCATCGTCCTCGCGGTGATGGTTGAAAACGGCGGCTTCGGCGCCCAGTCGGCGGCGCCCATCGCCCGCCAGGTGTTCGACTACTACCTGACCGGCCAGGCGGCTACCGGCCCGGCGCCGGAAAGCGAAGCGCCGGGCGAGGCCAGCGACGGCCCGCTGTTCGAGGATGAGCCGCATGAAGGCGATTAAACGTTTCCTCCACGGCATCGTCGCCCATCTCGACATGCCGCTTTTGCTGATCGTCCTGGCGCTCATGACCGTCGGCCTCATGACCGTGTTCTCGGCCACCTCCAGCGATGGCTTCGACAAGCTCGACAAGCAGTTGATCAACATGGCCGTGGCCAGCGCCTTCATGCTGCTGATCGCTCGCACCCCGCCGCAGACGCTGATGCGTTTCGCCGTGCCGCTCTATGTCGTCGGCGTCGCGCTGCTGCTCGGCGTGGCCTTGTTCGGCGTCGTCGTCAATGGCTCGCGGCGCTGGCTGTCGCTTGGCATCATCCGCATCCAGCCTTCGGAGATCATGAAAATCGCCATGCCGCTCATGCTCGCCTGGTATTTCCACAAGCATGAGGCGATGCTCAAGGCGCGACACTTCGTCATCGCCTGCGTCATCCTGCTCCTGCCCATCGCTTTCATCCTCAAGCAGCCCGATCTCGGCACCTCACTCCTCATCGCCGCCGCCGGATTTTTCGTCATCTTTCTCGCCGGCCTGCCGTGGAAAGTGATATTCGGCCTCGCCGCCGCCGTCGGCGCCGCCCTGCCGCTCGTCTGGACGCTGATGCACGATTACCAGCGACGGCGGGTGATGACCCTGATCGACCCGACTTCCGATCCGCTCGGCGCCGGTTACCACATCATCCAGTCGACCATCGCCATCGGTTCCGGCGGCGGCGTCGGCAAAGGCTATCTCGGCGGCAGCCAGACCCATCTCGAATTCATCCCGGAAAAGCACACCGACTTCATCTTCGCCGTCTTCTCCGAGGAATGGGGACTGCTCGGCAACGGCGTCCTGCTCCTGCTGTTCACGCTGCTCATCGGCCGCGGCCTGATGATCGCCGCCAGCGCCCCGACGCTCTTCTCGCGCCTCCTGGCCGGCGCCATCACGCTGGTTTTCTTCATCTACGCCTTCGTCAACATGGGCATGGTCTCGGGTATCCTGCCGGTCGTCGGCGTACCGCTGCCCTTCATCAGCTATGGCGGCACCGCCCTGGTCACGCTGATGCTCGGCATCGGCATCCTCATGTCCATCCAGACCCACCGCATGCTGGTCAAAAAATGAAGATCCTGCGCCTACTCCTCCTGCTCCTCTCCGCCCTGCTGCTCGCCGCCTGCGGCAGCACGCGCATTTCCTCCGGCAGCGGCGCGAAGGCGACATCGCCGACGGCCAAATCGACAACGACCTCGACGCGCGGCGGCGGCTACTACAAGGACGACGGCCCAGGCGACGAGATTCCCGACAATCTCGACGCCATCCCCGACGCCGAACCGAAATGGGAGCCGCTGCACAAACCGGCGACCCGCCCCTACATCGTGCTCGGCCGGCAATACGTGCCCAACACCAGCTTGAAGCCGTACAAGGCGCGCGGCGTCGCCTCTTGGTACGGCAAGCGCTACCACGGCCAGAAAACATCGAATGGCGAAATCTACGACATGTTCGCCATGACCGCCGCCCACCCGACGCTGGCGCTGCCCTCCTACGTGCGCGTCAGCAACCCGCAGAACGGCAAGGTCGTGGTCGTCCGCATCAACGACCGCGGCCCCTTTCACGCCGGCCGCATCATCGACCTTTCCTACGTCGCCGCCTACAAGCTCGGCCTGATCGACGGTGGCAGCGGCATGGTCGATGTCGAAGCCATCCTGCCCGGCAGCGCCTCTGCCCCGAGCGCTCCGCTCACGCCAAGCACGCCCGTCACGCTGCCGGCACCCGCCCCCAACGCCCCGTCGCCCGCCGCCGAAAACGACGAAATCACCCGTCTGGCGCTGGCCGACGACGACGCGCCGCCCGGCATTTACCTGCAACTCGGCGCCTTCGCCAATCCCGACAATGCCGAAAACCTGCGCAACCATCTGACACGCGAACTGGACTGGCTGGCCGAACCGATGGTCATCCGCCCCGGCAACGGCGTCCACCGCCTGCAACTCGGCCCCTACGCCAGTCGCGGCGAGGCCGAGCAGGTCGCCGAAAAAATCCGCGCCAGTCTCGGCGAGCGGCCGACCATCGTCACGCGCTGATGCGCTTTGACCGCGATCAACGGCCTGACCTATACTAATTAGTTCGACATGATGGACGCACCCATGAACCAGTTGCCTGATCTGGTCTGCCCCGCCGGCAGCCTGCCGGCGCTCAGGGCGGCCGTGGATAACGGCGCCGACGCCGTTTATCTCGGCTACCGGAACGACACCAACGCGCGCAATTTTCCCGGCCTCAATTTCGATGCCAAGAACATGGCCGAGGGCATCCGCTATGCCCACGGCAAGGGCCGCGAGATCTTGCTGGCGATCAACACCTTTGCCCAGGCCGGTCGCGTCGGCGACTGGCAGCAAGCCATCGACGCCGCCGTCGATCAGGGCGTCGATGCCATCATCCTCGCCGATGTCGGCCTCCTCGACTACGCTTGCAAACGCCATCCGCACCAGCGTCTGCATCTGTCGGTGCAAGGCTCGGCCACCAGTTACGAGGCGATCAATTTCTGCCAGCGCGAATTCGGCGTCCGCCGCGCGGTCTTGCCGCGCGTGCTGACCTTGCCCCAGGTCGAGCAGGTGATCCAGAACACGACGGTGGAAATCGAGGTCTTCGGCTTCGGCAGCCTGTGCGTCATGAACGAGGGCCGTTGCTGGCTGTCTTCCTACGCCTGCGGCGAATCGCCCAATACCGTCGGTGCCTGCTCGCCGGCCCGCTACGTCAAGTGGGACAAGCAGCCGGGACGCATGGACACGCGCCTCAACGGCGTTCTCATCGACCGCTTCGGCGACGACGAACCGGCGGGTTATCCAACGCTGTGCAAGGGCCGCTTCGAGGTGGCGGGCGAAACCTATTACGCGCTGGAGGAACCGACCAGCCTCAACGTGCTGCCGATCCTGCCGGAAATCATCAAGATCGGCGTGCGCGCCATCAAGGTCGAGGGCCGCCAGCGCAGCCCGGCCTACGTCACCCAGGTGACGCGCACCCTGCGCGCCGCCCTCGACGCGCTGCGCGACGGCGGCGAGCGTTACCACGTCAAGCCTGCCTGGCAGGCGGAACTGGCCAAGGTTTCCGAGGGCAGCCAGGCGACCCTGGGCGCTTACAACCGGCCGTGGCGATGAGGTTCGCATGAAGATTGCACTAGGTCCCCTGCTCTGGTTCTGGCCCAAGGCCGAGGTCATGGATTTTTACGCCGAGATGGCGCAAAACCCGGCGCTTGACATCATCTACGTCGGCGAGGTCGTCTGCTCGCGCCGCCAGCAACTGCGCACCGCCGACTGGATCGGCCTGGCCCGCGACCTGACCGACGCCGGCAAGGAAGTCGTCGTTTCGGCGCAGGCCCTGCTCGAATCGGAAAGCGATTTGAAGGCGCTGCGCCGCCTGATCGACGAAGCCGGCTGCAAGGTCGAGGCCAACGATCTGGGCGCGGTCAATCTGGCGCAGGGTCACGCGGGTGGTTTCGTCGCCGGGCCGCATCTGAACATCTACAACGAGGCGACGCTCGCCACCTTCGCCCGCTACGGCATGAAACGCTGGGTGCCGCCGCTGGAAGCGCCACGCTCGCTGATCGAGCCGCTGCACCGGAATAGGCCGGATGGCGTCGAAACCGAGGTGCTCGTTTTCGGCAAGATTCCCCTGGCCTTCTCGGCGCGCTGCTTCACCGCCCGCCATTACGAGTTGAACAAGGACGACTGCCAGTTCAAGTGCCTCGATCACGCCGAGGGGCTGACGCTGAAAACGCGCGAAGGGCAGGATTTCCTCACCATCAACGGCATCCAGACCATGTCGGCGCAAAGCTACTGCCTGCTGCACGAAATCCCCGACATGCTGGCGCTGGGCATCGACATCATCCGCCTGAGTCCGCAGCAGCAACACATGGCGGCCATCATCGCCGCCTTCGACGCCGCCCGTAACGGCCAGCCCGTCACAGCGGACAGCAGCGCCTGGAGCAGCAGCGGCCTGGTCGACGGCTACTGGTTCGGCGATGCCGGCATCGTCCAGCACCACGCCCAAGCCCTCGCCCGTCTGGGCGCCTGACTAGAGGTTCAAATGTCGCCATTTCTGGATTGCTTCGTCACTTCGCTCCTCGCAATGACTGGAATAACCGTCATTGCGAGCGCAGCGAAGCAATCCAGTTGCGTGCAGTTTTGAGGGAAAAACCACCATGAACGCCCAAGTCACCGTGCCCAAGTTCCGCCTGCCCTCCTTCATCGCCCGCCTCGGCGGACGGCTGCCGCAATGGCCGCATACGCTCACTCTCGTCGCCGCTCTCAACGCGGCGCAGAAAATGAAGCTGCTGCCGGCCAGCGAATTGGCTCCGCTCGAAGACAAACTGTTTCGCGTGCGCGTCCTCGACACTGGCGGCGAAGCCACCTACACCTACCGCGATGGCCTGTTCCGCCCGGTCTTCCGCCCCGAACGCGAACCCGACCTGGCCTTCGCCGCCGATCTCTCCGCCTACCTGCAACTGCTCACCCGCCAGGAAGACCCGGACACCCTGTTCTTCAAGCGCGAACTGGAAATCACCGGCGACACCGAACTCGGCCTCATCGTCAAAAACATGCTCGACGCCATCGAGTGGCCCAGCCTGCCGCGCTTGCCTTTGACCACCCCGCATTGAACCCGGCAAGCCGCCCGCCGTTCTCTCAAGTGAGAACAGCAGCGGCAGGGGTCACAAAAAAACGGGAGGCCGCGGCCTCCCGTTGGTTTTGGCGTTAATACACCGCTTCAGGTCTTTTTCTGGGCATCCAGACGGAATTTGACGTAGCTGCCGGGCGCTGCTTCGATGACTTTCAGCGGGCCGGATTCCGACTGGCGCGCCTTGACCTTGGCCGCGCCGCCCGGCAGTCCGGTGACCCACTGGTGCCAGTGCGTCCACCACGAGCCGGCGTTTTGCGTGGCGCCGGCAAGGAAATCTTCCGGGCTTTCCGGCAGCTTGCCGTCGGTGGCTTCGTTGGTCCAGTAGCCGTATTTGTTGGCGACCGGCGGATTGACGATGCCGGCGATGTGGCCGGAACCGCCGAGGACGAACTTGGTCGGGCCGGAGGGCAGGCGGGCGCCCATGTAGGTGCTCTTCCAGGGCGCGATGTGGTCCTCGATGGTGGAGATGAAATAGCACGGGGTCTTGACCTTGCCGATGTCGATCTTGACGCCATCGAGGGTAATGCCGCCCGGCTCCTTGAGCTGGTTGGCCAGATACATGTTGCGCAGGTAGAAGCTGTGCATGGCGGCCGGCATGCGCGTGGAATCGGAGTTCCAGTAGAGCAGGTCGAAGGGAAAAGGCTCCTTGCCCATCAGGTAGTTGTTGACGACGAAGGACCAGATCAGGTCGTTGGCGCGCAGCATGTTGAAGGTGCCGGCCATTTCCGAGCCTTCCAGGTAGCCGCGCTCGTTCATCCGCTTTTCGAGGCCGGAAACGGCGCCTTCGTCGAGGAATACGCCCAGTTCGCCGGGTTCGGAAAAGTCGATCATGGTGGTGAAGAAGGTCGCGGTATTGACGCGCTTGTCCTTCTTGGCCGTCATGTAGGCAAGCAGGGTCATGAGCAGGGTGCCGCCCAGACAGTAGCCGGCCATGTTGACGCTGTTCTCGCCGGTCTGGGCGCAGACCTGGTTGAGGGCTTCGAGCGCGCCTTCGCGCAGGTAGTGCTCGTAGCTTTTCTCGGCCAGTTTTTCATCCGGGTTGACCCAGGACATGATGAAGGTGGTGTGGCCTTGCTCGGTTGCCCACTTGACCAGCGAATTCTTTTCGCGCAGGTCGAGGATGTAGTACTTGTTGATCCACGGCGGCACGATGAGGAAGGGCTTCTTGTATTGCTCCGGCGTCTGCGGGTCGTACTGGATCAACTGGAACAGTTCGTTCTGGAAAATCACCTTGCCCGGCGTCGTGGCGACGTTCTTGCCCATCTCGAAGGCTGAGGTGTCGGTCATGCGGATGCGCAATTGGCCATCGCCGGCTTCGACATCGTGGAGGAGATTGTTCAGACCCTTGAGCAGATTCTTGCCGTGGCTGTTGACCGTTTCGCGGAAGACTTCCGGGTTGGTCAGGGCGAAATTGGAGGGCGACAGCGCATCAATGTACTGGCGGGTGAAGAAATTGACCTTCTGCTGCGTCTGCCCGTCCAGGCCGTCGATGTCGCTGACGGAATCATGGATGTGGCGGGCGGTGATGAGATAAGACTGCTTGATGAAGTCGAACAGAAAATGCTCTTCCCATTCCTCGTTCTTGAAGCGGTTATCGCCTTTTTTCGGCGCCGCGACCGGCGCCGGCACCGGCAAGCCCATCATCTTCATCGAGGTGTTTTGCCACAGCGAGAAGTAGTCCCACATCATGTTCATCTGGGTCTGCGCGATCTTGTACGGATTGGCTAAAAGACGCGCCGACAGATCCATGAAAGCGCGGGCCACGCCGAGTTCGTCGCTGGGGGCATCGACGCCCTCCTTGGTCTGCTTTTCCATGAACTGACCAATCAGCCGCGAGGCGCGCTGCGCCACCTCGGCATAGGTCTTGGCCATCTCGGCCGGATTGTGCAGGCTGCAACCCTGTTCTGCGGTTTGTTGCGACATTTGTGAACTCCTCTGTCAATGCGCGGCGGCGTGTTCCCGCGGCCGCTGAAATCGAATCACGCCGTCGGCGTCGACGCTGCGCGACAGCCGCCCGGTTTGTTCCAAGTGGTTGAGATGGGCGATCGCCTCGCCCATGGCGAACATCGTTTGGTGGACATCGAGCGCCTGCTGGAACAGCACGTCGAGCACGCCGGCCGCGCTCTGCGGCGCGTTCTGACAATAGGCATCCAGCACGCCCAGGCGTTCGACGTGATGCGTGTGCAGCGCCCGCACCCGCGCCGCCATGCCGTAAAAAGGCAGCCCGTGCGAAGGCAGAACCAGGGTTTCGTCATCGGCAATTTCACGCTCCAGATCGTCCAGCGAATCCAGATACCAAGCCAGCGCGTCGGCATCGGGGGTGGCCGCGAATACACTGATATTGGTGGAAATTTTTGGCAACAGCATATCGCCTGAAATTAACACGCCCAGTTCCGCACAGTAAAGCGCCAGATGCTCCGGTGCGTGGCCGTGGCCGACCAGCGCCCGCCACGCGCGGCCGTCGATGGCGAGGCGCTGGTTGGCGAAAAGGCGATGGTAGTGCTCGGGCAGCGCCGGCACCGCCTTGCGGTAGCCGGAACCGCGCCCGGCGAACTGGCCCAGGCGCGCCTCGTCCAGGCCGTGCCGGCGGAACTGCTCGACCATGAAGGAGGAACCGTGGCCGCCCGTCTCGTGCCATACCGCATGGGCGGTGAGGAACTCGCCGCTGGTCATGCACAGGACGGCGCCGGTTTCTTCCAGCAGCCAGGCGGCAAGGCCGAAATGATCGGGATGGAAGTGGGTAACGATCAGCCGACGCACCGGCCCATCGAGGTCGGCGATGATCCGCCGCCAAATAGCGCGCGTCGTGTCGTCGGGAAAGCCGGTATCGACGATGCTCCAGCCGTCGCCGTCGCGCAGCAGCCAGAGATTGACGTGATCGAGCTGGAAGGGCAGCGGCATGCGCAGCCAGAAAACGCCGGGAGCAACCTCGCTGCGCTCGCCGGCGGCCGGCGGCTGGGCCTGGGGATACCGCAGGAGCATGAAATTACATTCAATTGGGGGCAGGCAGGGTACCATACAGCTTATGACCATGATCATACGCCCCCTCACCGCCGCCGATACTGACGCCCTTGAGCAGGTTCGCCAGTTTTGCCGCAATTACGCCGCCTGGCTCGGCGTCGACCTGTCCTTCCAGGATTTCGACCAGGAAATGGCGACCCTGCCCGGCGCTTATGTCGAGCCGGACGGCCGCCTCTTCTGTGCCGAAGTCGAAGGCCGGCCGGTCGGTTGTGTCGGCGTCCGCCAATTCTCCCCCGGCATCTGCGAAATGAAGCGCCTCTACGTCGAGCCGGCCGCGCGCGGCTGCGGCATCGGCCGGGCGCTGGCGCTGGCGGCGATCAAGGCGGCCAAGGCCATCGGTTACAAACGTCTGTTACTCGACACCCTGCCCAACATGCGCATAGCCGTGAAGTTGTACCGCGAACTGGGCTTTTGCGAGACGCCGGCCTATTACCCGACGCCGGTCGAAAATTCCGTATTCCTCGCTCTCGACCTCGACAATTGGTCGGAGGCGGAGATGCGCAACGAGAACCTCTCCCGCCTGTTCGACTTCAACCGCGCCTGGGCGCGCCAGATGCGCGAGATCGACCCGGACTATTTCGACAAGCTGGCCCACCTGCAGACCCCGGAATTCCTCTGGATCGGCTGCTCCGATTCGCGCGTGCCGGCCAACCAGATCGTCGGTCTCTTGCCCGGCGAAGTGTTCGTGCATCGCAATGTCGCCAATGTCGTCGTCCATACCGACCTCAACTGCCTGTCGGTGATCCAGTACGCGGTCGATGTGCTCAAGGTCAAGCACATCATGGTCGTCGGCCACTACGGCTGCGGCGGCGTGCAGGCCGCGCTCAACCGCAGCCGCGTCGGTCTCGTCGACCTGTGGCTGCGCCACGTGCAGGATGTGCGCAACAAACATGCCGCCGCCATCGACAATCTGGCGGAGGAAAAGCGCCACGACCGCCTGTGCGAACTCAACGTGCTCGAACAGGTCGTCAACGTCTGCCACAATACCGTTGTCCAGGACGCCTGGTGCCGCGGCCAGCAACTCACTGTGCACGGCTGGATCTACGGCCTCCGGGACGGCCACGTGCACAATCTCGGCATCACCGTGGACAAGCCCGACGATCTGGCGGCCCGCTACGCGGCGGCGCTTGCGGCGATTGAGGATTGATTTTCCGCACTCCCACAACGAACCCGCAAGGAGAGAATCCAACATGCAAGATCCTATCGTTATCGTTTCCGCCGCCCGCACCCCGATGGGCAGTTTCCAGGGCGCTTTTGCCGGCCTGACCGCCGCCAATCTCGGCGCCGTCGCCATCAAGGCGCTGGTCGAGCGCGCCGGCATCGACGCCAGCCTGGTCGACGAAGTGCTGCTGGGCTGCGTGCTGCAAGCCGGCCAAGGCCAGGCGCCGGCCCGCCAGGCCGCGTTGCAGGGCGGGCTGCCGCTCTCCGCCGGCTGCGCCACCATCCACAAGGTCTGCGGCTCGGCCATGAAGGCCACCATGCTCGGCCACGACGGCATCCTCGCCGGCTCCTACAACGTCGCCGTGGTCGGCGGCATGGAGTCGATGACCAACGCCCCCTACTTGCTGCCCAAGGCGCGCGGCGGCTACCGCCTCGGCCACGGCCAACTGCTCGACCACATGTTCCTCGACGGTCTGGAGGACGCCTATTCTCCGGAAAGCCGCGGCCGCCTGATGGGCACTTTCGCCGAGGAATGCGCCGCCAGCTATGGCTTTACCCGCGCCGCCCAGGACGAATTCGCGGTTCGCTCGACCCAGCGCGCCATCGCCGCCAGCAATGACGGCAGCTTTACCTGGGAAATCGCCCCGGTCACCGTCACCGGCAGGAAGGGCGATGTCGTCGTGGACAAGGACGAAGGCCCGTTCGCGGTAAACGTCGACAAGATCCCGACGCTCAAGCCAGCCTTCAAGAAGGACGGCACGGTTACCGCCGCCAATTCCTCGTCCATTTCCGACGGCGCCGCCGCGCTCTTGCTGATGCGCGCCTCGCAGGCCGAAAAACTGGGCTTGCAGCCGCTTGCCCGCATCGTCGGCCACGCCACCAATGCCGGCCTGCCGGCGCTGTTCCCGTCGGCTCCGGTCGGCGCCATGCAAAAACTGTTCGCCAAGACCGGCTGGACGACCGATGCGGTCGACCTGTACGAAATCAACGAAGCCTTCGCCGTGGTCACCATGGCCGCGTTGCACGACCTCAAGCTCGACCCGGCCAAGGTCAACGTGCATGGCGGCGCCTGCGCCCTCGGCCACCCGATCGGCGCTTCCGGCGCCCGCATCATGGTCAGCCTGCTCGGCGCGCTGAAGAAATACGGCAAGAAGCGCGGCGTCGCCGCCCTGTGCATCGGCGGCGGCGAAGCCACGGCTCTGGCGGTGGAAATGCTCTGAATGCCGGCCCCGCACGGCCTGGCGCTGACCTACGTCAAGCTGGTGCTGGCGATGGCCATGTGGGGCGGCACCTGGATCGCCGGGCGAATCATCGCCCGCGAAGTCACAGCGCCGCTGGCCGTGGCCGCGTTGCGTTTTGTCGTCGCCGGCCTGATCGTGGCCGGCGTCATGCTCTTGCGCGGCAGCGGCATCCCGCTGCCGCGCGATGGCAAAACCTGGGGGCTGGTTTGGGCCTTGGGCTTTTTCGGCATTTTTCTCTATGCCATTTGCTTCTTCTACGGCCTGCAACACATTTCCGCCGGGCGCGGCGCTCTGGTCGTCGCCCTTAATCCGGTGGTCATCCTGCTGCTCGCCTGGCTCGCCGGCAAGGACCAGATGACGCCGAAAAAGGCGCTCGGCTGCGCCATCGCGCTGGCCGGCTGCCTGACGGTGATCGGCAACGGCGACCCGCTGTCCCTGCTGCGCGGCTCGGTCGGTATCGGCGAATGCCTGATCGTCGGCTGCGTGCTGTGCTGGACCGCCTACACCTTCATCGGCTGGCGGGCGAGCAGCCATTTCTCGGCGCTGGCGACAACGCTCTACGCTTGCTTCACCGGCGCCGTGTTGCTCGGCTTGGCGGCCCTGACGCAGGGCGCTATTATGATCGAAGAATGGTCGTGGCGAGTGTGGGGCAGCATGTTGTTCCTCGCCGTGTTCGGCACGGCCATCGGCTATACCTGGTTCACCGCCGCCGTGCAGCAATTGGGCGCTGGCCGCGCCGCGATTTTTATCAACCTGATACCGGTTTTCGCCGTACTGCAAGCCGCCCTGCTACTCGACGAACGCCCCGGCCCGTCGGTACTCGGCGGCGGGCTGCTGGTCATCACCGGCGTCTGGTTGACCACTTTGCAAAAATACACTCGAGAGGAAGCAACATGATACTCACGCAAGAACAGGAAATGATCCGCGACTCGATGCGCGCCTTCTCTCAGGAGCGCCTGGCGCCCTTCGCCGCCGAATGGGACAAGAACCACACCTTCCCGGCCGAGGCTCTGAAGGAACTCGGCGAACTCGGCGCCATGGGCATGGTCGTGCCCGAGGAATGGGGCGGCGCCGGCATGGATTACATGTCGCTGGTACTGACGCTGGAAGAAATCGCTGCCGGCGACGGCGCCACCTCGACCATCGTCTCGGTGCAAAACTCGCTGGCTTGCGGCATCACGCAAAAGTACGGCAGCAAGCAGCAGAAGGAGAAATGGCTGAAGTCGCTGGCCCGCGGCGAGAAACTCGGTTGCTTCTGCCTGACCGAGCCGCACACCGGCTCCGACGCCGCCGCCATCACCACCCGCGCCGACCGCGACGGCGATTTCTTCGTGCTCAACGGCGTCAAGCAATTCATCACCACCGGCAAGCATGCCCAGATGGCCATCGTCTTCGCCGTCACCGACAAGGCCGCCGGCAAGAAGGGCATTTCCTGCTTCCTGGTGCCGACCGACACGCCGGGCTTCATCGTCGGCCGCACCGAGGAAAAGATGGGCCAGCATGCCTCCGACACCGTGCAGATTCTTTTCGAGAACTGCCGCCTGCCGGCCTCGGCGCTGCTCGGCAAGGAAGGCGATGGCTACCGCATCGCCCTGTCCAACCTCGAAGCCGGGCGCATCGGCATCGCCGCCCAATGCATCGGCATGGCCCGCGCCGCGTTCGAGGCCGCTGTGCGCTATGCCAAGGAACGCATCACCTTCCGCGTGCCGATCATCGAGCATCAGGCCGTCAGTTTCCGTCTCGCCGACATGAACACCCTGCTCGACGCCGCCCGCCTCATGGTCTGGCGCGCCGCCGCCCTGAAGGATGCCGGCAAGCCCTGCCTGAAGGAAGCCTCGATGGCCAAGATGTTCGCCTCGGAAGCCGCCGAGAAAATCGCCTCCGACGCCATCCAGATCCACGGCGGCGTCGGCTATACCCGCGACTTCCCGGTCGAGCGCATCTACCGCGACGTGCGCATCAGCCAGATTTACGAAGGCGCCAACGACATCCAGCGTCTGGTGATCGGCCGCACCATCGCCAGCGAGTAATCCCGCCCGACCAGAAACCGCGATGAACGCGCCGCTCGACTTCTGGTTCGATTTTTCCAGCCCCTACGGCTATCTGTTGAGCGCGCGCATCGACGCCCTTGCCGCCCGCCACGGGCGCAAGGCGCGTTGGCTGAAAACGGGCGGCTTTTGAGTTGAAGCGCCTGCGGCTCATCGTCCGGCTGACCGTAATCAGCTTGGCCGTTTGGAGCTTCGGCTTTGAACCGGGCTGGCTGCAACAGCGCGAGCTGGCGCTGACGGCGGCAGGCTGGTCCGGCCCGACGCTGACCATCGCCGTCGCCGCCGATCTGCACAGCGGCGCGCCGCACGCCGGACTACCGATGTTGCGCCGCGTCGTCGACCAGCTCAACGCCAGCCGGCCCGACCTGATCCTGCTGCCCGGCGATTTCGTGATCCAGCATGTGCTCGGCGGCGAGCCGCTCGCACCCGCCGCCATCGCTGGTGAACTCGCCCGCCTCAAGGCGCCGCTCGGCGTCTATGCGACGCTTGGCAACCACGACTGGTGGCATGACGGCGAACAGATCCGGCAGGACTTGCAAAGCACCGGCATTACGGTGCTGGAAAATGCCGCCGTGCCGCTGCCGACGGCAGCGGGTTCGTTGTGGCTGGCCGGCATCGGCGACGACATGAGCGGCCATGCCCGGCCAGAGCAGGCTTTCGCCCAGGCGCCGGAAGCGGCGTCGCTGATCGTCATGATGCACGACCCGGCCAACGCCCCGGCCCTGCCCGCCCGCACCCTGGTCGCCTTTGCCGGCCATACGCACGGCGGCCAGTTCCGCCTGCCCTTTGTCGGCGCCCTGGTCACGCCCGGCGCCTCGCCGCTGCGCCATGCCTATGGCTGGATCCCCGATGTGCCAGCGCCGACCTTCGTCACTGCCGGCGTCGGCACCAGCATTCTCCCCATCCGCTTCAACTGCCCGCCGGAAACCATCGTCCTGCGGCTAACCGGCAAAACCCCATCATGAAACGACTGTGCGTATTCTGCGGCGCCCGCGCCGGCAGCCATCCCCTCTACCGCGACGCCGCCGAGCACCTTGGCCGCTTGCTCGCCGAGCGCCGCGTCGAGCTGGTTTATGGCGGCGGCAACATCGGCCTCATGGGCCTTATCGCCGATGCCTGCCTGGCGGCCGGCGGCAGCGTCATCGGCGTCATCCCGGAGGCGTTGATGGGCAAGGAGGTGGCCGGGCGCAATGTCGAGCATCGGGCGCTGACCCGTCTGGAGGTGGTCGACTCGATGCACACCCGCAAGGCGCGCATGGCCGAACTGGCCGACGGCTTCATCGCCCTGCCCGGCGGCTTCGGCACCCTGGAGGAATTCTGCGAAGTGCTGACCTGGGGGCAACTCGGCTTTCACGCCAAGCCAATGGGACTGCTCAACGTCAATGGCTTCTACGATCCCTTGCTGGCGATGTTCGAGCGCGCCGTCGCCGATGGCTTCCTGCGCCCGCAAAACCGGGCCATGGCGCTGGCCGACGCCGATCCCGAGCGCCTCCTCGCCCAGATGGCCGCCTATCAGCCGGAGCCGGTCGACCAGTGGCTGCGCGCGGCGGGACAGTTGTAAGCGCCCGACTCAGAGCAAGCGCACGAAGCTTGGCGCATCCTGCTGCCTGACCTTTCCCCTGTGCACAAACCCTGACTTTAGCGTAGCATTGAAAAAGACAGCGGCGGGTTGCTGCTGACGGCCCGGCGCAATCCCGAGCCCCACGAGATAATACAAATGTCATACGAAATCGTTTGGGAACCCGAAGGCGTTTTGGTGACTTTTTCCGATCGCATCACGCCCCCGGATCTGCTCGCTTCGGCCGGTCGAATGCATGCCGATGCCCGCTTCGACGAGGGGCGCTATGTCATCTACGATCTGCCGGAGAGCGCCGCGGACACTTTGTCGGAAGACGTCTTCGTCGAACTGTCGGCCCTGCACTACGGCGCCTACCTCTCGCACCCGAATTGTCGGATCGTTTTCCTGACCAGCGACACGACCCTCGGCCAGTTGATCCTGAAGATTCTCACGGCGCCAGAACTGGTTTCCTACCCGATCGCGGTGATCGATTCACTGACCACCGCCCGCGACTGGCTGGACAAGCAGCCGAACCTGCACCTGACGAGCAGCATCATGGGTTTCCGGCTGCGCTGATTGCAATCGAGCCTGCCGCGAAACTGCATGAACTTTCTCTCTGCCATCGTCGATTTTCTCAAGCCTGTACCGCCGATTGATCCGCAACTAGCCGATGCGCTGACCCGGGTTGCCGCGAAGGTCGATCCGCTACTGCGCGCCGCCGGCCAATTCGATCAGCGTCTGGCCACGCCATTGACCCATGCCCTCGATTACTGCGCCAATCTGGTCGACGCGCTGCCGGGGCCGACCACCATCGACCGCCAATCCTTCGCCGACAATCCACTGGTTCATGCGCTGTTCGCCACCGCCGACGATATCGACCAGATGCTCGGACGCAGCCAGGCGGTGCGCGATTTCCTGAGCAGTCCGGCCTCGTGGGAGGCAGATCATTTCCACGCCGTGCTGGTGGCCCGCCGCCAGGAAAAACAGCAACTCGGCATGAAGTGCCGCGGCGATATGATCGAGAACGACGTGCCGCAACGGGTACTGTTTTTCTCCAACCAGACGCTGACCGAGCCGCGCTGTGATCTCGACGACCTGCGCATGCGTCTGCGCGAGCGGGCGCTGGAAAGCCTGCTGCACACCTTCCAGACGCACCTCAAGGCCCTGCGCGACGAACGCAATGGCCTGCGCGCCGATGCGCAAAGCGAGCGCGCCCATCTCACCGTATTGCACAGGATCGCCGCCGACACCGAGTTCGAGGTGCGCACCCGCCACCTGAGCGAACTCGACGCCCGCCTGCAACAGATATCCGAAACCCTGACGCCCGAATCACTGCTCGACGCACTCGGCGATTTTCTGCTGGCGCCGGAATCGGCGCTGTGCCTGACGCCATTCAGCATCAGCATCGACCGCCTCGGCATCGTCCACAATCCAGACGACGACGCTGGCGTTCACACCCTGCACTTCCCGGAACTCAGAACTCGCGACCAGCGTCTCCACCTCGCCATGCTTGCTCGCATCAGCCGCGAAGAAGCCAGCGAGGCGGTCAAAACCGTGCGCGACCAGCAACAGCGCTTCATACTCATCTGAATGAATACGCCGGAAGAAAGTTTTTATGTCTGCGTCGGCATCTGCATGGCCGACCCCGATTCCGGGCATTGTCTTGGCTGCGGTCGGCCGCCGCCGAGCCGCAGCGAACCGGCACAGCCGGCGGATCAGCCGGCCTGCGTCTCCCCGGATGCCCTTACTGCGGCAGCGCCCGCTGCACCAGACGCACCCAGTAATTGACGCCGAGAGCAAGCAATTCGTCATTGAAGTCGTAATACGGATTGTGCAGCGAGCCGCCGCCGACACCATTGCCGAGCCAGGCATAGCAGCCCGGCTTCTCGCGCAACATGTAGGCGAAGTCTTCCGCTCCCATCGACGGTAGTGCGTCGGTAAGCACACACTCCTCACCCAGCGCGGCAGCGGCGACTTCCTGGCAGAAGCGGGTTTCGGCCGGGCTGTTCACGGTCGGCGGATAACGGTGGTCGAAATGCACGCCGATCTGCGCCCCGTTGGCGGCGGCGACGCCGCTGCACAGGCGCTCGATGGCGCGCTCGATCGCCTCCTGCACCTCGGCCTTGAAACTGCGAATAGTGCCGCGCAGCACGACTTCCTCGGGAATCACGTTCCAGGCCTCACCGCCGTGGAACTGGGTGACGCTGACCACCGCCGCTTCGCCGGGGTGCAGATTGCGGCTGACCACCGTTTGCAGCGCCTGCACCAACTGCGCCCCGGCGACGATGACATCGACGCCCTGATGCGGCATGGCGGCGTGGCAGCCGTGGCCGCGCACGCTGATTTCAAAGGTGCAGGTGCCAGCCATCACCGGCCCCGGCAGCACCATCATCTGACCGACCGGAAGGCCCGGCCAATTGTGCAGGCCATACACCGCATCGACCGGAAAGCGCTCGAACAGGCCGTCCTCGATCATCACCGCAGCGCCGCCTTCCGATTCCTCGGCCGGCTGAAAAATGAAGGCGACGCTGCCGGAAAAATCGGGATGCGCCGCCAGATAGCGGGCCGCGCCGAGCAGCATGGCGGTATGGCCATCGTGACCGCAGGCATGCATCCTGCCCGGATGTTTCGATTGATGCGGAAATTGGTTCAATTCGGTGAGCGGCAGCGCATCCATGTCGGCGCGCAGGCCGATCATGCGCGGCGAGTTACCCGCTTTGAGCACGCCGACGACGCCGGTGCCGGCCATGCCGCGCTGCACTTCCAGCCCGTAGCGCGCCAGTTCGGCCGCCACCAGATCGGCGGTACGGCGTTCGTCGTAAGCCAGTTCCGGGTGGGCGTGAAGATCACGCCGCAAGGCCGTCAGTTCGGCGAGAAAGGGCAATTCGAGCAGAGTTGGTGGCATGGTCGTTTTATATTGATCGGGCGGCGCTCACCCAAATCTATCATGCCCCGGCTTGCGGGGGCGCAGCGCCTTGATTATCCTGCCCCACATGCAACTCATACTCATCAGCGGCCTCTCCGGCTCCGGCAAATCCGTCGCCCTCCATCTGCTCGAAGATTCCGGCTATTACTGCGTGGACAATCTGCCGGTGGCGATGCTGCCGGTATTACTCCACATGCTCCAGGAGGGGGAGCACACGCGCAAGGTCGCGGTGGCCATCGACGCCCGCTCCGGGCGCGGCATCGAGCGCCTGCCGGAAAAACTGGTAGAACTGGCGGAAGCGGGCATCGACCCGACTCTCCTCTATCTGCACGCCGATGGCGAAACCCTGCTCAAGCGTTATTCCGAATCGCGCCGCCGGCATCCGCTGGCCGACGCCGGGCGGACGCTGGAAGAAGCCATCCGCCGCGAGCGCGAATTGCTCGAACCCATCGGCAGCCTTGGTCACCGCATCGACACCAGCAAGCTGAAACCGGCAGCGCTGCGCGAATGGGTGCGCCAGTTCATCGAGGCCGAGCCAGGCCAGGGCCTGACCCTGATGTTCGAATCCTTCGGCTTCAAGCACGGCATTCCGCTCGACGCCGATCTGGTCTTCGATGTCCGCTGCCTGCCCAATCCGCACTACGACGCGGCGCTGCGCCCGCTCACCGGACGCGACCGGCCAGTCATCGAATTTCTCGAAGCCGAGGCCGAAGTCCTGCGCATGCGCGACGACATCGGCCGCTTCATCAGCGACTGGCTGCCCGCCTACATCCGCGACAGCCGCGGCTATCTGACGGTTGCCATCGGCTGCACCGGCGGTCAGCACCGCTCGGTGTACATCGCCGAATGGCTGGCCCGCGAATTCGCCAGCCACGCCCGGGTACTGGTGCGCCACCGCAGCCTGGCCGGCAGTTGAAACCCTGGCTGGCCCTGCTACGGCCCGGCGACTGGCTGGTCATCGCCGCCGCCGCCCTGCTCGTCGGCCTGAGCATCCCGCGCTTCTGGCAGGGCGGCCTCGGCGAGCGCGCCATCATCCGCCAGGAAGGCCGGATTTTCGCTGAAGTCGATCTGCACGCCCGGCGCCAACTGGAAGTCGCCGGGCCGCTCGGCATCACCCACATCGCCATCGAACCCGGCCGCGCCCGCATCGTCAGCGACCCCGGCCCGCGCCAATACTGCGTGCGCCAAGGCTGGCTGACGCGCCCCGGCGAAATCGCCATCTGCGCTCCCAACCGCGTCAGCCTGCAAATCGCCGGGCGTACCCGCCTCTACGACTCTCTCAGTTATTAGAGCGGCTTTGATGCAAATACAGACATGAAGTACCGCCCTCTCCCGCCCCTTCGGGGCACCCTGCCCAAGAATCGATTCAGTGAAGCGAAATGTGCTGACAAGGCGGCTTGCCTGTGCTCTCCCTCCCCCCTCGCGGGGGAGGGCCGGGGAGAGGGGGAGGTTGGGGCGGGCTTCAAGCCTGTCCTTACAGAGGATGCGCGGCGCAGGCAAGCGCAATGGGCGAACCAGCTGCCGTCTCCCTTGCCGCCTCCCCCTCTCCCCTGGCCCCTCCCCCGCGAGGGGGGAGGGGAACATCGGTCTTCCGCGCCAGCCTCTGGTTCTGCGGTGCAAGCCGACAGCGCCGCGCTGCATCAGTCTCTCCCACAAGTGGGAGAGGGGCCGAGGGAGAGGGCGCCGCCGCGCGCAAAGCACTCCGAACTCACCGTCACCGCCGAAGACCGTCGCGTCGCCTGGCTGGCCACCGCCGCCGTCGGCCTGTCGCTGGTCGATGCCGCCATTCCGACGCCGCTGCCGGGCGTCAAGCCGGGCCTCGCCAACATCGTCACCCTGGTCGTGCTGCTGCGTTACGGCTGGGGTACCGCCGTCTGGGTCAGCATCCTGCGCGTGCTGGCCGGCAGCCTGCTGCTCGGTCACTTTCTCGCCCCCGGCTTCTTTCTCTCGCTCACCGGCGCCCTTTTCAGCCTGTTGACGCTCGGTCTGGCCCGGCATCTGCCGGCGCGCTGGTTCGGCCCGGTCAGTCTCTCGATATTCGCCGCCTTCGCCCACATCGGCGGCCAGTTGCTGCTCGCCCGCCTGTGGCTGATCCCGCACGACGGCGTCTTTCTGCTCGCCCCCCTGTTCGCCGCCGCCGCCCTCGTCTTCGGTATCCTCAACGGCCTGATCGCGGCTAAACTGCTGACTGAAACTATCCGCGAAGATTCACCGTGCCCCCAACCATCTGCCTCGCCCTGACCGGCGCATCCGGCATCGCCTACGGCCTGCGCCTGCTCGATTGCCTGCTCGCCGCCGGCTGCCGCGTGCAACTCTTGTACTCGCAGGCGGCGCAGGTGGTCGCCCGGCAGGAAGTAGCGCTAGAACTGCCGTCGCGCCCGGCCGAAGCCCGCGCCGCCCTGCTGGCCCGCTTGGAGCCGGCCAACCCGGAATTACTGGCCGTGTACGGCCGCGAGGAATGGTTCGCGCCGCTCGCTTCCGGCTCCAATCCGCCCGCCGCGATGGTCGTCTGCCCCTGCTCGATGGGCACCCTGGCCGCCATCGCCCAAGGCTTGGCCGACAACCTGATCGAGCGCGCCGCCGACGTGATGCTCAAGGAAGGGAAAAAGCTGATTCTGGCGCCGCGCGAAACGCCGCTTTCCGTCATCCATCTGGAAAACATGCTGCGCCTGGCGCGCGCCGGTGCGACGATCCTGCCGCCCTGCCCTGGCTTCTACCACCAGCCGCAGGCCGCCAGCGATCTCGTCGATTTCGTCGTCGCCCGCATCCTCGACCAATTGGCCGTGCCGCATACGCTATTACCGCGCTGGGGAACGGAATAATGGGCTGGTTCGACTTCACCCGCGCCGCTGGCGCCGCCGTCGAAACGCTGCGCCTGCCGCTGTTTCCGCTCAACGCCGTGCTTTTCCCCGGCAGTCTGATGACGCTCAAGGTTTTCGAGCAGCGCTATCTCGACATGACCGCCGATTGCATGAAACAAGATAAACCCTTCGGCATCTGCCTCATCGCCAGCGGCGGCGAAACCGGCAGCGCCGCCGTGCCGCACCCGGTCGGCACGCTGGCCAGCATCGCTACCTGGGAGATGGAACAGCTCGGCATCCTGCTCATCGGCGTCAAGGGCGGCCGGCGCTTTCGCATCATCGAGTCGCACGTCGGCCCGGCCAATTTGCTCGAAGCCACGGTCGAACTGCTGCCCGAACCGCCGCCGCTGCCGCCGCCGCCCGAACGGCAACGGCTGCTGCCGCTGCTCCAGCGCATCGTCAAGGACATCGGCCCCAAGCGCATCCCCGAACCGCACCGCTTCGACGACGCGGCCTGGGTCGGCTACCGCATCACCGAAGTCCTGCCCATCCAGAACCTCGCCAGGCAAAAACTCCTGGAACTCGACGACCCGCTGGCAAGGCTGGAAATCCTCGAAATCTATCTCGATCAGCACAAGCTGCTGGGGTGAGGGTGAGCGATTTTCCTGACGGGCCATGACAAGTCGGGCCATGTCGGGCGAGCGCGGAGACCCTGGGGTCTGGTGGGATAATGCGGGTTTTCCGATTCCGCGCGAAACCTGATCTGCCCATGAAATCATTCGACGATCCCCAAGCATCGCTGTTCCCGGATGACCCCGCGCCAGCGCGCCAGGAACGCCCGTCGGCCAAGAGCCGGCTGCCGGCCGCCAGCATCGTGAGCAAAACACCGGCGCTTCTGGGCAAGGAGCAAAAAGCGTTCAACAACCTGCTCAAGAAGATTGAAGCCAAGCGGAATTTGATCGCCGACTGGGAAACCGCGATCGCCGCATTCAAACAACGCTATACCAACGATCTGCTCCCATTGCAGGAGCGGAAAATCGAGCGCACCCTGGCAACGGTTCGCGCGTTCGACCAGGCGCATGGCTTCAAGGGCATCACGAAAACCGAAAAGAAAAAACTTGTCATCATCATCCTGAACCTGGTTCAGGAGATTCTGGAGTGGAGGGACGACGCGGAATGCAAGGCGCTGTATGCGAAATACAGTCAATCCGATTTCGACGAGGAACAAGCCGCGCAGCGAGCCGCGGAACAGGAAGGCAAGAGAATGATCCTGGAAAACGTTTTCGGTCTGAACCTCGACGACGTGGACCTCGATTCGGCGGAAAGCGCCATTGAACACATCACCGAACAACTCCTGGCGCGCGAGGATGAGCGCCAGGCAAAACAGGCCATGCGCAAGAAAACCGCCAAACAACTTGCCCGGGAGGCGCAACAGGAGGAAGAGGAAAAGCAGATCAGCCAGTCGATTCGCGAGGTCTACCGCAAGCTGGTCGGCGCGCTGCACCCGGACCGCGAAACCGATCCGGAAGAAAAACGGCGCAAGACCGAATTGATGCAACAGGTCAACGAGCTTACGCCAAGGGCAATTTGCTCGAACTGCTTGAATTGCAACTACGGCTGGAGCACATCGACCAGGCGCATCTGGCGTCGCTCGATCCGCAAAAACTCAAGCGCTATGTTCAGATTCTGAAAGACCAGCTCGCCGAGCTGGATCTGGAAATCAGCCATCTGACGGGAGAATTCGCTGACGAATTCAATCTGTTGCCCTACGCTCTCCCAGCCCCCAAACAACTGACATTGCTGATCGACAGAGACATCGAGGCGTGCGAATACGCGCTCACATTATTGGATGCCATGCTCGCCGATGCCAAGTATCCGCAGCGCATCAAGGCGTGTCTCAAAACAATCCGCTTGCAGCGGACGAGAGCGCAGGCATTTTATTAAACCCCAGTCCTGCCCATCCAGAACCTCGCCAAGCAAAAACTCCTGGAACTCGACGACCCGCTGGCAAGGCTGAAAATCCTCGAAATCCACCTCGATCAGCACAAGTTGCAGGGTTGAGCGAACGCTCCGCAAGCTCCGATTTATCGGTATTTATTGACAAATACCGATACAGGATGAAACGAAATAACCCCAGGCAACGCACATTTGCCTGAAGCGCCCAAGCGTACTGGCATCTCCTCACATCACGTCAATGTATTGATGAATCCGGGCTATCAGGGCATTGAAATCCGGCTGGCCCTGGTAGTACAGCGCCTGCGTCTTGCGGTACTCCCTGGCGAAGCGTTCACGCTGTGCGGAATCGGCAAGGAGAAAGGCCGGGTTTCTTGCAATCACCTGCTCGTCGTCACTCCGGAAGCGTTCGGCCTTGCGCTCCTGGTAGGCCGGCTCCCGCATGAACGCCCGTATCTCCTCAAGGCCAAGAAGGCAGTACGCATCGTAGTAGTGTCGAAGGAAATTGCCGGGGAGCGTTTCTGCCTCGCCCAGGCGACGGTATTTGGTGGAAATCGTCTGAAGCTTCTCGACAAAGGTGTATGCCGGCGCGTAGCAGGGTACGGCTACCGCACGGTTATCGAACACGGTGACGCCTCTGTCCCTGGCTACATCCAGCGCCCATGACGAGATGATGACCGCCCGATTGGGCGCTGTGTCATCAAACCCCAATTCCAGCAAAATGCCATCCCTGATACCGGCCAAAGCCGTTGCGCGCGGCGAGTAGATCAAGCGAATACCGGCACTGCGCATCTTGTCATCATCAAACTGCGTGTCGCGCTCAACCCTGTCGATACCCGGAATGCTGATACGCGCCGCCAAGCTGTCGTAATACATGCGGCGCGAACGAACGTGCGTCGGCTTGTCTTGATTACGACCCGTCTTCACATCCATGTCGGCAGGCGGCTCGATGCGGATGTCGATGTCTTCGGAGAAACGATGGATAACGCCAAAGCCCTTTGACAAGGACGTCCCGCCTTTCAGTTCAAATTGGAAACCCTGTGCCTGCAAACCCCACAGGCAATGCATGATCCAGTAATCCTTCTCGACCAGCATGGGATCAAGGCTCCGTTCAGCAGCGACAAGCGCAAGCAACTGAGCAAAATCTTTCCGTGCATGCAGGAAATCAGGCTCTCATCCACTCCCTGATGCGTTTGCGTGTCACCGCGTTGCCAAAACTGCCGGCAGCGCGTTGCAGGCGAACGGGGTCGAACGAAGACAGTTTGCTGCGCGCCTGACACAAGACTGCATCACGATCCTCAGCCAACTCATCGAGGTTGTTCAGCAGATCGACATACAGAAACTCGGGGGTCAACTTCTTTGGAAAACGCGGCTTCATGCGGAAATCGAACTGCCTGCCGCCGAGCCGGAAAACACCATGACGCTTGTGGTTGTAGACCAGGGTACGGTTATAGAGTTGGGTGGTGCCAAGGCCAACAGCGTTGTAGGCCGAAGGCGAAAACACCAAAAATTCCTTGTCGCGCAGAAACCCCTCCACCAGTTGATCGTCAGCCGGCGGCAACGGGCCAAAACCGGACTGTTTCGGCGCGTGGTAAAGCCCTTGGGCAAGCTTCTTCAGCTTTCCTGCCGCCACCAGTTCACGGAGATGCCTATCCACTGCGGTAGACAGACGCGCGAGTTCCTCCCGCCGATAAACACGGCCGGCCTGCAACTTGCCTGCAAGACAAGCAGCGGCGCCCCGGATGGGCTTTACGAAAGGTGGAACGGTCGTTGCCATGCCTGATTCTTCATTGAGATTTCATGCATTTTATCGCATTCTGCCAGACAGGTCAGTTTCGGTCAGAAGCGCCAGTGCGCGGATCATGCTGCCCCAACCAGCGATCACCCTGGCGTCTGATCGCACCAGTTGGCGCGGTTCCGATTCTTCGTGTTTGACCCGTCGTCGAAACGGCTTTCAAACCCGCCTCTACACAGCGGCTTGGGTCGGCTACCGCATCACCGAAGTCCTGCCCATCCAGAACCTCGTCAAGCAAAAACTCCTGGAACTCGAAGACCCGCTGGCCCGCCTGGAAATTCTCGAAATCTGCCTCGATCAGCACAAACTACTGGGGTGAGCGGGGCTATTGGTCGGCGACGGGCCTTCATGTGGATGGCGGTGCCGGGACATTGGCGTGCAGGAATTCCAATAACTGATTCGCCGCAGCCCGCGATTCAAGATCAGGGCTACCATTGGCATAGGCTTTATGTTCGATAATAGAAAGTTTGTTGTCGTTTTTCTCTATATGAACCGTGCCTTTTCGCTTTCCATCCGTGGCACGTAGAGAGTAAATGAAATTATTGCCTGAAGCACATAAAGAGGCATGACTAAAGACACAATGGCGCATTACACGCCCCTCTTCAAGCAGCATGGCTGAGTCAGTAAGCTCATAAGCAAATAGTTTTTCCACAGCCATTGGCGAGCCTAGGAGTGCGGGCCAAGATAATTTTTCAGCGCCATTTTCCCTCTCCCATTGCTGAACATGCCATAGCTCTGAGGCAACGAAAGCCGATTTCAGCCCGTCCGCGCAAACCATTTCCTTGAACAAATTCCCGATTAATTTACATGAAATTGGTTCATTAGGGCCGATATTTTGCATTGTGCGGCACAAAATAAAATCAGTTATCCCATCAAATGGGTCTTCCTCATTATGCGTGGGGCACAAACGCCTGAGCAATCGCCTTGCACATTTAACCCCGTTGTTAAAAAGCTCAGCCGACAGGCGCTTTATGAAAGCAGAATCCTCGTCGAGTCGCAAGTGCCAAAGAATCCAAAATCCTATGTTTAGGATAAAATCAAAATCTTTACTGCATATTTTCGGTTGGTGATCTGGTTTCATCCCATCAATTAGGCATAGTATCGCCCTGATGAGGTCGCCTACCAAGTCAAGTTCGGCAAGTTGATTAAGATCTAGGCCAAGAAAGGAGCGCTTGGGCAACCGCCTTATCGTATGCGACTGCACACTGTAGTACTGCGCAAATGTGCGCAGCACGGAATGCCCGGCGTCGATTGCTTCACCAACGCTCAATGGCAAGAATTCGAGAACAGGAATAATCCACGGGAAGGCAGTTATCGCTTGCATCCGATATTGCGGGTGCCTGCCCGTGGTTACCCATGAGAGAATATCGTCCCAGCGATCATCACAAACGCTCAATGGCAAAAATTCAATCTCACGAACAATCCATGGAAAATCATTTATCACTTGTAGTCGATATTTTGGGTGCCTACATGCATTTACCCACAAAGCAATGCTACTTGGTAAAACATCATTTGAGTCATAAGATTTCTCGAATAGTCGCCTTTGGAACACCCCCCCATTCATTACAACTTCTTCCACCTCTACCTCCAATTGACGGCCGTTAGATAATTGGATCATTGCCATTCTTGGTGATTTATCTCCCACATCACTCAGCAGACCAAAAAGCTTATCGAAACACGGCACGCCAAACAGATATTCCTTTATTGCACCTAAAATAAAATCTTTCGTTGGGGAAAGGTGGCTCTCAGAAACAATCTCGGCAGTAAACATCGGCGGAAATAGCCAACCTGATCGGATGCGCTGCCCAATCGTCAATTTTCGATTCTCCACGCACACTCCTCTAGCGAGCGACGGGATTATAATTTCTGGGTGACTGAATCGACCTGACACTCGCGCCACTTCAATCTGGCCTGCCGTATACTCGATCCAGAAATAACTTGTAGACCAAATGTGCGATTGGCTTGCTTTTGTATGTTGAATAGAAAACCAAAGCGCTTGCGAAATTTCTGCGCATGGGCGCACCTCGTGGCCATGACGAATTTCAATAGGCAATTCATCAAAGTTGACATCAAAAGAGGTCATTGATTTTCCTCTTGTCAGGCAAGGCACAATTGTTTCGCGCTCAACCAACTTCCACGAATTCGCCATTGGCGTCGAGTTCATACCAGGAGTCCGGCTTGATGCCGTTCTCGCCTACCTTGCTGGCGCGGATGTGGATCAAGTGACCCATACTGGTTTCGATGCCGTCGCGGTGACAGAGGACGATGGCGCCGCCGCTTCCCGCGCGGGCGCGGCCCCGCACACCGAGCGAGGCGGCGATGGATTCGGCGCTGTTGACTTCCGCACGGGAGTAATCATTCGCATTCAGGGCAAGCGCGCTGTAGCCCGTGTTCTCGGCAACCGAGAAGCAACCTGCGGTCATGGCAACCGAAGCCTCGCCGGTGTTCGTGGCGACTGCATGGTTGCCCGTATTCACGGCAACCGATTCGAAACCTGTGTTCGTGGCTGCTGATTCGCTGCCCGTGGCCGTGGCAACAGAATACTTGCCCTTGTTCGTAGCAACCGTGCCGTCGTCCGTGGTCGCGGCGATCGAGTGTCTGCCCGTATTCGTGGCGATGGAATTGTCACCCGTGCTCACGGCAATCGAGCAGTTGCCTGTGTTCGTGGCAACCGAGTTGAAACCTGCGTTGGCGGCAACCGAATAGTCGCCCGTGTTCGCAGCCACCGTTTGAGTGCCGGTATTCGTGGCAACGGAATAATCCCCAGCGACAAGGGTTTGCTCGCTGGATTTTTCCAATTGGCCCCAAACCCAATCGACTGTATGAGCGATCAATTCCGGCAGACCGATTTCGGCCTCTACGGTGATCGTCGAGCTGGCGATCCTGTAGCCAAAACAGCCATCCCGTTTGATCTTGCCAGACGCTTTGACCACGGCGAAGCGGCTATCGACAGGGCCGTAGTTGGTGAAAATATCGAGCGGATAGATGCAGGAGTGAAACCCGCCCTTGTTGAGCGCCACTTTGCCTTCGTGCTGGTAAGTCTTGCCGATTTCGTACTGAAAGCACCAGTGGCCTTTCAGGTTTTTGTCGAAGCCTTTGTAGGCGGTGATTGCCTCATTCATCGTTGTACTCCGGATTGTTGCTTCTTCAACACTCATGGTTCGCTCTCCTTGCCTGCATACAACTTTACGGATCTCCCGGCATCCTGCCGAAACGCAAGGCGCAGATGTTCCGGTTCCAGAATCTCGACATGCGGGCCAAAGCCGCGTATCCACCACGTCAGCCTTTCGCTGTCCCAGGCCGTGAAGCGAACGGTGAGATTTTTGGCGCTTTCGGTCACGATGCTTTGCGTTTCGTTGACCGGCGTTTCCAGCAGATGCGCGCCCCATGCGTGATCGAAGCGCAGGACGACCTCAATTTTCTTGCCCGCTCCCGGATAGTCGAAGGCGCTGTCATCCTCGATATGGGATTTCAGGGAGAAGTTCCTTGGATAAGAAAACGGCCTCTCCATCGTGGCGGCCTGAATGCGGTCGATGCGGTAATGGCGGATGTCTGGGGTGCCCGGCTGGCGGGCAACGAGGTAATGCAGCCGGTTGCGCGTCACCCAGCCCAGCGGCTCCACCAGAATCGTCCGTTCCGCATCCGTGGCGCGACGGTAGCGCAAGGACAAGCGGCGAGCCTTGAACAAGGCCATCGACACCGTTTCCGCCACGGCAGGGGCCACGGGCGGCGGCAGGCGGGAAAAGCCCTCATCCAGCACGGCGATGCGATTCACCCAGCCATTGTGCTCATTGCCGACAGGCGTTTTTTCCAGCCGTTGCCGCGCGGCGTAACACATGGGGTTCAATTCGGACCGCACCGCCCAAGGCAATTGATAAGCCTTGGCGGCAATGCTCAGCACGCGCAGGGCCAGAGCCTCGTCCAGCGTCATGCGCTTTTGCGCGCTGGCGGCGATGCCGCCGACGCCGGGATGCTTGTGCCAATAAAGGTGCCGCCCCTGGCGCTCCGAATAAGCCAGCCCCTCGTCTTCCAGCCGTTGCAGGGCACGGCGGGTCGACTTGAGCCATGTCGTTTCCATGCCAAGGGCGCACAGCTTTTCCTGCAACCGGGCGGTCGTGATGCCGGCTTGCCCTTCATCGGGCAGCACATTGAGCAGCAGGGTTTGGGTCAGTTTCATGAGTTCATCCTATCGCGTGACGGGGACACGAATTGTCCCTCTCGATGGTCAATATGCCAACCGGGCCATGTCGAGAAGCTCCGCCTGAAGCAAGCGGCGCGGAGCTTCTCTGACGGGGCGGGCGGTCGAGGGCGATCTTTCTTCCCCCGCCGCCAGCGGCAAGCCATCACGGGAGCAGAAAAATGGACGAGAAAGAGAAACAGGTCATCCTTTATTACCTCAACAATTTGAGTAAATCATCGCTTCCCGGAAGCAAGGAGGACGACCTGCTTACTTGGGTGGAGTGGGTATCGCAAGATTTGCTCGGCAGGAATCTTGAGAAAGAATGGGATTTGCGCGGGCGCGCGTACAAGTTGGTTGTCGATGAAGATGGCCGTGAAATGTATGTGAGCCCAGACCATGGCAGCGACGAGGAAGAGGCGAAGAAATTGCCGCGCGACATGAAAACACTGCGCGGCATCTTCGCCGGGCAAGCAATCGTCGACATTACCCGAGAGGGTTACGACAAATCCATGGATGCCCTGTTTGCCGCATTCGGCATCGAGCCTGACTTTCAGGCAGTATTGCGCTACATGACCTATGGCCAATTGCTGCCCTTGATGCGCAATTTATATTTGAAAATCACAGGCGCATACAAAGACAACAGGTTTGAGTATGGGACATTTTCCGCGGCGGCAAACGTGCCAACCTTCATTATAGAAAAGAGCTTCAATTTTGACAGTCCGCTGCTGTCAAATGGCGTCGTCATCAAGGACAACGCGGGGAACATTGGTCTTTCCGATTCATTTCATCGAGTGCTCCGCTCTACGCATGACAGCGTGGCGGAAATAAGGAAAATCCTGCTTGGCGAACCGCCTGTTGCCACGTTGAGGCGCGACAATTTCAAATATATCGAGGATGATTACCTGCATATTCGCGCGATTCTCGGCAATGCCATCAAGGAAGGCAGGCGTGGCGTGAACATCCTGTTGTACGGCCTTCCCGGAACCGGGAAAAGCGAGCTTTGCAAGACCCTCGCCAAGGATATTGGCGTTGATCTTTACGCCATTTCGGAAAATTCTGGCAACAACCGGGCAGCAAGGGCATCCGATCTGTCGCTGGGAGAAACCCTGCTTGCCGGCAACGCCAATGCCGTAATCATGTTCGACGAAGCGGAAGATGTCTTTTGCGCCAATCAGTTCTCGGAAAAACAGGACTCCAAGCTCTATTTCAACCGCATTCTGGAAAGAAACAAAACGCCCGTCATCTGGATTACCAACAACATCGAGGACATGGACGCGGCCTATATTCGCCGCTTCGCCTACGCCCTTGAAGTCAAGAAACCCGATCAGGCCGCCAAACGGACGATCTGGCAAAACATTTGCGCCCGCCACCACGTCGAACTTTCAGACGAGCGGATTGCCGATTACGCCCGGCGATACGATGTCGCGCCCGCCTTCATCGACACGGCGGTCGGCGCGGCTCAACTGGTTAAATCCGCCGATGCCATAGAGCGGACGATAGACAGTCTGCAAAAAGCGACGCTGGGTTACATTCCACGGAAAAAGGACGAGAGCGGCAGCCCCTTCATGCCCGAACTCCTGAATGCCGACACGGACTTGAGCGAACTGGCCGAGCGGCTGGTCAGCAAAAGCAGTCGCAGATTCTCGCTCTGCCTGTACGGCGCGCCGGGAACCGGCAAATCCGCCTTCGCCCGCCATCTGGCCGAATTACTGGGCCTGGAAGTCATCCAAAAACGCGCCAGCGACCTGATGAGCCGCTGGGTGGGCGGAACGGAAAGAAACATCGCGCAAGCCTTCAACGAAGCCCACGCGGCAAGAGCCATGCTGATATTCGACGAGGCCGACAGCTTTTTGCGCGATCGCAAAGGCGCCCATCATGGTTGGGAAATATCGCAGGTCAACGAAATGCTGACCTGGATGGAAAGCCATCCCTACCCCTTTATTTGCACGACCAATCTCATGCAGGAGTTGGACGAGGCAAGCCTGCGCCGTTTCACCTTCAAGGTTGAATACGGCTTTTTGAAATTGGCGCAGGTCGAGCTTGCGTTCAGGCACTTCTTCGGAGCCGAGGCCGAAATGCCACTATCGCACCTCACCCACCTCACACCCGGAGATTTCGCGGTGGTCAAGGGCAAACAGGATATCCTCGACATCACCGACAAGCCCGAGCTTGTCCGTATGCTGGAGCTGGAGCAGGCGGCGAAGGGGGTCAGGATGGGGAGGATGGGGTTTGTGTGAGGATGCTCCGTCAGACACATG
Organism: Betaproteobacteria bacterium; assembly: GCA_009779265.1. Taxonomy (GTDB): domain Bacteria; phylum Pseudomonadota; class Gammaproteobacteria; order Burkholderiales; family Rhodocyclaceae; genus Azonexus. The sequence continues at coordinate 107,304 of WREP01000001.1, forward strand.
TATGATCTTGATGTATGCTGCATAGTGCATCCCACACATCATTCGCATCCCGCCGCAAGAAAGAAGGATGGGTTATGATATGTGATTCTTCAACCCAAGAAGTTGCAATCTCAACCATTGAAAGGCTGGAGTAAAATGAAAACAGAATTGTTTTTGCACGCCTCGAAATTCCAAGGGTTTAATGATCGTAATGGTATCTTTTTGTGTGGGTACGAATGGGGAGGTGACGATGGCGGCGATAACCCGGATTTGGTGGATCGCCTGCGAAATATTCAGCACACATTTTCCAATAAAGCGCTGGCTAATGGAAACGTAGCGTTAAATTGGAAATATGACCGAAACATTATAAAGTGGTTCAGGCTGTGGGGGCACCCTTTATCAACTGACGCACTTGGCGGCGATTTTGAAAAGACTATTGTTCAGAACAATTGGTGCGACACCCAAGCCAAACACATGAAGGGCGTTGACATTTCGAAGAAATTACTTGAGCAGAAGCATGTCGACAATTTTCTCTCTATCGTGGAGGCACTGCGGCCCAAAGTGATATTCCTTTTTGGCATCAGACAAATTGAATGCCTGCAATCTCCTAAAATCCTTTCACGACTCGAGTCAATCGTTGGTAAGTGCCAAGTGTATAAGCAACCTAATATCAAACCTTTCCCTTGTGGTAGAAAATTCAGGGTAGGGTTCCAGACATTTGAAAATGTCGAAGTCGTCGGCTTGCCACACCCAAGCGGCAGCATAGGGATGCAGGATGACTACATAGCCTCGTTCAAAAACGAAATTGGAGGGATTTTGTCTGAATTCAAAAAATCGAAAGGGATAAAATCGCGGGAGGATGGGTAGAGCGCGGGTAGGATGGGCAGAGTGAGGCGAAACCCACCCTACGGCTCCTATTTACATGCAACCTGGGTGGCGCAAACTGCTCACGCGCAATCAACATAGGAGGATCAGCACATGAAGCACATTCAGGACTTCGTTCACTTTTCAGAGAAGACTCTTTCCTCCATTTTGAACGAAATCGGGGGAACTCTCTATAGCTCAAAGGATTCCCTCAAACGTGGAGATATTTACATATTGGGTATTAACCCGGGCGGAGAAGGAGGCCAAACAATTGGAGACAATTTAAAGGAACTGCCTCAAAGGACACGGAATGCTTATCTGGATGAGGCTTGGGAATGGCCTCTCGGCCAAGCTCCTTTGCAGAGGCACATAAAACGGCTTGCTGACGCCCTTGGCTATGATTTGAGAGATGTGTGTGCCAGCAATTTGATATTCAAACAAAGCCGCAACGAGAGCGGCGTAAATAATAAAGACGCCGATACTTGTTGGCCTGTTCATGAGAAAATCCTGAAGATTGTTCAGCCAAAATTGATCTTGGCATTTGGAAACACTCCTTACGACTACCTGAATAAAAAACTTAATACAATGCACTCACCAGAGGAGTTGTTTCAGCCAGCGCATGGAAAACGGAAGTGCCGCGCATTCAAGGGCTATCTACCAGAAACAGGCTTATCATTTTTTGTTGTTGGAATCCCTCATATGAGCCGGTACGACCCTGCAAAAAGGGGAGATATAATACGTTGGTTAAAATCCATGCTTTGAATAGCACGTGGTCGCTCAGGTGACATTGCCATTAGCGCGGTAGGATGGGTAGAGCAAAGCGAAACCCATCAAAAAAACCGTTGCGCCTTGTAACGATGGGTTTCGCTTCGCTCTACCCATCCTACAGTTCTTGGATTGCGCGGGGGAATACGCCCAATAAGTGCCAAAGCGGTTTTCAGGCGTCTTTCAGCCTGTCAAGCAACTTTTTATGTTTAATTGCCTGCTCTCTGGCTGCTTCACTCCAGGAAAGATCTGCTGCCAGAACCTTTCTCATCCCGTTGGCCTGCGGCGCCGACACCACGCCGGCCCGCTCCATCCGTACGAGCAGGCGGTGGGCGCGGTTGTAACCGATGCACAGATGGCGTTGCACCAGCGAAATCGAAGCATGGCGGTGCTGGCGCACCAGATCGCAAGCCCGGTCGTACAAGGGATCGGATTGGGCGTCGCCGTTCTGGTTTTCGGTCACGCGCGGCGCTTCATGCTTGCCGTCAGAAACAGTCATGTCACGATTTTGAGCCATTGCGGCGGAAGCTTTTCCGACCAGCGCGCTGGCAAACAGCGTGCGCACGAAAGTCCGGCGCGATGTTTTGGGGACGGCAGGTAATGTTGGCATGGGAAGTCTCCTTTCGGTGGTGCATGAAAGGTAGTCCTCCAGAGGGTCAGTCCTTGTCCCTCTGCGGCAAGTAGCGCCATGAGAGCGCTGACCCCTATTTCCCACTTCCGATCAAATCCGCCAGTGCTTTCCTGGTTAGTTTGAGGGTGACTGGTCTGTTGTGGAAGGATGAATACGCCAGCACCCTCTTCAACGCTCCTTCCAGTTCGCGGACGTTGGAGCGCAGGTGCTTGGCGATGAAGAGGGCCACTTCGTCCTGAAGTAGGATGCCTTCGGCCTCGGCTTTCTTTTGCAGGACGGTGATGCGCATTTCCAGTTCGGGCGGCTCGATCTGCACTGTCAGGCCACAGTCGAAGCGGGTCACCAGGCGCTTGTCAAGGCCATTGATATTCTTCGGATAGGTATCGCAGGTGATAACGATCTGCTTGTGCGCTTCGATCAACGCATTGAAAAGAAAGATGAATTCCTCCTGAGTGCGGCTCTTGCCGCTGAAGAAGCGCACATCGTCAAGCAGCAGCACGTCGAGCGAGCGATAAAGGCGCTTGAAACTGTCGAAGGATTTTTGTTGGTAGGCGCGAACCACGTCTGAGTAATAGTCATCGGCATGAACGTAACGCACCGCCTTGCCCGGATTCTCGTCGATGATGGTATTGCCGATGGCGTGGATCAGGTGGGTTTTGCCAAGGCCCGTGCCGCCATAGATGAACAGCGGGTTGTAAACGGCGCCCGGATTATGGGCGACTTGGACGGCGGCAGCGTGGGCGAGGTCGTTGGCCTTGCCAATCACCAGATTGTCGAAGTTGAAGGTCGGGATCAAGCGCGATTTTTCGTAATCGCTGCCACGACGCGATGTTTGGGGCATTGGAAGTCTCCTCGACAGAAATGGAACAGCCCGTTCCTTATGAAGGAAAGGCTAGACTTCCAAGAGAACATTCCTTGTCCCCCTGCGGGGTCGGACCACATCACTCCGCCGCTTCCGCCACCTCCCAACCTCCCCCAACCGCCTTGATCAGCCCAACGCTGGCCGCCAGGCGGCGGTTGCGGATATTGAGGAGGGTGTTTTCGGCATTGAGCAGGGTGGTTTGCGCCTGCACGACATCGAGGTAGCTGACGGTGCCGGCGCGGTACTGGTTGCTGACGATGGTGAGCGAGGTGTTGGCGGCGTCGCGGGCTGCTTGCTGGACTTGTTGTTCTTCGGCGAGGACGCGCAGGGCGACGAGGTTGTCTTCGACTTCCTGGAAGGCGGCGAGGACGGTTTGGCGGTAGGTGGCGACTTCGGCGTCCCAGGCGGCTTCGGCGCCGCGTTTGGCGGCGCTGCGGGCGCCAGCGTCGAAGAGGGTGGCGGCGAGTTGCGGGCCGAACGACCAGATGCGGTTGGGCAGCGTCAGCCAGTCGGCGAAGGTGGGCGATTGATAGCCGCCTTGCGCGCCCAGGGTGAGGCTGGGGAAGAAGGCGGCGACGGCGACGCCGATCCGGGCATTGGCGGCGGCCATGCGGCGCTCAGCGGCGGCGATGTCGGGGCGGCGTTGCAAGAGGGTGGAAGGCAGGCCGGCGGGAACTTCCGGCGCGGTTTCGCTGAGCGGTCCGGCGGCGAGCGCGAAATCCGCTGGCGCCTTGCCGACGAGCAGCGCGATGGCGTGTTCGGTCTGGGCGCGTGAGAGGCCGCTGTCGAGCAGACTGGCGCGGGCCGATTGCAACTGGCTGTCGGCCTGGGCGACGTCGGCCGGGGTAACGACGCCGCTGGCCAGCCGGTTGCGCGTGATTTGCAGGGCGCGTTCGTAGGCTTGCGTGGTTTCAGTGAGCAGTTGTTGTTGGGCATCCAGCGCCCGCAACTGGAAATAGCTGGCGGCAAGCTGCGCCCGCGCCGCCAGACGGGCGGCCTCGAAATCCGCCGCGCTGGCTTCTTCCGCCGCGCTGGCGGCTTCGCGGCTGCGGCGCAGGCCGCCCCATACATCGAGTTCCCAGGCGGCGCTGAGCATGGCGCTGTGGCTGTTGCGTATGCCGGTGTCCGCGCCGCTGCGGGCGCGGGTTTTGCCAACGCTGGCCCCAACAGTCGGCCACAGCGCGGCCCCGGCCTGGGCGGTGAGTTCGCGCGCTTGGCGGTAGCGGGCTTCGGCGATCTGGATGGTGTAGTTGTCGATGTCGACGCGGCGCATCAAATCGTCGAGCGTGGCGTCGCCGAATACCGCCCACCAGTTGCCGCGCGGCAGATCGTCTTGCGGCGTGGCGGGCTGCCAGCCGTTGGCCTCTTTGTAGGCTTGTGGCGTTGGGGCGTCCGGCTTGACGTAATCGGGGCCGACGGCGCAGGCGGTGAGGAGCAGGGTCGCGGCGAGGGAAACGAAAAAACGTCGCCGCGACGGGCTGATGCGCCCCTCCCCCCTCGCGGGGGAGGGGTCGGGGGAGAGGGGGAGGTGGCAAGGGAGACAGTGGTCCAGCATGTGTCCGGTCTGTACAGGGGCTAGGGAAAGGGAGGAGTGGCGGGGAATGCGCCTTTCTCCGGTGAACCTCCCCCTCTCCCCAACCCCTCTCCCGCGAGGGGAGAGGGGCTTCAAGGGCGCAGATTGAGCCTTTTGCGATAACCCCCTTGCGGGGAGAGGGTCGGGGTGAGGGGCTGTGGCGTGAAATTCCGCGCAAGCATTCTGATAACCGACACCCCTCACCCTGGCCCTCTCCCCGCCAAGCGGGGCGAGGGAATACGGGGAGCGGGGAGTTTTTCGCTCTGCGCATTTATGAGATTGCCTTGGGGAGAGGAATTGCCCCACTCGCCGAAGAACAGCCATCGTGTGAAGCCAAGCTGTTTTGGCGCGGGGCGGGATGATGAGCACGGTTTTCATGTCGGTTTTACAGTGCGGCGGGCTGCGGTTCGGGAGTGTGCCGGGCGGCGCGGCGGCGTTCGTTCCAGAGGCGCAGGCGGTCGAGGTAGAGGTAGACGACGGGCGTGGTGTAGAGGGTGAGTAACTGGCTGATGAGCAGGCCGCCGACGATGGCGATGCCGAGCGGCTGGCGCATTTCGGCGCCTTCGCCGTAGGCGACGGCGAGCGGCACGGCGCCGAAGAGGGCGGCCATGGTGGTCATCATGATCGGGCGAAAGCGCAGTACGGCGGCTTGATAGATGGCGTCGCGGCTGGAGAGCTTTTGCTCGCGTTCGGCGGAGAGCGCGAAGTCGATCATCATGATGGCGTTTTTCTTGACGATGCCGATGAGCAGCAGCACGGCGATGAGGGCGATGATGGAGAACTCGGTATTGAACAGCATCAGCGCCAGTAGCGCGCCGACGCCAGCGGATGGCAGGGTAGAAAGAATGGTGATGGGGTGGATGAGGCTTTCATACAGGATGCCGAGCACGAGATAGACGGCGATGAGAGCGGTGAGGATGAGAATCGGCTGGCTCTCCAGCGATTGCTGGAACACCCTGGCCGTGCCCTGGAAATTGCCATGCACCGAGCTCGGCACGCCGATGCGCGCCATGGCATCGGCGACGGCGTTGGTGGCTTCCGACAGCGAAACATTGGGCGAGAGATTGAAGGAAATGGTGCTGGCGACAAACTGGCCTTGATGGCTGACGGAGAGCGGCGTCTTGTCCGGCCGCCATTTGGCGATGGCGGCGAGCGGCACGGCCAGTCCGCCGGGCGCGATGACGTAGGTGTCATGCAGCGTTTCCGGGCTTTCCAGATAGCGCGGCGCGAATTCCATGACGACGCGGTACTGGTTGAGCGGATTGTAGATGGTCGATACCTGGCGCTGGCCGAAGGCGTCGTTGAGGATGGAATCCACCTGCCGCGCAGTGAGGCCGAGGCGGTAGGCGGCGTCGCGGTCGACTTCGAGCGTCGTCTGGATGCCGCCTTCCTGCTGGTCGGTGTTGACGTCTTGCAATTCCGCCAGTTGTGACAGCGCGATGCGGATTTTCGGCTCCCATTCGCGCAGAACGGGCAGTTCGTCGGCTTGCAGGGTGTATTGATATTGGGCGTTGCCCTGGCGGCCGCCAACGCGGATATCCTGCTCCGATTGCAGGAAAAGCTGCGCCCCGGGAATGACCGCCGTTTGGCTGCGCAGCCGGTTGATGACCTGATCGGCGCTGTCCTTGCGCTCGCTGCGCGGCTTCAGGCCGACGAACACGAAGCCGCTGTTGCGCTGGCCGCCGCCGGTGTAGGCGGTGACGACATCGACCGCCGGGTCCTGACGCACGATCTCAACGAAAGCCGTCATTTTTTGCCGCATCGCCTGAAAGGAAATGGCTTGGTCGGCCTGCACGAAGCCTCGCATGCGGCCGGTGTCCTGCTGCGGGAAAAAGCCCTTGGGCACGATGACGTAAAGCACCACATTGAGGACGATGGTGGCGAACAGGGTAAGCATGACGAGGCGCGGATGGCGCAGGGCCACGGTCAGGGTGCTGGCGTAACCGGCCGCCAGACGTTCGAGAAAATGCCCGATGGCGCGGGCGATACGGCCTTCCCGGCGTTCGCGCCGGGCTTTTAACAGGCGCGAGCACATCGCTGGCGTGGTCGTCAGCGAAACCAGCAGCGAGACGAAAATGGCCACCGAGAGAACGAGGGCGAATTCGCGGAAGAGTCGGCCGACGATGCCGCCCATGGCCATGATCGGGATAAAGACGGCAACCAGCGACAGGCTGATCGACAGCACCGTGAAGCCGACCTCGCGCGCGCCGCGCAGGGCGGCTTCGCGCGGGGTCATGCCGGCCTCGATATGGCGCGAGATGTTTTCGAGAACGACGATGGCGTCGTCGACGACGAAACCGGTGGCGACGGTCAGGGCCATCAGCGACAAATTGTTGAGCGAGAAACCGGCGAGGTACATGACGCCGAAGGTGCCAACCAGCGAAACCGGCACCGCCACGCTCGGAATCAGGGTGGCGCGACCATTACGCAGGAACAGGAAAACGACGAGGATGACCAGGGCGATGGAAATCATCAACGTCAATTCCACGTCGCGCAGCGAGGCGCGGATGGTGGTGGTGCGATCCTGCGCCACTTCCAGATCGACCGCCGCCGGAATCGAGGCGCGCAATTGCGGCAGCAGCGCCTTGACGCGATCCACCGTGTCGATGATGTTGGCCCCCGGCTGGCGGTTGAGGATGAGCAGCACCGAAGGCCGGCCATTGACCATGCCGGCGTTGCGCACATCCTGCACCGAGTCGATGACTTCGGCGACATCGCCGAGACGCACCGGGGCGTTGTTTTTCCACGAAACGATGAGCGGCATGTATTCCGCCGCCGTGCGCGCCTGATCGTTGGCCTCGATCTGCCAGCGGCGCGTGTCGTTTTCGACGAGGCCCTTGGGCCGGTTGGCATTGGTCGCCACGATGGCGTTGCGCACCGCCTCCAGCGAAATGCCGGCGTGGGTCAGCGCCAGCGGGTCGAGTTCGACACGCACCGCCGGCAACGAACTGCCGCCCACGCTTACCTGACCGATGCCATTCACCTGCGACAGCTTCTGCGCCAGAACGGTCGAAGCCACGTCGTACATCTGGCCCTGCGTCATCGTCGCCGACGTGAGGGTGAGGATCATGATCGGCGCGTCGGCCGGATTCACCTTGCGGTAGGTCGGGTTGTTCGGCAGGCTGCTCGGCAACAGGCCCCTCGCCGCGTTGAGCGCCGCCTGCACGTCGCGCGCCGCGCCGTCGATGTCGCGGTTCAAGTCGAACTGAATGACCACGCGCGAACTACCGAGCGAACTCGACGAGGTCATCTCGGTAATGCCGGCGATGCGGCCGAGCGCCCGTTCCAGCGGCGTCGCCACGGTTGCCGCCATGGTTTCCGGGCTAGCCCCGGGCAGCGAGGCGGAAACCGAAATGGTTGGAAAATCGACCTGCGGCAAGGGCGACACCGGCAACAGGGCAAAGCCGAGAAAGCCGGCCAGCGCCACGCCCAGCGTCAGCAACGTGGTAGCCACCGGACGGTCGATGAAGGGCGCGGAGAAGTTCATGCGCGGGCGCTTCCTAATTCCATTTCATGGATGGCTTTGTCAGCATCAGGCAAAAATCACATCGAGCCGCCCCCCGCGTGCTCTGGAAGGCCGGGCCGGGCCAACTACGATCTGCACATCGCGGCCCAACAGGTTCAGGCATTCGAGCATCTTGGCCTGGCTGATGCCGCGAAACTGACCGCGCAGCATCTTGGAGAGCTTGGGTTGGGACATCCCCAACACTTCGGCGGCCTGCTGCTGCGTCCACCGGCGTGACTTGATGATCTCCTCGATCTTCATGGAGAGTTGGCACTTGATCAGCATTCCATCGGCATCCGGCATATCCAGGTCGGCATACACATTGCCCGAGCTTTCTTCAATTTCAATGCCGTCGATTACGCGCGTTTTCATCGCCTGACTCCTTTGCCAGCGCCTCGGCCACTCTCAACCTGGCGCGAATGATGTCCATATCCTCTTTCGGCGTTTCAATCCCGCGCTTGCTCTTTTTCTGGAAGCAATGCAGAACGAACACCATACCCGCGAACTTCACCGTATAGACGGCGCGGTAGGTGCCATCGGAATCGTCCTCGACGATCTCCAGGACCCCCGCGCCGCCGAAACCATGAAGCGCTTTGGCTGCTTCATGCTTGCCGCCGAACTGCGCCACTCGCAGCGCTTTGCCAAAAACGCTCCGTACCTCCTCGGGCAAAGCCTTCATGTCCCGTTTCGATCCCCCGATCCAGTACAAGGGCTTCGCGGCGGGCAGCGGCGATATTTTTGCCATGGTCGTATTATGCCTCTATGGGCCTAAGAATCAATTCCTGCATCAGGCCGCCTCCGCAGCGGAAATGCCGCGCAACCGCCGGCTAAGGCGGTCGAAGGCGAGGTAGATGACCGGCGTGGTGAAGAGCGTCAGCACCTGACTCACCAGCAAACCGCCGACCATCGTCACGCCGAGCGGATGGCGCAATTCGGAACCGACGCCGCCGCCGAGCATGAGCGGCAGCGCGCCGAGCAAGGCGGCCATGGTTGTCATCAGGATGGGCCGGAAGCGCAGCAGGCAGGCTTCATAAATCGCCTCGCGCGGCGGCTTGCCTTCCTTGCGTTCGGCTTCGAGCGCGAAGTCGATCATCATGATGGCGTTTTTCTTGACAATGCCGATGAGCAGGATGACGCCGATGATGGCGATGATGTCGAGGTCGTTTTGCGTCAGCATCAGCGCCAGCAGTGCGCCGATAGCGGCGGAGGGCAGGGTCGACAGGATGGTGACGGGGTGGATGAAGCTCTCGTACAGCACGCCGAGCACGATGTACATGGTCACTACCGCCGCCAAAATAAGCCACAGCGTATTGGACAGCGACGCCTCGAAGGCATTGGCCGCGCCCGCGAAATGGGTGCCGATGCTGGCCGGCAGGCCGAGTTCGTCTTCCGCCGCGCGGATCGCCTTGACCGCCGCGCCCAGCGAGGACCCCGGCGCCAGGTTGAAGGAAATGGTCGCCGCCGGAAACTGGCCGAGGTGATTGATCGCCAACGCCCCCGGCTGTTCGATGACGCGCACCACCGAGGACAGCGGCACCTGCACCCCGCCCGCCGTGGCGACGTGGATTTGCCCGAGCGCCTCCGGCCCCTGGGCGAATTGCGGCCCGACTTCAAGCACGACGCGGTACTGGCTGGCCTGCGTGAAAATGGTCGACACTAGGCGCTGGCCGAAGGCGCTGTAGAGCGCGTTGTCGATCTGGGCCACGGTGATGCCCAGCCGTCCCGCCGCTTCGCGGTCGATCTGCACCATCGCCTGCAAGCCCTGCACCTGCAAATCGCTGGCGACATCGGCCAGGAGCGGCTCCTGCTTGAGCCGCTCGACCAGTTTTGGCACCCATTCGGCGAGCAGGTTGGCGTCGGCGTCTTCCAGCGTGAACTGGTATTGCGTGCGGCTGATGCGATCCTCGATGCCGAGATCCTGCACCGGCTGCATGTAGAGCGTGATGCCGGGTATCCCGGCGACGCGCTGCTGGATGCGGCGGGCAATCTCGGCGGCATCGCCGTCACGCTGCGCCTTGGGCTTGAGGTTGATCAGCATGCGGCCGCTGTTGATGGTGGCATTGGCGCCGTCGATGCCGATGAAAGAGGAAACGCTGACCACCGCCGGTTCTTCCAGCACGGCAGCAGCCAGATCGCGCTGGCGTTCGGACATGGCGGCGAAGGACACGGTCTGCTGCGCTTCGGTGACGCCCTGAATGACGCCGGTATCCTGCACCGGGAAAAAGCCCTTGGGCACGACGAGGTAGAGCAGCACGGTCAGCGCCAGCGTGCCGACCGCCACCGCCAGCGTCGCCCCCTGGCGTTCGAGCACCCAGGTCAGCATGCGGCCATAACTGGCGATCATGTCCTCGAAAAACTTCCCGGCGGCGTGATAGAAGCGGCCTTGGCGCTCCTCCGGCACATGCTGCAAGAGGCGCGCGCACATCATCGGCGTCAGCGTCAGCGAAACGACGGCGGAAATGAGGATGGCCACCGCCAGCGTAATGGCGAATTCGCGGAACAGCCGCCCGACCACATCGCCCATGAACAACAACGGAATGAGCACGGCGACCAGCGAGAAAGTCAGCGAGATGATGGTGAAGCCGATCTGCGCCGAGCCTTTCAGAGCAGCCGCCATCGGCGGCTCGCCTTTCTCGATATAGCGGGCGATGTTCTCGATCATGACGATGGCGTCATCGACGACGAAGCCGGTGGCGATGGTCAGCGCCATCAGGGTCAGGTTGTTGAGCGAGAAACCGGCAAGATACATGACGCCGAAAGTGCCGACCAGCGACAGCGGCACCGCCACGCTGGGAATGACAGTGGCGGAAAAATTGCGCAAAAAGACGAAGATCACCATCACCACCAGGGCGACGGCCAGCATCAGCTCGAACTGCACGTCCGCGACCGAAGCGCGGATGGTCACCGTGCGGTCGGTCATGATCGTCACCTTGAGCGCCCCCGGCAGCGACGCCTGCAATTGCGGCAGCAAAGCTTTGATGCGGTCGACCACCTCGATCACGTTGGCGCCAGGCTGGCGCTGGATATTGACGATAATGCCCGGCTCGGTATTCGCCCAGGCGGCCAGCCGATTGTTCTCGGCGTCATCGACAATCTCGGCAACGTCGGCAAGGCGCAGCGGCGAACCGTTGGCGTAGGCGATGATCATGTCGCGGTACTCGGCGGCGGAACGCAACTGGTCGTTGGCGTCGATGGTCGAAGCGCGCTCCGGCCCGTCGAAACTGCCCTTGGCCTGACTGACGTTGGCATTGCCGATGGCGATGCGCACATCGTCGATGGCCAGCCCGCGCGCCGCCAGCGCCTGCGGATTGACGCGGATGCGCACGGCCGGCCGCTGGCCGCCCGACAAACTGACCAGACCGACGCCCGGCAATTGCGAAATTTTCTGCGCCAGCCGCGTATCGACCAGATCCTGCACCTTCGGCAGCGGCAGCGTGTCGGACGTCACCGCCAGCGTCAGCACCGGCGTATCGGCCGGATTCACCTTGTTATAAATCGGCGGATTGGGCAAATCGGCCGGCAACAGCGAACCCGCCGCATTGATCGCCGCCTGCACCTCCTGTTCGGCAACATCGAGGGGCAATTCCAGACTGAATTGCAAGGTGATGACCGAAGCCCCGCCCGAACTCGTCGAACTCATCTCATTCAAGCCCGGCATCTGCCCGAACTGCCGCTCCAACGGCCCGGTGACGGAAGACGTCATGACCTCCGGGCTGGCCCCCGGATAGAGCGTAACCACCTGAATGGTCGGGTAATCCACCTGCGGCAAAGCCGAAATCGCCAGCAGCCGATAAGCCACAATGCCCGCCAGCAAAATCGCCAGCATCAGCAGCGAAGTCGCCACCGGACGTTCGATGAAGAGGCGGGAGGGATTCATGCGGGGCTTTCCATCTTCTGCCGCCTGCGCCGGGCGATGAACTCAATCCGCGCGCTTGAAGCCCCTCCCCCCTCGCGGGGGAGGGGTTGGGGAGAGGGGGAGGTGCAGATGGGCGCGAGCATCAGGTTTGGCAAGGCCCGTAAACCCGTTGTCCTCTGTCGGGATGGGTTTGAACCCCGCCTCAACCTCCCCCTCTCCCCCGGCCCCTCCCCCGCGAGGGGGGAGGGGAGCGTCGGACTTTCACGGTAGTCTCCGGTTCCGGGGCGCAAGTTGGCAGCGCAGCGCTGCATCAGTCTCTCCAGCTTGCGGGAGAGGGTGCCCCGTAGGGGAGGAAGAGGGCAGTGCATCATGGCCTGAATCAAACCCACACCCGTCGCCTCGCTTACTGCGCGGGCCTTGCCGTCGCGCCCGCGCCGCCGCGTGGGCTGCCTGCACCGCCCTCGCGTCCGCCCTTGCGCGTGCCGCCGCCGGTCATCGCCTTGACCGCTTCTTCCCGGCTGACCGGCTCGATTTGCGCGCCTTCGCGCAATTTGTCGGTACCGTCGACAACCACCTGCTCGCCCGGTTGCAAGCCGGATTCGATGATGGTGCGCTCGCTTTCGCCCGGCCCGATGCTCACCGGACGCATGCTGACCGTCTTGTCGGCGTTCGCCACATAGACGAAGGTGCCGGGCGCGCCGCGCAGGACGGCGGCGCTCGGGGCCACGACCGCGTCGCGGCGCAGGTCGAGTTGCAGGCGGACGGCGACGAATTGGTTGGGGAACAGCCGCGCATCGTCATTGGCGAATTCGGCCTTGAGCTTGACCGTGCCGGTCGCCGGGTCGATCTGGTTGTCGACGGTAAGCACCTTGCCGCGCGCCACTGGGCGCTTGCTGTCCGGCGCCAGCGCGTGCACGGCCAGACCGGCGCCGCCGTCGGGCAAGCGCAAGAGCGCCGTCAACTGGCCCTGCGGCAAGGAAAAGACGACGTCGATGGGCTGCACCTGGGTGATGACGACCAGACCGTTGGCATCCGAGGCGTGCACCATGTTGCCGACATCGACCTGACGCAGGCCGAGCTTGCCACCCACCGGCGCGGTGACGCGGGAATAGGTCAGTTGCAGTTGGGCGCTGTCGATTGCCGCCTGATCGGTTTTCACCGCGCCCTCGTATTGCCGCACCAGCGCCTCCTGGGCATCGAGTTGCTGGCGCGTGGCCGAATCCTGTTCGACCAAGGTGCGGTAACGTTCCAGATCCTGTTGGGCGTTGAGCAGCAGAGCGCGGTCGCGCGCCATCTGGCCTTCGGCCTGCGCCAGTTGCACTTGAAATGGCCGCGGGTCGATCTCGGCCAGCAGGTCGCCGGCCTTGACCGTTTGCCCCTCGCGGAACAGGAGGCGCATCAACTGGCCGTCGACGCGCGGCCGCACCGTCACCGTGCTGCGCGCCGTGACGGTGCCGATGGCATCGAGATAGACCGGCATATCGGCTTTTTCCACCGGCGCGACGATGACCGGCTGCGGTCGGTCCATGCCCCCGCCGCGCTGCCCGCCGCCACTGCCTCCGGGCGGTCTGGCCGCGCCGGCAGTCGCCGGTTCCTGTGGCCCGGGCTTCATCACTAGCCACACGCCGCCGCCCGCAAGGGCCAGCAGCAAAACCCAGACGAACGGGCGACGATAAAAGGGTTGGGCCTTGGCGGCGGCGGAAAGCTCGGAAGACATGTCAGATGACCAGTGAGAGCAAGGAAGGGCCGGGCCACGTAAAACGGTTCACCAGCAGCGCCAGGAAAGCCTCGGCTTGAAAGCCGCCATGAATATCACGGGTCGGCCCGGTTGTACAATTTCAGATTGTTTCCGGCTGTAACACGATTGATGCCGCACCGCATTCGCCGCCCGGCGATTAGCGGCGCGCTAACTTCAACGAACCGCCGCCCGCTTCAGGTCGAGCCGCCTTTCAACATAGCCCGAAGTTCGCGCAATTGCCGCTGTTCCTGGCGGCGCTTGCCGGCATCGCGGGCGATGGCGACAGAGCCGATGGCCTGGCCAGCGGCGTCGGCGATGACGGCAAAGCTCATTTCGACATAGATGTTGCCGCCGTCGGCGGTCAGCGCCTTGGTCATGGTCGCCCGGCCGGCGAGCCGCGTAACGCCCGTCTGCATGGCGCGCTCGAAGCCCGCCCAGTGCGGATCGCGCAGATTTTCCGGAATAATCAGGTCGAGACTCTGGCCGAGCACGGCGTCCGGCGCATGGCCGAACAGCGCGGCGGCAGCGGCGTTCCAGCGGACGATGCGGCCCTGGCGGTCACAATAAATCAGGGCATCGGCCATCTGCTCCAGGCACAGGCGGTCGATATCGGGCGGGCTGCTGACGTTCATGCTGACCTCCGTGATTTGGGCAAAGCAGCGTCATTATCCGTCAAACCTTCGCCAACGAATCCGCCTTCGCCGCGACAGCAGGGCAGTCGCATGAATGCCGTTGTCGTTGCCGGCAACCCCTCCCCGCCCCTCCCCTGCTTCGCAAGGGAGGGAGAAAACCGGCGCGCGCTGCAAGCTTAGCCCCCTCCCTTGCGGGCGAAGCCCGGAGGGGAGGGTCGGGGAGGGGTGGGTTTTATGGCGTCAGCATTCATGTGATTACCTTCGCCGTGACAGCGAACAAAACCCGGCTGCGGCGTTAAGATAGCCGCCCCAGTACTCATCACGCATTTGGAGATAGTCATGAGCGAGTTCGTCCTCAGCGAAACCATCGGCAAGGTCGGCCTGATCCGCCTCAACCGCCCGCAAGCCCTGAATGCCCTCAACGCCGAGGTGATGGCCGGCATCGCCGCCGCCGTCGATGCCTTCGAGGCCGACGCCAATATCGGCTGCATCGTCCTCACCGGCAGCGAAAAAGCCTTCGCCGCTGGCGCCGATATCGGCGCGATGAAGGATTACGACTACATGCACGCCTACCAGAATGACTTCATCACCAACGGCTGGGAACGCATCAAGAGCGCCCGCAAGCCGGTAATCGCCGCCGTCGCCGGCTTCGCCCTGGGCGGCGGCTGCGAACTGGCGATGATGTGCGACATGATTTTCGCCGCCGACACGGCCAAATTCGGCCAGCCGGAAATCCGCCTCGGCACCATGCCCGGTCTCGGCGGTTCGCAGCGCCTGCCGCGTGCCATCGGCAAGGCCAAGGCCATGGACATGTGCCTGACGGCACGCATGATGGATGCTGCCGAGGCGGAAAAAGCCGGCCTCGTCGCCCGCGTCATTCCTGCCGATCAATTGCTCGACGAAACCCTGAAAGCCGCCGCCACCATCGCCGATTTTTCGCTGCCGGTGGCGATGATGATTAAGGAATCGGTCAATCGCGCCTACGAGTCGTCGCTGAACGAGGGCCTGCTGTTCGAGCGCCGCGTCTTCCACGCCACCTTCGCGCTGGAAGACCAGAAGGAAGGCATGGCCGCCTTCATCGAGAAGCGCAAGGCGGCTTTCAAGAACCGCTGAGGCGGTTCGGAAGTCCTCTTGAAAATGTCACGTACGGCAAGAAACACCCCTCCCCGACCCTCCCCTGCGCTTGCGGCGCAAGGGAGGGAGAAAAACCGCGGCGCACGCAAGCTGCTGGCTTTACTCCCTCCCTTTAGGGCGAAGCCCGAAGGGGAGGGTTGGGGAGGGGTATCCTGAATTTCACTCAAGGTTTTCAAAACCGCCAGCCGAAGCGCTTGAGCAATTCGCCGGTTTCGCACAGCGGCAGACCCATGACGCCGCTGTAACTGCCGGCGAGATGCTCGACGAACAGCCCGGCGCGGCCCTGGATGCCGTAGGCGCCGGCCTTGTCCATCGGCTCGCCGCTCATCACGTAACGGCGGATTTCTTCCTCGGCGAGCGCGCGAAAACGCACTTCGCTGACCGACAGCATGTATTCGGTGCGTCCCAGGTGGGTCACGGCGACGCCGGTCAGCACGCGGTGGCTTTGTCCCGAAAGCTGGCGCAGGATGTCGGCGGCGGCGTCGGCATCGGCGGGTTTGCCGATGACCCGCCCGGCAAATTCGAGCGCCGTGTCGGCGGCCAGCACGGGCCGGGAGGGCAGACGCCGCTCGGTGACGATGCGCAGGCCGTTCTCCGCCTTGCTTCGGGTGATGCGCTCGACGTAGGCGGAGGGATCCTCGCCGCCGCTGGGCGTTTCGTCGATTCCGTCGTCGCCTCGCGTGCCCTCGCGGAAGATCAGGGTCTCGAAGAGGACGCCGATCTGGCTGAGCAATTCACGCCGGCGCGGGCTACGGGAAGCGAGATAAAGGCGCATGGACGCGTAGTGTAGCGGCAGCTTCGCACTTTGTCTCTATTCAACCTTCGCGGTGATAAGGATGGTTTTTCAGCACGCTGACGGCGCGGTACAACTGTTCGCACAGCAGGAGGCGCGCCAGACCGTGCGGCAGGGTCAGACTGGACAGGCGCAGGCGGTCGTCGGCCTGCCGTTTCAACTCCTCGTCGAGGCCGTCGGCGCCGCCGATCAGCAAGGCCACATCACGCCCGTCGCGCATCCAGTTTTCGAGCCGACGGGCCAGTTCGAGCGTGGTCAGATCGTCGCCCTTCTCGTCGAGTACGACGATGCGGCAATGCGCCGGCAGGGCCTCGCGGATGCGTTGTTTCTCGGCGGCCAGCAGTTGTTCGCGCTTTTTCGCGCCGCGCGGCTCGGGCTTGATCTCGGCGACGGTAAGCGGCAATTCGCGCGGCATGCGGCGCAGGTACTCGGCGCAGGCGGCATCGACCCAGGCTGGCTGGCGATGGCCGACGGCCAGCACGCTTAACTTCATCCGGCGGCAGCCTGCTCCGCCGCCTTGAGGAAGCGGGCCGGCGTCGTCTGCCACAATTCCTCAAGGTTGTAGTAGCGGCGCACCGCCGGCTGCATGACATGCACCACGATGTCGCCGAGATCAACCAGCACCCATTCGCCGGCCTCCTCGCCCTCGGTGGATAGCACCTCGGCGCCGGCCTCGCGCACCTTGTCCTGGACGTTGCGGGCAAGCGCCTTGACCTGGCGGTTGGAATCGCCGCTGGCGATAACCAGGCGCTCGAACATGGCGGTGAGTTTGCTGGTGTTGATGACTTCAATGTCCTTGCCCTTGATGTCTTCGAGGGCGTTGACGACGATTTTTTGCAGTTTGCGGGTATCCATCAGGAATTTCGGTAAAGAGAATACGTTTGAATATAGTCGAGCACCGCGTCCGGCAGCAAGTAGCGGGCCGAACGGCCAGTCGCCCGCAAGTGGCGGATTTGCGTGGCGGAAATGGCCAACTGGGTCATGGCAAAGCTGACGATGTTACCAGCGGGCGCCGCCCGCAGCGCCGCAACGTCGCTTTGATGGCGGGCAGCGAATTCCGCCCGCAATGCCGGCGGCAAGGCCTCAGTGGCGACGGGAAAGCCGGGGCGGTGCGAGACGGCGATGTGGGCGAGGGCAAACAACTCACGCCAGCGCAGCCAGCCTTCCAACCCGGCGAAGGCATCGGCGCCGAGCAGCAGCACCAGCGGCAGATCGCCGCCCAGTTCGGCGCGCAGGCGTTGCAGCGTCGGCACCGTGTAGCTTGGCGCCGCCGCCTCGACTTCGGCGGCATCGACGAAAAAGGCGGGATTGCCGGCGATGGCGAGGCGCACCATGGCCAGCCGCCGTTCGCCTGCGGCCCCCGGTTCTTCCCGGTGCGCCGGCTGACCGGCGGGAATCCAGCGCACGCCACCGAGCGCCAATTGCGCGATGGCTTCCTCGGCCAGACGCAGATGACCGAAATGCACGGGATCGAAAGTCCCGCCGAAAAGGCCGAGCGGCTCAGGCAATTTCGGAAATGCCGAAAATGTCGCGATAGCTGACATAGAAACTGGTAAAAATCACCGGCGCCACGACCAGCCCCATGAACACGGCCAGTAGCGAGCCAACGAAGCTGGCGACGACGGGAAAGAGGGCGAGCAAAAAGCCGAGCAGAATACCGGGCAGGATGCCGACGAAGAGCATGAGCGCCGCGCCGTAGGCAAGGAAAGCCCGCCAGTTGAGCCAGCAGGCAATGAAGCTGAAAAACAGCGCCTTGCCCAGCGGCTGGCGGTGCCAGGCGGCAAGCACCGGAGCAAACCACCAGGCCATCAGCACCGGCGTCGCCATGACCGCCACGAACAGCCCGGACAGCGTGAAATCGGCATCCTTCAGGGCCGCTTCCCGCTCGGCGCGGTTGGCGGCCAGCAGGTAGCGCAGCAGATCGCCGCCGTCGATGAGCGTGGACAAGCCCAGGATGCCCAGCGTCACCAGCAGGTAGAGCATGCCGAGCGCCAACAGGGTGCGCGTGTTCTCGCGCAGCCCGCCGACCAGCGTCTGGATGCCGGCCATCTGACCATGCTCGACATTGCGCGCCGCCTGCATCAGGCCGACCGAGAGGCCGGGCATGAGCAGCGCGGCGGCAACGACGCCGATCACCGGCAAGACGTTGAGAAAAGCCATGGTGAGCAGGTAGATCAGCACCAGCAACGCCAGCAGCAGCGGATTGCGGCGAAAGATGGCATAGGCGGCGGTCAGCCAGCGCCAGCCTTGGGCGGAAGATATGGTTTGGGCGCGCAAATCAGGCTCCAACGAAAATGTCACGGTAAGAAGCGTATACCGCGCCGGAAAGTACCGGCAACAGGAGCAGCAGGCCGAGGCCGAGCAGCAGCATGGCGAAGAACAGCGCGATGGTCAGGAGCATGGCGAAAATCACCATCGCTTCCCAGTTGCGGACGCCGGCAGCGACGCTGGCGCGCATCGCGGCGAGCGGCTTCATGTCGTGAAACAGCACCAGCGCCGGGGCGAACCAAGCGGCCATGATGACCGGCACCGACAAGACCATGACCAGCAGGGCGGCCAGCGCGATCCCGCCGAGGCTGAAGCCGAACCCCGCCACCTTGCCGCTGACGGAGCCGCCGAGAACGCCGCCGGTGACGAGCAGGAAGGCGAGAAAAGCCAGGCCGAAAACGCAGGCCGCGAAAATCGCGCCCACCATCACCAGCGGTCCGGTGCGGCGGCGAAAGCCGATGAACAGGTCGACGATCCGCGCTTCCCCGCCATTCGCCAATTGGCGGCCAATCTGGAACATGCCGGCGGCGAACAGCGGCGCCAGCAGGTGTGCGGCGATCTGGCCGTAGATGGACACGGCGAAAACCGCCGTCAGCATGACCAACAGCAGCGCCGCGCCAGCAACCCAGACGCCGGGATTGGCGAGAAACAGCAGCCAGCCCTGCTCCAGCCAGTCGAAACAGGCACCCGCCTCGACCTCGCGGCTGTCGCCGGTAAACGGCGCCGGCGGGAAGGGAAAGGCGGGGGAGTGGGTCATGGTTGGGGGCGGCGACAAAGGCAATTGTATGAAAAGTGCGTTGCACATGCTCTCCCTCGCCTCGCTTGCAAGGGCCGGGGTGAGGGGCAGCCGGCGCGAAATTTCGCGTAAGTGCTTGATAAACGGCACCCCTCACCCTAACCCTCTCCCCGCCGAGCGGGGAGAGGGAACAGGATTGCAGGAAGGGTGGAGCATAGTGAAGCCTTTCCTGCGGGCTGCAAATACAAATTCCCGTCAGATTTCCGCATCTTCAGTCTCTGGTGTGCACGCCTCCAAATCGTACTCGTCGAACACAACCTCCGCGACGCCAAATGGCGGAGCATTCAGGTCTCTTGGGCCATCTGAAATGAAGCGTGTCTCGGGTGCCAGCGTTTGCCACCGCACCAGAATTCAAGTCCGATCGAAAATTCGGCGTGCCGCACGGAGTAATGATTACCCCTACCAACTATGAATAACCCACATCGGCGGCTTGATCGGGTGCGCGTCGAAGGTGGTTTCGACAAAGACGCCGTCGCCCTGGCGGTCGATCAGGTAGTAGGGCAGGCCGACGGTCGGCGTGATCTTGACCATGTACAGCTTGCCATGCAGCCGGTATTCCTCGCGCGTTCCTTCATTCTCCTTGATGATGGTCACATCCGGCTGTTCGAGCGCGGCGTCGAAGGCTTCCATGCCGGGCGGCGGAGGCGGCACGGCCGGCAGGGGTTGGGCGCTGGGCTGTTGCGCCCAGGCCGGCAGGGCGGCGAGCAGGAGAAGGGGGAGAAGGCGGCGCATGGGAATCATTCCTGTTTTATGAATGCCGATTCTATTACAGGTTAAGCAGCAGTTCGTGCTCGGTGGGCAGCGGGCCGAAGGGGCGCGCCTCGTAGTGTTTGAAAATGGCGTCGACCACGCCTTCCGGTTCGTCGATGACCTGGATCAGATCGAGGTCTTGCGGGTCGATCATGCCTTCGCCAACCAGACGGTCGCGGAACCAGTCCAGCAGTCCTTGCCAGAAGGCCGAGCAGACCAGGATCAGGGGAATCTTGCGGGCCTTGCCGGTTTGCAGCAGGGTCAGCGCCTCCATCAGTTCGTCGAGGGTGCCGAAGCCGCCGGGCATGACGACATAGGCGCTGGCGAAGCGGACGAACATGTATTTGCGGGCGAAGAAGTGGCGAAAGGTCTGTGAGATGTCCTGGTAGGGATTACTCGTCTGCTCGTGCGGCAACTGGATGTTGAGGCCGACCGAGGGCGATTTGCCGAAATAGGCGCCGCGATTGGCCGCTTCCATGATGCCCGGGCCGCCGCCGGATATCACCGCGAAGCCGGAATCGGAAAGCAGGCGGGCGGTTTTTTCCGTCAATTCGTAATAGGGCGTGCCATCCTTGACCCGGCTGCTGCCGAAAATACTGACCGCCGGCTTGATCGCCGTCAGGCGGTCGGTCGCCTCGACGAACTCTGCCATAATGCCGAAAATCCGCCAGGCGTCGCGGGCGGAGTTCGGCTGCAAGGCGGACTCGGCGCCCGTTCCCATCTTCAATTTCGCGTTTTCCGTCACTTCTCATGCCTCTCTTGTTGTTGGTGGACGGCTCGTCCTACCTTTATCGCGCTTTCCACGCCCTGCCCGACCTGCGCAACCAGGCCGGCGAGCCGACAGGCGCCATTTACGGCGTCCTGAACATGCTACGTCGTCTGGAAAGCGACTACAAGGCCGATTACAAGGCCGTCGTTTTCGATGCCCGGGGCAAGACTTTCCGCGAGGACTGGTATCCGCAATACAAGGCGCACCGGCCGCCGATGCCGGAGGATCTGGTCCGCCAGATCGAGCCGCTGCATGCCGCCGTTGCCGCCGCCGGCTGGCCGCTGCTGATGGTCGACGGCGTCGAGGCCGACGACGTGATCGGCACCCTCGCCCGCCAGGCCGACGCCGCCGGGGTCGACACGCTGATTTCCACCGGCGACAAGGATCTGACCCAACTGGTCGGGCCGCGCGTGCGCTGGTTCAACACCATGAGCAACGAACTGCTCGATGTCGCCGGGGTCGAGGAAAAATTCGGCGTGCCGCCGGAACGCATCGTCGATTATCTGGCCCTGGTCGGCGACGCCGTCGATGGCGTGCCGGGCGTCGCCAAATGCGGGCCAAAGACGGCGCTCAAATGGCTGACGCAATACGGCTCGCTCGATGCCATCGTCGCCCATGCCGGCGAAATCGGCGGCGTGGTTGGCGAGAATCTGCGTCAGCACCTCGGCTTCCTGCCGCTCGGCAGGAAACTGCTCACCGTCGCCTGCGATGTCCCCAATCTGCCGCAACCGGCCGCGCTGACCGCCAAGCCGCGCGATACCGACACCCTGCGCGCGTTGTACACCCGCTACCAGTTCCGCTCCTGGCTCAGCGAAATCGACGGTTCAGCCAGCGCCGCCCCGCCGCGCCCGGCCTTGCCGCCGCTTACGCCAGAACCGGCGACCGCGGCGCTGCCCGGCAAGATCCCCGTCCACTACGAAACCGTCTTTACCTGGGCACAGTTCGATGCCTGGTTGAGCAAGATTGAAGCCGCCGGACTCACCGCCCTCGACACCGAAACCACCAGCCTCGACCCCTTTGCCGCGCGCATCGTCGGCATTTCGCTGGCCGTCGAGGCCGGCGCCGCCTGCTACATCCCGCTCGCCCACACCGCCCCCGGCGCGCCCGACCAATTGCCGCGCGACGCCGCGCTGGCCCGCCTCAAGCCCTGGCTGGAAGACGCCGGCAAAAAGAAAGTGCTGCAAAACGCCAAATACGACCAGCATATCTTCGCCAACCACGGCATCCGTCTCGCCGGCATCGCCCACGACACCCTGCTGCAAAGCTATGTGCTCGAATCGGACAAGGGCCACGACCTCGGCCAATTGTGCACTCGCCACCTCGGGCTGGACACCATCGCCTACGAGGATTTGTGCGGCAAGGGCGCGAAGCAGATTTCCTTCGATCAGGTCGATGTCGAGCGCGCCGCCACCTACGCCGCCGAGGATGCCGACGTCACCCTGCGCATCCATAACGCCCTGCATCCACGCTTCGCCGCCGAGCCGGGCCTGAACCGTATCTATCACCAGATTGAAATGCCGGTGCGCCAAGTTATCTGGCGCATCGAGCGCAACGGCATTCTGATCGACACGGCGGCGCTGGCCCGGCAAAGCCACGCCCTGGGCGAAAAGATCATGGCCCTTGAATCCGCCGCCCACCAAGTCGCCGGCCAGCCCTTCAACCTCGCCTCGCCCAAGCAGTTGGCCGAAATCCTGTTCACCCAGCAGGGCCTGCCGGTCAAGAAAAAAACCCCCTCCGGCGGCCCCTCCACCGACGAGGAAGTGCTCACCGAACTCGCCCTCGACTACCCGCTGCCCAAGCTCCTGCTCGAACACCGCGGCCTCTCCAAACTCAAGGGCACCTACACCGACAAGCTGCCGCGCATGGTCAATGCCCAAACCGGCCGGGTGCATACCCATTTTTCACAAGCCTCGGTGGTCACCGGGCGGCTCGCCTCCAGCGACCCCAATCTGCAAAACATCCCGGTACGCAGCGAGGAAGGCCGGCAAATCCGCGCCGCCTTCGTCGCCCCGCCCGGCAGCCGCATCGTCTCCGCCGACTACTCGCAGATCGAATTGCGCATCATGGCCCACCTCTCCGGCGACAAGCGCCTGCGCGAAGCCTTCGCCCAGGGCGAGGACGTGCACCGCGCCACCGCCGCCGAAATCTTCGGCATCACCCCGCTGGAAGTCGGCCCCGACCAGCGGCGCGTCGCCAAGAGCATCAACTTCGGCCTCATCTACGGCATGAGCGCCTTCGGCCTCGCCCGCCAGCTCGGCCTCGAACGCAGCGCGGCGCAAATCTACATCGACCGCTATTTCGCCCGCTATCCCGGCGTCGCCCGCTACATGGAAACGGCCCGCGAAACAGCCCGGCAAAAAGGCCACGTCGAAACCGCCTTCGGCCGCCGCCTGTGGTTCCCGGAAATCCGCTCCAACAACGCCGGCCGCCGCCAGGGGGCAGAGCGCGCCGCCATCAACGCCCCCATGCAAGGCACCGCCGCCGACCTCATCAAAATGGCCATGCTCGCCGTGCAAAACTGGCTCGACACCAGCAGCCTACAGTCCAAACTGGTGCTGCAAGTCCACGACGAACTGCTGCTCGAAGTCCCGGACGCCGAACTCGCCGACATCCGCCTGCACCTGCCCCGCCTGATGAGCCAAGTCGCCGAACTGAGCGTGCCCCTGGTGGTAGAGGTTGGTGTTGGGGAAAATTGGGAAGCGGCGCATTGAGGGGGTAAAGAGCAGCTCAGGGTAGGATGGGTAGAGCGCCAGCGAAACCCATCGTTGCAAGATGCTGATTTTGTAGGTAAAAATGGGTTTCGCTACGCTCTACCCATCCTACAGGCTACGGGCTAAATTTTCTGTATCAGTTCAGCCGGTAAAGCGCCGCACGCCTCGCACCATTCTATGAAGTCCATCAGACCCAAGTAACGCTCCCCCAGCTCTATCTTGGAAACGTAGCCTTGGCGCTTGCCCAGTCTCTTGGCAAGTTCCACCTGTGTAAGCCCAGCATCACGACGGGCTGCACGAAGCACCCTCTTCAGCCGCTCGTAGCGTTGACCATAGACCATGCAAGCATGCTATAGTCCGCTTTGGATTACTCCATTTTGGATTATTTCAGCGATTAAACGTAAGGGGAATAAGAATGGCTACACCTGTATTTATTAAGCACCCAGCTTCTGGAATGGCTGTAAAAGGGTATGTCGGCTTTAGTTGGACCTACCTCTTTTTTGGATGCTTGGTTCCGGTGTTTCGTGGCGAGCTTGGCATTGGTGCATTGCACTTGCTTTTTTCGGTATTCACTGCGGGCATATGGCAATTGGTTGTGTGTTTTCTTTACAACAAACAATATATGATGCGCATGTTTGAGAAAGGCTATGTCTTGGCTGACAGCGAAACAGCCAACCTGATGGCACGTGCCAAGCTTGGCATGTTTCCTCCAAGCGGCACACCGTAGAAGCCGCTCCAACGCATAGCTCGGGGGGAGCAAAGCCCCCCGCGTTTGAGAGCAAGATATGTCGGAGGCCGCCTACTCGGCGCTACCGACCACCATCAACCGCTATCACCAGCCTCATCCAACTGCCATAAGCCGGACAAAAATCGAGGCAATCGGCCAGTTCTACCCCGTTCGCATGGGCATACAAGGCACGGATCACGCCGGCATGGGTGACCAGCACAGCAGCTTCGGTTACCGGTAGCTCGGCGACGAAAGCGAGCGCTCGCTGTTGCAACTGGCGTGGCGATTCGCCGCCGGGCGGGGTGTAGTTGGCGATGTCGGCGGCCCAGGCGTCGAGTTCAGCGCGGGGAATATCCGACCACGGGCGGCCTTCCCAAGCGCCAGAATTCATTTCCTGTAGCCGCTCGTCGAATTGCGGGGCCGGATGCAGCGCCGCCGCCAGTTCGCGGCAGCGGCGCTGCGGGCTGCTCCATAGCGGCAAACCGGGCGGCAGTTCGGCGCGCAGTTTGGCGATCAGGGATGGCGATGCCGGAGCCGGCACGTCGAGCGCGCCGTAACAGACGCCCGCTGCCACTTGCGGCGGCGGATGGCGGACGAGGTGCAGGACACAGGATGTTCGCATGAAAGATGCGTTGCTTATGCTCTCCCTCGCCCCGCTTGCGGGGAGAGGGCCGGGGTGAGGGGCTGTGGCGTGAAAGTTCATGCCAGTGCTTGATAAACGACACCCCTCACTCTAGCCCTCTCCCCGCCGATCGGGGCGAGGGGATCTGGGTGGCGGGGAGTTTTTGGCTTGGTGCATTCATGCGATTCTCTTGGCGCAGAAAAGACGCAAAATCATCCCGGCCACGCCGCCAGCAGGCCGAGGTAGAAGGCGATTTCCGCTACTTGCTGGACGGCGCCGAGGCAGTCGCCAGTATAGCCGCCGAGCCAGCGGCGGAATTTGGCGGCCAACCACAGTGTCGCCAGCGCCGCCGCTAGGCAGCCGGCCAGCGCTCCCGGCCAGGGAAAGAGGCAGAGCAGCGGCAGCAGGCCGAGGGCGGCGAAGGCGGTCGCCACCGCCAGCCCCCCGCCCGAGAGCTTGGTGGCGAGCGGCTTGGCCTTGCTTTCCTGATCCTCGCGTACATAGATCATGGTCGCCAACAGCACGGTGGAGGCGTAGCGCGATACGGCATGGCCGGCGATCAGCGCCCACGGCGCGTGCGCCGGAGCAAAAGCAACGAGGGCAGCGAATTTGGCGGTCAGGCCCAGCCATAGCGCGACCACGCCGTAACTGCCGACGCGCGAATCTTTCATGATGGCGAGGATGCGCAGTTTGTCCCAGCCGCCGCCGAGGCCGTCGGTGGCGTCGGAAAGGCCGTCTTCGTGGAAGGCGCCGGTGGCGTAAATGGTCGCCGCCATCGACAGCAGCACCGCCAGCGGTAGCGGCCAGAATTGCCTGGCGGCGAGGTAGACCAGCGCCGCCAGCGCGCCGACGATGAGGCCGACAGCCGGGAAGTAGCGCGCCGAGGCGTCGAGCGCCTCGGTCGAATGGCCGACCCAGGCCGGTACCGGCAGGCGGGTGAAGAAGCGGATGGCGCCGAGGAAATACGCCAGTTCGCGCCGCAGGGTGGTCACGCCTTGTCCGTTACGCCGGCCGAGGCGAAGCTGGCCATTTCGTCGAGGAAGGCCAGCGCCGCCTGCACCAGCGGGTAGGCCAGCGCCGCGCCGGTGCCTTCGCCCAGGCGCATACCGAGGTCGAGCAGCGGCTCGGCGGCGAGCGCCCGCAATTGCGCCGCATGCCCCGCTTCCGCCGAGCGATGGCAGAACACGCAGTAATCAGTTACCGCCGGATACAGCCGGGCCGCCGCCAGCAGGGCGGCGCCGACGATAAAACCGTCGATGAGGAGCAGCATTTTGGCTTCCGCCGCCGCCAGCATGGCGCCAAGCATCATCGCCATTTCGAAGCCGCCGAACTCGGCCAGCACCGCCAGCGGTTCATCACCACCGCCAGTGGCGCGGTAGCGTTGCAAAGCCTGTTCCAGTAGCGCCTGCTTGCGCGCCAGCCCGGCATCGTCGAGGCCGGTGCCGCGGCCGACGCATTCGGCCAGCGGCGCGCCGGTCAGGCAGTGGGTCAGCAGCGAGGCGGCGGCGGTGTTGCCGATGCCCATTTCGCCGAAGCCGACCACATTGCAGCCGTTGGCCGCGAGATTGCGGACGATCTCGGCGCCACGGGCAATGGCCAGCTCGCACTGGGCCATCGTCATGGCCGGCTGTTCCAGATAATTGGCCGTGCCGGGCGCTACCTTGGCGTGGATCAGGCCCGGCCGGCGCGCGAAGTCGTGGGCAACGCCGGCGTCCACAATGCTCAGATGCAGCCCGCCACGGCGGGCAAACACATTGATGGCGGCGCCGCCGGCAAGGAAATTTTCCACCATCTGCCAGGTCACTTCCTGCGGATAGGCCGAAACGCCGGCCCGCGCCGCGCCGTGGTCACCGGCGAAAACCAGCAGGTGCGGCTGGCTCAGACGCGGATCGAGGCGCTGCTGGATCAGGCCGATCTGGCGGGCGAGCTTTTCCAGTTGCCCCAGCGAGCCGCGCGGCTTGGTCTTGTGGTCGATCTTGTGCTGTAGCGCGGCGGCCAGTTCCGCATCGGGGGCGGTAATGTTGAAGTTGAGCGTCATGCGGTTCTCCGGCAATCGGCGGATTATACGGCTTGCCGTTTACAGTTGCCTTCGCCCACAATGCCGCCGATGAAACAGTTGATTATCGGCGGCGCCCGTTCGGGCAAGAGCCTCCTCGCCGAACGGCGGGCGGCGGCAAGCGGGCGGCGGGTCATTTATGTGGCGACGGCGGAGGCGGGCGACGACGAAATGGCCCGGCGCATCGCCCACCACCGCGCCCGGCGGCCAGCCGACTGGGGGCTGGCCGAGGAAACCCTGTATCTGGCGGCCCGCCTGCGCCAACTGGCGGCAGCCGATACCTGCCTCCTCGTCGACTGCCTGACGCTGTGGCTTTCCAACCTGCTCCTCACCGGCCGGGCTTCGGCCCAGGCCGAAGCCGGCGACGCCGTGGATTGCCCGCTGCTGGCCGGCGAAATCGGGGCACTGATCGCGGCGCTGCCGCAATTACCGGGACAGTTGATCCTGATCTCCAACGAGGTCGGCTGGGGCATCGTACCCATGCACCCCGTCTCGCGCCTCTTCGCCGACGAACAGGGCCGCCTCAACCAGCGCCTCGCCGCCGTCTGCGATCAGGTCACGCTGGTTGCGGCTGGTTTGCCGCTGGAACTCAAGGGGTTGGCGGCGGGAGGCTGATGCGCTACGGGTTCAGGACCGTACGAAGCTGGATTGCTGCGCTCGCAATGACGGTCATTGCGAGGAGCGAAGCGACAAAGCAATCCAGAACCAAACCGCTTCGCTTTATGACTCTTCCCGGCGCAACAGCGCCTGTACGTCGA
The DNA here is from genome assembly GCA_009779265.1 of Betaproteobacteria bacterium. Lineage (GTDB taxonomy): Bacteria > Pseudomonadota > Gammaproteobacteria > Burkholderiales > Rhodocyclaceae > Azonexus. Next base: position 135,093 of record WREP01000001.1, read on the forward strand.
GCCAAGCCAGACCCAGCCATTCGTGCAGGGCGTAATAAGAGGCATGCAGCGCGCCGGCTTGCGGCAGCCAGCCAAGGGCAGATTCCGGCCAGACGCGGTACTGGCCCAGTTCGGTTGGAGCCGGCACCACTTCCACGCCAGCGGCGGCGAACAGGCGGCGCGCCCGCGGCATGTGGAAAGCCTGGGTGACCAGCACGACGCGCCGGATGCCGGCGGCTTGCAGCAGCTCCGCCGACATCACCGCGTTATCGGCGGTATCGCGCGAGCGGGTTTCGCGCCAGCGCACCGCGATGCCGAATTCATTTTCCAGCACATCGGCAATGACATCGGCTTCGGCACGCCGGCTATCGACCGCGAGGCCGCCGCTGACCAGCACCGGCAGTTGATGCTGCCGGGCCAGCACGGCGCCGTAGCGGGCGCGCACCAGACTGCGCTGATTCGGGGTTTCGCCACCGTATTCGGCGGCCTCGATCACGCCGCCGGCCAGGATGACGATGGCGCCGGCCCCCTGCGGATCGCTGAATACCGGCCCGGCCTGCTCTTCCAGCGTGCGGTTGAGCCACCCGGCAAGCGGCGGCAGGCTCTGCGCCAGCAGCAGCAGCGCGCCCGCCAGCGCCACGGCAAAAGCCCAGCGACGGCGGCGGAACAGGCCAGCCAGGGCGAGCAGCAACAGGCCGTTGGCCGGCGGCAGCAACAGGGTGGAAAGCAGGTTTTTCAGGAACCAGGCAGTGGACATGAGCCGGCAGTTTCAGGTTCAGGGTGCCGCCGAGTGTGTCCGCCCGGACTGCCGCCGTCAATGGCGTGGCTGAAAAGGGCGAGGCGCGCGCGACGACCTGAATTACGCCGCCTCCGCCTGCTCGCCGCCGAGGATTTCCACCAGTTGCGGCAGGAAGCGCGAGAATTCGCCGGTCATCAGCGCGAAATCGGCGTCGAACTGCTCGTCGGCCCGCTCGGCGTTCTTCTCGGCTTCTTCCTTGAGCAGATCGAGGAAGGCCAGACGCTTGACCTCCAGTTTCTCGCTCAGAACGAAGGAAATGCGGTCGCTCCAGGTCAGCGCCAGGCGGGTCGGCAGCTTGCCGGCGGCCAGATGCGCCTTGATTTCGGCCCCGACCTCGTCGCCGAGCGGATGGCGGACATAGCGCACGGCCGCCTTTTCCTCGCCGACCGCCTTCAACTCGCAATCGCGGTCGATGCTGAAGCCACCCGGCGCTTCCCCGCCGGCCAGCCAGTCGGCCATCGCCGCTTGCGGCGAATGCTGCGTATGCAGCGGCTTGAGCGGGAATTCATCGAGGCAGTGGCGCAAATGCTCGATCACCTCCTCGGCCTTGGCCGGGCTGGCGGCATCGATGCCGCACCAGCCGCCCACCGGGTCGAGCCAGACGAAGGTGCGGCGGCGGCGCGTAAAGGCGCGCGGCAGCAGTTCCTCGCCGACGCGCTCGCGCAATTCCCGCAACTCTTTGCGGCCGGGCGCGTAGCCTTGCTGTTCCGTTATCGCCGCGGCTCGCTCGGCGACTTCCTCGTTAATCACCGAGGCCGGCAGCAGGCGCTGCTCGACGGCCAGCGCGATCAGCCATTGGCGTTCGAGCGCGTAAACCAGCGCCCCGCCCTCGCGCGGCGGCGTCCAGCCACGGCTCAGCGGCTGGTTGCTCGGGCAGCGGACGAAGGGGCCGCGCGCCAGTTGTTCCTCGAACTTGGCGAGGTCGATAGGCCACGGCGTTGGCAGACGATATAACTGAAGATTCTTGAACCACATATTTCTGACTCTCTAAAAGGAAGACCGGTCCGGCGGGATGCAGCAGGCACGCCTCCGGCGCGGCGGACGGGCAGCAGATTCCGCAGCGAAAGCGGAGTTTACCAGCCCGGAAAGCCAGCACCGAAGGAAGCCGCTCGCAGGCCAGTTTTTACCGGCGCCGCAGCCGCTAAGCAGCGCAGGAATGTGTGTCGAAATTCTTTACAAAAACCCAGCAAGGAAAGAAAGGCGCGATCCTAACCAACTGAAAACACTGAACAAATATTTTCGGCATGGCACTTGCTTATGCTTTGGTACTTTGCCGCCAACCGCAGCGGCAAAACCAGTCAGCAGTAATCGACGGAGAATTCATCATGGCACGCACATTCACCAAAACCCTGTTTGCATCACTGTTCTGCTTGGCCACCGCCAACGCCTTCGCCGACGTACATATCGAGTGGCTGGGCCACGGCGTAGGCCACCATAGCGGCCCTGGGAATAGCTTAATAATGCCCGGTCACCCCAATGGGGTAAACGAATGGCTTGGCACACATAAGTTACTTATCGGGGAGAATATCGACGGCGTCTGGGTCGAGAAAATCGAGTACGCTTTCTGTCTCGATCCTTGGGACAATGTGTACAAGGGAGGCGGGCTGAATCCGTGGGAGCAGTATTCCACAAGCACGAGCCTGCAAGATCACTTCTCCACCATTGACAAGTCTGGCAATGACTTTATCGCCAACGCCATCAGCGAACTGTATGCCAAGTTCTACGAGGCCACTCTGCAGCCTAATGTGCCTCCCCTGTGGGAGGTAGAGCACACCACGGCCGCATTCCAGCTCGCGATGTGGGAAATCATCGCTGACCAGGATCTTTTTGTCGACCATACCAAGCTTGTCGCAACCAATTCCCTTACCGACATGTCCATCGTTGATCTGGCCAACTGGATGTTGGATCAGATCACGGGCGATACCTATTACAACGACTACGAGTTCACCCTGTACGTCAACGGGACGTTGGGGGGATGTACGCCTGAGGTTCCGACAGGTGGAATCTCGCCCGCTTCGGATTGCCTTGGCTATCAGGATTACGTTATCGTCAGGCGCACCCCGGAACCCGCCAGCCTGTTGCTGCTGGCCACGGCCTTGGGCGGCGGCATGCTGGTTGGTCTGCGTCGGCGCAAGTCAGTCTGACAGACACGAGTATCCGTGCCAGAACAAAGGGGAGGGAAACCTCCCCTTTTATTGTTTAGCCCCCCGCACAGACGCAAGTCCTTCCGCAAACGGGTCACACAAAACACAACCGCAAGCGGCCGACCGTATGGACGAAGCTTGCCCGCCCGGAAAATCCGGCGCCGCATCCGCCAGTCAAGGCAAGCTGTCGAATTTCCTTACACTCCCCCGACGCCCCCGTCAAGATTATGCGCAAAAAAGCTGCAACTATCTGAAAATATTAATGAATCAAATTATGGCATGCGACTTGCGTTAACAGCACTGAGTCAATTGCACCAGCAGGCGCAATACCTAAATCAAACCGATCCACGGGAGAACACATCATGTTACGCACCATCGCCAAAAAAACCCTGATCGCCACGCTATTCTGCGTGGCGGTTACTGGCGCCTTTGCCGCACCGGTCCAAGTCAAGCAGACAGGTTACGGCAACGGCCTGGACTCCATCAGCATGACACTGCCTGCGTCTAGCGGACCCGCCAACTACTGGGCCGGCCAGTTGAAACTGGAACTCGCAGACGGTACCAGTTTGCTTGCCTTCTGCATCGATCCTTGGGAAGAGTCGTCACCCGACTTCAAGAACTACAACACTGACAGTAGCTTGGAAGGTGTATTCGGCGATATCAAGGCGGACCAGATCCGCGCACTGTATTCCGGGTTCTATGCCGACACGCTAGGAGACACCCTAGAAGCGAAAATCGCAGCAGGCGGTTTCCAACTCGCGCTATGGGAAATCATCGCCGACGACGGCAAACAACTTGACGGCACTGGCGACGTGCGGGTTAACAGCAGCACCCGCAAATCCATCGTCGACATGGCCAACAGCATGTTGAGTGGGCTTGACGACTTCCTCGGCGGCAACGACTACAGTTTTGCCCTTTATACCAACAGCGTCACCAATGGCGACGGCACGATCGGCTATCAGGATTACCTGGTGGCCACCAGGAAGCCTACCGTGCCTGAACCCGGTAGCTTGCTGTTGTTGAGCACCGCGCTGGGCGGCGTGGCCTTCGGCTTGCGCCGTCGGCAGAAGGCCGCCTGAGGCAGCTGCGTTTTTCGTCGGCTCATTCCGTTTCCAGCTCAATCGAGTACGCAAAGGCAAAGCGCAGACAGTACGGTAGTACGGTAAGCGAAGCCACCAAGGTAATCGGTTGAGCTGGGAATGGAAAAGGGCTATCCACTTAGCTCCAGCCCGTGCATTTGGGCGGTCACGTCGAGATAGGTGATCGGGGGTGTGATGACGGCTTGCTGCATCATTCGATAGAACAGCATACCGCGTGATCGAGACG
>WREP01000002.1 GCA_009779265.1 Betaproteobacteria bacterium
CCAATCAAGAAATTCGATCCAAGTACGAGGGTAATCCTTTGCAAAGCTATCGGGCATCGTTTAGCCTGTGCTGAGCATTTGTCAGTGTATAGTAGTGAAACTGGAGCTAAGTGGATAGCCCTTGAATGGAATCAGGGGCGGCGGAAGACGAGATCCCAGACACCGTGGCCGAGCCGCAGGCCGCGGTTTTCGAATTTGGTCAGCGGCCGGTAATCCGGGCGCGGCGCGAAACCCACCAAGCCGACCGTCGAGTCGGCTTCGAGCGCAGCCGCCAGCGCCGCCGCCGTGGGGGCGGCAACACTGTTCTCCAGACTCGCTTCGCGGCCAAGCACGTCAAGCATCTGGAGGGCGTAATTTTCCCAGTCGGTGGCGCAGTGCAGGTAGCCGCCGGGCTTCAGGCGCGAGGCGAGCAAGGCGACGAAGGGCGGCTGGATGAGGCGGCGCTTCTTGTGCCGCGTTTTGTGCCAGGGATCGGGAAAGAAAACGTGTATACCGGCCAGTGAAGCTTCCGGCAGCATGTCGCGCACGATTTCGACCGCATCGTGGTGGCCGATACGCAGATTGGTCAGATTCTTCTCGGCGGCCAGCTTGCACAGTGCGCCGACGCCCGGCGCATGCACTTCCAGGCCGAGATAATCGTTTTCGGGATGCGCCGCGGCGATATGCGCCGTCGTTTCGCCCATGCCACAGCCGATTTCGAGAATTTTCGGTGCCTCGCGGGCGAAAATTTCCGTCAAATCAATCGCTTCCGGCCGATAGGGAATGCCGATCTTCGGCAACATCTCGTCGAGATAACGCTGCTGCGCCGGCGACATGCGCCCGGCACGGCGCACGAAACTCTTGATGTGACCGTGCTCGGCCTCGTCTACCGCGCGCTTCACGAGCCGATCAGTCCGGCGCTGGGTGAGGAAGGATCGGCGGCGTAGAACTTTCTCGCCATGCGTCCGGCGAGGAAGGCTTCGCGTCCGGCTTCGACGCCTTTTTTCATGGCCGAGGCCATGAGCACCGGGTCTTTGGCGTGGGCGATGGCGGTGTTCATCAGCACGCCGTCGCAGCCCAGTTCCATGGCGATGGCGGCATCCGAGGCGGTACCGACGCCGGCATCGACGATGACCGGCACCTTGGCGTTGGCGATAATCAGGCGCAGGTTCCACGGATTGAGGATGCCCATGCCGGAACCGATCAGCGAGGCCAGCGGCATCACCGCGACGCAGCCGATTTCTTCGAGCATGCGGGCCTGGATCGGGTCGTCCGAGCAGTACACCATGACCTCGAAGCCTTCCTTGACCAGCGTTGCGGCGGCCTTCAGCGTCTCCGGCATGTTCGGGAACAGGCTCTGCGGGTCGCCGAGTACTTCCAGCTTGCACAGCGGATGACCGTCGAGCAGTTCGCGCGCCAGGCGCAGGGTGCGCACCGCATCGTCGGCCGTATAGCAGCCGGCGGTATTAGGCAGGATGGTGAAGCGCGACGGCGGCACCGCGTCGAGCAGATTCGGCTGGCCGGCATCCTGACCGATGTTGGTGCGGCGGATGGCGACGGTGACGATCTCGGCGCCGGAAGCGTCGATGGCCGCGCGCGTCTGGGCGAAATCCGCATACTTCCCGGTGCCGACCAGCAGGCGGGAACGGTAGGTTTTACCAGCAATGGTGAGTTGGTGCATGGCTGCGTCCAAGGTTGGGTCGTAGGGGGCTGCCGTCGTCCTAGCCGCCGCCGACGGCGACGACGATTTCCAGACGGTCGCCGTCCGCCAGCGGCGTGTTGGCCTGCTGGCCGCGGGGGACGATTTCGCCGTTGCGTTCGATGGCGATGCGCTTGCCCGCGTAGCCGAGTTGTTCGATCAGGCCGGCGACGGTCAGCGCTTCGGGAAAGTGGCGGGCTTCGCCGTTGAGCAGGAGCGTGAGCATAAATTTTATTTTAACAAGCCACGCGGCTTGCGCGGTGCCTTGGCGAAGAGGCGGTCGTAGAGCCAGTTCGGCAAGAGGCGCAGCAGTTTGGCGACGATACCCATCGGCCACGGAATCACCGTATAGCTCACGCTGCGCTCGATGGCGGCGGCGAAGCGGGCGGCGGCTTTTTCCGCCGGCATCAGGAAGGGCATGGGATAGGGGTTGATGGCGGTCATCGGCGTGGCGATGTAGCCGGGCGCGATGGTCAGCACCTCGATGCCGAGCGGCCGCATTTCCAGGCGCAGGCTTTCGAGATAGGCGATGGTCGCCGCTTTCGAGGCCGAATAGGCCGCCGCCCCCGGCAGGCCGCGGATGCCGGCGACGGAGGCGATGCCGACCAGACGCCGCCTGCCGCCGGCCGCCCGCATGGCCGGGATGAAAGGTGCGAAGGTGGCGGCCATGCCGACCACATTGATATCCATGAGGCGACGGAAGGCCGCCAGATCTTCGGCGTGTTCGGTCAAGGTGCCGGTCGAGACGCCGGCGTTGGCGATGACAATATCCGGCGCCCCGAAGCGGGCGACGAAATCGGCGGCGGCGGCGCGCAGCGCCGGGGCATCGGCGACATCGAGCGGATAACAGGCATGGCCGCCGCCCAGGCGCGCATCGAGCGCCGCCAGCAATTCCCCGCGCCGGGCCGCCAGACCGAGCTGGGCGCCACGGCTGGCGTAGTAAACGGCAAGCGCCTCGCCGATGCCCGACGAGGCGCCCGTGATGAATATTTTTAGCGTCAATTACTTCTTGCCGCTCTTCTCGCTCCGCGCCTTGGCGATCAGCTTGTCGGCATTGGCCAGCACCTCGTCGAAATGCTGCCCGCCGACCAGGTATTTGCCGTCAATGGTCAGCGCCGGCACGCCCTCGATCTTGTAGGCCTGGGACAATTGGTCGCCGCGGCGAACCATGCTGTTGACGCCGAAGGAATTGAAGGCTTCGGCAAATTTCTTCTGGTCGACGCCGTTTTTGCCCACCCAGGTCATGATGGCGCGCTCTTCGAACAGATTTTCCCGCTTTGTGTGTAGCGCCCGGAACACCTCGCCGTCGAGGCGGGTCAGATCGCCGGTGATTTCCAGGGCGTAATGGAGTTTGGCGATATTGGCCCAGACGGCGCGGCCAAAGGTAACCGGCACCTTTTTGACGACCACGTCCGGCCCCTGCTTCGCCGTCCAGGCGCTCAAGAGCGGGTGCAGGTCGGCGCAATGCGGGCAGCCGTAGCTGAAAAATTCGAGAACCTCGATCTTGGCCGGATTCTCGGTCGGCTGCGCCGGGCTGATCAGAATGTAGTCCTTGCCGGCGACTTGCGCCCACGCCGGGACGGCGGCAAGGATTGCTCCGGCCAGAAGGCCGACGAAATGGCGACGGTCGAATTTCATGGATGGCTCCTTATTTTGCTAGCTGGGCTTCGATGCCGGACTTGGCAAGCTCGGACCGCATTTTGTTCAGTTCGTCGAGACGCACGAAGGGGCCGACGCGGACGCGATAAAAGGTCTTGTCCTCGATCATCACCTGCTGCACCCCGGCCTCGATTCCCATGAAAGCCAGCTTGGCCTTCTGATTGTCGGCATCCTGCGCCGTGCTGAAAGAGCCGGCCTGGAGGAACAGGGGCGTCTTGCTCTCCTTGGCCTCATCCTTCTTCTCTTCCTTGTGCTCGGCGGCTTTCGCCCCGGCCGGGTCGGGCACGGGGTCGGCCTTGCCCGGCAGGATGTCGTAGAACTGGAAGCGTTTTTCCGGCAGCGGATCGCCCGGCTTGCCCGGCAGCGCCCGCGGTTCGCCATTGGCGGACTGCACCGTGTCCTCCGGCCGCTCGGTCTGCTTGGCGAATGGCAGCGGCGAATTGTTCATGTACCAGACGACAGCGGCGGCAATGACGACGCCGAGGACGAGGCCGATGAACATGCCGATCAGCGTGCCGCCGCCGGATTTGTTCCGGGCCGATTGGCGCGATTTCGTGTTGCGACTCATGGGAATTTCCTTACATGGATTCCGGGCAGGCGACGCCGAGGATGCCCAGGCCGTTGCGGACCACCTGGCGCACGGCCAGGGCCAGCGCGACACGGGCGTCGCGCAGGGCCGGATCGTCGACCAGCATACGCTCGGCGTTGTACCAGCCGTGGAATTCGCCGGCCAGCTCCTTGAGGTAGAAGGCAATCAGGTGCGGCGCCAGATCGCGGGCGGCGTTCTCGATCACCTCGCGGAATTGCGCCAACTGGTTGGCGATGGCCAGTTCGCGCGGATGCTCAAGGCGGGAAAGCTCGCACTCGGCGAGCGCAAGCGGGTCGCCGGCCCACTGGTTGAGCACCGAGCAGATGCGGGCGTGGGCGTACTGGATGTAATAGACCGGGTTCTCGTTGCTCTGGCTCTTGGCCAGATCGAGGTCGAAGTCAAGGTGTTGGTCCGACTTGCGCAGGGCGTAGAAAAAGCGGCAGGCGTCGTTGCCGACCTCGCCGCGCAGTTCGCGCAGGGTGACGAACTCGCCGGAGCGGGTGGACATCGAAACCTTCTGGCCGTTGCGGTAGAGCACCGCGAATTGCACCAGGGCCACCTGCAAGTTGTCGGCGTCGAGACCGAGCGCCCGGACAGCGCCGCTGACGCGCGGAATATAGCCGTGGTGGTCAGCGCCCCAGATGTTGATGATGCGGTCGAAGCCGCGCTCGAATTTGTTGAGGTGATAGGCGATGTCGGAGGCGAAATAGGTATACAGGCCGTTCTCGCGCTGTACGACGCGGTCCTTCTCGTCGCCAAAGGCGGTGGAGCGGAACCAGCGGGCGCCGTTTTGCGTGTACAGATGCCCCTTTTGCTCCAGCAGATCGACGCAGCGGGCAACGAGGCCGGTATCGAACAGCGCCTTCTCGGAAAACCAGACATCGAAGTGCACGCCAAACTGCTCCAGATCGTCGCGGCAGTCGGCCAGTTGCTCGGTTAGCGCGTGCTGGTGCACATAGTCCCAATCCGCGCCGAGCAATTGCTTGGCGCGGGCGATCAGGGCATCGAGATGCTGTTCGCGCTGTTCCTTGGCCGCGTCGTCGCCGCGGTCGGCTGCTGGCAGGCCCGGCGTGCCGGCCAGCACGTCCTGGGCCGGACGCACATAGCGCTCGCCGTGGGCATGCCGCAACTGCTCCGCCATCGCTCGCACGTAATCGCCCTGATAAGCGTTCGGCGGAAAGGGCAGCGTCTCGCCGTGCTGTTCCAGATAGCGCAGCCAGGTCGACAAGCCGAGGATATCCATCTGCCGGCCCGCGTCATTGACGTAATACTCGCGGGTGACATCCCAGCCGGCGAAAGCCAGCAGATTCGCCAGCGAAGCGCCGTAAGCGGCGCCGCGCCCGTGGCCGACATGCAGCGGGCCGGTCGGGTTGGCCGAAACGAACTCGACCTGCACTGTCTGCCCGGCGCCCAGCGTCGAACGGCCGAAAGAGCCTTCCTCGGCGAGTACGGCGCGGACGATCCCAAGCTTGGCGCGCGCATCGAGGGTGATATTGATAAAACCGGCGCCCGCCACTTCCGCCTTGGCCACGAGAACCGACAGCGGCAGTTCGGCCAGCAGTTGATTGGCGATTTCGCGCGGATTCTTCTTCAGCGCCTTGGCCAGTTGCATCGCCAGATTGGTGGCGAAATCGCCGTGCGTCGGGTCGCGCGGGCGCTCGATATGAATCGGCAGATCGGCGGCATCCGGGGCGACGCTGGCGAGCGCCTGGCGGAAAAGGGTAATCAGTTGCGATTTGACGTCGTGGGCCATTGCGGTGCGGCGAAACTTCAAAGGGGTCGATTATACGCCGCACGGCGGGCGGCAAACCGGCGCTGCCGCCTCAGGACTTCAACAATTCCTCGCGCGCCCCGAGCCAGCGGCGCAGGTGCGCTTCGGCCAGGGCCGGATGGGCGGTCAGCATGTCCTCGGCGACGGCGCGCGCCTGTTCGACCAGGGCCGCGTCCTCTTCCAGATCGGCGTAGCGCAGGAGCGGCACGCCGCTTTGGCGGGCACCGACGAATTCACCGGGGCCGCGCAAATGCAAGTCCTGGCGGGCTATTTCAAACCCGTCGTTATTCTCGAAAATGATTTTCAGCCGCCGCCGGGCGACCTCGCCGAGCGGCCCGGCATAGATCAGCACGCAGCTCGATTGGTAAGCGCCGCGCCCGACCCGGCCGCGCAACTGGTGCAGTTGCGACAGGCCGAAACGCTCGGCGTGCTCGATCACCATGAGGCTGGCATTGGGCACGTCGACGCCGACCTCGATCACCGTCGTCGCCACCAGCACGTCGATGTCGCCAGCGGCGAAGGCGGCCATCACCGCCTGCTTGGCGTCGGCCTTGAGGCGTCCGTGCGCGAGGCCGACGCGCCGACCCGGCAGGTCGGCGGAAAGTTGGGCATGAGTTTCCTCGGCGGTCTGCAATTGCAGGGCTTCCGATTCCTCGATCAGCGGGCACACCCAGTAAGCCTGGCGGCCCTCGCCGACATGTTTCTCGACGAAGCCGACCACGTCGGCGCGGCGGCTGGCGGCGATGAGCCGGGTCTTGACCGGGGTGCGCCCGGGCGGCAGTTCGTCGAGCACGGTGACGTCGAGATCGGCGTAATAGCTCATCGCCAGCGTGCGCGGAATGGGCGTCGCCGACATCATCAACTGGTGCGGGTTATCGCCCTTCTTGCGCAGGGCCAGGCGCTGGGCGACGCCGAAGCGGTGCTGTTCGTCGACGATGACAAGGCCGAGACGGGCGAAATCAACGCCCTCCTGAATCAGGGCATGGGTGCCGACCACCAGTTGGGCATCGGCGGCGGCAGCGGCCAGTTGCTCCCGCTTGGCCTTGCTTTTCAGGCTGCCGGTCAGCCAGGCGACGCGCACGCCGAGCGCTTCCAGCCAGGCGCGCAGCTTCAGGTAATGCTGCTCGGCGAGAATTTCCGTCGGCGCCATGAAAGCCGCCTGCCAGCCGGCGGAAATCGCCTGGCAGGCGGCCAGCGCGGCGACGATGGTCTTGCCGGCGCCGACATCGCCTTGCAAGAGACGCTGCATCGGGTAGGGCTGCGCCAGATCGCCGCCGATTTCGGCCACCGCCCGCGCCTGCGCGCCGGTCAGGCCGAAGGGCAGGCTGGCGACGAGGCGCTCGCCGAGATCGTCTTGCGCCCGCAGCGGCGGCGCGCCCTGCTGGCGGCGGGCGAGCCAGGCGCGGCGCAAGGAAAGCTGCTGCGCCAGCGCCTCATCGAATTTGATCCGTTGCCAGGCCGGGTGATGGCGCGCCTGCAAGGCATCGACATCAGCATCGGCCGGCGGCGCGTGGAGAAAACGCAGGCTGCGCGCGAAGCCGGGCAGTTGCAACTGGCGGCGCGCCTCGTCGGGCAGGGTGTCGGGCAATTCGGCCCCGGCCAGCGCGGCGGCGATCAGTTTTTGCAGCGTCGCCTCGGCGACCCCGGCGGTGCTGGGATAAACCGGCGTCAGGGCCGTTGGCAGCGGGTCGCCAGCGGCTATTTTACGCAAGCGCGGATGCACCATTTCCAGCCCGAAGAAGCCGTCGCGCGCCTCGCCGAAAACGCGCAGCCGCGTCCCCTCGGCCAGCAGCGCCTGCTGGCTGGGGTAGAAGCTGAAAAAACGCAGGGTGATTTCGCCGCTGGCGTCGGCGGCGCGCGCCACCAGTTGGCGGCGCGGGCGGAGCTGCACTTCACTGTACAGGACGGTGACTTCGAGCTGCACCGCCGCGCCGCACAGGGCGCGATCTACCGGGGTGAGGCGCGTTTCGTCCTCGTAGCGCAGCGGCAGATGCAGCAGCAAATCCGTTTCGCTGTGCAAGCCGATCTTCGCCAGTTTCTTGCGCAGCGCCTCGCTGGCGCGGATCGGAGCCGGCGTACCGCCCGCTGTCATCAGCCGATGAACATCACCGCGTCGGCCTCAACCAGCGCCCCGCGCGGCAGTTCCTTGACGCCGACGGCGGCGCGGGCGGGGTAGGGTTCGCTGAAATAGCGGGCCATGACTTCGTTCACTTTGGCGAAGTGGCCGAGGTCGGTGAGAAAGACATTGAGCTTGACGACATCGGCCAGCGACCCGCCAGCGGCGACGGCGACGGCCTTGAGATTTTCAAAGACGCGCACGACCTGCTCGTCGATGCCCTCGGCCATCTGCATGCTGGCCGGATCGAGGCCGATTTGCCCGGACAGGTAAACCGTGTCGCCGACGCGCACGGCTTGCGAATAGGTGCCAATGGCAGCGGGGGCGTTGGCGGTGGCGATGATGCTTTTGCTCATGATGCTTTCCTGAATTGAATGTCAGCGCTTTTTCGGCGGCGCGACGAGAATGGTCTGGATGCCGGCTTCGCGCAGCCGCGCCTGGGCCGCTTCGGCTTCTTGGCGGGTGCGGAAGGGGCCGACCTGAACGCGGGTTTCGATACTCGACGGCACGCCGCTCAAAGTCAGCTTGGCATGCAGTTCCTCGGCCAGTTGCGGGCTGGAAAAGACGCCGGCCTGAAGGACGAAACCGGAAGGCAGGCGCACCGCGGTGGGCGGCTTGGCCGGGGCTTCCGGCGGCGGCGAGGAAAGCGTCTGGGGCGGTGCCGTTTCTTCGGCCACCAGCGGCGGCGGCGAGGTTGGGCGCTGCGCCGCCGGGCCGGATCGAGTCGGCGCGCTTGCCGTTGGCGTAGCGGTCGTCGGCATGGCTTCGACCTCGGGCGGCGGCGGCGCTTCCGCCTCCGCTTCCGGGAGCGGCGTTGCCGGCGGCTCGGGCGTCAGCGGCTGCGACACCTCCTTCTTCGGCGCCACCGGCACCGGCTCGGTGAATATTGGCGCTTCCGGCGTTTCCGGCTCCTTGCCGAAATGGTCGAAAAGGGCCAGCACGCCGAGCAGGATGGCAACCAGCACGGCCGCTACAATCAGCCGGCGGGTCAGGCTGCCGCGCATTTCCGCCACGGCATCGTCTTGGATTTCGTCGTTGTCCGCCATATCTGTCCTCATCGTTCCTGATTTTTTGCCAAGGCCACCACCAGTTCCGCTTCGGCGCGGGCGATGCCGCAGCGTTCAGCGATCAGCGCCGGCTCGCAGCCGGCCGCCGCCATCCGCACCGCGTCGCCGTAAACCGGCGAAACGGCCTGGGCCGCCTGCATATGCGCCAGCTCCCGCTGCATGTCCTGACGCAAGGCGGCCAGTTCGCCGCGCATGGCGTCGACTTCATCGCGCAGGGCGTCAACTTCCGTGCGCAACTGGAATATCTCCCGTTCGCGGCGCCGCCGCTCGAATTCCTCGCTGGCCGTTGCCTCACCCTGCCGCGCTTCGAGGGGCGGCGGCGGTTCCGGCGGTAGGTTTTCCGCCAGCGGCGGCATATTAACCGGCGGCGGGGCTATCTCCAGCGGCAGTGACGACTGGCGCCCCAGCCCGGCCATGCGCAGCAGAACGATGACGATGTACAGGGCGACCAGCGCGATCAATACGATCACACCTTCGCGCATGCCCCAGCCGCCGAGATCCATCAAGTTGCCCTAAAAACCCTGCGAATACTGCGCGCCCACGACATGCACGCCGTTATCCATATCGCCGCGCAACAAGTTGCCGTCGCGGATCTGGGTGATTTTCGCGTCCTTCATCAGTTGGTAGGAATAGCCGATGTCGAAGCGGCCAAGCGCGCCGATCAGCCATTGCCAGCCAACCGACAGGCGCAGACTGGCGTTGTCCGGCGTGCGGGCAGTGCGGCTGTGGTTGCCGACCGGGCTGCGTTCATAGGCAATGCCGAATTTGAAGCGCGAGGCGTCACTGACCCGGTACACGGCGCCCCAGGCCAGGCGCCAGGAATTGCCGTAATGGAACGGCTCGCTGGCGAGCGAAGCGCCGCTTTCGATGAAGTTGAGGCGCTTGAGCCGGCTCCAACGCGTGTAGGAGAGATCGCCCATCGCTTCCCAGCGGTCGGACAGGCGCTGCCAGACCGAGAGAATCGCCGTTTCCGGCAGCGTGATGTTGGCGTGCGTGCCGTGACCGTCGAGCCTGTGTTCGATGGCCGAGCGGTAGGAAACGCCAACGCGCATATTGGGCGACAGGGTGAACAAGGCGCCGGCATTCCAGCCCCAACTGCCGTCGTCGCCCTTGAGACGCTGGCCGGCGCGGCTGAAATCGAGGTCGATGGTCTGGTAATTGAGGCCGAAACCGAGGGCGACGCGCTCGTTTACGCGATAAGCGATGGCCGGGTTGACATTAACGGTGCTGATTTGCGAACGCTGCGCCTGAACTTGGCCGAGCCAGCCGTCGTCATAATCGAGATCGAGGCCGAAGGGCCGGGTGATGCCGATGCCCAGCGCCAGATCGGAATTCAGCCGCCAACTCATGCTGGCATTGGGCAGCGCCAGCCAGCGCCCGGCATCGCCGCCGTCGCCGCTGCCCAGACCCGGCCCGGTCGAGCCTTTGTTGTTGAATTCGACGCGCGGACGCAGACCGCTCATGCCGACGGAAAACTGCACGCCATCAAGGTGAGCCATGCTCGCCGGGTTGTAGTAGAGCGAAGCCGCCGATCCGGCCTCGGCGGCGGAACCGGCATGGGCGACGCCGAGACCGGCGGCATCCTCCTCCCAGTTCTGGAAGGCAGCGGCATTGGCGCCGCTGGCAACGGCAAGCAGGAGGCCCGGCAGGGCAAGCCGCGACAAGAGGGTCATGGTTTCTTTCCTTACAGGCGAGATGTATCGCATAAGCACATGATTCTATTCTATTTCGCCCGGCTCATCAGGTGGTAGTGGACGTTTCTTGCCGTCGCCGTCGATAGCGACATAGGTCAGCTCGGCCTCGGTGACCTTGACGGTAATCGGCGCGTCATGATTGCGCTGGGCATAGACCTCGACGCGGACGGTAATCGAGGTGGTGCCGACATGAACAATCTCGGCATAAAAACTGACAATATCGCCGACCGAGATCGGCTGCTTGAACGAAAAGGAATTGACCGAGACCGTGGTAATCCGACCGCGCGCCCGGCGCCAGGCGGGAATGGCCCCGGCCACGTCGACCTGGGCCATGACCCAGCCGCCGAAAATATCGCCATTCGGGTTCATGTCGGCCGGCATCGGCACCAGGCGCAGGGTGACATCGTGGGCGGGCAGCGAGCAGGGTTCTTCGGCCATGAGAATTTTCCTGGCAGGAAACAAATGCGGATTGTCCCGGAAAGTGACGGCTTTTCATATACTGTCGCCCCCATCTCCCCGCCGTTCCGCCATGCGCCGCGCCTCTGCCCCCGCCAAACCACCCCCCGGCCAGCCCCTGCCCGAATCGCACGTCTGGCTGACCCTGCGCACCCTCTTCCCCTATCTCTGGCGCTATCGCCTGCGCGTCGTGCTGGCGCTGTCCTGTCTGGTCGGCGCCAAGCTGGCCACGGTCGGCGTGCCGATGGTATTCAAGGAAATGATCGACGGCCTGACGCCGGGCAGCCAGGCGCTGGCGCTGCCGGCGCTGCTGCTCCTGCTCTACGGCGCGCTGCGCTTTGCCTCGGCGCTATTTACCGAATTGCGCGAGTTGCTGTTCGCCCGCGTCACCCAGCGCGCGGTGCGCCAGGCGGCGCTGGAAGTGTTCGCTCACTTGCACACCCTGAGCCTGCGCTTTCACCTCGAACGCCAGACCGGCGGCGTGTCGCGCGATATCGAACGGGGCAGCCGCTCGATTTCCAGCCTCATTTCCTACACCCTGTACTCGATCCTGCCGACCCTGATCGAAATCGGCCTCGTGCTCGCCGTGCTGTTCGTCAAATACGACGCCGGCTTCGTGCTCATCACCGTCATCTCGCTGACGGCCTACATCGTCCTCACGGTCAAGATCAGCAACTGGCGCATCGACATCCGCCGCCAGGTCAATGACAGCGATTCGGCGGCCAACACCCGCGCCGTCGACAGCCTGCTCAATTACGAGACGGTCAAGTATTTCAACAACGAAGCCTGGGAGGCGGCGCGTTACGACGAGCAACTGCTGCGCTGGGAAGAGGCGGCGACGCGCAGCCAGAAAACCCTGGCCTACCTCAACCTCGCCCAGCAGGCCATCATCGCGCTGGGCGTCACGGCCATGATGTGGCGCGCCGCCGCTGGCGTCGTCGATGGCCGCATGAGCATCGGCGATCTCGTGCTGGTCAACGCCTTCCTGCTCCAGTTGTACATGCCGCTCAATTTCCTCGGCATCGTCTATCGCGAAATCCGCCAGGCGCTCACCGACATCGAGCGCATGTTCAATCTGCTCAAGGAACA
Organism: Betaproteobacteria bacterium; assembly: GCA_009779265.1. Taxonomy (GTDB): domain Bacteria; phylum Pseudomonadota; class Gammaproteobacteria; order Burkholderiales; family Rhodocyclaceae; genus Azonexus. Next base: position 12,120 of record WREP01000002.1, read on the forward strand.
CCGCGAAATCGCCGACGCCCCTGACGCCCGCGACCTGCCCGCCGGACCGCTGGACATCGAGTTCGCCGCCGTCGATTTCGCCTACGAGGCCGAGCGGCCTATCCTGCAAGATGTCGGCTTTCGCGTTCCGGCCGGACGCACCGTCGCTGTCGTCGGCCATTCCGGCGCCGGCAAATCGACGCTGTCGCGGCTTTTGTTCCGCTTCTACGACATCGGCGGCGGCGCCATCCGCATCGGCGGCCACGACCTGCGCCAGTTGAAGCAAGCCAGCCTGCGCGCCGCCATCGGCATCGTGCCGCAGGACACCGTGCTGTTCAACGACAGCATTTTCTACAACATCCAGTATGGCCGCCCCAGCGCCAGCCGCGACGAGGTCATCGCCGCCGCCCGCCAGGCCCGCCTGCACGACTTCGTCGCCGCGCTGCCGCAAGGCTACGAGACGCGCGTCGGCGAGCGCGGCCTGAAACTCTCGGGCGGCGAAAAGCAGCGCGTCGCCATCGCCCGCGCCCTGCTCAAGCAACCGCCGATACTCATTTTCGACGAAGCCACCTCGGCCCTCGATTCGGCCACCGAGCGCGCCATCCAGGCCGAGATCGAGCGGGTGGCGCGCGGCCACACCACGCTGATCATCGCCCACCGGCTATCGACGGTAATGAATGCCGACGAGATTCTGGTCATGGCCGACGGCTGCATCATCGAACGCGGCCATCACGCCGGACTCCTCGCCGCCAACGGCTCCTACGCCCGCATGTGGCGCTTGCAGCAGCAGGAGGCGGGCGGCTGAGGGGGCAGGTCAGCGCCGCTCGGCGTCGAGCATGCGTTCGACGTAGCGGGCGATCAGGTCGACTTCGAGATTGACCCGGGCGCCCGGCGTCAGGCGATTCAGGGTGGTGTTTTCCAGGGTATGCGGAATCAGGTTGATGGTGAAGGCCGCGCCATTCACCTCGTTGGTGGTCAGGCTGACGCCGTCGACGGTGATCGACCCCTTGCGCGCGATGTACTTGGCGAGCGCCGCGGGCGCCCGGATTTCCAGCAGGCGGTTGTCGCCGACCGGGTCGAAGCGCAAGACCTCGCCAACGCCGTCGACATGGCCGGATACCAGATGGCCGCCGATGACATCGTTGAGGCGCAGAGCCTTTTCCAGATTCACCGGCCCGAGGGCATCGAGGCCGACGGTGCAGGAGAGGGTTTCCGGCGAGACATCGACCATGAATTGCCCGTCCTCCTTGCCGACGACGGTCAGGCAGACGCCGTTATGGGCGATGGAGTCGCCGAAAGCGACATCGTCGAGGCCGAGCCGGCCAGCGTCAACCGTGAGGCGCAGACCGGCTTCACGCGGCGTCAGGCAAGTGATGCGGCCAAGCGCCGCGACGATTCCCGAGAACATGGCTGAATCCGCTCCAGACAATGGCAGGAGCGGATTCTAGCACGCCCCCGCCGCCGCCCTCAGCGCCCGCCGCGCCCGCCGTTGGCGGGAGCGGCGCGGCTTGGACTGCCGCCGCGTGATCCCTGCGCTGCGCCATCCCCGCCGCGCGCGGCGGGCCGGGAGGCGCTCGGCTCGGGCTGGCGATAGCTGCGGTTTTCACTTTGCGCTGGCGCCGAACGTTGGATTTGTTGTGGCTGCTCGTAGCGCATCGTCGGCGCCGGTTGCGGACGCGCCGGAGCCACAGCCGGAGCCGGACTGGGCCGCTGCATGGCCGGCGCGGCTTCGGGACGTTGCATGGTGGATGCAGGGCGCTGCGGCGGCGGCGCTGGCCGCTCGATGGCCGCGGGCGGGCGCGCGGGCGACGCCGCCGCTGGCGCCGGACGGTAACTCGGAGCCGCCGGCTGGGCCGCAAAGCCGGGACTGGCGGCGGGCGCGGCTTCGGGGCGCGCGGGCGGAGGACGTTGCGGCAACGGCGCTGGCCCCTCGCTGGTCGCGGGCGGGCGCGAAGGCTGCGCCGCCGCTGGCGCCAGGCGGACACTCGGGGCCGCAGGTTGGGTTGCAAAGCCGGGGCTGGCCGCTGGCGCGGCTTCGGGGCGCGCGGACGAGGGACGTTGCGGCAGCGGCGCTGGCCGCCCGCCGTACCCGTTTTGCCGCGAGGGCTGGGCGTTTGCCGGGGCCATGCCGTTATGCGGCGCGTTGCCGATGGCTGCCGCCGCCGGCTGGGCATTGCCGCGGGTTTGCGGCGTGGCGCTGGCCGGGCCGGGCCGGGCAGCGGCGACTGGCCGACGCGCTGCGGCGGTCGGCGCCAGCCAGTCGCGGTTGGCGTTGACCGGCGCCCGCGCCAGATCGTTGCGCCCGACCTGGCGGAAATTGCCAGCGCCGATGGACTGCCCTTCGCGCATCTGCCGTGCCGGCAGCACCGTCACCGCGCGCGGATTGTTGCGGTAGGCGAATTGCGTCGACTGCCCGCCGCGAGCGGCGCGGTCGATAATCGTCACGTCGCGGATGTGGGTGATGTTGATGCGCTGGATGTAAGCCGGGCTGTAACGGAAGTACGGTACATACACTTCGCGCGGGGCGAGCGGGAACCAGCCGACGGCCGGCGCGGCGCCAAAGCCGAAGCTGACGCTCCAGCCGGGGTTGCCGATCCAGGCGACGAGCGCCGGGGCATACACCGGGCGCATGGAACGCTGCCCCGGCACCCAGGCCCAGCGCCCGCCAAGTGTCACCCAGCGGCCATAGTGGAAGGGGGCGAAGCCCCACGGCGCGGCGTCGATCCAGGTCCAGCCCCAGGGCGCGACCCAGGCCCAGCGGCCAAAGCGGTAGGGCGCCCAGTCGGCGGCGACGGTGCGCGGCATCCAGACATCGCCGTAATCCGCATGGCTGCTCCAGTCGCCATAGGAATCGAGATCCTGATAGCCGGTCATGTAAGTCGAGACGCGAGTGCTGGCGGTGTTGGCGAGGGTGGCGTTCTCGCGCTCGGCGACCCAGTGGTCGAAGTCGTCGGCCCGCCCGGCATCGCCGATGCGCAGGTTGCCGTCGACATACAGCGCGGCTCGCTTGCCGGCAGCCAGTTGCGTGCCGCCGCCAGCGGATTCGACGCTGACGCCGCCGGCAAAGACGGTCACTTCGCTGCGGTCGGTAAAAACCTCGAAGCGATAGCGCCCGGCGGCGTTGAAGCGAACCTGCCCGCCGGGCAGGCGCAGCAACAGTTCGCCGGCCTGCCCGGCATCCATGATGCTGACGGCAAGACGGCCGGCGAACAGGTCGACCACGATCTGCCGATCATCGAGGGCAGCGAATTCGAGACTGCCGCCCTCATCCAGACGCAGCGCGATGGAATCGACCCAGGCTTCGGCCCGGCCGGCGCCGGTTTCCAGCACGGCACCGGCACTCAACGGCCAGTTGCTGACGGCGGGGCCGGCATCTTCGTAGTAGTGCGGACGGAAACTGACTTCGCCCGCGAAATAGCCGAGGCGGCCGATGCGTCCCGGCGGATCGAGAGCCTCCTGCGCGGCCAGCGGCAGGGCGAACAACAGGGTCAGCAGCAGACTGCCAGCCAGACGGTAGATAGCGAACATCTTCGACTCCTTTGAGGAATATGGCGCGCCGGCCTGGGCCGCACGCCATAAGTCGATTAAAGCATCCGCCCCGGCGGCAAACCAGCGGCAATACGTGGCAAGTCGTTTCAGGATGTTGCCAGCATGGCGTCCGGATTGTCCGCGGCCATGCCGTACTTCCTCGCCACCACCCCGTAGTGTTCGAGCGCCGAGGCGACTTTCGGACTCTTGGGATCCTTCTGCCGGGCGCGCATCAGGTAACCATAGGCGAGCGCCGCCAGATCGGGGTCCCAGCCGTCGCGCTCCATCAGCGTATAGATGGCCTTGGCGGCGTTGACCAGGAATTGCAGGTTGGGCACCTGCTCGGCGGCCTGGATCAGCAATTGCACGGAAGCGGCGAAATCGCCGGCGCGGGCGGCCAGCACGCCGCGGTTGTTGATCTCGATGATTTCGTGCCGGATCTGTTCGAGCAGGGCATGCCCTTCTCCGGACTGGCCCGTTTTGGCAAAAACCTGGGTGATGTGGGCGATGAGGTGCGGATCCTCATTATTTTCCGCCGCCACCCGGCGCACGATTTTTTGCGCTGCCGCCGCCTCGCCGGTGAGGTAACAGGCGTGGGCCAGATCGACGGCCAGCCGCTGCGACGGCGGCCGCCGCCAGGGATCGGCCTCCTTCTCGATCCGCTCCTGCAATTCGAGCGCCTGGCCGACCAGCTCCCTGGCCTTGTCCGCCGCGCCCTCCTGGGTCAGACACAGCGATTCGGCGACCAGCGCCGCCAGATCGGCCTGTTGGTCGCCGCGCCATTCGCGCTTCATGTCGGCGATCAACTTGCGCGCTGCGGCGACCTCGCCGCGTTCGACCAGCACCCGCGACAGATTGGCGAAATCGTCAATGCCGCACATGCTGGAACCCTTGCTGCGCGTCAGCGCCTTGCCGTAGGCTTTTTCCGCCGTCAGCAGATCGCCGTTGCGGGCGGCGACATCGCCGACCTGACGCTGGCGCACGGTATTGTGCGGCGAAGCATCGGCGCCCTGTTGCAGCGCCCGCTGGGCCGCCGCCAGATCGCCCCGGGCCTCGTGTACCGAAGCCAGAAAATCGTAGGCCGAGAGAAAATTCGGCGCCTCCAGCAACACCTGCCCGGCCAGTTGCCCGGCCTCGTCGAGCGCGCCACGCTCGCGCAGCACGGCGGCCAGCCCCATCTTGGCCCAGGGCGCGGGACGCTCGTCCAAGGCTTGGTTATAGACCGCCTCGGCCTCGTCGGTGCGCTCCAGGCCGAGCAGCAATTCGCCCTTGAGGCGCAGCGCATCGAAGATGTACTGCGGCTGCTCCGCGATCACCCGGTCGCAGGCGGCGATGGCCTCCTGCAAGGCGCCGCGCTCCATCTGCTCGTAACATTCGCGCAGCACATGCTTGCGGTAGATCGCCCGGATCAGCCGGGCCTGCAATTGGTCGGCGGTAAATGGCTTGATCAGGTAGCCATCCGGTGCCAGTTCGGCCAGCGCCACGACATTGCGGTAACCGCGCTCGCTGGTGATGATCATGTACACCGTCGCCAGCGGAATCAGGCGGGCATGGCGCAGTTCCTCCAGCAATTGCTGGCCGTCGCGGCCATTATCGAGAATGAAATCGGAGAGGATGATGTCGAAGCGATGGCTGCGCACCTGACGCAGCACCTCAACCGCGCCGCTGGCGCCATGCACGGAAGTCACGCCGATGGTGGCCAGCATCAGGCGCAAGGAATCGCGCGCCGGCGTATGGCGGTCGATGATCAGGACCCGCTTCTTGGTGAGCGTCTGCTGGAGTACCCGCAGCATCTCTTCGTTATCAGGGGCATTCATGGGCTTGAGAAATATCGTCAGCGCAACGTGCGCAAGCTACCGCACTTCCCCTTGGGGGGCAAGGCAAGGCGTGTGACAGCGCTGGATCTCATGTCATTGCGAGCGTAGCGAAGCAATCCAGCTTTGTGCGTTCTTGAGGCAAAACCGCCCTACCGCCCCGACGGACGACGCGGGGTTTTGCGGCGTTCGCCGCCTGCTGGCAAAGGCATGACCGGCCGCCACGCCGGAAAGACGACGCGGGCGATGGCGCCGCTGCCTTTGGGGTTGGCTTGCAGGCTGGCGCGGGCGGTGTGCTGGCCGGCGATTTCCTGGACGATGGCAAGGCCGAGGCCGCTGCCGGTGGTGTTGCTGTCGTCACCCCGGTAGAAACGCTCGAACAGCCGCTCCGCCTGGGCGTTGCCAATGCCGATGCCGTTGTCCTCGATTTCGATGCCGACGCTGCCGCCATCAACGGTGACGCGGCAGGTGACGTGGCCGCCGGCCGGGGTGTAGCGCAGGGCGTTGTCGATCAGGTTGCGGATGAGTTCGCGCAACAACAGGGCGTTGCCAGCGATGGGCGCCGGGCCGTCGGCTTCGTAGCCGAGGTCGATGCCTTTTTCGCTGGCGGCCCTGACCCATTCTTCGACCACTTCGCGTAGCAGCAGGGCGAGATCGAGCGGCTCGTGGCCTTGCTGCGCCGGTTCGCCGCTGGCGGCGCGGGCCAGGGTGAGCAACTGGTTGGCCAGATGGCCGGCGCGGTCGACGCCGGTGGCGATCTGGCGCAGGGCGTGGCGCAGCGATTCCGGATCGGTTTCGCGCATGGCGAACTGGGCTTGCGTTTTCAGGCCGGTCAGCGGGGTGCGCAACTGATGCGCGGCGTCGGCGACGAAACGTTGCTGCGCTTCGACATTGCCCTTCATGCGGCCGAGCATTTCGTTGAAGGCTTCGACCAGCGGCTCCAGTTCTTCCGGCACGCGGCGCGTGGCGATGGGCGAAAGGTCGCCGGGATCGCGCGTCTCGATGGTGCGGCGCAGCCGGTTGAGCGGGCGCAGGCCGCGCGACAGGCCGAACCAGACGAGCACGATGGCCAGGGGAATGATGGCGAATTGCGGCAGGGCCACGCTGGCGACGATCTTGCTGGTCAGTTGATTGCGCTGGTCGGTCGTTTCGGCGATTTCGACCAGCACCCAGTCGTTTTCGTCGCGCGCCGGTTCGCCGAGGAAAGTGTAGGCGATGCGCAGATCCTGGCCGTCGTGTTGGCCGTCGCGCAGGTAGATTTTTCCCGGCGTTGGCGTTTCGCCAGCGGCGATTTCCGCCCTCGGCAGATCGCGGTCGCCGGCAAGGAAACGGCCGCCGCGGGTGGCGAGGCGGAAGTAGACGGTGTCGCTTTCGTCGATGCGCAGCAGCGCCCGCGCCGCTGCCGGCAAGGAGGGCTCGTCGCCATTCAGCGTAATCTGCCGGGTAATGGCGGCGACGCGCCCGAGCAGCGCCTGGTCATAGGAATAATTGGCGACGCTGCCGGCGAGGTAGTGGGTGAGGACGATGGACAAGGGCCAGACGAGGAGCAGCGGCGCCAGCATCCAGTCGATGATCTCGCCGAACAGCGAGCGTTCCGAATCGCCGACTGGCCCGGCCATTCAGTCGCCCCGCGGGCGTTCGAGGCAGTAGCCAAGGCCGCGCACGGTGGCGATCTTGACGCCGCCGGCCTCCAGCTTCTTGCGCAGCCGATGCACGTAGACCTCGATGGCATTATGGCTGACTTCCTCACCCCAGCCGCACAGGTGATCCACCAACTGGTCCTTGCTGACCAGACGATCCATGCGCATCAGGAGAATTTCCAGGAGGCCGATTTCGCGCGCCGACAGATCGAGCGGCTGCTCCCGGATCTGGGCGACGCGCCCGATCTGGTCGTAGGTCAGGGGGCCGCAGCGGATGGTCGGCAGGGTGCCGGCTGAGCGCCGGGTCAGGGCGCGCACGCGGGCTTCCAGTTCGGCCAGTTCAAAGGGCTTGGCCATGTAGTCGTCGGCCCCGAGATCAAGCCCCCTGACGCGGTCGCCGGTGCCGTCAAGGGCGGTCAGGATCAGCACCGGCAGTTTCTGGCCGCGCGAACGCAGGCGCTTCAACACCTCCAGACCGGGCAGCCGGGGCAGGCCGAGATCGAGGATGAGTAGATCGTAGGCCGTGGTCAGCAGCGCCGCTTCGGCTTCGACTCCGTTCGCCGCCCAGTCGACGGCATAGCCGCCCTGGCGCAGCGAGCGGCTCAGGCCATCGGCGATGATGGCATCATCTTCGGCAATCAGAATGCGCATGTCAGTCCCGTGCGGCGTAAGAATTTTGTAAGCCGACAGCATTAAATTGCCCTTGCTGTTCTCTTTCGGTCTTTGGAGTAGCGGCGCAAGCTGCTACTCAGGGGGTGGCCCTCTCCTGCACTGGATCACCCCCTACCGCCTTTTTCCCCGCAAATTTCAGAAGTTTAGCAAGCGCGCGGCTTTTTTGTCGCAAGTTGCCGGCCGCCCAAAAAAAAGCCCCGCGCAAGGCGCGGGGCTTTTTGGCGAAACGACAGGCCGGGAGGCTTACATGCCCATGCCGCCCATACCGCCCATGCCACCCATGTCGGGCATGCCGATGGCCGGCTTGTCTTCGGCCAGTTCAGCCACCATGCATTCGGTGGTCAGCATCAGGCCGGCGACGGAGGCGGCGTTTTGCAGCGCGGTGCGGGTGACCTTGGTCGGATCGAGCACGCCCATGTCGACCAGATCGCCGTACTCGCCGGTGGCGGCGTTGTAGCCGTAGTTACCCTTGCCGCGAATGACCTTGTCGACGACTACGGACGGCTCGTCGCCGGCATTGGCGACGATTTCGCGCAGCGGCGCTTCGATGGCCCTGAGGATCAGCTTGACGCCGGCATCCTGATCGGAGTTGTCGCCCTTCAGGCTCTTGAGCGCGGCGCGAGCGCGCAGCAGCGCGACGCCGCCGCCCGGCACGATGCCTTCTTCAACAGCGGCGCGGGTGGCGTGCAGCGCGTCTTCGACACGGGCCTTCTTTTCCTTCATCTCGACTTCGGTGGCGGCGCCAACCTTGATCACGGCCACGCCGCCGGCCAGCTTGGCGACACGCTCCTGCAGCTTCTCGCGGTCGTAGTCGGAGGTGGCTTCCTCGATCTGGACGCGAATCTGCTTGACGCGGGCTTCGATGGAAGCGGCATCGCCAGCGCCGTCGATGATGGTGGTGTTTTCCTTGGCGATCTCGACGCGCTTGGCCTGGCCCAGATCCTTCAGGGTAGCCTTTTCCAGCGACAGGCCGGTTTCCTCGGAAATGACGGTGCCGCCGGTGAGGATGGCGATGTCTTCGAGCATGGCCTTGCGCCGGTCGCCGAAGCCCGGAGCCTTGACGGCGACGGTCTTGAGGACGCCGCGAATGTTGTTGACCACCAGGGTGGCCAGCGCCTCGCCATCGACATCTTCGGCGATGATCAGCAGCGGACGCGAAGCCTTGGCGACTTGTTCCAGCACCGGCAGCAGGTCGCGGATGTTGGAAATCTTCTTGTCGAAGAGCAGCACGAACGGGCTGTCGAGCAGGGCGACCTGCTTGTCCGGGTTATTGATGAAGTAGGGCGACAGGTAGCCGCGATCGAACTGCATGCCTTCGACGATGTCCAGCTCGTTGGCCAGCGACTTGCCATCCTCGACGGTGATGACGCCTTCCTTGCCGACCTTTTCCATGGCGTTGGCGATGATGTTGCCGATATCGGCATCGGCGTTGGCCGAAATGGAGCCGACCTGGGCGATTTCCTTGGAGGTCGTGCACGGCTTGGAGATGCCCTTCAGTTCCTCGACGGTGAGGGCGACGGCCTTGTCGATGCCGCGCTTGAGATCCATCGGGTTCATGCCGGCGGCGACGTACTTCATGCCTTCGCGGACGATGGCCTGGGCCAGCACGGTGGCGGTGGTGGTACCGTCGCCAGCGATGTCGGAGGTCTTGGAAGCGACTTCCTTGACCATCTGGGCGCCCATGTTGGCGAACTTGTCCTTCAGTTCGATTTCCTTGGCGACGGAAACGCCGTCCTTGGTCACGGTCGGCGCGCCGAAGGAACGCTCCAGCACGACATTGCGGCCCTTGGGACCGAGGGTGATCTTGACCGCGTCGGCCAGGATGTTGATGCCCTCGACCATGCGGGCGCGGGCGGAATCACCGAATTTGACTTCTTTGGCTGCCATTTAAAAGCTCCTGAAAATTGTTCTGTTGAGAGAATGCGGCGCTTACTTTTGCAGCACGCCCATGATGTCTTCTTCGCGCATGACCATGACTTCCTGGCCATCGACCTTGACCGCTTGGCCGGCATACTTGCCGAACAGCACGCGGTCGCCGACTTGGACATCGGGAACGATGCGGTTGCCGGCTTCGTCGCGCTTGCCCGGGCCAACGGCCAGGACTTCGCCCTGATCCGGCTTCTCGCCAGCGGCATCGGGAATGACGATGCCGGAAGCGGTGGTGCGCTCGGCTTCAACGCGCTTGACGATCACGCGGTCATGCAAAGGACGGATATTCATACAGCGGACTCCTGAACAATGGGGAAAGAGTTGCGACTAACGGCGCCGGGCCAGAGCGGCGCCGGAACCGGGCGATTATTAGCACTCGCCGTCGTTGAGTGCTAATAATAGGGGCGGCCCCCGGCGATTTCAAGAGCCGGGTCGAAAATTATCGAAAAACTGCTTTTTTCCGCAGGGCGGACGCGGCGCGTTCAGGCTTTTTTCTTGCTGCCGATCTTGCTTTCCTGCCCCGCCAGCAGCCGCTGGATGTTCTGCCAGTGCTTGGCAACAAGGGCGATGGCGATGATCCCGATCACCAGCAGATAGCCGCCGCCGCCGTGGCCGAGGGCGGCATAGACTGGGGCCAGGGCGGCAGCCGCAACGGCGGCGGCCGACGAATAACGAAAAACGAAGGCAACGAACAGCCAGGTGGCGAGCACGGCCAGACCGAGCAGCGGGTCGAGGGCGAGCAGCACGCCAGCGCCGGTGGCAACCCCTTTGCCGCCCTTGAAGCGGAGAAAGACCGGGAACAAGTGGCCGAAAAAGACGGCCAGCGCGACCAGCCCGACGATGGCATCGGAAAAACCGAACTGCTGGGCGGCGAAAACGGCGCCCCAGCCCTTGAGCGCATCGCCGATCAGGGTAAATAAGGCGGCCTTCTTGTTGCCGCTGCGCAGCACATTGGTAGCGCCGGGATTGCCGGAGCTGTAAGTGCGCGGATCGGCGATGCCGAACAGTTTGGCGGCAAGCATGGCGAAGGGAATGGAGCCGAGCAGGTAGGCGGCGACGATGGCAAGGACGGCGAGCATGGCGGACATGGCAGATAGTGACTGGGTGCAATCGCCGCCGATTCTACACTGCCGGGATGCCGGCGGGCTTCGTTCAGAGTAGCGCCGCCTCGACCAGCCGGGGATCGAGGGCGCGCTGGAGGTCGGTTGGCTGGATGCCGACCAGATAGCCGCGCCTGCCGCCGTTGATGTAGATCTGCGGCAAATCGAGGATGCTTTTTTCGAGATACACCGGCAGCGCCTTTTTTGTGCCGAAGGGGCTGGTGCCGCCGACCAGAAAGCCGGTATGGCGGTTGGCGACTTCCGGCTTGCACGGTTCGACCTTCTTGCAGCCGGCCTGACGCGCCAGTTCCTTGGCCGAAACCTTGCGGTCGCCATGCATCAGGACAAGCAGCGGTTTGCCGTTTTCGTCCTCGAAAACCAGCGTCTTGACCACCGCGTGTTCGTCGACCTTCAGTTCGCGGGCCGATACCCGCGTGCCCCCGTGTTCCTCGTAGGCATACGGATGGCTGGTGAAGGGGATTTGGCGCGCCTTGAGGAACTGGGTTGCCGGGGTTGCGGGGACATGCTTGCTCATGAAATCTGGATTCAGCCGCGCGGATGGTGTTCAGTGTGCAGTTTTTTCAGGCGCTCGCGGGCGACGTGAGTATAAATTTGCGTCGTCGAGATGTCGGCATGGCCGAGCAGGAGTTGCACCACGCGCAGGTCGGCGCCGTGGTTGAGCAGGTGGGTGGCGAAGGCGTGGCGCAGTACGTGCGGCGACAGGCGTTCCGGCGCGATGCCGGCGGCCAGGGCGTAACGCTTGATGAGTTGCCAGAAAGCCTGACGGGTCATGGCGCCGCCGCGCCCGGTGACGAACAGCGCCTCGCTGTGCTGGCCCTTGAGGATGGCCGGGCGGGCCTCGGCAAGGTAACGGCGCAGCCAGTCGATGGCGACTTCGCCCAGCGGCACCAGGCGTTCCTTGCTGCCCTTGCCAAAGGCGCGGAGCGCGCCATCGGTGAAGTTGACTTCGTGCAGGCGCAGCGTGACCAATTCCGAGACGCGCAGGCCGCAGGCGTAGATGACCTCGATCATCGCCCGGTCGCGCAGGCCGAGCGGCATCTCGCTATCGGGCGCGGCGAGCAGGTTTTCGACCTGCTGTTCCGAAATCACCTTGGGCAAGCGCGAGGGACGGGCGGGGTTGGCGAGTTTCAGGGTCGGATCGGCGGCGATGCGGCCGCGGCTGAGTTGCCAGCGGTAGAAGCGGCGCAGTGTGGACAGATAGCGGCTCTGCGAACTGGCGCGGGTTTGCCGCGACAAGTGGGCGACGAAGGCAATCAGCGTCGCCGCCCGGGCGTCGAGCAAGGACTCGTGGCCGTGTTCGGCCAGCCAGCGGGCGAGGCGGCCGAGGTCGGAGCGATAGCTATCGAGCGTCGCCTTGGCCAGCCCGTCCTCCAGCCAGAGGGCGTCGCAGAAGGCGTCGATCTCGGCGAGATCAGCGGGGGAGGCTGCCTTCATGTCCGAGCAGCCAGCGCTTGATGGCCAGCAGAAAGCCGCCCCGCTCGCGGGCAAAGCCGCCAAGACCGCCGCCGCTGGCGACGACGCGGTGGCAAGGCACGGCCAGCGGATAGGGATTGGCGCCGCAAGCCTGACCGACGGCGCGCGGGGCGTTGCGTAAAGCCTTGGCGAGTTCGCCATAGGTGCGCGTCTGACCGCCGGGAATGGCGGCGATGGCGGCCCAGACGCGGCGCTGGAAAGCGGTGCCGGCGGGGCGCAAGGGCAGGCTGAAGGCAAAGGCGGGATCGGCCAGATAGGCCCGCAACTGGCGCGCCGCCTCGGCGGCGAGCGGGGTTTGCGGCGCGACTTCCGGGCAGGGTTCGAGGAAGTCGATGTTCGTTATTTCATCCTCGTCGCAGCGCACGCCAAGGCAGAAGGTGGGGGCGGCGACGATGGCGTCGTAGGGCGTGGCAGTCATGGCGGCTTTCCCAAGCAGGCGAATAATTATTCGCTCCTACATGATAAACCGCACCTCTCGCCCTTCCCGCTTTAGCCGAACAGCCGGCGGAACCAGCCCATTTTTTTCTTTTCTTCGCTCGGCTGAAAATCCTGACTCGGCAGAGTGGCCTTGACGTAGGGAGCGAAGTCGGCGTCGTCGCGCTTGATGTGGCTGACCAGCCAGCGGGCCAGCGTGTCGTGCAGTTCCTCGGCCACGTCCTCGCCCTCTTCCAGGCGTTTCATGTATTCGCCAACCTTGCGCGTGAACAGCTCGTGCACCTTCTTGTGCGGCTTGCAATACGGGTAATTGGCTTCCGCTTGCAGGCTTTCCTCGAAGGCGAAGTGCGACAGGGTGTAATCGACGCAATCGTCAAGCACGCTCTTGAGCTTTTTCTTGTCGCCGAGCGCCTGCGCGGCTTCGAGATCATTGACGAAATCGACGATGCGGCGATGCTGGTGATCGATGACATCAATGCCAATATTCAGATCGGGGGTCCAGGCAATAGGCATTCGTTTGCTCCTCGTTGAATTCTTGAAATCGCTCAGGCGCGCACGTGTCCGTCGCCCAGCACGATCCATTTCTGGCTGGTCAGGCCGTCGAGGCCGACCGGGCCGCGGGCGTGGATCTTGTCGGTCGAAATGCCGATCTCGGCGCCCAGTCCATACTCGAAACCGTCGGCGAAACGGGTCGAGGCGTTGATCATGACCGAGGCCGAATCCACCTCGCGCAAGAAGCGCATGGCCAGCCGATGATTATCGGTGACGATGGCCTCGGTGTGGTGCGAAGAATACTGGTTGATGTGGGCGATGGCCTCGTCGATGCCGGCCACCACCTTGACCGAGATGATGGGCGCCAGATATTCGGTGTAATAGTCCTCTTCCGTCGCCGCTATGGCGTTCGGCAAGATGGCGCGGGTTTCGGCGCAGCCGCGGATTTCGACGCCCTTGCCGGCCAGCATGCGGGCGATGGGCGGCAGCAGCGCAGCGGCGACGGCGCGGTCGACCAAGAGCGATTCGGCGGTGTTGCAGGTGCCGTAACGCTGGGTCTTGGCATTCTCGACAATCTTCAGCGCCTTGGCCGGGTCGGCCTGGGTTTCCAGATAAACGTGGCAGTTGCCGTCGAGGTGCTGGATCATCGGCACGCGCGATTCGGCCAGCAGGCGGGCGATCAGGCCCTTGCCGCCGCGCGGCACGATGACATCGACAAATTCGCGCATGGTGATCAGTTCGCCGACAGCGGCGCGGTCGGTGGTGGCGACCACCTGCACGGCCTCGGCCGGCAGCCCGGCGGCCAGCAGCGATTCCCCCACCAGGGCGGCGATGGCGCGATTGCACTGGATGGCTTCCGAACCGCCGCGCAGGATCGCGGCATTGCCGGATTTCAGGCACAGCGCCGCAGCGTCGGCGGTGACGTTGGGACGAGCCTCGTAAATGATGCCGACGACGCCCAGCGGCACGCGCATCCGGCCGACCTGGATGCCGCTCGGGCGGTACTTGATGTCGCTCATCTCGCCAATCGGGTCGGGCAGGCGGGCCACCTGTTCGACGCCCTCGGCCATGCTGTCGACGCCTTTTTCAGTCAGCGCCAGACGGTCGAGCAGGGCGGCTTCCAGGCCGCTGGCGCGGGCGGCGGCGAGATCCTCGGCATTGGCCGCGAGCAGCGCCGCCTTGTCGCGGCGGATGGCGGCGGCGAGATGCAGCAGCGCGGCATTCTTCTCCGCCGTCGTCGCCGCGGCCAGGCGACGCGCGGCGGCGCGGGCCGCGCGGCCAAGCTGCTGCATGTAGTCCTTGATATCCATGATTCGCCTGCGGATGGAATAAAATTCATTATAACCGAATAAATTATCCGGTATTTATTTCGAATTGTAAATCTTCACCAATAATGACAAAAGTATCTACGCTTGGGAGCGGAATGGGCCACCCAGCGCTGCCCGGGCCGCCGGCCTCTTCCCCGCGCAGAGCGCCAGGCCGAGGCGCAGGAATTCCTCCCACGGATTGCCCTGGCCGATGCCCTTGACCAGACGGTCGATGCGTCCGGCGTGGCGCAGGGCGGCCTCCAGGGTGGCCGCGCTCAGGCGTTGCAGGGCCTTTTTGACCGCCATCTGGCGCGGCCCCCAGACCTTGGCTTCCTTGAGCAGCAGTTCGAGCGGCCGGCCGCCGTCGAGGCCGCCGCGAATCGCCGCCAGGGCGCGGATTTCCTCGCTCATCGCCCACAGCACCAGCGGCGGCGCCTCGCCTTCCTGCTGCAAACCGTCCAGCGTCCGGGCCAGACGGCCAATGTCGCCGCCCAGCAGCGCCTCGCGCAGACTGTCGATATCGTAACGGGCGACATTGAGCACGGCATCGCGGATTTGCGCGGCGCTCAAGGGGCCAGGCGGATAAAGGAGGCCAAGTTTCTGGATTTCCTGATGGGCGGCCAGCAGATTGCCTTCGACCCGCTCGGCGATGAATTTGAGACTGTCCATCTCGGCGCTCTGCTGCTGGCGGCGCAACCGGCCGGCGATCCAGCCGGGCAATTCGGCCAGCGGCGGGGCATTGAGCTTGAGGACGACGCCGGCATTGGCCAGGGTCGTAAACCAGACGGCCTTTTCCTCGCGCCAATCGAGTTCGGGCAGGGTTACCAGCAGCAGGTTGTCCAGCGACAGGTGTTGGCACCATTGCTGCAAGGCGGCGCTACCCTCCTTGCCCGGCTTGCCGCCGGGAATGCGCAGGTCGATCAGCTTCTTGTCGCCGAACAGGGAGAGATTGCCGCCGGCGGCCAGCAACTGGCCCCAGTCGAAGTGCGCCAGAACCGTCAGCACCTCGCGCTCGCCGTAGCCCTGCTGGCGCGCCCTGGCGCGGATGGCATCGGCGGCTTCGAGCACCAGCAGCGGCTCGTCGCCGTAGAGGACATACAGCGGACGCAATTCGCGCTCCAGGTGCGCGGCGAGCTGTTCGCCCTTAAGGATCACCAGTCGTCCTCTTCTTTCGCCGCGGGGTCTTTCGGCTTGATCAACGACAGGCGGCGCATGATCTGGCTGACCAGTTCGCTGGTCATGTCGCGCCACAGCAGGCGTTCTTCCTGATCCTTGGCGAGCACATTGGAATCGTCGTAGGTAAGATCGCGGCTCAGGCTCAGTTCGTTGGGCGGGACGATTTCCTTGCCCTCGGCATTGACGATGCGGAAGGCGTAGGTCAGTTGCAGCCGGTATTCGCGCACGCGGCCCTGGGCGTCGACGCTGAGAATGCTCTTCTGGCGATTGTCGGACACCTGCTGGAAGGTGGCCTCGGCGCTCTTGCCATCGTCAACCAGCGCGGTACCTTCGTCGGCGCTGATGTAGCGTTCGAGCCAGATGCGGACTTCGGCATTTTCCGGCAGGGCGATGTACAGGCTCTTGTACGGCAGAGCAGCGCCCTGCGCGCCGCGCAGGTGGAAGCCGCAAGCGGCAACGGCCACGGCAAGCAGCAGGACGACCAGCAGGTTGCGTAGCGGCATCGCGGTTTTCCTCAGACGACGATATTGACCAGCCGGCCCGGCACCACGACGATTTTTTTCGCCGCCTTGCCGTCCATGAATTTTTGCGCTTCCGCATTGCCCAGCGCGGCGGCCTCGATGGCCGCCTTGTCGGCGCCAGCCGGGACGCGGATGGCGCCGCGCAGCTTGCCGTTGACCTGCACCACCAGTTCGATTTCGTCCTGCTTCAAAGCCGCCGGATCGGCCTTGGGGAAGGCGGCGCGGCTGGCGTCAAAGCCCGGCTTCAATTCGCCATAGAGCGCCTGGCCGATGTGCGGCGCGATGGGGAAGAGCAGCAGCACCGCACTTTCCAGCACTTCCTGGGCGAGCGCGCGGCCGGCGGCGTCGGCGAGATCGGTCTTGTCGCAGGCGTTGAGCAATTCCATGACGGCGGCGATGGCGGTATTGAACTGCTTGCGCCGGCCATAATCGTCGGCGACCTTGGCGATGGTCTGGTGCAGTTTGCGCCGCAAATCGACCTGGCCGGCGGCGAGTCCCTCGCTGCTGGCGCAAGCCGTGACGAGACCAGCCTGGACGTGATCGTGGGCCAGCTTCCACAAGCGACGCAGGAAGCGGAACGCGCCCTCGACGCCGGCATCCGACCATTCCAGCGACTGGTCGGGCGGCGCCGCGAACATGATGAAGAGGCGCGCCGTGTCGGCGCCGTAGCGGTCGATCAGGGCCTGCGGGTCGACGCCGTTGTTCTTCGACTTGGCCATTTTCTCGATGCCGCCGATCATCACCGGCCCGCCGTCGGCCTTCAGCGTCGCGCCGGTCGGGCGGCCGCGCTCGTCGGTGACGACATCGACCTCGGCCGGGTTGATCCACTGCCGTTTGCCGCCCTCCCCTTCGCGATAGAAGGTGGGGGCGACGACCATGCCCTGCGTCAGCAGATTGGCGAAGGGTTCGCCGAGATCGCCGATCAGCCCGAGGTCGCGCATCAGCTTGGTGAAGAAGCGGGCATACAGGAGATGCAGAATGGCGTGCTCGATGCCGCCGATGTACTGGTCGATGCCGCCTTTACACCAGTAGCCGACGCGCTCGTCGACCATAGCCGTGGCGTTGTCCGGGCAGGCGTAGCGCAGGAAGTACCAGGACGACTCGAAGAAGGTATCGAGGGTGTCGGTCTCGCGCCGGGCGTTGCCGCCGCACTTTGGACACTGGCATTCGTAGAACTCCGGCATCCTCGCCAGCGGCGAGCCAGCGCCGGTAATCTCGACGTTCTCCGGCAGCCGCACCGGCAATTGTTCGTCCGGCACTGGCACGTCGCCGCAGCTCGGACAATGGATGATCGGGATCGGGCAGCCCCAGTAACGCTGGCGCGAAATGCCCCAGTCGCGCAGGCGAAATTGCGTTTTCTTCTCGCCCAAGTCTTTAGCGGCGAGGTCGGCAGCAATGGCATCGACGGCGGCTTCGTAGCCAAGACCATCGTACTTGCCGGAATTGACCAGTTTGCCGTTCTGCTTGTCGGCGTACCACTCGGCCCATTGCCGGTCGCTGAAACTTTCGCCGTCGACGGCGACGACCTGCTTGATCGGCAAGCGGTATTTCAGGGCAAAGGCGAAATCGCGCTCGTCGTGCGCCGGCACGGCCATCACCGCGCCGTCGCCATAACTCATCAGCACATAGTTGCCGACCCAGACCTCGACCGGCTCGCCGGTCAGCGGGTGGGTGACGAACAGACCGGTCGGCAGGCCCTTCTTTTCCATGGTCGCCAGATCGGCCTCGGCGACGCCGCCCTGCTTGCATTCGGCGATGAAGGCGGCGAGTTCCGGGTTGTCCCGGGCGGCGCGCGCGGCCAGCTGATGCTCGGCGGCGACGGCGACGAAGGTGACGCCCATGATGGTGTCGGCGCGCGTGGTGAACACCCACAGCTTTTCCGCCTGACCATCCAGTTCATAGGGGAAGGCGAAGCGCACGCCGGTGCTCTTGCCAATCCAGTTTTTCTGCATCAGCCGCACCTGTTCCGGCCAGCCGGTCAGCGTGTCCAGCTCGCTCAGCAACTCCTCGGCGTAGGCGGTGATGCGCATGTAATACATGGGAATTTCGCGCTTCTCGATCAGCGCCCCGGAGCGCCAGCCACGGCCGTCGATGACCTGCTCGTTGGCAAGCACCGTCTGGTCGACCGGATCCCAGTTCACGACGCCAAGCTTCTTGTACACCAGGCCCTTTTCATAGAGGCGGGTGAACAGCCACTGCTCCCAGCGGTAATACTCGGGCGTGCAGGTCGCCAGTTCGCGCTGCCAGTCGATGGCGAAACCAAGCGACTGCAACTGCTGTTTCATGTAGGCGATATTGGCATAAGTCCACCCGGCCGGCGCCACATTGTTGGCCAGGGCGGCGTTTTCCGCCGGCATGCCGAAGGCGTCCCAGCCCATCGGTTGCAGCACGTTGTAGCCCTGCATGGCGTAAAAGCGCGACAGCACGTCGCCGATGGTGTAATTGCGCACATGGCCCATGTGCAGCTTGCCGGACGGGTAGGGGAACATCGACAGGCAGTAGTATTTCGGCCTGCTGGAATCCTCGACGGCGCGGGCGGCGCCGCTCTGTTGCCAGTGTTGCTGGGCGGCGCGCTCGATATCGGCCGGAATGTATTTGTCCTGCATGGGCAGTCGCGGAAAATCAAGAATCAAACCAGTAATTATACCGGCTCGCGCCAGCGCCCGGCGGCGGGCGGAAACGACAAGGACGGGCAAGCCCGTCCTTGTCGATCAATCATCGCGAATTTTGGTGGCCCGCCGCAATAGGGTCTAGGGTCGGGCCGCGCCGCTTCAGGTAGCGCCCCGGCACTGGCTGCGCACCCGTTCCAAAGTATTCTGCCAGTAGCGGCAGGAATTCTGGAGAACCAGCATCGACAGCAGCGCCATCCGGGTCTGGTGATGCCACATCCAGGACAGGCCCGGCTCCAGGCTGACGCCATCTTGCGGGGCTGCGCCGGCCTCGTCCTCGACGAAGGCGAGGAAACGCTCGACGGCCAGACTCCAGTAGTCGGAACCTTCGGACTTGCCAGTCAGGTATTCGGCTTCGCCGATGGCGCGGCGCCAGAGTTTCAAGGCCAGTTCTTCGCTGATGCCCGCCTTGTGGGCAATCCAGGGCAGAATTTTAGGGGCGGTCAGATTGTGTTTCATGCTGCTCTTCCTTTTTGGCTTGGAGGCGATAACCTCCTGATGCTCAAGTTGCCTTGTGGGCAAAAACATATTGTGCACTGCAATATCATTTTTGCCAAGTATACTCGATTGCCCGCTGGAATATGTGTAGATTGTTCGACGAACTGTTTTGCTGCGTTGCACAAAAACAACGGCAAACACGACCGATCCACCGCACACGCCCGCCCCCCTTCGTTTTCCCTCCCTTGCCGCAATGTCCGATCTTCTCGCCCCGCTCAATCCTCCCCAACATCAGGCGGTAACGCTGCCGCCGGTGCATGCGCTGATTCTGGCCGGCGCCGGCAGCGGCAAGACGCGCGTGCTGACGACGCGCATCGCCTGGCTGATGGCGACCGGCCAGGCCGGGCCGCACGCCATCCTGGCCGTGACCTTCACCAACAAGGCGGCGCGGGAGATGACGGCGCGGCTGGCGGCGCTGGTGCCGATCAACACGCGCGGCATGTGGATCGGCACTTTCCACGGCCTGTGCAACCGGCTGCTGCGCGCCCATTACCGCGAGGCCGGACTGCCGCAGAGCTTCCAGATTCTCGATACGGCAGACCAGTTGGCGATGGTCAAGCGGCTTTTAAAAAATCTCAATGTCGATGACGAGAAATACCCGCCGCGCGAGCTGTGCCATTTCATCAACGCCCACAAGGAGCAGGGCGTGCGCGCCGGGCAGGCCGAGGCTTACGACCATTACACGCAAAAGCGCGTCGAGCTCTACGCCGAGTACGAGGCGCAGTGCAATCGCGAGGGCGTCGCCGATTTCGCCGAGTTGCTGTTGCGCTGTTACGAGCTGCTGCAACGCAACGAGCCGCTGCGCCGGCATTATCAGGAGCGTTTCCGCCACATTCTGGTCGACGAGTTCCAGGATACCAACCGCCTGCAATACGCCTGGCTGCAACTGCTGGCCGGCGGCGGCGCGCGCATTTTCGCGGTCGGCGACGACGACCAGAGCATCTACGCCTTTCGCGGCGCCGAGGTCGGCAATATGCGCGATTTCGAGCGCGACCACGCCGCCGGCAACGTCATCCGCCTGGAGCAGAATTACCGCTCGCACGGCAACATCCTGGCCGCCGCCAATGCGCTGATCCAGAACAACCGCGAGCGGCTGGGCAAGAACCTGTGGACCGATGCCGGCGACGGCGAGCCGATCCGCGCCTTTGAAGCCTGGTCCGACTTCGACGAGGCGCGCTTTGTCGTCGAGGAAATCCGCGAACTGGCGCGCGATGGCGTTTCGCCCCTGCAAATGGCCGTGCTCTACCGTTCCAACGCCCAGTCGCGGGTGCTGGAAAACGAGTTGTTCACCAAGAATGTGCCGTACAAGGTCTATGGCGGCCTGCGCTTCTTCGAGCGCCAGGAGATCAAGCACGCGCTGGCCTACCTGCGCCTCCTCGTCAATCCCGACGACGACACCGCCTTTTTGCGCGTACTCAATTTTCCGGCGCGCGGCATCGGCGCCCGCTCGCTGGAAAATCTGCAAGCCACGGCCCATCAATGTAATTCCAGCCTCTACAATGCCGCCGCCTCCTTGAGCGGCAAGGCCGGCCAGAGCGTCGGCGCCTTCATCCGCCTGATCGAGCGCCTGCGTAGCGAAACCGCCGGCCTGCCGCTGCCGGAAGTGGTCGAACACGTCATCGAGACATCCGGTCTGGCGCAGCATTACCGCACGAGCAAGGAAGGCCAGGAACGTCTGGAAAACCTCGACGAACTGATCAACGCCGCCGCCAGCTTCGTCGACGACGAAGGAGCGATCGGCGAAGGCGGCGCCCTCGTCTCCTTCCTCACCCTGGCCGCGCTGGAAGCCGGCGAGCATCAGGCCGGCGAAGGCCAGGAGGCGGTGCAGTTGATGTCGGTGCATGCCGCCAAGGGACTGGAATTCGACGTGGTTTTCATCACCGGCCTGGAACAGGGTCTATTCCCGCACGAGAATGCCGTCGCCCAGGGGCGCGACGGCCTCGAGGAAGAGCGCCGCCTGATGTACGTCGCCCTGACCCGCGCCCGCCGCCGCCTCTACCTGAGCTGCGCGCAGACGCGGATGTTGCACGGGCAGACCCGCTACTGCGTACCCTCGGCTTTCCTTGGCGAAATTCCCGAGCAACTGATGAAAAAGCTGAACAAGACGGCGGTGCAATCCGCCGCGCCAGCCCATGACAGCTTCGGCGGCGGCCGCTCGTCCGCCCACGAACCCGCCCTGCCCGGCGGCCTGCGCATCGGCCAGAGCGTCGAACACGCCAAGTTCGGCCTCGGCGTCATCGTCGCCGCCGAAGGGCGCGGCGCCGACGCCCGCGTGCAGGTCAATTTCGCCGCCAACGGCATGAAATGGCTGGCCCTCGAATACGCCAGGCTGACGCCGCTGTAGCTGTCCGCGCGCACGCCTCGTCCGCCGCCACTGGATCAGCGCGGGGCGTGGTGATAACCTCGATGCTCCATTCATGACCGAGACAGCCATGCTCCCCGCTACCCGCATCCGCCGGATTGCCGGCCTGGCCGCGCCATGATGGCGAAGATCAAGGCCGGCCTGCTCTCGCTCCGCGACCTGTTCGCCACGGCGTGGTGGATCATGCTCATCGCCGGCATCGGCTTTGCCGTCGCCTACCAGTTCGTCAAGCCGGCGCCGCCCAGCCGCATTGTCATCAGCGCCGGCGACAAGGGCAGCGCCTATCACTATTTTGCCCGGCGCTACGCGACCATTCTGGCGCGCAGCGGGATCAAGCTGGAGGTGCTCGCCTCGCCCGGCTCGCTGGAGAATATCAAGCGCCTCGAAAGCGGCGAGGCCGATGTCGCCTTCGTCCAGGGCGGCGTCATCGAGGCGGCGGACGATTCCAGCGCGCCGGAGAGCGACCTGTATTCGCTCGGCAGCGTCTTCTACGAGCCGGTATGGATTTTTTATCGCGCCCCCGGGCCGCTGACCCGGCTGACCGATCTACGCGGCAAGCGCATCGCCGTCGGCCCGGAAGGCTCCGGCATTCGCCAGTTGGCGCAGCGCCTCCTGGCCGCCAACGAAATGGAAAATGAGAGCCGGTTGCTGCCGTTCGCCGGCCTCGACGCGGCGGAAGAATTGCAACAGGGGCGCATCGACGCCGCCTTCGTCATCGCCACCGAGAACGCGCCCGTGGTGCAGGTGCTGCTGCGCTCGCCCGGCGTGCGCCTGATGAGTTTCGCCCACGCCAGCGCCTACCAGCGCCGCTTTCCCTTCCTCACCCAGTTGACGCTGCCGCGCGGCGTTGCCGATCTGGTTCGCGACTATCCGCCAAAAGATACCAAGGTGCTGGCGCCGACCGGCAATCTGGTCGTTCGCGGCGACCTGCATCCGGCGCTGCAAACCCTGCTCCTGCAAACGGCCAGCGAGGTGCATGGCGGCAGCGGCTTCTTCCAGGGCAACGGCGAGTTCCCCGCCTATCTCGATCCGCTCCTGCCGCTGTCGTCGGAAGCGGCGCGCTATTACAAATCCGGGCCGCCCTTCCTGCAACGCTACCTGCCGTTCTGGCTGGCGGTGCTGATCGACCGTCTGGTCGTACTGCTGGTGCCGCTCATCGCCCTGCTCATTCCGCTGTTGCGCATCGCCCCGGCGCTCTACAGTTGGCGGGTGCGCTCCAAGGTCTTCCGCTGCTACGGCGAATTGCGCTATCTGGAAGACGACATCAAACATCGCTACGACCCGGCCCAAAGCGCCGACTACCGCCGCCGCCTCGACGCCCTCGACGAGGAAGCGACCCGCCTGCAAGTGCCGCTCGGCTTCACCGACCTGATCTACACCCTGCGCGAACACGTCAATCTCGTCCGCCGCATTCTCGACAGGCAGGAGGAAGAGTGAAAGCCTTCCTCATCGCCAATCCCAAGGGCGGTTCCGGCAAGAGCACGCTGGCCGTCAATCTCGCCGGCTATTTCGCCAGCCGCGGCCACGACGTCATGCTCGGCGACATCGACCGCCAGCACTCGGCGCGCGAATGGCTGGCCCTGCGCCCCTTCGAGTTGCCGACCATCGACACCTGGGAAATCGGCCCGGACAACGTCGCCCGACCGCCCAAGGGAACCAGCCGAGTCGTCCTCGACACGCCGGCCGGCCTCGGCGGCAAGCTGCTCGACAAGGTGCTGAAGCTGTCGGCGCGGGTCATCGTGCCGGTGCAGCCCGCGCTTTTCGACATGCTGGCGACACGCCGCTTCCTGCAAGCCCTGCTGGCCGAAAAAGCGGTGCGCAAGGGCAAGGCCGACGTCGCCGTGATCGGCATGCGCGTCGCCGCGCGGACGCGGGCGGCGGGCGAACTGGAACGCTTTTTCGCCACCCTCGAACTGCCGGTGCTGACCTGCCTGCGCGACACCCAGAACTACGTCCAGGCCCAGTCCGCCGGCATGACCCTGTTCGACCTGCCGCCCGCCCGCGTCGAACGCGATCTGGCGCAATGGCAGCCAATTATTGATTGGGCGGAAGCCGCCTGAACGACGTCGCGGTCAAAACGCGCAGGATGGGTAGAGCGCCAGCGAAACCCATCGGTGCAAGCCTTGGCGGTATGGATTGATGGGTTTCGCTACGCTCTATCCATCCTACGGGCCCTAGCGGATCAACCAGCATTGCCCGACGCGCTGGCACCGCTTGCTTCTCAAATACAATCCGAGTTTGAGATAACTCTTGAGGATTTGGATATGTGGCTTATCGAACCGCCCACACCTGCGCAGGAGGCACTTATTTATATTGCTGCCGAGGCGAATGCGTCAAAGCCACAGAAGAAAGAACGGGCTTATGGGGTGTGTTGGAATATCGAAATGGCGCAAAAAGGCGAAATATACTCGCATTTTTATGGAGGAATCGATATTTATGCGGCCAATTATTATATGGAACTCTACGAGAACAAGCCCGATTTCTTTGGCGACGGAAGCAACACCTCGGTAGCCATTGTGCAGCAGCCAGCGCATGGCAAGCTTGAATATTCGACTGGCTTCGAGATGGTAAACGGGTATTCTGTACCCATGCCCGCCGTGCCACTTGATTCAGAACATAATACTTTTAATGCCAAGGCTTTGCAAATTCAATATACGCCGGAAGGCGAGTATGTCGGAAAGGATTATTTTGTCATTGAATTTAAACAAGGCGAAGTAAGTGTAATAGTAAAGAATTTTGTCATGGTTGGTA
Source organism: Betaproteobacteria bacterium (assembly GCA_009779265.1). Lineage (GTDB taxonomy): Bacteria > Pseudomonadota > Gammaproteobacteria > Burkholderiales > Rhodocyclaceae > Azonexus. Next base: position 36,487 of record WREP01000002.1, read on the forward strand.
CAGTGATAAACAAATACCCTATTGATTGTGAAATAGCTCCCGGAGAATACAAGAAATTTCGTGATTACTGGAAAATCTCCCTTTCCCCGTCAAAAATGACGGATGACTTAGACTCCTGGCTTCCCGCCCCATCGCTGCAAGCCCTTCTTTCCACCGCCGTCTCTGCTGTTCAAGGCTTCGCCGACCTCTCCGGGATAGCCGTAGCCCAAACCACCGGTACCTACAACAGCGGTCAAATCGTGCTCGACACCACCGCCGCCGGCTACACCTGGTACATCGACCCCACCCCATTCGACAACACCGATGACTACCTCCCCACTGCCGACTCCAACATCTGGAAAGCGAAACCAGACAGCGCGTAGGATGGGTAGAGCGCCAGCGAAACCCATCGGTGCAAGCCTTGGCGGTATGGATTGATGGGTTTCGCTACGCTCTACCCATCCTACGGTCCTTCATTGCTCGGCATGGCGCCGCTGCGGTAAATGCGATTGCCCTGATGCGGAAACGACACCGTGCCGCTCCAGCCGCTGTTATAGTTAAAAGTTGATTCTTCGCGGAGCAATCGCATGGCCCTGACAAGCTCGCTGGCCGATCTCTCGGTGCTGCTGGTCGAACCTTCGCCGATGCAGGCCGGTCTGATCCGGCGCATGCTGGAAAACCAGGGCGTCAGCCAGATTGCCGTGGCGGCTTCCGGCGCGGCCGCGCTGGCGGCGCTGGCCGGTCCGCTGGCCGAGGGTACGGTGGTGATCAGTAGCCTCTACCTGCCGGACATGGCGGGAACCGATCTGGTCGAGGCGATGCGCGCCGACGAGCGGCTGATCGCCCTGCCCTTCATTCTGATTTCCAGCGAAACACGGCCGCAGCGGCTGGAAGCGGTGCGCCAGTCGGGCGCCTGCTGCATCGTCCCCAAGCCCTTTTCCGAGGAACAACTGGCGCGCGCCCTGTTCGCCACCCTCGATTACCTCTGCCCGCCGCCGAGCGATGAACTCGATGCCGTCGATGTCGAGGATTTGCGCGTCCTGATCGTCGACGACAGCGCCACCTCGCGCCGCCACCTGGGCCGCCTGCTCGGCGAACTGGGGATCACCCGCATCATCGAGGCGACCAATGGCAAGGAGGCGGTCGCGGTACTGGCCGAAACCCTGTTCGATCTGGTCATCACCGACTACAACATGCCGGAAATGGGTGGCCGCGAGTTGATCGAGTACATCCGCACGCAAAGCTGGCAGGCCGAGGTGCCGGTGCTGATGGTGACCAGCGAGCAGAACAGGGGCCGCCTGGCGGCGGTCGAGCGGGCCGGCGTCTCGGCCATTTGCGACAAGCCTTTCGAGGCCGGCGGCATCCGCCGTCTGATCAGCGAAGCCCTGACGCGATAAAACGCAGCAGCCAGCGCCGGACGACGACGCTGGCCGCCAGCAATACCAGCAGGGGATCGAAAAGGGCATCCCAGAGATTGACGAAAAGGCCGCCGGCATAGCCGGCCAGGTCGACGGCGAGAATCAGCAGCCAGCTATCGAGGCGGCGCCACCATAGCGCCACGGCCAGCAGCGCCAGCGCGGCGAGCAACCCCCACGGCTGGTAACCCCAGGCATAGGGATCGCTCGCCCCCCAGCCGAGCGCCGCCGGATAAAGCAGCGCGGCCAGCGCCAGCAGCGCCAGCGCCGGCCGGTAGCCGAGCGGCGACGGCGTCCGGTTCGCCAGTTGCAGGATGGCGAGTTGCAGCAGCGTCAGTGACGGCGCGCCGAACAGGCTGTGCAGGATGGGGGCGAAACCCACGAACAGGGCCAGCGCGGTCGCCACCAGGCCAAGGCGCGGGCGCAATTCGCCAACCGGCAGGAGAGCGGCGGCAGCGCCGAAAATCAGGGCGTGGGCGATGAGACCGTAGGCGGCGAGCAGGTTTATCCCGGAAGATTGCGCTAACACACAAGCCCGTGACTGGAACTACTTGTACTCCCGCCATTCCGGCGGCGTGTCGTCGTGGTCGCCGTGCGGGTGGCGTTCCCAGGCCTGGACGTAGGCTTCCGGCGGGAAGCGCTTGATGGGCTTTTCCGGGGCGTCGATGTTGTGCAACTGGGTGTCCTCGACGTAATGGATCAGGGCGCGGGTGAGCTTGCTCAACAGCGTGTTGTCGAGATGGTAGCCCTTGTCCACCAGGTGCTCTTCAAGTTCGCGCAGGCTGTGCTGGCGCAGGTCGTAGGCGACGTCGATGGCGCGCCTTTCGTGGTGCGCCTCGATTTCCAGATCTTCCACGCGGCGCAGATCGTCCGCCGCTTCCGGCACCTGACCGGGCGGGAAGCGGGAGAACAGAATCTCGCGTTTTTTCCTGAGGTCGGGGTCGGAATCGGGCATCGTTTTTCCCTGCGCTTATTTCGCCTTGCCTTGCATGATTTGCAGACCCTTCAGCAGATTCAGCGCCTGCTGGAACTGGTAATCGTCGCTACTGGCGTATTCCAGGCGACGCAGCGGCATGTCGCTCTCGTCGTCCTCGTCCTTGCCACCGCTCTTGTCCTTCGCCTTGGCGTTGGGCTTGGCTGCCGGTTTTTCTTCACTGCGCGGCGGCGCTTCCTGCTCGCGGTCATTGTTCAGGTGGCGGTCGAGATCGACTTCGCGGATGCGGCCCAGCGTCGACGCAGCGCCGTTGGGCGTTTCCTCGACAATGATGTCGGGGACGATGCCCTTGGCCTGGATCGCGCGCCCGTCCGGCGTGTAGTAGCGGGCCGTGGTCAGCTTGATGGCGGCGTTGCCGGGCAGCGGCAGGATCGACTGCACGGAACCCTTGCCGAAGGTCTGGGTACCCATGATGACCGCCCGCTTGTGATCCTGCAGGGCGCCAGCGACGATTTCCGAGGCCGAGGCCGAGCCGCCGTTGACCAGCACGACCAGCGGTACTTTCTTGGTTTCGACCGGCAGCTTGCGCAGCGGATCTTCGCGCAGGAAGTAATCGCGCAGTTGGATAAGGTATTCCGGCTTGATGTCCGACAGGTTGCGTGCCGCGCCTTCGCGGGCGTCATGCAGATAAGCGCATGGTTGGGCGAGGAATTCCCTTCTGACCGAGAGCGGCAGGTTACGTAGCGAATCTTCGCGGAGACCGCGCAGGTAGTCGCATGAACGGGCGAGGAATTCCTGCTTGGCGTTTTCGGCGCGGCCATCGGTCGAAACGACCTTGACGTCGGGCGGCAGGAAAGCGGCGGCGACGCCGATGGCGCTGTTGAGCAGGCCGCCGGGATCATTACGCAGGTCGAGCACGAGGCCGTTCAGGCTGGCGTCCTTGTACAGGGCGGCGAGGTGCTTGCTCAGGTCGGCGATGGTGTTTTCCTGGAATTGCGTGATGCGCACCCAGCCGTAGCCCGGTTCGACAAGTTTCGACTTGACGCTCTGCACCTTGATCACTTCGCGAACGAGGGTGATTTCCAGCGGTTTGCTTTCGCCCTTGCGCAGAACGCCGAGCTTGATCGAGGTTTTCGGTTTGCCGCGCATTTTCTTGACGGCATCGGTCAGGGTCATGCCCTTGACCGGCGTGTCGTCGAGCTTGTAAATCAGGTCGCCGGATTTGATGCCGGCGCGGTAGGCCGGCGTGTCCTCGATCGGCGAGACGACCTTGACCAGCCCATCTTCCATGCTGACCTCGATGCCGAGGCCGCCGAATTCGCCCTGGGTGCCAACCTGCAAATCCTTGAAGGCATCGGCGTCGAGATAGGCCGAATGCGGGTCGAGATTGGCCAGCATGCCGGAAATGGCATTGGTGATCATCTTCTTGTCTTCGACCGACTCGACATAGCCCTGCTTGATCGCCCCGTACACCTCGGCGAAGGTGCGCAGTTCCTCGATCGGCAGACCGGGGGCGGCTTCCTTCTCGGCCAGGGCGGGCAGGTGCAGGCTGATCATGACGCCAGCCAGGAAGCTCCCGGCAATCAGACTGATGGTCTTTGTTTTATTCATTTCAGGTTGGCCCATTTCATGGGGTCGAGCGGTTGGCCCTGGTGGCGGATTTCAAAGTATAAACCGGATTCCGCATTGCCTCCGCTGTTGCCCACGATGGCTACGGCGTCGCCGCCCTTGACCGTCTGGCCGACCTGCTTGAGCAGCGAATCGTTGTTGCCGTAAATCGACAGGTAGGCGTCGCCGTGGTCGACGATCAAGAGATTGCCGAAACCGCGCATCCAATCGGCAAAGACCACCTGACCATTGGCGATGGCCTTGACCTCGCCGCCACTGGCTGCCTTGATGAAGAGGCCGCGCCAGGTGCCGCCGCCGTCGCGCGGGGCGCCGAAACGGCCACTGACCGTCCCGCGCGCCGGCAGGCGGAGCATGCCCTTCTGGCGGGCGAAGCTGCCGTCGCTGGGCGCCGGCTCGTAGCGATTTTCGATGCCGCCGCGCGCCGTCTGCCCCGGCGCGGCGTCGCGCCTGGCTTTCTGCCGAGCGGCCTCGGCCGCCTGGGCGGCGAGGATTTTGCTCAGGCGGTCGATCAACTGGGTCAGACGCTTCTCGTCCTTTTGCAATTCGCCCATTTCCCGCTGCTGCGCCTTGAGCTTGCTGGAAATCTCGGCATACAGCGTCTTGTGTTCGTCGCGCTGACGGCTCAACTCGTCGGCGCGCTGGCGGTGCTGCGTTTCCACCTCGGCCAGTTCGGCGCCGCGCTCGCGGGCGGCGGCGGCCAGGCTTTTCTTCTTGTCCAGGCTGTTGCCGATTTCTTCCATCAATTCCGCCCGGCTGTGGGCAATAGCCGACAGATAGCGCAGATCGCGCGCCATCTGGTTCGGGTCGTCGCCATTGAGCAGCATTTGCAGCGAATCCGGCGTGCCGCGCAGGTATTGCCGGTAGAGCAGGCGTTCCAGTTGCGCCTGCTGCTGTTCCAGGGTGGCGCCCAGTTCGCTCGATTGCTGCTCCAGATCCCGCAGATCGCGCTGCAAACGCCCGCGCTGCCCGGCCAGTTCGTGCAGTTCGCGTTGCAGGCGGGAAATCTGGCGTTCCGAATCGCGCAGCCGGCTGGCGGCATCGGCGCGATTTTCCTCGCTGGCGTTCAGTTCCTTCCTCAGCGCCTCGATGCGGCCGCGCAATTCGCCAAGATCGGCCTGGTGTTCGGCGATTTCCGGCGTCGAGGCGGTTTCTGGCGGCGATACGGTTTTCGGCGTCGGGGCAGTTTTCGGTGTTGAGGAGATTTTCGGCGCTGCGGCGGTTTTCGGCGTTGAAGCAGCTTTCGGCGCCGAGGCGGTTTTCGTCGGCGCGGCGCTTTTCTTTTGGGCGAAAGCCGGGGCGGTTCCGAAAAATGCGGCGAAAGCGGCCAGCAAGACCGCCATCCGGCGCGTTCGCCGCGGCACATTCCGCAATGCCCACGGCTGCGTTGCGCGTTCTTGTCGTTGGGCCATGAGCATCCGGTGGTTGATTAGGTCGGCGAAACGCAAGTCATTATAATGAGACGTTTACCGATAACGAAGTTTCGCCTTGGCTACCCATTCCTTCAACATGATCGAAAAACAGGAGCACATCGACTTGGCGGCGCGGGCGCTGAAGGCCATCGCCCATCCATTGCGACTCAAGGTACTGTGCGTACTGGGCGACCATGAGGCTTGCGTGCAGGAGATCGTCGAGGCGGTAGGCACCTCGCAGAGCAATATTTCCCAGCATCTGGCGATCCTGCGCGAAAAAGGCGTGCTGATGACGCGCAAGGACGCCAACCGGGTCTATTACCGCGTCGGCGATCAGCGGACGCTGCAACTTGTCGGTATGATGCGCGAGGTTTTTTGCAGCGAGGAGTCCCGTTAGATGCCGATGGAATTTATCAACCAGAACATTTTTCTCATCGCGGTGGTCGTGATCAGCGGCCTTGGGCTGATGTGGCCCCTGTTGACCGGCACGGCCGGCAGGGGTCTGACTCCGGCCGAGGCGACGCTGCTGATCAACCGCGAGGATGCCTACATTCTCGATGTGCGCGAGGCGGATGAATTCGTCAACGGGCACCTGCCGGAAGCCCGGAATATCCCGCTCGGCAAGCTCTCCGAGCGTATCGGCGAACTGGAAAAGTTCAAGGAGCGCGCCCTGCTCATCTGCTGCGCCGCCGGCGTCCGTTCCGGCAAGGCCAGCGCGCAATTGAAAAAAAATGGTTTCAGCAAGACGCACAACCTGGCCGGTGGCGTCGACGCCTGGGTGGCCGCCGGTTATCCGGTGAAAAAGGGCAAGCGCGACAAATGAACCCCGTCCTGATGTACACCACCGCGGTCTGTCCCTATTGCCTGCGCGCCAAGCAGTTGCTGCAAGCGCGCGGCGTAAACGAGATCGCCGAGGTGCGAATCGACCTCGACGCCGCGCGGCGCGAGGAAATGATGCAACGCACCGGACGACGCACCGTGCCGCAAATTTATATCGGCGAAACCCACGTCGGCGGCTGCGACGACCTGATTGCCCTCGACGCGGCCGGCGGCTTGAAACCGCTGCTCGAAGGCTCCATTTCCTGACTATCCACCCCTTCCGAAAGAACGCCATGGCCCAGAACGAACAGAACGCGCAGGACGAACAACCCCTTTTCGGTATCGAAAAGATCTACGTCAAGGATCTTTCCGTCGAAGTGCCGAACGCGCCAGAAATTTTCCTTGAACGCGAAGCGCCGCAGATCGAAGTCCAGTTGAACACCGCCGGCCGCCGGGTCGGCGAGCAGATTTACGATGTCGTGCTGACGGTAACGGTCACCGCCAAACTGGGCGAAAAGACTGTGTATCTGGTCGAAGTCGGTCACGGCGGCATCTTCCGCATCCAGAACATACCGCAGGAACAGATCGAGCCGCTGGTCGCCGTGGCCTGCCCGAACATCCTTTTCCCCTACGCCCGCGAAACCGTTTCCGACGCCATCGTCCGCGCCGGCTTCCCGCCCCTCGTGTTGCAGCCGGTAAATTTCGAGGGCATGTACATGCAGCGTCTGCAAGAGCAGCAGCAAGCCGCTGCCGCCGAACCCACCGTCCAGTAAGGAACGACTCATGCGCCGCCGCTTGCTTCCCCTCCTGTCGGCCCTGCTGCTGACCGGCCTTGCCGGGGCCGCGGCGGCCGCTGAGTTCCGCAGCGTCGCCGTGCCGGCGGCCATTCTCTACGACACGCCCTCGCTCAAGGGCCAGAAGCTCTACCTGATCAAGGCGCAAACACCGGTCGAGGTCATCGTCCGGCTCGAAGGCTGGGTCAAGGTGCGCGACGCCGAAGGCGCGCTGGCCTGGATCGAGGCCAGCAATCTGGCGGAACAGCGCAATCTGGTGGTCATCGCGCCGCGGGCGGAAATCCGCCAGGCCGGCAATCACGATGCGCCAGTCGTGGTCGAACTGGACAAATCAGTCGCCGTCGAATTGCTCGGCCCGGCAGCGCCGGGCTGGGTGCGCGTCAAGCACCGCGACGGCGCGACTGGCTTTATGCACGTCACCCAAGTCTGGGGCCTGTGAAGCTGACCATACTCGGCGCCGGTGCCTGGGGTACGGCGCTGGCCATCGCCTTTGCCGGTCGGCATCAGGTCACGCTCTGGTCGCGCGAGGCCGATGTCGTTGCCGATCTGCGCGCCGGCCGCGAAAACCGTTTTCTGCCCGGCTATCCGCTGCCGGAAGGCGTGACGGTGGCGGCCGATATCGCCGCCGCCGTCGCCAACGCCGAATTGCTGCTCATCGCCACGCCCATCGCCGGCCTGCGCCCGACCGCCGAAAAGCTGCGCGAACTGGCCTGCCGGCAGCCGATCCTGTGGGTCTGCAAGGGCTTCGAGGCAGGCAGCGGCAAGCTGCCGCATCAGGTGGTCGGCGAGGTATTGGGAGCCGCTGCCATATTCGGCGCTCTCTCCGGCCCAAGCTTTGCCGAGGAAGTCGCCGCCGGCCAGCCGACGGCGATCACGCTGGCCGCCAACGACCCGCTTTTCGCCCGCGAGGCGGCGCGGCAATTGCACGGCGCTTCGCTGCGCATCTACGCCAACGACGATCTGGCCGGTGTCGAAGTCGGCGGCGCCGTCAAGAACGTGCTGGCCATCGCCACTGGCATCTGCGACGGCCTCGGCCTCGGGCTGAACTCGCGAGCCGCGCTGATGACCCGCGGCCTGGCCGAAATCGCCCGCCTCGGCGTCGCCCTCGGCGGGCGGCGCGAAACCTTCATGGGGCTGGCCGGCATGGGCGACCTGATCCTCACCTGCACCGGCGACCTCTCGCGCAATCGCCGCGTCGGCCTGGCGCTGGCGCAGGACAAATTGCTGCCGCAAATTCTCGACGAACTCGGCCATGTCGCCGAAGGCGTCCTCACCGCCCGCGAGGTCGACCGTCTGGCCCGGGAACGGAGCGTCGACATGCCGATCAGCGTGGCCGTCGCCGCCGTCCTCGACGGCCGCCTGCGCGCGGCGCAGGCGCTCGCCCAACTCATGGCGCGCGACCCGAAAGAGGAATTGGCCTGAAAGCGGGCCAGGGTAACTGCCATTTCCAGATTGCTTCGTCGCTTCGCTCCTCGCAATGACGGCGCACAAAATGGCTGTCATTGCGAGCGCAGCGAAGCAATCCAGCCTTGTACCGCCTTGTCTCCCTAAACCGCCCCGGCGAAGCCGTTTTGCCGCCAGGCCTCGAACACGGTCACGGCAACGGCGTTGGACAGATTGAGGCTGCGCTGGCCGGCCAGCATCGGCAGGCGCAAACGTTGTTCCGGCGCGAACTCGGCGAGCATTTCCGGCGGCAGGCCGCTGGTCTCGCGGCCAAAAACAAAAGCGTCCCCAGCCTGAAGGGCCATCGCGAACGGCGTGGCCGTGCCCTGCGTCGTCATCGCCAGCAAGCGGCGGCCAGCCAGCGCCGCCTTGCAGGCCGGCCAGTCCGGGTGGCGCCGGACGCGGGCGTATTCGTGATAATCCAGCCCGGCGCGGCGCAACCCCTTGTCGCTCATGTCGAAGCCAAGCGGCTCGACCAGATGCAGTTCAGCGCCGCTGTTGGCGCACAGGCGGATGATATTGCCGGTGTTTGGCGGAATTTCCGGCTGAAAGAGGATGACGGCGAACATGGGCGGGGCGGGTCTGAAAAAACCGGATTAGAGCAGTTTTGCTTCTGGATTGCTCGTCGCTTCGCTCCTCGCAATGACGAAGCACGGAATGACTGTCATTGCGAGCGCAGCAATCCAGTTTCGTACACCCTTGAAGCAATGCCGCCCTAAACCACCGAACGCGCCTTCAGCGCCCGCGCCGCGACGGCGACGGTGACTTCTTCCGCGCCGCATTGGCGAAGCACGCGGGCGCATTCGTTGACGCTGGCGCCGGTGGTCATCACATCGTCGACCAGAATCACCGACCTCCCAGCAAGGTCGATGTCGCAAGCAAAAGCGCCGCGTACGTTGCGCTGCCGCTGGCGCTGGTCGAGATCGGCCTGCGGCGCGGTCGGGCGCAGGCGGCGCAGACCTTTGGCGATGAGCGGCAAGCGCCGCCGACGAGCCAGGACGCGGGCGATTTCCAGCGCCTGGTTGAAACCCCGATCGCGCAGCCGTTCGCGGTGCAGCGGCATCGGCACGAGCCAGTGCTCGCCATCCGGCAACTCGGCCGCCATCTGCTCGCCGAGCCAATGAGCGATGGCGGTCTGATGACGATATTTGAGGGCATGGACGAGGCGATCCACCGGGAATTCGTAAGGCCAGCGCGCCACCACCCGCGCGAAATGCGGCGCTTCGAGCAGGCAGGCGCCGCAACGCTCGCCCAGAGCGGTGGCCTCGCCGCACTGCGGACAGCGCGCCGCCGGCAGGGCTGGCAATTCGCCCTGACAAGGCAGGCAGAGCAGAGCAGCGCCCGCATCGCCGCCGCACAGCAGGCAACTACCCGGCAACAAGCTTTGTTGGCAGCGGCGCAGCAGATGCTTGAGCGCTTGAGGTAAAATCCGCGTCATATCTTTTCACCAATCAAATCAACGATTACGGGCATGCTTATGCCCATTGTTGTCTTTTCCCCGCAAGGTTTTTCATGTCCGCCACTTCTCCCGCCGCCGCTCCCGCTGTTTCCACGCCCTCTGCCGCCCATCGGTGGACAGTTGCCGAAGTCCTCGCCCTCTACGAGATGCCCTTGATGGATCTGATCTGGCAAGCCCAGAGCGTACATCGCCAGCATTTCGATGCCAATGCCATTCAACGCTCGGCGCTGCTGTCGGTCAAGACGGGCGGCTGTTCGGAGGATTGCGGCTATTGTTCGCAGTCGGCGCGCCACGACACCAATCTTGAGCGCGAGCGCCTGATGCCGGTCGACGAGGTGGTCGACGCCGCCAAGGCAGCGCAGGCCAAGGGCGCTTCCCGCTTCTGCATGGGCGCCGCCTGGAAGGGGCCGAAAGCCGGCGATCTCGACCGGGTGCTGGATATGGTGCGCGAAGTCAAGGCGCTCGGCATGCAAACCTGCGTCACGCTCGGCATGCTCCAGGAAGGGCAGGCGGAAAAATTGAAGGAAGCCGGCCTCGACTATTACAACCACAATCTCGATACCGACAAGGATTTCTACGGTCAGGTCATCAAGAGCCATACCCAGGAAGATCGCCTCGACACGCTCGACCAGGTGCGCGCAGCCGGCATCAACGTCTGCTCCGGCGGCATCATCGGCATGGGCGAGTCGCGCAAAAACCGGGCGGCGCTGATCGTGCAACTGGCCAATCTGCCGCAAGCGCCGGAGTCGGTGCCGATCAACAATCTCGTGCCGATTCCGGGCACGCCGCTGGCCGACGCGCCGCGCCTCGATCCCTTCGAATTCGTCCGCACCATCGCCGCCGCGCGCATCACCATGCCCACCTCCTGGGTGCGCCTGTCGGCCGGCCGCCGGGAAATGAGCGACGAATTGCAGGCCCTGTGCTTCCTCGCTGGCGCCAATTCCATGTTCTACGGCGACAACCTGCTGACCACCGGCAACCCCGACGCCGAGCGCGACGACGCGCTGTTCGCCAGGCTGGGCGTCAAGGCGGTTTGAGGCCGGTCAGAGCAATTCTGGATCGCTTCGTCGCTTCGCTCCTCGCAATGACGGCGTGGGAATAACCATCATTGCGAGCGCAGCGAAGCAATCCGGCTTTGTGCAGATGTGAATCAAAAACGTCCTGAACGCGAAAACATGAGCGCCGGATTCGTCGACCGCCATCAGGTCGCCCGCCGTTTCGCGCGGGCCGCCGCCGACTACGAGCGCAACGATTTCCTCGTTCGCGAAATCGACCGGCGCATGCAGGAGCGCCTCGATTACGTCAGCCTGCGCCCACGGCGCATCGTCGATCTCGGCTGCGCCCGCGGCGGCAGCCAGCCCGGCCTCGCCGCGCGCTATCCCGACGCCGAATGGCTCGGCCTCGATCTGGCACCGGCCATGCTGCGCGGCGCGGCGGCGCCGAGCTGGCGGCGCTGGTTCGGCCTCGATCAAGGCCCGCTGCGTATCGCCGCCGAGGCGACGCAACTGCCGCTGGCGGCGCAATCCGCCGATCTGGTCTGGTCCAACCTGCTGCTGCACTGGCTGGACGACCCCCTGCAGGCGCTGGCCGAAGCGCATCGCGTACTGGAAACCGATGGCCTCCTCATGTTCTCGACCCTGGGGCCGGACACCCTGCGCGAACTGCGCGCCGCTTTCGCCGACGGCTACGCCCATACCCAGCGCTTCACCGACATGCACGATCTCGGCGACATGCTGCTCGCCTGCGGCTTCGCCGACCCGGTGATGGACATGGAAGTCATCACCCTGACCTACGACGACCTCGACCGCCTCTTCGCCGACCTGCGCGCCGCCGGTTCCTCATGCGCCATGAAAGCCCGCCGCCACGGCCTGACCAGCCGCCACTGCTGGCAAGCGGCCCGCGCCGCCTACGAAACCCTGCGCCGCGATGGCAAACTGCCGGCGACCTTCGAGGTCATTTACGGCCACGCCTGGAAAGCAGCGCCGAAGCAGTTGGCGGATGGCCGGAGCGTTATTCGTTTCTCGCCCCCGCCCGGAAAGTGATTTTGATTCAAGAGGGTACAAAGCTGGATTGCTTCGTCGCTGCGCTCCTCGCAATGACGGCGCACAAAACGCCAGTCATTGCGAGCACAGCAATCCAGCTTTGTGCAGCCTTGAAGCAAAACCGCCCTAAAATTATTTCACCCCGCTCCCCGAAACCGCAAAGCCGCCTGCCGGCTGACCTCGGCCAATAGCTGTTCCTCGCGTTGACGTTCGCGTAGCCAGCGGGCGTCGTTTTGGTTGGCTTCTGTTTCGCCGCGCAGCATATTCAGGGCATCCGTCGCCCCGCATGAAGCGGCGTGCGGCGCGATGTGTTCCAAGGTTTGCAGGATATGGTCGCGGAGCGGGATGTGGCTACCGCTGGCCGGGTCGACGTAGATCGCGTCGAGGCCGAAGCGGCAGGCTTGGAAGCGGTTGTAGGTGTAGGCGAGGTAGTCGTCCTCGCTAGGCGTGAAGGGTTGTTCGGCGAGGAGGTAGGCGGCCAGGGATTGCGCGTAGCCGGCCAGGGCGGCGGCGCGTTCGATGCTCAGCGGGGTGTCGAAGACGCGGATTTCGATGGTGCCGTATTCGGGCTTGGGGCGGATGTCCCAGTAGAAATCCTTCATGCTGTTGACGACGCCGGTACGCGCCATTTTGTCGAACCAGGCGCTGAATTCGTCCCAGGTCAGCAGGCAGGGGGCGCGGCCCGACATCGGGAAGGCAGACACGGAGTTGAGCCGCGCCGAGTCGAAGGCCGTGTCCTGCCCCTGGACATAGGGGCTGGATGCCGACAAGGCGATGAAGTGAGGGATGTAGCGGCTCATGCGGTGCAGCATGAGGAGGGCGGCGTCGGCGTCCGGGCAGCCGATGTGCACATGCTGGCCGAAGACGGTAAATTGCTTGCAGAGGTAGCCGTAAAGCTGCGACAAGTCCTGAAAACGCGGTCTGCCGCAGATGCGCCGCTCGTGCCACTGCTGGAAAGGGTGCGTGCCGCCACCGGCGACGGCGATATTGAGTTTGTCGGCGCATTTCACCAGCGCGTCGCGGATTTGCCGCAACTGGCCGAGTACTTCGCCGCTGTTGCGGCAGACGCCGGTGGATATTTCGATCATGCTACGGGTGATCTCGGGCGTCACGCTGCCCGGCAGGGGTATTTTGCACAGCAGGCGCAACATGTCCTCGGCGTAGGGCGCGAGGTCGTAGTCGTGCGTGTTGAGCAGTTGCAATTCCAGTTCCACGCCCAGGGTCAGCGCTTCGGAATGGTGGAAGGTTTCGCAACTCATGGCTGTTCCTGTTCCGACTTGCCGACCAGTAAGGACCAGGGTTTGGCGCTTTCGCCAGCGCGGTGGATGGCGATGGTGGCGATGACGGCGCCCAGCACTTCCATGAGCAGGATAGCGGGCAGGGCGATGCCGGCGATCAGGTGGCCCGTGGCTGCCGAGGCCACGACAAACTGCGAGGCGACGAGCAGGGAGATGGCGGACATGGGCATCAGCGCGCAGTTCACGCACAGAGCCTGGCGCCAGCTCGCGCCGCTGCCCACGTTGCCGAGGCCAACGCCAACGGCCTTGGCCAGCAGGCGCGCGGCGATGAGCGCCAGCGCGGCGCCGGCCACGGGGCCGCTCCATTCGGCCTGAGCGGCGACGGTGGCAACGAGGACGAGAATCAGCATGGTGAGCAGCGATGAGGCAGCGCCCAATTGGCGCGGCCAGGCCCAGGGACGCGGCTGCGACTGTCTGAGCAGTATGCCGCCCAAGAGCGCCGCCAGCGGCGCGGAGCCGCCCAGATGGGCGGCGATCGCCGTGCCGGCGGCGATCAGGGCCAGCAGCAGGATGGCGGTGTTTTCGCTGGCGGGACTCATGACGCGCAGCGCGAGGCGCAGCGCCAGCGCCAGCAGCAGGCCGATGGCGACGGAGACGCCGAGCGCCAGCAGCACCGCGCCTGCCGCGCCGATCCAGCCGGCATCGGGATGGCGGATCAACTCGGCTTGCGCGCAACCCAGCGTCAGCGCGTACAGCGACGACAGCGTGACCAGCACGATGGCGCGCTCCGTCACTAGCCCGGCGGCGCGGGTGTCGGCCACCACGCGTCCCAGCACGGCAGGCGAAGCGGCCATGGCCACCAAGGCCAGCGGGCTGGCGACAGCCGCAGGCAGATCCAGCCAGAGCATGGTCTGGTACACGGCGAACCAGGTGAGCGCGGATTCGGCGACGCTCTGCACCAGCACCATCGGGTTGTGGCCAAACCAGCGCAGCGGAATGCGCCCGCCCGCCTCGAACAGCACCACGGCCACGCCCAGTTCCACCAGGAACAGGCCGACGCCCTGCAAGGGCCAGCCGACGCCACCAAAGCCCAGAAAGCCGGCGATAGCGCCCACCAGCGTGTAGCCCACCACCTTGGGCAGGCCGCTGTGGCGCTGCACCAGATGGCCCGTCAGGGTGGCGGCGGCCAGCAACAGGGACCATTGCACGGTGGGAAATCCCGCCGATGGCCGCAGCCACTGGGTCCAAAGATTCATCAGTTCGCTCATGTCTACCGGACGTCCTCCCTCGCGCGCGGGCTACCAACCCGCCGCCGCGTACAAACCACGGCCTTATCGTTATCCATCGCGCCGTCCGTCAGCCTTGCAACGGGGACAAAGCATCATTCCGGCAAGCGGCCTTGCCGGGTCACTGGCAACATCCCGCCCCGGGCAACGCGCCGATGCGGGAAAAGAAGGAAGTTGTGCTCAGGCCGCCAGCGCGGCCCGCACTTCGTTGATGTCGTTGTCGGCTTCGCCTAGCAGATCGGCGAAGCGTTGACGATCGGTCGCGGCCTGCTCGCCCTGGGCCATGTCTGCCTCCGTCGGCAAACCATATCCCGACTCGGCGGCCAGCAGGTTGGCGAAATACAGGATGTCGCACAGCTTGGCCGGCGCCTCCACGTTCTGCGGTTGACCGCGACCACGGATGGCTTCGGTCAGTTCTTCCGGCAAACCGAGAATATGCAGCAGGCTCTCGCCGATACTTTCATGCCAGCCGCGGAGCAGATCCAGAATGACAGCGCGGTCGTCATGGTATTGGGGATAGTCGGCGGCGCGGAACAGCAGATAGAAGATGCCGATATCCTGAACCAGGCCAGCCAGCATCGCCTCCTCCGGCTTGACATGGCCAATACGGCGGGCCAGCACGCGAGCAATGGCCGCCACGTGCAGCGAATGTTCCCATGTCTTGTGGCCGATATCTTCGTAGGCCGCCAGATTGCGCGACTTGAGCATCTGATCCATGGCCACCGCCAGCGAAGTGGTTCGCACCGCCTCGAAACCAAGGCGGGCAACGGCCGTGGTCAGGTCGCTGACCTTCTTGCCCAAGGGGTTGTAGGCAACCGAATTGGCCAGACGCAACAGCTTGCTGGAAATCAAAGGCTCAACGCCAATCACCTGGACGACGCGCTCCAGATTCACCCACGGATTTTTCAGCGTATTACGGACGAGAATCGCCGCATCCATGCAGGTCGGAAAATTGATGTCGCCGGACAGATCGCGGGCGATGTCTTCGAGAATGGGAAAGTGGGTGCGTGGGTCGATGACAGGCATAGGAAGGTGGACAGCCTTAGCTGGCGATGCGCCGCTGCTCGACCGGGGCTGAAACAGCCCCGCCAGCACGCCCGGCATGAGTAGGGAAAACGGCGTCGCCGGGCGCACGAAGCGCCACGGGGCGATGCTTTTCAGCCAACCACTGCGTCAGAGTTTTCATGGGCTTATGGCGAGGTCGCTGCCGGAAAGGGCAGTTTAGCCGCATGCGCCACGGCTGCCAAGACCAGCCGTCGAAGCGCACAACGACTGGCCGTTTTTTTCACGACATCGCTCAGGCCGCGAACGACGAGCCGCAACCGCAGGTCGACGTGGCATTCGGATTGCGAATCACGAACTGGGAACCTTCCAGTCCTTCCGTATAGTCGATCTCGGCGCCAACCAGGTACTGATAGCTCATCGGATCAATCAGCAAAGTCACACCGCCCTTTTCCAGGGTCGTGTCGTCCTCGCTGACTTCTTCATCGAAGGTGAAACCGTACTGAAAGCCGGAACAACCGCCGCCGGTCACGAATACCCGCAGCTTCAACTGCGGATTGCCTTCCTCGTCGATCAATTCCCTGACCTTGGCGACGGCGCTGTCGGTAAAAACAAGCGGCGAGGCCACTTCGGCTGTTGTGTTCATTTGAAAACTCCCGAGAAAAATCGTGGCGGATCGTGTGCGTCCGCAGCACGCGTTGCTTACTTTAGTTGGAGATACCCAGTTCGGGCTTGCTATCGCGGTGCACCATGCGCCCCTCGACGACGGCCCCCTGATGCATCTCGATGACCGCGTATTCGATATCCCCCAGGATGCGCGCCTTGGACTGGATCTCCAGCGACTCGTCAACGACGACCGGCCCGACCACAGTGCCGTTGGTCACCAGATGCGCGACATGCACGCCTCCCTCGATACGAGCATACTCACTCAGCACCAGCGTGGATGAACTTGCCCCTTCCACCGCCTCGACGCTACCAACAACCTCGCCATCGATACGCAAGCCGCCGGCAAACCGAATGCTGCCTTCCACCCGCGTGCCGACGCCGATCAGGCTATCGATGCGCCCCTGCGGCGCGTTGTCGCTTTTTTTCCCAAACATCGCTTCTCCTAGAGTTGTGTCAAACGCTTGGTCATCAGTGTAGCACCCTGTAGAAGGCGTGCCTCGACGGCGGTCAGGCGCGCCCCGGCGGGCAGTTCGAACCCCCCCTCGCGGCGCAGGAAATGCTTGACGGTCAATTGATACTCTGGCGTCGCGTCGGCTTTTTCCGGCAGCGTCAACCGCTGCTCCGCGCCATCCAGCATATAGGTAATCAGCAGTTGCAAGCGACCAGCGAATTCGGGCTTCTGCCGGGTTGGCTGGAAAGCGATGAGCAAGCGATAACGGTAACGCCCGTCATCATCCTGCGTCACGCGAACGTTTTCCACACGCACAACCGCGTCTTCACCGACCACGGGAATCAGGCGCTCGAAGATCCGCATGTCTTCCTTCAGCGCCCCATTCTCCAACTCCAACTCCTTGATGCGCGAAAGTAGTTGGCGTTGCGCGGCAATTTCGATGCCGACCGCATTCTGCCGCGTTCCCGCCGTCAATCGCAAAGTCTCCAGTTCGTTCTGCTGCGCCTGAGCCAGCAAGCGCAATTCCTGCAACTCCCGGCCGGCCGCGCCGACCTCGTTATGTTGCACCAGCAACCAGGCGCCAGCGCCGATGAGCAGAATCAGCAGCAATCCTGGCAGCAGATACCACTGCCAGGGAACATGGCTACGCACCACCACGCGCGGCGCGGCAATACCGAAGAGGTTGCGGAAGTTGCGAAGTTTCAGGCTGACGGCAGAGGGCGGCATGACTTGGCGAACACGAAGCTTGGAATTTCTCCCCGCGGAAATACGGGAGGGAAAGCCGCCAGAGACGGCCAGCAGTCCGGATGGCGAAGCCAGCCGCTTCCGGAGGCTGGATAATACCCCGCAAGCCCAAAAACAAAAAGGCCGCCAGCGGCGACCTTTCCTGATTGCGCAACGGAATCAGCGCTTGGAGAACTGCTTGCGGCGACGGGACTTGTGGAAGCCAACCATCTTGCGCTCGACCTCGCGCGCATCGCGCGTCACGAAACCCGCCTTCGACAGCGCCGGCTTGAGCGCCGCATCGTATTCGATCAGGGCGCGCGTGATGCCGTGGCGCACGGCGCCCGCCTGACCGGATTCGCCACCGCCAGTCACATTGACCTTGATGTCGAAGGCGTTCAGTTGGGAAACCAGATCCAGCGGCTGGCGCACGATCATGCGGCCGGTTTCGCGGGAGAAGAACTGGTCGACCGGCTTGCCATTGACAACGATGGCGCCGGAACCGCGCTTCATGAAGACACGGGCGACGGCGCTCTTGCGACGACCGGTACCGTAAAAATAGCTTTCAGCCATGATGATCCCTTAGATTTCCAGAGCCTTCGGCTGCTGGGCGGTATGAGGATGTTGGTCGCCAGCGTAGCACTTCAGCTTCTTGAGCATGGCGTAACCCAGCGGCCCCTTCGGCAACATGCCCTTGACGGCGGTTTCGAGGGCGCGGCCCGGGAAACGCTGCTGCATTTTCCGGAAGTTGGTTTCGCGAATGCCGCCCGGATAACCGGTGTGGCGATAGTACTTCTTCTCATCGGCCTTGTTGCCGGTAACGGTGAGCTTATCGACATTGGTCACGACAATGAAGTCGCCGGTATCGACGTGCGGGGTATAGATGGCCTTGTGCTTGCCACGCAGGCGGCGAGCAATTTCGGTGGCGAGGCGGCCGAGCACTTTGTCCGTGGCGTCCACCACAAACCACTCGCGCTTCACCTCATGTGGCTTGGCGGAAAACGTTTTCATGTGTGCCGTCCTGAAAATATGGGCGGGAATCGGAGAAAGGCGCGGATTCTAGTTGAATCGCACGACAACTGTCAATGCCTTTGCACCATTCATTGCATTAAAAAAAACGCGGCTCGCTGAGCCGCGCTAAATCCACACCAAAGGAGGAGGGTGGAGGAGACAACCTGAACGAGGCGTGCTGCAAGCGCACCTCAGTTCGTACCGTGTGCATTCTGCCGGAAAGCGCAAGCGGATGCAAGCCATGTTTGTGCGACGCACAACACAAAATTAAATGCATGCATAATCAATTATTATTGATTGATGGCGCATGTTTTTAAAGCGATTTAATGCAACCACCGCACAAAACCCTCTCATGTTTAACAGTCCGCCCCGAGATTCTCGACGTCATCCCAAGGCATCCGGTTGCTGCACCGCAACAGCCCGGCACGGCCTTCCGCCCGGCGGGATTCGACCGCGATTGCGCTCAGCGGCCGCGCAACGCCTTCCTGGCCGCTTCGACGTTATCGGCGATGACGCCGCCGATGCAGAAATAGTCGAGGAACAGCGCCGCGTGATAGCGATTGATGGCCTCGTCGTGGATCGGCTGCCACTCGGCGCGGCGCGCCTTCGACCAGGCGCCGTCGGCGCGGCCCGAGGCATAGATGCGCCACTGCCGCGTTTCGCAACGCATGCCTTCATAGGTGACGTTGCGCGCGCCGCCGGGCGTCAGCACCACCAGCACGTAGCGGACGACGCCGTCGGCGTCGATGCGCAGGTTTTCGCTGTCGATGAAAAATTTGTTTTGCGCCACCTCGTTGAGATAGATGGCTTGCAGATTGTGTTCGAGCGGCGCCGGCGGCAATTGGGTTTCGATTTCCTTCCAGCTCTTTGGCAGATAGTCGTCATCCGCCTCGCCATCCGCCGCTTGGGCGGGGATAGCCGTCAGGACGCAGATCAGGGCTGCGCAGCACAGGGGCAGCCAGCGGCGCGGGGGCGTTATCACATCACTCTCCTTCGGCTTTGGCCGAATGATGGGCGGGATTGGCGCCCCGCCGATGCCGACCGCGGCGGTCGACGTCGAGGAAGCGCATCAGCTCGGCTAGGGCCTGCTCGTAGACGCCGCGCTTGAACTCGATCACCGCGTCGAGCGGCACCCAGTAATCATTCCAGCGCCAGGCATCGAATTCCGGTTTATTGGTCGCCCGCAGGCTGACATCGTTGTCGCGCCCGACAAGGCGCAACAGGAACCAGATCTGTTTTTGCCCCTTATAGGAGCCGCGCCATTCGCGTTTGATCCAATGTGTCGGCACTTCATAACGCAACCAACCCTTGGTTCGTCCGAGAACGCGCACATGCTCCGGCAGAAGCCCGACTTCCTCGTGCAGTTCGCGGTACATGGCCTGCTCCGGCGATTCGCCGCGCTTGATGCCGCCTTGCGGAAACTGCCAGGAATGCTCCCGTATGCGCTTACCCCAGAAAACCTCGTTTTTGGCGTTACAAAGAATGATGCCGACGTTCGGGCGAAAGCCTTCGCGGTCGAGCATGAGAATCCTGCAAAAATAAAAAGTTACCTCGATTCTTTCACAAAGGCCGTCCAGGTGCAAAGCGAAGCGCCCCCAGCGTGTAAAATCGCCTTTTTTCAACGAATTCAAGAGCATCCCATGCGCACTTCGCGGTTCTTTTTCACCACTCTCAAGGAAGCCCCCGCCGACGCCGAAGTCGTCAGCCAGAAATTGATGCTGCGCGCCGGCTACATCAAGCGGGCGGCGGCCGGCATCTATACCTGGATGCCGTTGGGCCTGCGCGTGTTGCGCAAGGTGGAAAACATCGTGCGCGAGGAAATGAACCGGGCCGGGGCGCTGGAATTGCTGATGCCGGCGGTGCAGCCCTTCGAGTTGTGGGAAGAGTCGGGGCGCGGCCCGGCCTACGGCCCCGAATTGCTGCGCTTCAAGGATCGCCACCAGCGCGATTTCGTCATCGGGCCGACGCACGAGGAAGTCATCACCGATGTGGTGCGCCGCGATGTCAAAAGCTATCGCCAGTTGCCGATTCACCTGTACCAGATACAGAGCAAGTTCCGCGACGAAATCCGCCCGCGCTTCGGCGTCATGCGCGGCCGCGAGTTTTTGATGAAGGACGGCTATTCCTTCCATGCCTCGTTCGCCGATTTGCAGCGCGAATACGACAACATGTACGCCACCTATAGCCGCATCTTCACCCGCCTCGGCCTGAAGTTCCGCGCCGTGGCCGCCGATACCGGCGCCATCGGCGGCACCGGCTCGCACGAATTCCACGTCCTGGCCGATTCCGGCGAGGACGCCATCGCTTACTGCGCGCAATCCGCTTACGCGGCCAATGTCGAACTGGCCGAAGCCCTGGCGCCAGCCGCGCCGCGCGCGGCGGCGACCACAGCCATGAACAAGGTGGCGACGCCGGGCAAGACCGCCTGCGCCGAAGTCGCCGAATTTCTCGGCGTCGGGTTGGAGCGCATCGTCAAGTCCATCGCCGTCGTCACTGAGCCGGAGGACGGCGGCAAGACCTTCGCCCTCCTGCTGCTGCGCGGCGACCACGAGCTGAACGAGGTCAAGGCCGGCAAGCTGGCGGCGCTCGCGCCCTTCCGCTTCGCCAGCGAGACGGAAGTTGAGGAACATCTCGGCTGCAAACCCGGCTACATCGGCCCGGTCCTTGGTGGCGGGCGCAACATCCGCGTCATCGCCGACCGCAGCGTCGCCGCCATGAGCGATTTCATCTGCGGCGCCAACGAGGGCGGCCATCACCTGTTCGGCGTCAATTTCGCCCGCGACTTGCCAGAGCCGGAAGTGGCCGATTTGCGCCAGGTCGTCGCTGGCGATCCGTCGCCCGATGGCCAAGGGCAACTGGACATTCTGCGCGGCATCGAGGTCGGCCATATCTTCCAGTTGCGCCAGAAATACGCCGCGGCGCTCAACTGCGCCTACCTCGACGAAAACGGCAAGAGCCAGATCATGGAAATGGGCTGCTACGGTATCGGCGTTTCGCGCATTGTCGGCGCCGCCATCGAACAGGGCAACGACGAACGGGGCATCGTCCTGCCCGCCGCCATCGCCCCCTTCGACGTTTGCATCGTGCCCATGGGCTATCACAAGAGCGATGCCGTCAGGGCCGAGGCCGACCGGCTGTACGAAACCCTTGCCGCCGCCGCCATCGACGCCGTGCTCGACGACCGCAACGAGCGCCCCGGCGTCATGTTCGCCGACATGGAACTGATCGGCATTCCGCACCGCATCGTGATCGGCGAGCGCGGCCTGAAAGACGGCCAAGTCGAATACAAGGGGCGTCAGGATGGCGAGGCGACGATGCTGGCCGCCGACGACATCCTCGCCTTCATCCAGAAGAAGCTGTGCGCCGGCTGATCGCCGCGCTGTGCGGCGCGCTGTTATTGAGCAATACGGCCCACGCCGGTGCGCAGAAATACGAACCGCTGTCGGCCAGCGTCAAGGCGGCCCTGCACAAAGCGGTATCCGACAGCCGCCCTAGCGTCAGTTCCTTCAAGACGCCGCTGGAAGCCGCCGACTGGCTGGGCGAAATGTCCCGCCGTCTGGAAAAACGCATCGTCAACCGCGAATACCGCATCGACCTGCTGCGCAGCGTGCATTACGAAGCCACCCGCGCCGGCCTCGATCCGCAACTGGTTCTGGGCCTGATCCAGGTCGAGTCGGGCTTTCGCAAATACGCCGTATCCTCGGCCGGCGCCCGCGGCTACATGCAGGTGATGCCGTTTTGGGTCAAGCTGATCGGCAGCCCCGGCGATTCGCTGTTCGACCTGCGCACCAACCTGCGCTACGGCTGCACCATCCTGCGCCACTATCTGGATATCGAGAAAGGCGACCTGTTCCGCGCCCTGGGTCGCTACAACGGCAGTCTCGGCAAAGCCGAGTATCCCAACCTGGTTCGCGCCGCCTGGCAGAATCAGTGGAATTACGTCAAGCCGCCGCCGCTGGCGCGGGGCGGCGATTAAACCGCTCGCATTTGATCCAGCCACCGCAGCGCCATAGGCTGGGATGGAACGAAGGGCCATAGGCCATAGGTTGGGGTGAGCTTGCGAACCCCAACATTGGGTGGTTCCGACATCGCGCCGGGATTATCGTTCGGGTGTTGTGTTGGGGTTCGCTGGCGCTCACCCCAGCTATATGAACGCCTCCCGTTTGTGCAAGCAAAGTTTTGTTTTGACTGACAGGAAGGATTGCAGCTCTATATCCGGCCTTCAAAGCAGTAAGTCTTTCCACTGCTGGCCCTGATGAATTCCGCTGACCCACGCCTCATTCCTACGGCGAACTCGAAGTTCGGGTTGGGGTTCAGGTTTTGTGGATCCCGGTCTGACCTGTCTTTGTCATCACTGACGTTGCCTGCGCAACTCGTTGGCAATTACCCTTCAAAAACTGAACAGTGCCCTGTCTTCGTGATCCAGTCAGGCCGGCCTCACGCTCACATAGTCCCTCTGGTAGGTCCGGCCATGGGCCAGTAAGGCCCAGATTGTGCGCGCCATCTTGTTGGCCAGAGCAACCGCCACCACGTTGTGCGGTCGCCGTTTCGTAATCTCTTCGACCCACGGACCCGGCTTCCTGGCATTGGCCAGTACGCTTCGGGCGCCGTGTATCAGCAAGGTTCGCAGATAGGTGTCTCCCCGCTTGCTGATGCCGTGCAACTGGATCTTGCCGCCGCTGCCCGTCTGCCGGGGCACCAGCCCCAGCCAGGCGGCAAACTCCCGCCCCGACCGGAAGGCCTGGGCGTCCCCCATCACGGCTACCGCCGCCGTTGCGGTCAACAATCCCACGCCGGGAATATCGCTGATCGCCTTTACCGCCGGGTCTTCTTTCTTCCATGCCTGCATGCGTTGTTCGATGAGCGTAATACGCTCATCAAGCCGGACGATTTCCGCCCAGTGCTCGCGCCAACTGTCGATCAGCACGGCCGGCAGTCGCTCGGCGAGTCGCTCCAGTATCTCCGGCACAGCCTTGGCAAGACTGGCGCGCCCTGCCCCGGCAATTTCGCCATACTCGGCCAGCAACCCCCGCAGCCCATTGCTCTGCATCGTCCTCATCTTCACCAGTTGCGAGCGCATCCGGTGGAGCGCAAGCATCGCCTGCTGCATCTCCGTCTTCACGGCAACCGCCTTGCCTGGCTGCTGCACGGCCAGCCAGATCGCTCTGGCGTCGGCCGCATCATTCTTGTTGCGAATGTTGAAGGCCTTGACGAACCGGGCAGGCAGCAGCCTGACCTGATGCCCCATCGCGATGAGTCGCCGCGCCCAGTGGTGGGCGCCACCGCAGGCCTCCATGCCAATCAGGCATGGCGCACGATTGGCAAAGAATTCCAGAAACTTCGCGCGCTTCACCGCCTTGCTCACGATCTCTCCCGTTTCTTCATCCGCGTAGTGCACCTGAAAGACACTCTTCGCAATGTCGATCCCGACTGGTATAAGTTTCATTTGTGCTCCCTCCGGTTTGCCTGTGGAACCTCTATGGTCTCCCAATCTGGGCACTCTGATGCCGTCGGCCCGTGAGGGAGTACCCTTCTCCGGCATCACCCCCTGGCAAGGAGGGAGGCGTTCATTTCATTCCTATGGCCCTATGGCCGCTGGCTCGCCGAAAGGGCGCAAGCAGCGCCAATTCGTCCCCGAAAAACAGGAAGATGGCTAAACTGTTGCCCCGGGTCATCAAAAACAATGGAGGCGTAACGAATGGTCCAAGCGCAAGATGTCGAGGCCGTGGTACAGGCGGCCGAGCAAGGGGATGCCAAAGCCCAAAACGATCTTGGCCTGATGTACCTCGAAGGTCGCGGTGTGACGCAAGATGAAACCGAGGCCGCGAACTGGTTTCGCAAGGCGGCGGAACAGGGATATGTTGACGCCCAACACAAGCTTGGATGGATGTATGAATGGGGTCAAGGCGTCCTTGAGGATCGCGCCGAAGCGGCGACGTGGTATCGCAAGGCAGCGGAGCAGGGAGATGCGGTAGCCCAATACAAACTTGGATGGATGTATGCGGCTGCTGCGGTCAAGACACCTCCCTGGATCATGATCGCGCTGAAGCGGCGAAGTGGTATCACAAGGCTGCGGAGCAGGGAGATGTTCACGCACAATCCCAGCTCGGATGGATGTATGGCAACGGCAAAGGCGTCCCCCGGGATGACGCCGAAGCGGCGACGTGGTATCGCAAGGCTGCGGAGCAAGGCGATGCGGATGCCCATAACAGCCTTGGATTCATGTATGAAAAAGGTCGAGGTGTGACGCAGGATCTTGCCGAGGCCGCGACCTGGCACCGTAAGGCAGAGGAGTTGCATCGCAAGAAAGCGGAACGGGGCGATGCACGTGCCCAATACAACCTTGGATTCATGTATGAAACAGGTTACGGTGTGACGCAGGATTATGCCGAGGCCGCGACCTGGTACCGTAAAGCAGCGGATTCGTATTACAAGGCAGTGTGTAATAGCTCGCGCAGATTGGTGGGGTGGATGTAATGAACCACAACGTTTCGGAATTTGGCATCGCTGCCATGTCGGGGCTCGCTCTGCCCCTCCAACCTGCGGACTGAGTTGTTTGCCTGCCGGTAGCAGTTAGGCTATTCGCACAATCACCGTTAAAGCCACCATGAACAAGCCTCTACTCGAGCTGAAGCTGATTGACTACAAAACACTGAATGCAAGACAGCAGGAAACTTACAACTTCCAAAAAGTTTCCGGTGTGCTCGCAGATTTCGGGTTTTCCACTATTCTCCTAGGCGATGATTGGCAAGGTGCAGATTTCATCGCAAACCACTTCCTTGGCCACCAATTCTTGAAAGTTCAACTGAAGGGGCGTCTTACTCTCGATCAAAAATATCAAGACAAAGACATTTGGATTTGCTTCCGTCATCGTGATATTTGGTATCTATATCCGCATGACGCGGCTCTTGCTTGGGCGCGAGAAAACAAGAAGATGGGCAAGAACCCCGATCTATGGGAAAGCGGTTCTGGTGCGTGGTCGTACCCCTCTCCGCCCAAAGATTTCTTGCAGTGGCTGGCCGACTATGAGCTTAACCCATCGTCACAGCAGACCGCTTCCGGCGGCTAAACTTGATCGTTAGCTGCCATGCAACTTGATCGCCAAATTGAAGATTTCGTAAAAGAAGTCGGATCCAAGAGTGTTGAGGTCTATAACGAGTTCAGCTTACAGCATGAGTTGGGCCTGTTCCTTCGCAAGCAACTTGGCAGCAGCGGCTATAATATCCAATTCGAACGCAATGTTACGCATTTTGGCTTACAGAAGTCAGCGTTTGAGAAGAAGGAAATAGATATTGCTATTACTTCGAAGGAAAAAGACAAAGACAAGCCATTAAGCGCCATCGAGCTTAAATATCCAAGAAATGGTCAGGTTCCAGAGTCCATGTTTAGCTTCTGCAAGGATATCGCGTTTCTAGAGCAACTCGTGACCGCCGATAGTGGCTTCCAGTCCGCCTATTTCCTTGCATTCGCTGGTTCTCTATTTTTTTCAGGCAATTGCGACGGTATCTACGGCTACTTCCGCGGACGCAAACCGATTACCGGCAAGATCCCAAAGCCAACCGGTTCCAAAGATAAGGAAATCAGCATCACGGGTTCGTACACCGCAGAATGGCACCCGGTCTTTGACAACACACAGTTTTGCCTTATCCGGGTTGGCGCGCTCCAATAGCCTTGGAATACCGCGTGCGCCAATCAGCGGCCCATGCCGCCCATGCCCGGCAGCATGCCTTTCATGCCGCGCATCAGTTTGCCGATGCCGCCCTTGGTGAAGTGCTTCATCATTTTCTGCGTCTGCTCGAACTGGTTGAGCAGGCGATTGACGTCCTGCACCTGCACGCCCGCGCCCTGGGCGATGCGCCGTTTGCGGCTGGCCTTGAGCAATTCCGGCTTGGCCCGCTCGGCTGGCGTCATCGAATTGATGATGCCTTCGACACGCCCGATCATCTTGTTCTCGGCCCCGGCCGGCAATTGACCGGCGGCCTGGGCGATCTGTGCCGGCATTTTGTCCATCAGCGCCGACAGGCCGCCCATGTTGCGCATCTGGCCGATCTGTTCCTTGAAGTCGCTGAGATCGAAGCCCTTGCCGGCTTTCAGTTTTTTGGCGAAGGCCACGGCCTTTTCTTCGTCGAGGCCCTTTTTCGCTTCCTCGATCAGCGACAGCACGTCGCCCATGCCGAGTATGCGCGAGGCCATGCGCTCAGGATGGAAGGCTTCCAGCCCGGACAGCTTTTCGCCGACGCCGGCAAATTTGATCGGCTTGCCAGTGACGTGGCGCACCGACAGGGCCGCGCCGCCGCGCGCGTCACCATCGAGCTTGGTCAGCACGACGCCGGTGAGCGGCAGGGCCTCGTTGAAGGCGCGGGCGGTATTGACCGCGTCCTGGCCGAGCATGGCGTCGACCACGAACAGCGTTTCGATGGGCTTGAGCGCCGCGTGCAGGCGCTTGATCTCGGCCATCATCTGCTCGTCGATAGCCAGACGGCCGGCGGTGTCGACCAGCAGCACGTCGTGGTAGTGGCGTTTGGCCCAATCGAGCGCCGCCAGCGCGATGGCTTCCGGCTGTTCGCCGACGGCGGCGGGGAAGAAATCGACGCTGGCCTGACCGGCCACCGATTTCAACTGCTCGATGGCCGCCGGCCTGTAAACGTCGCAGGAGACGACGAGTACCTTTTTCTTGTGATTTTCCTTGAGGTGCTTGGCCAGCTTGCCCACCGTGGTCGTCTTGCCAGCGCCTTGCAGGCCGGCCATCAGCACGATGGCCGGCGGCTGGGTGTGGAAATTGATCCCTTCGTGCGCCGTTCCCATGATCCGGGTCAGCTCGTCATGAACCACGCCGACCAGCGCCTGGCCGGGACTGAGCGAGCCGATCACGCTTTCGCCGACGGCTTTTTCCTTGACGGCGGCGATAAAATCCTTGACCACCGGCAAGGCGACGTCGGCCTCCAGCAGCGCCATGCGCACTTCGCGCAGGGCATCGGCAATATTGGCTTCGGTCAGGCGGGCTTCGCCTTTCAGCGTCTTGATGACGCGGGCAAGGCGGGTGGTCAGGTTGTCGAGCATGGCAAAAGGGCTTCGAGTAGAATTCGCGGATGTTCGACATTGTAATTCAGCATCTGCCCAACATCCTCGCCGCCCTGATCTACGGCGCGCTCGGCGTCCATTTCTGGAACAGCCGCTGGCGGGAAAGCGAGAGTCAATGCCTCACCTGCCCGATGCGCGCCTGGGAGCGCGCCGCCATTGCCGGCGCCCTGGCCGTTCATGCCTGGGGGCTGTACACCGGCCTGTTCGCCGAGGCCGGCATGCGCTTTTCGTTCAGTTTCGCGCTCTCCCTGATGATGTGGCTGGCGATTCTGATCTACTGGCTGGAAAGCTTCTTGACACCCATGGAAGGCCTGCAGCCGATGGTGCTGCCGCTGGCCGCCGGCTGCGCCATTCTGCCGGCGCTGTTTCCCTATGTGCGCCTGGTCGCCCATGCCGACGCAACAGGCTTCATGCTGCACTTCCTGACGGCTATGCTGGCCTACAGCCTGCTGACGCTGTCGGCGCTGCACGCCATTTTCATGGGCCTCATCGAAAAGGCGCTGCACCGGCGCTCGCTCAGCCGCAGCCTGCTCAGCCTGCCGCCGCTGATGACCATGGAAGCTACGCTTTTCCGCATGTTGACCGTCGGCTTCATCCTGCTGACTCTGACCGTCGGTAGCGGCCTGCTGTTTTCCAGGGAACTGTTCGGCAAACCCTTGACCTTCAATCACATGACCCTGTTTGGCTTTGCCTCCTGGGGCATTTTCGCCACCCTGCTGGTCGGCCGCCACGCCTGGGGCTGGCGCGGCAAGCGGGCATTGCGCTGGACGCTCGCCGGTTTTTCCCTGCTCATCCTGGCTTATGTCGGCAGCCGTTTCGTTATCGAAGTGATCCTGCATCGCGCCTGAAACGGCACGCGGGAAACCCGCAGCGGCGGCTGTCATCTATCTGCCGAAGGGCCGGCCAATCGCCGACAAAAAGCGGGCCAGCCTTTACAAACCCACGCCCACGTAGCATCATCGGGCGATCTGAACGAAGGCATGCGATAACTCTCCCATGGCGGCAACTCCTCAATCCCCTCCGCTCAGCGGTTTGGCGCGCGCACTGGTGCAGGCCGGGCAACTCAAGGAGGCGGAGGCCGAGCAACTGCTGTCGCAAGCCAGCAGCGCCAAGATTCCCCTGGTCGAGCAGATCATTCTCAGCCAGAAAGCAACGGCGACTGACATCGCCCGTTTCATCTCGGAAACCTTCGGCTACCCCCTGCTCGATCTGGCTGCTTTCAACGACGCGCACATTCCGGCCGAGGCCATCGACCGCAAGCTGATCGCCACGCACAAGGTCATCCCGCTCAACAAGCGCGGCAACCGGCTCTCGGTGGCCATCGCCGACCCGACCAACCTGCGCGCCCTCGATGAAATCCGCTTCCAGACCGGCCTGGCCGTCGACCCCATCGTCGTCGAATACCCGAAGCTGGCGCCCTTGGTCGCCAAATATGCCGAATCGACCGGCGACGCGCTGAAAAACCTGGTCGGCTCGGACATCGATTTCAACCTCCTCGACGAGGAATCCGCCGCCAAGGTGGAAGAAAACATCGAGCAGGACGTCGATGATGCGCCGGTCGTCAAATTCATCCAGAAGATCCTGCTCGATGCCATCAACGACGGCGCCTCGGACATCCATTTCGAGCCTTACGAAAAGTATTACCGCATCCGCTTCCGCGTCGACGGCGGCCTGCGGGAAATCGCCACGCCGCCGCTGGCCATCAAGGAAAAACTGGCCTCACGGATCAAGGTCATCTCCCGCCTCAATATCGCCGAGAAGCGCGTACCGCAGGACGGGCGCATGCGCCTGATGCTGTCCAAGACCCGCGCCATCGATTTCCGCGTCAGCACCCTGCCCACCCTGCAAGGCGAAAAGATCGTCTTGCGCATTCTCGACCCGACCTCGGCCACGCTGGGCATCGAGGCGCTGGGCTACGAGCCGGAACAGAAAGCCGCCCTGCTCGATGCCGTCAGCCGCCCCTACGGGATGGTCCTGGTTACCGGCCCGACCGGCTCCGGCAAAACGGTTTCGCTCTATACCTGCCTCAACATCCTCAACAAGGAGGGCGTCAACATTTCGACCGCCGAGGACCCGGCCGAAATCAATCTACCCGGCGTCAATCAGGTCAATGTGGACGACAAGGCCGGGCTGACTTTCCCGGTGGCGCTCAAAGCCTTTCTCCGGCAAGACCCGGACATCATCATGGTCGGCGAAATCCGCGACCTGGAAACCGCCGAGATCGCCATCAAGGCGGCGCAGACCGGCCACATGGTGTTATCGACGCTGCACACCAACGACGCGCCGCAAACCCTGACCCGCCTGATGAATATGGGCGTGCCGACCTTCAACATCGCCGCCAGCGTCCAGTTGATTACCGCCCAGCGCCTGGCGCGGCGCCTGTGCACCTGCAAGAAGCCGATGACGGTGCCGACCCAGGCGCTACTCGACGCCGGTTTCACGGAAGAAGATCTCGACGATTCATGGACCCTGTACGGTCCCGGTAGCTGCGACCGCTGCAAGGGCAGCGGCTACAAGGGGCGGGTCGGCATCTATCAGGTCATGCCGGTTTCGGAAACCATGCAGCGCCTGATCATGAGCGGCGCCACCGCGCTCGATCTGGCCCAGCAGGCCAAACGGGAGGGCGTCAAGGATTTGCGCGAATCCGGCTTGCTCAAGGTAAAACAAGGTATGACCTCGCTCGACGAAGTACTGGGCACAACCAATCTCTAAGGGGAAGGAGCCGATATGGCTACCGCTGCAAAAAAACCAACAGCCGTCGCCGTCAAGGAAAGCGCCTTTCTCTGGGAGGGCAAGAGCAAGGACGGCAGGATTCTGCGCGGCGAAATGCGCGCCGCCAGCCGCACCGTGGTCATGGCCACCCTGCGCCGCCAGGGCGTCGTCAGCAATGTCAAGGTCAAAAAACTTGCCTTCAAGTCGGGCGGCAAGGTCAAGGAAAAGGACCTCGCCATATTCACGCGCCAGCTGGCGACCATGATGCGCTCCGGCGTCCCTCTGCTCCAGGCTTTCGATATCGTCGGCCGCGGCCACGCCAATCCGGCGGTCGGCAAGCTGCTGCTCGACATCAAGGCCGATGTCGAGACCGGCAGTTCGCTATCCGAGGCATTCCGCAAATTTCCGCTGCACTTTGACGCCCTGTACTGCAATCTGGTGGCCGCCGGGGAGCAGGCCGGCATTCTCGATACCCTGCTCGACCGCCTGGCGACCTACAAGGAAAAAATTCTCGCCATCAAGGGCAAGATCAAATCGGCCCTGTTCTATCCGGTGGCGGTAATCGTCGTGGCCTTCATCATCACCGCCGTCATCATGATTTTTGTGATTCCGGCTTTCAAGGAGGTTTTCACCGGCTTTGGCGCCGATCTGCCGACGCCGACCCTCGTGGTCATCGCCATGTCGGATTTTTTCGTCGAATACTGGTTGGCCATTTTCCTCGTCATCGGCGGCGGCCTGTGGGGCTTTTTCGCCGCTTGGAAACGCTCGGAGAAAATGCAGCTGGTCATGGATCGCCTGCTACTGCGCCTGCCGATTTTCGGCGAGATCGTCCGCAAATCGGTAATCGCCCGCTGGACTCGCACCCTGGCGACCATGTTCGCCGCCGGCGTGCCGCTGGTGGAATCCCTCGACTCGGTCGGCGGCGCCGCCGGCAACCATGTCTACAAGGTCGGTACCCGGCAGATCCAGAGCGAGGTTGCCACGGGCACCAGCCTGACCAACTCGATGCATAACGCCGATCTCTTCCCCAACATGGTGATCCAGATGGTGGCCATCGGCGAGGAGTCGGGCGCTCTCGATTCGATGCTGTCCAAGATTGCCGAATTCTTCGAACAGGAAGTGGACGACGCGGTCGCGGCCATGTCCAGCCTGATGGAACCGATCATCATGGTGATCCTCGGCACCTTGATCGGCGGCATGATCATCGCCATGTACCTGCCGATTTTCAAACTGGGGGCGATCGTCTGATGCCGCTCGAGGCACTGGGCCTGGCGCTCATCGCCGGGCTGCTGGGACTGTGTGTCGGCAGTTTCCTCAATGTGATGATCCACCGCCTACCGCTCATCATGGAGCGGGAATGGCAGGGACAATGCGCCGAACTGCGCGGCGAGCCGCCGCCGCCCGGCGAGCCGCTGTCTCTGGCTCGCCCGCGTTCCCGCTGCCCGCATTGCGGCCATCGGATCACGGCGCTGGAAAACATTCCGCTCCTCAGCTACCTGCTGCTCAAGGGCCGCTGCGCCGGCTGCGGTCAGCGCATCTCGCCGCGCTACCCCAGCGTCGAACTGCTGACCGGCCTCCTCTCCGCTTACGCGGCCTGGCATTTCGGCCCGACGCCGCAACTGGCCGGCGCGCTGTTGTTGATCTGGGCGCTGATCGCGCTGGCGGCCATCGACCTCGATACGCAACTGCTGCCGGATGCGATCACCCTGCCTTTGCTCTGGCTTGGGCTAGCCTTCAATCTGGCCGGCAGTTTCACCGACATCCACAGCGCCGTCATCGGCGCCATGGCCGGTTACCTCGCGCTGTGGTCGGTGTTCTGGCTGTTCAAGCTGGCTACCGGCAAGGAAGGCATGGGCTACGGCGACTTCAAGCTCCTCGCCGCCCTCGGCGCCTGGCTCGGCTGGACCCTGCTACCGGCCATCATCCTCATCTCCTCGGTAGTCGGCGCCCTGGTCGGCATCACGCTGATCGTCGTCGTCCGCCACGGGCGCAACGTGCCCATTCCCTTCGGCCCCTATCTGGCGGCCGCCGGCGTCATCGCCCTGTTCTGGGGCGAAGCCATCACCCGTGGCTATCTCGGCTCGATCGCTTGAAATCCGGATTCCAATCCTGATATAAGCCTCTCCGCTTTCAGATACAATTCAAGGTTTTGGAGAAATCCCATGCCGATTTACGAATACCGCTGCGGCAGTTGCGGTTTCCAGAAAGAGCATCTGCAAAAAATCAGCGATCCGCCGCTTTCCACCTGCCCGGAATGCGGCCAGGAGAGCTATGGCAAGCTGCTTTCCGCCGCCGGTTTCCAACTCAAGGGTAGCGGCTGGTATGCCACCGACTTCAAGGGCGGCGCCAAGCCGAAAACGCCGCCGCCGTGCCAGACCGGCGAAGGAAGCTGTGCGTCGTGCGCGGCCAGTTGATCAAACGCTATTTCATCACGGGACTGCTGATCTGGGTTCCGCTGGTCATCACCGTCTGGGTGCTGTCGCTGATCGTCGATACGCTCGACCAGTCGCTGCGCCTCTTGCCGGAAGTGCTGCAGCCGAAAAATCTGCTCGGCTTCTCGCTGCCCGGCATCGGCGCCCTGCTGACCCTGGCGATGATCCTGCTGACCGGCTTTCTCGCCACCAATTTCATCGGCCAGAAACTGGTCGTCTGGTGGGACAAGCTGCTCTTGCGCATTCCCGTCGTCAATTCGGTGTACAAGGCGGTCAAGCAGGTTTCCGACACCCTCTTCGCCCCCAACGGCAATGCCTTCAGAAAAGCCCTGCTGATCCAGTATCCGCGCCCGGGCGCGTGGACCATCGCCTTCCTGACCGGTGTTCCTGGCGGTGATATCTGCAACCATCTGGTCGGCGATTACGTCAGCGTCTATGTGCCGACCACGCCCGTCCCGACCTCTGGTTTCTTCCTGATGCTGCCGCGCCAGGATGTCGTCGAACTCGACATGAGCGTCGACGAAGCCCTCAAATACATCATCTCGATGGGCGTCGTGGCGCCGCCGCCGCGCCCGCGAGCCGCCCCTGCCAAAACCACCACCTGAAACCCCGGAAAGTTCCATGCGTACCCATTACTGCGGACAACTCAATGCCGCCCTCGACGGGCAAATCGTCACCCTGTGCGGCTGGGCCCACCGTCGCCGCGACCACGGCGGCGTCATCTTCATCGACCTGCGCGACCGCGATGGTCTGGCCCAGGTCGTCTGCGACCCGGACCGCGCCGAGTCCTTCCAGATCGCCGAAGCGGTGCGCAACGAGTTCTGCCTGAAAATCACCGGCAAGGTGCGCCCACGTCCGGCCGGCACCGTCAATGCCAATCTCGCCTCCGGCGAAATTGAGGTGCTCTGCCACGAAATCGAGGTGCTCAACCCCTCGCTGACGCCCCCCTTCCAGCTCGACGACGAAAATCTGAGCGAAAACGTCCGCCTGACCCACCGCGTCATCGACCTGCGCCGACCGCAGATGCAGAACAACCTGCTGCTGCGCTACAAGGTCGCCCGCGCCTTCCGCCGCTTCCTCGACGACAATGGCTTCGTCGACATCGAAACACCAATGCTGACCAAGTCCACGCCGGAAGGCGCCCGCGACTATCTCGTGCCGTCGCGCGTCCATGCCGGCCACTTCTTCGCCCTGCCGCAGTCGCCGCAACTGTTCAAGCAATTGCTGATGGTCGCCGGCTTCGACCGCTACTACCAGATCACCAAATGCTTCCGCGACGAGGATCTGCGCGCCGACCGCCAGCCGGAATTCACCCAGGTCGATATCGAAACCTCGTTCATGACCGAGGCCGACATCACCGCGCTGATGGAAGAACTGATCCGCACCGTGTTCAAGGAAGCCATCGCCGTCGACCTGCCGCCCTTCCCGCGCATGTCCCATGCCGAAGCCATGCGCCGCTTCGGCTCGGACAAGCCCGATCTGCGCGTGACGCTGGAACTCACCGAAGTCACCGACGCCTTCAAGGATGTCGCCTTCAAGGTCTTCGCCAGCGTCGCCAACAGCGAGGGCGGGCGCATCGCCGCCCTACGCATTCCCGGCGGCGCCAGCCTGACGCGCGGCGAAATCGACGCCTACACTCAGTTCGTCGCCATTTACGGCGCCAAGGGTCTGGCCTACATCAAGGTCAATGACGTCAGCCAGCTCAACGAAAGCGGCCTGCAATCGCCGATCGTCAAGAACCTGTCGGCAGACTCGCTGCGCACCGTCATCGAACGCACCGGCGCGCAGTCCGGCGACCTCATCTTCTTCGGCGCCGACAAGGCTGGCATCGTCAATGACGCGCTGGGCGCGCTGCGCGCCAGGATCGGCCACGAAAAAGGCTTCGTCAGCGGCGAGCGCTGGGCGCCCGTGTGGATCGTCGACTTCCCGATGTTCGAATACGACGAAGAAGGCAAGCGCTGGAACGCCTGCCACCACCCCTTCACCAGCCCCAAGGACGAGCATCTCGACCTCTTGGCGAGCGATCCCGGCAAGTGTCTGGCCAAGGCCTACGACCTCGCCCTCAACGGCTGGGAACTGGGCGGCGGCTCGGTGCGTATCCACCGCGCCGACGTCCAGGAAAAGGTTTTCGCCGCGCTCGCCATCAGCCCGGAGGAGCAGCAGGCCAAATTCGGCTTCCTTCTCGACGCCCTCAAATACGGCGCGCCGCCGCACGGCGGCCTGGCCTTCGGCCTCGACCGCATCGTCACCATGATGACCGGCGCCGAATCCATCCGCGACGTCATCGCCTTCCCCAAGACGCAGCGCGCCCAGTGCCTGCTGACCGACGCGCCGTCGGCGGTCGATGAAAAGCAGTTGCGGGAATTGCACGTGCGCTTGCGGCAGACGCTTGAATCCCAAGGCACGCTCACCCCGGGCTAAACGCCATGCACCATTGCTGGCGCTTCCTGATCGTCCTGCTGCTGACGCTCGGAAGCGCCTTCTCTGGCAGCCCATCCGCAGGCGACTGGATCGCCGCCGCCGATCTGCCGCCGGAAGCTCGCCAGACCTTGGCCTTAATCCAGCGCGGCGGGCCTTTCCCCTACAACCGCGACGGGGTGATTTTCAACAATTTCGAAAAGCGCCTGCCGCTCCAGCCGCGCGGCCATTACCGGGAATACACGGTAAAAACGCCGGGACGCAAGGATCGCGGGCCGCGCCGCATCATCGCCGGGCGGGACGGCGCGTATTACTATACGGCGGATCATTACCGCACTTTTCGGCACATCCGCGAATGAACACTCCCCTCGCCCGCCGCCTGGCGGACACGCATCAGGCCGGCCTTTACCATATGCCGGAACTGCCGTGGGCAGTCCTCGCGCAGGCAGCCGCCCGCGCCGGTTTGCGCATTCTCGCCGTCGATTTTTCGGCCTGCCGGAGCAAGGCGGCGATGCTCGCCGAACTGGGCCGGGCCTGCGCCTTTCCCGAATGGCATGGCGGCAATCTCGATGCCTTGCTCGACGGCCTGTGCGACCCCGGCTGGCAAGCCGGCGCCAATCACCTTCTGCTGCTTACCGGCGTCGCCAACCTGCACCGCGCCGCGCCGGGAGGTCTGGCCGGATTGCGGGAAGTCCTCGCCGCCGCCTGCGACGAGCGGCGCGAGGCCGGGCGACCGTTATGGGCGCTGCTCGATGCGCCAACTGCCGGCGTTGCCGATTTTCCAACGCCATGAAGTTGTCACAGACGGCAAGGGCAATGCTCTCGCAGCCCCTCTCTCCCGCCCCCTCCAACCTCACCCCCGACCCCTCTCCACAAGTGGAGAGGGGAGGCAAATCCCTCCTCTCTCCCGCTTGCGGGAGAGAGGCCGGGAGAGAGGGATTCGCGCGGGGGGAGGGGAGCGCGGTCACGGCATGAGCAACAAACAGCCGGTTTCGGTGCTGGTCGTCATCCATACGCCGGAGCTCGACGTGCTGCTGCTTGAACGCGCCGGGCATCCGGGCTTCTGGCAGTCGGTCACCGGCAGCCGCGAGGGCGACGAAACACTGGCGCAAACGGCTTGGCGCGAGGTCGGCGAGGAAACCGGCCTGGCCGAAGGCCAACTGCGCGACTGGCGCATCGCCAACACCTATACCTTGTTTCCCCTCTGGCGCCATCGTTACCCGCCTGGCGTCCATGAAAACACCGAGCATGTGTTCGCCCTTTGCCTGCCCCGGCGCCTCGCTATCACGCCAGCGCCCGCCGAGCATCGCGCCGCGCTCTGGCTGCCCTGGCGCGAGGCCGCCGAGCGCTGTTTCTCGTGGAGCAACCGCGACGCCATTCTGCTCCTGCCCAAGCATGCGCCTGCGTATCGACTAGCCCCGCGCGATGCTGGCCGGCCGCCGTGCCGGCCTGTACAATCCGCGGCGATTCCCTGAGGAGCCCGCCATGAATCTCGCCGATCTCGATCCCGGCACCAAGGCCGCTGTTCTCGCCGAGGCGCTGCCCTACATCAAGCGTTTCCACGGCAAAACCATCGTCGTCAAATACGGCGGCAACGCCATGACCGACGAGCATCTGAAACGCTGCTTCGCCCGCGACGTGGTGCTGCTTGAACTGATCGGCTTCAACATTGTCGTTGTCCACGGCGGCGGCCCGCAGATCGAAAACCTGCTGGGCCGGGTCGGCAAGAAGGGCGAATTCGTCCAGGGCATGCGCGTCACCGACGCCGAGACGATGGAAGTGGTCGAGATGGTCCTGGGCGGCCAGGTCAACAAGGACATCGTCAATCTGATCAACCAGCACGGCGGCAAGGCCGTCGGCCTGACCGGCAAGGACGGCAACTGCATCCGCGCCAAAAAGCTGAAGCTGGCGAACAAGGACAATCCCGGCGATCTGATCGACGTCGGCCAGGTCGGCGAAATCACCCGCATCGACCCATCCCTGATCGACCATCTGGACAAGGGCGCTTTCATTCCGGTGATCGCCCCCATCGGCGTCGGCGAGGAAGGCGAGACCTACAACATCAACGCCGACGTCGTCGCCGGCAAGATCGCCGAGGTCCTCAAGGCGGAAAAGCTGGTTCTGCTGACCAATACGCCCGGCGTGCTGGACAAGGAAGGCAAGCTGATCACCGGCATCACGCCGCAGCAGATCGACGAAATGGTCGCCGACGGCACCCTTTCCGGCGGCATGCTGCCGAAAATCGGCTCGGCGCTCGACGCCGCGCGCAATGGCGTCAAGGGCGTGCACATCATTGATGGCCGCGTCGAGCACGCGCTGCTCCTGGAAATCCTGACCGACCACGGCGTCGGCACGATGATCAAATCGCAATAGAGCAAGTTCAAATGCCACCGTTTCTGGATTGCTTCGTCGCTTCGCTCCTCGCAATGACAACGTGGGAGCAGGCGTCATTGCGAGCGCAGCAATCCAGTTTTGTGCAGTCCTGAACCCACACGGCTCTGATCATGCGTGCGGGGCGCACCTGGCTGTTCGATCTCGACAATACGCTGCACAATGCGACCCCGCACATCTTTCCCCACATCAACCTGTCGATGCGCGCCTACATCGAGCGCCATCTGGGCGTCGACGCCCACGAGGCCAATCGCATCCGCATGGATTACTGGCAGCGTTACGGCGCCACACTGCTCGGCATGATGCGCCACCACGGCACCGACCCCCGGCATTTCCTGCACGAAACGCACCAGTTTCCCGATCTGCAACGCATGATCGTCTTTGAAAAGCCGCTGCTGCACGCCCTGCGCCGCCTGCCGGGACGGCGCATCGTCTTTTCCAACGCGCCGCGCCGCTACGCCGCAGCCGTGCTGCGCATCACCGGCCTGGAACGCTGCTTCGACGCGCTGTACGCGGTCGAAAACCTGAATTACCGGCCCAAGCCGCAGTTGGCTGGATTTCGCGCCCTGCTCCAGGCCGAGAAACTCGATCCGCGGCGCTGCATCATGGTCGAGGACAGTCTGGGCAATCTGATGACCGCCAAGAAACTGGGCATGCGCACTGTGTTGGTGAGCGCCAGCTCGCGCCGCTCGCCTTGTGTCGACGTCACGATTCGCTCCGTCCTCGATTTGCCCCGGCACTGTCGTCGCCTACAATCCTAAAAAAACGCGGAGAAAATCATGGCTACCAAAACCGGCGAACGCCGCCTGCAAATCCTGCAAACCCTGGCCGGCATGCTGGAAACGCCGCAAGGCGAAAAAATCACCACCGCCGCTCTGGCAGCCCGCCTGTCCTGTTCCGAAGCCGCGCTCTATCGCCACTTCGCCAGCAAGGCCCAGATGTACGACGGCCTGATCGAATTCATCGAACAAAGCCTGTTCGCCGTCATCAACCAGATCACCAGCGAGGAAACCCGGGGTTTCCGCCAGGTCGAACTGATCATCGGCCTGCTGCTTGGTTTCGCCCAGAAAAATCGCGGCATGACCCGGGTACTGATCGGCGACGCCCTGGTCAACGAAAACGAGCGCCTGCAAGCGCGCATCAACGCCCTGCTCGACAAGATCGAGGCGGCCTTGAAGCAATCCCTGCGCATCGCGGCGACCCAGGAAAATTTCAAGCCGGACGCCGACTTCGCCGCCCTCGCCAACCTGCTGCGCTGCTATGCCGTCGGCCGCTGGGAACAATACGCCCGCTCCGCCTTCAACCGCGAACCCCTGGCCCAATGGCCGCAACAATGGCCGATGCTGTACTTCGCCTGCCTGTCGCAGGCCGCCGGGCCCACGGCATAACGGGCGGCACCCGCCCGTTATGCCGCTTCAGCCCTTCAGATACTCGGCGGCATCCAGCGCGAAATAGGTGAGGATGCCGTCGGCGCCGGCCCGCTTGAAGGCCAGCAGGCTTTCCAGCACCACCGCCTCCTCGGCCAGCCAGCCGTTCTGCGCCGCCGCTTTCAACATCGCGTACTCGCCGCTGACCTGATAGGCGTAGGTCGGCACCTTGAACTCGTCCTTGACCCGGCGGACGATGTCCAGATAAGGCATGCCCGGCTTGACCATGACCATGTCGGCGCCCTCGGCCAGATCGAGCGCCACTTCGCGCAGCGCCTCGTCGCTGTTGGCCGGGTCCATCTGGTAGGTGTGCTTGTTGCTCTTGCCCAGATTGGCCGCCGAGCCGAGGGCTTCGCGGAAAGGGCCGTAAAAGCTGGAGGCGTACTTGGCCGAATAGGCCAGGATGCGCGTGTGGATCAGGCCGTTGGCCTCCAGTTCGCCGCGGATACGGCCGATGCGCCCATCCATCATGTCCGAGGGCGCCACCACATCGACGCCGGCGGCGGCATGGCAGAGCGCCTGGCGCGTCAGCACGGCCAGCGTCTCGTCGTTGAGCACATAGCCCGTTTCGTCGATCAGTCCATCCTGGCCGTGGCTGGTGTAGGGATCGAGGGCCACGTCGGTGATCACGCCCAGTTCCGGGAATTCGCGCTTCAGGGCGCGGACGGCGCGCGGCACCAGGCCGGCGTCGTTATAGGCTTCCTCGGCATTGAGCGACTTCAGCGCGGCATCGACCACCGGGAACAGCGCCAGCGCCGGAATGCCCAGTTTGACCGCTCGCTCCGCCGTTTTCAGCAAAACGTCGAGCGACTGCCGCTCGACGCCGGGCATCGAGGACACCGACTCGACCCGTCCCGCGCCGTCGAGCGCGAATACCGGATAAATGAAATCGTCGGGCGTCAACACCGACTCGCGCATCAGGCGCCGCGAAAAATCGTCCCGCCGCATCCGGCGCATGCGGGTAGCCGGAAAGATGCCATGACTACTCATGCTGCACACCTCACTTCATTGAATATCTAAGAAATTGGAGAATCTTTTGCCTTCGTCAGCGGCAAGTTCAGCCAGCGGGCGAAGACCGCCTCGGCCTCATCCACTCCGGTTTTCTTCAGGCTGGAAAACAATTGCACCGAAATCCGTCCGTCGTCGCCCCAGCCCGCGATCGTGGCCTTAACCTCGCGCAGCGTCTTGGTCTGCTCCTGCCGGCTCAACTTGTCGGCCTTCGACAGCAGGATGTGGATTGGCCGACCGGTCGGATAAAACCAGCCGATCAATTGGAGATCGAGGTCGGTCAAGGGCCGGCGAACATCCATGATGACCGCCAGACCGGCCAGTTGCTCGCGCTGGCGCAAATAGGGGCCGATCAGCCCCTCCCATTGCGAGCGCACCGCCTCCGGCGCCTTGGCATAGCCGTAACCGGGCAGATCGACGAAATACTTGCCGGCGGCCAGGGTGAAATAATTGAGATGCTGGGTACGGCCCGGCGTCTTGCTGACGTAGGCCAGACGCACGCGGCCGGCCAGCGTGTTGATGGCCGATGACTTGCCGGCATTGGAACGCCCGGCAAAGGCCACCTCGCACAGCGCGTCGCCCGGCAGATCGCGAAGATGGGCAATGGTGGTGAAAAAAGTCGCCTGCTGAAACAATGACATAAAATTATAGGCCGCCTTGATTGAGCGAAGTGTTATAGAATAACAGGTTTGAAAAACCTCGTTCCGGCCAAAGCGCCCACAAACGCGTACAAGGAGCCTGCAAATGATTCGTTCCGCAGCAGCGGCAATCCTTCTTGCCACCACCATCACCGCTCACGCAGCCGACAAAACCCCGGTCAAGGCCGATCCCGCCAAGGGCAAGATCATCGCGGAAATAATCTGCGCCGCCTGCCACGGCGTCGACGGCAACAGCCCGGTTTCGGCCTTTCCCCATCTGGCCGGCCAGATCGAGGACTACCTCTACAAACAGTTGACCAGCTTCAAGGAAGAAGAAGGCAAGCCGGCCCAGCGCAAGAGTGACTTCATGCCCGCGCAGATCGCGCGCTTCGCGGAACTGGCGGAGATGGAGGAACATCCGGAATTTGCGGGCGACACCGATGACAAGCACATGCGCAATGTCGCCGCCTGGTTCGCCAGCCAGAAGCACAATCCGCCCGCCGCCGAAGACGAAGCCGCCAAGCCGTCCGCGCTCGGCCAGCGCCTGTGGCGTCAGGGCGACCATAAGAAAGGCATCCCGGCCTGCGCCGGCTGCCACGGCCCGGCTGGTGCCGGCATGCCGGCCCAGTACCCGCGTCTGGCCGGACAGTTCGCCGAGTACACCGCCGCCCAGTTGAAACTTTTCCGCACCGAGGAACGTGACAACGATCCGGAAAAAATGATGCGCATGATCGCCGCCAAGATGTCCGACGCCGAAATCGAGGCCGTTGCCGAATACGCCGCCAGCCTGCCCTGATCGCTCCCGGCAGCGGGAAGAAAGGCGGCGAAAGCCGCCTTTTTGTTGTCCTTATTACACCCGCCTTGACTGGCCCCCCCCATTCGTCCACAATCGTGGTTTATCTGACGCGGGGTGGAGCAGTTGGCAGCTCGTCGGGCTCATAACCCGAAGGTCGCAGGTTCAAGTCCTGCCCCCGCAACCAGACAGCCACAAGCCAATCCGTCAGCGATTGGCTTTTTTGTTGCCCTGCTGTGGCAGGGTACGGGAAAGCGCTGGGCCGAGAGGCAAATTGGCGACATATTCCGCAAGCAGTTGGTCTTCGATGCCCCCCTTGCCTCCCCATTTCGACAGAATGCCCAAGCGCTTCAGCTTGTCGATGGAAGCCCGCACCTTTGAAATCGTGACTTTGCCGCCAACGCTCTTGCCCAGGAGATCCAGCGTACCCTGTCCAAGGGGCGGGAGACCTTGTCCGATCACCGTGAGCACCAATCGGTCGAGCGCTTCGAGCGAATCCAGGAGCGCGCGCCAGCCAGTCACCTGACGCTCGTCGGACATGAAGTGGCGCAGGCCGATTTCCGTATCCGTTATTCCTTCCGCCGACATCGACTTGACGATATCGCGCAGCAGCGCCGGTTTGTGACCAAGGCGGACAAACAGCTGGCGCAGTTCCCCCAGGTCGAGCGCCTTGCCCGGGTGGACCTTGGCAAAATGGCCGGCCAACTGTTGCAGATACTCATCGCCCAGAAAGGGAAAGGTCAGCAACTGGGCGAACTGGTACATCGGCGCGCCAACCGTCGTCATCAGCTTGGCCAAGCCTTCCTGGGAAGAGCCGGTAAAGACGGCGTCCACCTGATCCTTGCGCTTGTGCAGGACGGCGCGCAGCGTCGCAATCAGCGCGGGAGGAAAGTCCGCCAGGGTCTGAACCTCATCCAGCATCAGCAGAATCTTCCCGCCGCGCCGGGAAGCCAGGCGAGCGATCAAGGCATCGAGCCGCAGTTCTGGCGCGGCGGGAAGAGGCCGGCGTTGGGGCGCTTCCCCGAGATCGACGCCAGTACCAAGAACATTGATCTTCTTGACCGGGGTTTTGGCTATTTTTCCCACGGCGCCTTCGGGCACCGTCGCATCGTCGAGGGCTTCTTCCAGCGCATGATTGATCGCGCCCAGCGGGTCTGCCTTGTGCAGCCACAAATCAGCATAGACCGGCAGCATCTTGCCCTGCCGGGCGGCCGGCGTCAGATCATGGTCGAGGAAATAGGTTTTGCCGACCCGGCGGGGCGCAAACAGGGCCAGAGGGCGCCCGGCATCGGCGGCCAACAGGCTGAGATAGCTCTTTGCCAGTTCCGGGCGCCGGATTTCGATGGTGTCGAAAGTGCTGATTGAGGTCATTGCTGTTCGTTGTCGCTAAAACGGCAATTGCTGTTTTAGCAGCAATGAACGACCGTTTCAAGCAGCCGGCTGGCGCATACCACATCAAGCCATTGAGTTTTCTTGTATCAGCTCGACCTTGTAGCCATCCGGATCCTCGACGAAGGCGATGATGGTCGTGCCGTGTTTCATCGGCCCCGCCTCGCGCACCACCTTGCCGCCGCGGCGCTTGATCTCGGCGCAGGCCGCCGCCGCGTCGGGCGTTTCCAGGGCGAGATGGCCGTAGGCGTTGCCCAGTTCGTAGGCCGGAGTATCCCAGTTGTGTGTCAGTTCCAGCACGGCTTCCTCGCTTTCCGGGCCGTAGCCGACAAAGGCCAGCGTGAACCGGCCCTCGGGATAATCCTGGCGGCGCAGCAATTGCATGCCGAGCACTTGGGTGTAAAAGGCGAGCGAGCGATCGAGATCGCCGACGCGGAGCATGGTGTGAAGAATACGCATGATGGGTCCTTGGGTGTGGTTGAGGGAAGAGTGATCGCCAGGGGCATTGCGCCCCCAATCGTTCTCGCCGCCATCGCCCCCTAGCAGCCAATCACCGCGCCCCTCAACTCCCGGCGGCAGGCGCGCCAGTCCGGGCAGAGTTGCTCGACCAGCGACCAGAAGCGCGGGCCGTGGTTCATTTCCTTGAGGTGGGCGAGTTCGTGACAGACGACGTAGTCGATGAGGGGCAGCGGCAGGAAGATGAGCCGCCAGTTGAGCGAAATGCCGCCGCGGGCGCTGCAACTGCCCCAGCGGGTGCGGGCCGAGGAGAGGCGCAGCGGCGGCGGGGCGACGCCGAGGCGGGCGGCGTGGTGCGTCAGACGCTCGGCCAGGACGGCGCGCGCCTGTTCGCGCAATGCTCTTTCCAGCAAGGCGCGGGCGTCGGTGGCGGGCGAGGGGTAGAGGTGCAGGCCGCGCGGCTGCGAATCACTCTCCCGCCACTGCCAGCCGGCGCGCTGGCTGGGGGCGATGGCGAGGGCCAGCGGCTGACCGAGGATGCTGAGCACGGCACCGTCACTGATCGTCGGCGGCACGGGGCTGGGCCGCTCGCGCCAGGCGGCGAGTTTGTCGAGCACCCATTGGCCGTGGCGGCGGATCAGGGCTTCGATGTCGTCGTGCCGGGCGCGCAACGGCGCGCCGATGCGTAGGCCGTGCTGGTCGATGGCCAGGCCGATGGTGCGCCGCTGGCTGCGGCGCAGGCGGTAGGCGACGCGCTGCCCGGCGAGTTCGATGCAGAGATCGGTTTCAGGCGGCGTCTGGCGGGGCGTCGGGCGAAACATCGGGGTAACG
The DNA here is from genome assembly GCA_009779265.1 of Betaproteobacteria bacterium. Lineage (GTDB taxonomy): Bacteria > Pseudomonadota > Gammaproteobacteria > Burkholderiales > Rhodocyclaceae > Azonexus. The sequence continues at coordinate 80,363 of WREP01000002.1, forward strand.
GTGCGGGGCGAGGCGGCGCATTTCGGCCTCGATCCATTCTTCGGCGCGGCGGTTGACCTCGTTTTCGGAAAGGCCGCCGGCCTCGAAGGCCGGACCAATGCTGATGGTGATGGTGCCGGGCTTTTTCAGGAAAGCCTGGCGCGGCCACAGTTCGCCGGCATTGTGGGCGACCGGCACGACCTTGCAGCCGACGCGCGTCGCCAGATAGGCGCCGCCGGCCTTGTAGCGCAACTTGCCGCCCGGCGGCACGCGCGTGCCTTCGGGAAAGATGATGACGTAGTAACCCTGTTGCAGCCGCTCGCGGCCCTGGATGACGACCCGGTCGAGGGCTTTCCTGCTGGCGGCGCGGTCGATCGAGATCATTTTCATCGCCCCCAGACCCCAGCCGAGGAAGGGAACGGCCAGCAATTCCTTTTTCAGCACGAAAACGCAGTAGGCGCCTTTCGGCACACAGTCTTGCAGAACCATCGTTTCCCAGGCCGACTGGTGCTTGGCAAGGATGACGCAGGCTTCCTGCGGCATGTTCTCCAGGCCGAGCACGCGCGGCCGGATGCCGAGAATGTTTTCGACGCCGAACTGCACTCCGAGGCGCCACAGCTTGCCGGCGCGATAACCCCAGCGGCCGCGCAGAAGCAGGGCGGCGAATATGACCAGGGGAATGGTCAGCACCGACCAGACGGTGACATAGACCATGAACAGGGTCGAACGCAGCGCGATCATGCGGTCTTGCTCCTGGCGAGAATGGCGTCCACGGCTTGCGCCAGATCGGGGAAAATTTGCGTGCCTTCCGGCAGATTGCCTTCGGCCAGGGTTTTCTCGCCCTTGCCGGTCAGCACCAGCATCGGCTGGCAGCCGACGGCGGCGCCGGCTTGCAGGTCGCGCAGCGAGTCGCCGATGGCCGGTACGCCCTCCAGCCCGATGTTGAGGGTTTGCGAAATGCGCTCGAACATGCCCGGCTTCGGCTTGCGGCAGTTGCAGTCGGAATCGGCGGCGTGCGGGCAGTAGAAAATGGCCTCGATGCGCCCGCCGATGGCGAACAAGGCCTTGTGCATCTTGTTGTGGATCTGGTTCAGGATGTCCATGTCAAACAGGCCGCGGCCGACGCCCGACTGGTTGGTGGCGACGACCACGCGGTAGCCGCTCTGATTCAGGCGGGCAATGGCTTCCAGGCTGCCCGGCAGCGGCTTCCACTCGGCCGGGCTTTTGATGAACTGGGCCGAATCGGCGTTGATGACGCCGTCGCGGTCGAGGATGACGAGTTTGCCGGACATGGTGTTGCCTCAGGCGGACAGTCGGGAGAGATCGGCGACGCGGTTCATGGCCGCATGCAGCCGGGCGAGGAGGCCGAGGCGGTTGGCGCGCAGGGCCGGATCGTCGGCATTGACCATGACGTCGTCGAAGAAGGCATCGACCGGCACGCGCAGCGCGGCGAGGAGCAGCAGCGATTCGCTGTAGTCGCCGGTGAGGAAGGCGGCGTCGGCCTGCGGCGCAATCTCGACCAGCGCCCGGTGCAGCGCCATCTCGGCCTGTTCCTGGAGCAGACCGCTGTCGAAACTGGCCTCGACGGTTCCTTCGGCTTTTTTCAGGATATTGCCGACGCGCTTGTTGGCGGCGGCCAGCGCCGCCGCTTCCGGCAGCGCCGAGAAGGCGCGCACGGCGGCCAGACGCTTGGGAATGTCGCCCAGGCGCTGCGGCCGCTGGCTGACCACGGCGTCGACCTCTTGCGCCGTATAGCCCTGCTCGCGCAGATTGCCAGCCAAGCGGTCGTAGATGAAGGACTCCAGCGCCGCCCAGTTTTCATTGGATATGCCCGGATAAGGCATGGCCGCAAGATGGAGCAATTTATCGAGGCGCAGATCGAGCTGTCTTTCGACCAGCATGCGAATCACGCCCAGCGCATGGCGGCGCAGCGCGAACGGGTCCTTGTCGCCGGTCGGCGTCTGGCCGATGCTGAACAGGCCGACCAGGGTTTCCAGCTTGTCGGCCAGCGCCACGACGATGCCGACCTGACTGCGCGGCAATGCGTCGCCGGCAAAGCGCGGCTTGTAGTGATCCTCGATGGCGTCGGCGACATCGCTGTCGAGGCCGTCGTGCAAGGCGTAATAGCGGCCCATGATGCCCTGCAATTCCGGGAACTCGCCAACCATGTCGGTCAGGAGATCGGCCTTGGCCAGCACCGCCGCCTGTTCGGCGTGCTGCGTCAGCTCGCCATTGCCAAGCGCCTCGGCGATGGTGCGGGCGATGGCGGCGACGCGCTGCATGCGCTCGCCCTGGGTGCCCAGCTTGTTGTGATAGACGACCTTGGCCAGACCGGCGACGCGCGATTCCAGCGACTTTTTGCGATCCTGGTCGAAGAAAAACTTGGCGTCGGCCAGACGCGGGCGCACCACGCGCTCGTTGCCGCCGACCACCGCGCCGGGATCGGCCGGGCGGATGTTGCTGACGATGAGAAACTGGTTGGTCAGCTTGCCGTCGGCGTCGAGCAGCGGGAAATATTTCTGGTTGGCCTTCATCGTCAGGATCAGGCATTCCTGCGGCACGGCAAGGAATTCCGGCTCGAAGCGGCCGATCAGCACATTGGGCCGCTCGACCAGGGCGGTGACCTCGTCAAGCAAATCCTCATCGGCGATGGGCTTGAGATTGGCGCCGGCCCTGGCCGCCGCCGCTGCCAACTGGCGGGCGGTCTCGGCGCGGCGCTCGGCGAAGGAGGCGATCACGGCGCCGTCGTCGCGTAGCGTCGCGGCATAAGTATCGGCATCGGCGATGACCACCGGAGCGGCGGCCGCCTCGAAGCGATGCCCCTGCGTGCAACGACCCGCCTGCAAGCCGAGCGCCGCCACCGGCACCACCTCGGCCCCATGCAGCGCCACCAGACCGTGCGCCGGGCGGACGAAATGGACGCTGCTCCAGCCATCAGCCAACTGATAACTCATCACCTTGGGGATGGGCAGCGCCGCCAGCGCGGCTTCCAGCGCCTTTTGCAAACCCTCGGCCAGGGTCGCGCCCTTGGCCAGACTGTCGTAATACAGGATCTCGGCCTTGCCGTCGCTCTCGCGGCGCAGGCCGGCAACGGCCCCGGCGTCGGCGCCCAGCGCCGCCAGCTTCTTCAGCAGCGCGGGCGTCGCCTGGCCCTTGGCGTCGAGGCCGACGGCAACCGGCATCAGCTTTTGCACGACCGGCCTGTCGGCGGCGACGGCCAGCACATCGGCGATGTGCGCGGCCAGACGGCGCGGCGTGGCATAGGCGGTAACGGCGGCGTTGGCCGGAACCAGACCGGCCTGTTTCAGGGCATCCGCCAGGGCGGCGGCAAAGGCTTCGCCCAGATGCTTCAGCGCCTTGGGCGGCAATTCTTCAACAAACAATTCAACGAGCAGGCTCTTGGCGGTCATCTCAGGCGGCTTTCTTGGCATTCTGTTCGGCGAGCCGGGCCAGCACCTCGGCGCTCCATTCCTTGGGCGCCATCGGGAAGCCGAGGCGGGCGCGGGATTCCAGATAACTCTGGGCGACACTGCGCGCCAGATTGCGGATGCGGCCGATGTAAGCGGCGCGCTCGGTCACGGAAATCGCGCCGCGCGCATCCAGCAGATTGAAGGTATGCGCCGCTTTCAGCACCTGCTCGTAGGCCGGCAGCGCCAGTTGCGCGCCCATCAGGCGCTGCGCCTGTTTCTCGTGGGCGGCGAAGGCGACGAAGAGGAAATCAGCGTCGGAATGCTCGAAATTGTAGGCCGACTGCTCGACCTCGTTCTGGTGATAGACATCGCCATAGCTCAGGCCGTCGGTCCAGGTCAGGTCGAAAACGTTTTCGACGCCCTGCAGGTACATGGCCAGACGCTCCAGGCCGTACGTGATCTCGCCGGTGATCGGCTTGCAGTCGATGCCGCCGACCTGCTGGAAGTAGGTGAATTGCGTCACCTCCATGCCATTCATCCACACCTCCCAGCCCAGCCCCCAAGCGCCCAGGGTCGGGTTTTCCCAGTCGTCCTCGACGAAGCGCACATCGTTCTGTTTCAGATCGAAGCCGAGCGCCTCCAGGGAGCCGAGATAAAGATCCAGAATGTTGTCCGGCGCCGGTTTTAGCACCACCTGATACTGGTAGTAATGCTGCATGCGGTTCGGGTTCTCGCCGTAGCGGCCATCCTTGGGCCGGCGCGACGGCTGCACATAAGCCGCCTGCCACGGCTCGGGGCCGAGGGCGCGCAGGAAAGTGGCGGTGTGGCTGGTGCCGGCGCCGACCTCCATGTCATAAGGCTGCAACAGCGCACAGCCGTGCACGCTCCAGTACTGCTGCAAGCGCAGGATGATTTCTTGAAAACTCGGTTTCTGGCGGGTCGTCATCGGACGCATTCGAAAAGACGGGAAGCGGTAAATTTTACAAGCATTTGCCGGCCCCATGCTGGCTTGTCCCGCTGCTTCGACTGCCTTCCAGGCTCTTGAAAGCTCGCGCCAACGCCCCCATAATGGAAAGTATGGTTGTAATTCCGGCAATCTGGAGGCGTTTTGGACAGGGGTTCGATTCCCCTCACCTCCACCCAAGCCCATCACGCGGTGGGTTTGGCTGGGGGTGTACTGGCTTCGACAGGGCGGGCAAAGGTGCGCAGGCAACCCGAAAGGTGACGGACGTAATCCGCACAAAACCACAAACGCCAACGATGAGCGTTTCGCTATCGCCGCCTAAACGGCATAGCTGGGGCCGCTGAAGCCTTATTACCCAAGACAGCCGGCGGGGACTTCGGTCCCCGTCGTCATTTCCGGCCCTCGTTCAGCCCTCCAGGCTGAAGATGATGGGCACGATCACCGAGGCTTCCACGGCCTCGTTGCCGCGCCGGGCAGGGACAAAGCGCCAGCCGGCGACGGCTTGCCGGGCGGCTTCGTCGAGGCGGGCGAAATTGCTGCTTTTTTCCAGTTCCACCGCGCTTGCCCGACCGTCCGGCGTCACCCGCACGCGCAGCAACACCTTGCCTTCTTCGCCGAGACGCCGGGATAGCAGGGGATATTTCGGTTCGGGATTGCTCAGGTAGGCGGCATCGTAGCGGGCGGCGGTTACTACCGGCCCGGCGGCGGGGGCCGCGGCAACGGCGAGCGCGGCGACAGGCTCGTCCTCCTCTGCGGGCGGCGCGGCGACGACGGGCGTAGCGGCGGTCGGCGCTTGCTGTTCGGGCGACATGGTCAATATTGGCGGCGTCTTGCGCGGTTCCGGGCGGTGCTTGACGGGTTTGACCGGAGGCGGCGGTTGCGGCTCGCTGACCACCGGCAGCAGTTCCGGCGTGGGTTGCCGGGCCTCGACGGCAAATTGCACTTGCAAGGGCGGCGGCGCGACCGCCACGGCCAGACCCGGCGGCCAGACGACCTGAACCAGTAGATGCAGCGCCAGCGAAACGAGGAAAAAAGGCCCGCTCCTGCGCCATTCGGGCAGTTGGGGCGGGAGCTGGCGGAGGCTGGGTTCGCTGGGCATTGCGGCATTGTACGAGCGCCAGCCGGCTGCCGCGGGGCGGCGCTCGCCAAGGGTGGCGCGTTGGGCGCTCATCATGCCGTCGGTGACGGTTGCGGTAAATGACATTTCGCAACTTCCGCCAATTGATGAAATGGCAAAACCCTGGCCAAAACGGTCAGGGTTTTGCCCATCCGGATATCAGAACTTGACGTTGACTCCAGCGTACAGCGAACGGCCCATGCCGGGTACGGCGATGCCCCATGGAGTAGCGTTTATGGTCATGGTCCGACCCTGGCCGACATAGGCGCCGCCAGTCGGCAGGTCGTAGAACTTGTCGAACAGGTTTTCTACGCCGAAATCGAGGCGCACCTGCTGCCAGGAATAGCTGGCGCGCAGATTGACCAGACCGTAGCCGGCGGTCTTGATTTCATTGCGCTGGTCGGAAACCTTGTGCTTGGATGTGACGCCGATCACTTCCAGGGCGTTATCCCAGCCGCCGATGCGGTGCGTCAGGATCAGCTTGCCGTTGAGCGGCATGATGTTGTACAGGTCATCGCCGCTATCGCGGTTCTTGCCCCGGGTGTAATTGACCACGGCTTGCAGGCCGAAAGCGCCAACTGCGGTGGCGGCCAGCGGCAGGCGGCCCGACAGGTCGAGGCCGTAGAGGCGGGCCGACTGGTTCTGGTAACGCAGTACGCTGAACTGTCTGGGCGTCAGTGTCGTGTTCGGCCTGTTGTTTCCCGAATCCCACTGAACCGCGTCGATGAAATCGTTGACGTAGGAGTAGAAGGGCGTCAGTTTCACTTCGCTGCTGCGGTCGACGCTGTGCCAGTCGAAGGTGACCGAGGCGGTATAAGCCTTTTCCGGCTTCAGGTCGGGGGCACCGAGATAGCCATTGCCGTCGCCGACGAAATTGTTCATGACCGCCGCCATGGGCCAAGCCGACCATGTATAGCGCTCGTAGAGATTGGGCGAACGCACCTTGCGCGCCAAGCCGAACTCGATGTCTTGCTGCGGGCTGAGCGTCCACCGCGCCAGGGCGGTGAGGTCGATGTTGTGGTCGGTCTGGCTGCGGTCGGAATTATTGAAATTGGCCGCGTCGCGGTTCTGGTTCATATTGCCAGCCGTCGGCGTGGTCGGATAATCCAGCCGGTTGTAGCCGTGCACCTTGCCGGCGCTGGTATGCACCTGCTCATAGCGCAGGCCGACCAGGGTCAGCCATTGCGGGCTGAAGCGATTTTCCCATTCGCCGTAGAGCGCCGCCCGGTTACGCTCGCCATCGTTGATGTTGATGAAGTTGTAGGGAGACATACCGCCAGTGCCGGAGGGCGGCCACCAGTCGTCAAGCGTGTAGTGCTGGTATTCGGCGCCGACGCGCAGCAAACTCTCCTGACCAAGATCAATCTCGCCCTTGGCCGACAGGCCGAAGGTTTCGCCCTCCGTCTTCATCGGCATGCCCGGCGTGGTGGGGCTGTACCAATACAGCTTGTCCTCGCCGAAATTCATGAAATGCTTGGTCTTTTCATGGTAGCCCTGAACTTCCAGCCGGCCCCAGTCAAGTTGGCCGAGATAGCGCAAACTGACGCGCTTCTGCTCGTTGTCGAGGAGATCCATGCGCTGATTCGGGTAATTCTGTTCCGGCATGTCCTGATAGCCGAGTTTCAACTCGAACAGGTGGTTTCCGCTACGAGTCGCCAGACTCAGATCATGGTTGCGAACCAGGTAGCTCGTCGAGCCAACCACGTCGCGGTCGAGATGGCGGTTTCGATCATTGCGGCCGGTGGCGGTAAAGTCCTTGAAATTGCCGCCAGCCGTGTAATCGTTAGCCGCACTGACGGCGCCGCTGTAGCTGATGCTGAAATTCTTGGTGGCGAAGGTGGCCGCCGCGTTGAGGCCGCGGGCATCGTTGTTGCTGCGGTAATAGGCGCCGATTTCGCCCTTGAGGAGATTGCCCTGCCCGGGCGCGGCGAATTCCGGGGCGCGGCTTTGGGCGACGATGCTGCCGCCGATGCTGTCGCCGCCGACGCTGACCGGCGCGATGCCGGCATAGACGGTGAGGCTGTCGACCCGGCTCGGATCGAGGTAGGAGAGCGGCGGGTTCATGTGATTGGGGCAGGAGGCAAGCAAATCCATGCCATCGACCTTGATCCGCAGCCGGTCGTCGGCCAGGCCGCGAATGACCGGCAGGCTGGAGACGCCGCCGGCGCCGTAAAGGCTGACGCCGGGCACGTCGCGCAGCAGGCTGGCGGCGTCGCTGCTGGCGGCGCGCAATTGCTGCTGGCGGGTGGAGCTGACCATGCCGGCATCCGGCAGCGGCTGGATGCGGTCGGCGCGGACCACGACATCATCCAGTTGTTGCGTTTGGGCGCCGGCCGGCGCGACGCCGACAAACAGTAGCGCGACAGATGCCGCCAGCGGACGGATGCGATGCTTCATGAAAACTCCCCTCGAATCATTATTTGCGACGCAGGTAGAGGATTCTGCCCGCCGGGGCCGGGATGCGGAATGTGACATATTGTCGCGTCTTGCGCCGGCTGGCGCGGCGTTGGCCGCTGGCAGAGAGGCTGAAACTGGATTCCAGCCCTATGCGGGAATGACGATCAGGCGTTGAGCCGTTCCAGCGCTTCGCGCAGTTTGGCCGGTTCATCCAGGCGCAGTATGCGGCGGACGGCGGGGGCGAGCTCGCCAGCATTGGCCTTGAGCACGCGATTCTTGACCTTGAGTATTTGCGAGGGGTGCATCGAGAAGATGCGCAGGCCCATGCCAAGGAAGAGCCGGGTGAGAACGGGATTGCCGGCCATTTCGCCGCACACGGAAACCGGCACGCCGGCTTTTTCGGCGCTGGTGATGGTGTGGGCGAGCAGCATCAGCACGGCTGGATGGAGGGGATCGAAAAGGCCGGCGACCTGCTCGTCGGAGCGGTCGATGGCGAGGGTGTACTGAATCAGGTCGTTGGTGCCGATGGAGAGGAAGTCGAGACGGCGCAGGAACAGGCCGATGGCCAGCGCGGCGGCGGGAATCTCGATCATGCCGCCGACCTGGATGTTTTCGTCGAAACTGGCCTTCTCTTCGCGCAGGCTGGCCTTGGCCTGTTCCAGCGCGGCCAGGGTCTGGTCGATTTCGTGGGCGTGCGCCAGCATCGGGATGAGGAGCTTGGTCGGGCCGTATTTCGAGGCGCGCAGAATGGCTCGCAACTGCGTCTGAAATAGCTGCGGCTCGGCCAACGACAGACGGATGGCACGGCGGCCAAGCGCCGGGTTGGTCCTGACCCGGTCGTGCCGCATGGAATCGGGGTGCAAATCCTTGTCGCTGCCAAGATCGAAGGTGCGGATGGTGACCGGCCGGCCCGCCATGCCCTTAACCACTTTTTTGTAGGCTTCGTACTGCTCTTGCTCGTCGGGCATGTCGCCGCGATCGAGGAAGAGGAATTCGGTGCGGAACAGACCGACGCCTTCGGCGCCGCCTTCGAGGGCTTCCGGAATGTCGACCGGCAACTCGATATTGGCGTGCAGCGCCACCTCGACGCCGTCGATGGTCTGCGAGCGGGCGCTCTTCAGGCGCTTGAGCTTGCTTGCCTCCAGCTCGATCTGGTTCTTGCGCAGCCGGTATTCTTCGAGCACGCGCTCGTCCGGGTCGACGATGACAATGCCGCGCAGACCATCGACAATCAGCATTTCGCCGTTGCGGATCAGGGCGCGGGCATTTTCCAGGCCGCCCACCGAGGGAATAGCCATGCTGCGGGCGAGAATCGCCGTGTGCGAGGTGGCGCCGCCGACATCGGTGATGAAGGAGGCGAAACGGTGTTCCTTGAAGGCAATCACGTCGGCAGGCGAGAGGTCGTGGGCAACCAGCACCTGCGTTTCCTCCTTCAGCCCCTTGCCGCCCTTCAGCGCCGCCCGGCTGGGATGACCGAGCAATTCCTTGATCACCCGCTCGACCACCTGGCGGACATCGAACTTGCGCTCGCGCAGGTAGGGATCGTCGAACTGCTCGAATTGCGCGACCAGTTGCTCCAATTGCTGAACCAGCGCCCATTCGGCATTGCAGCGGCGGGCGCGGATAATTTCGCGCGGTTTGTCGACCAGTTCCGGGTCTTCGAGGAACATCGCATGAATGTCGATGAAGGCGGCCAACTCGGCCGGCGCGTGCTCGGTCGTCTCCTTCATCATCGACAGCTCTTTCTTGACCGTCGCCACGGCCTGGTCGAAGCGCTCGATTTCCTTGTCCACCATGCGCGGCGCGACGGTCAGGTGCGACACCTCTAGTGTCGCATGCGAAATCAGCGAGGCGTTGCCGATGGCGATACCCTCGGAAACGCCCAGACCGTGCAGGGTAAAGCTGACAGCCAATTTATCCGCCTTCGCCAAAATAGTCGGCGATCAAGGCCAGCAGGGCGGTCATGGCTTCCGCCTCATCCGCCCCCTCGGTATCAATGCTGACGGTCGAGCCCTTGCCAGCGGCCAGCATCATCACGCCCATAATGCTTTTGGCATTGATGCGCCGTCCGCCCTTGGCCATCCACACCTCGCACTGATAGGTGCCCGCCAGTTGGGTCAGCTTGCCCGCGGCGCGCGCATGCAGGCCGAGTTTATTGATGATCTGGGCGTCGCGGGTCAGCATGGCGGTTCCTGCATGTCGATAATGCCGTCGCGGCCGCCAGCGCGGGCGCGCAGACGCATGATTTCCCGACCCTGCTCGCGGTAACTCAGGGCACGCAGCAGCATCGGCAGATTGACGCCGGCCAGTCCTTCGACGCGGCCCGGTTCGAGCAGCTTTTGCGCGAGATTCGACGGCGTCGCGCCGAATATATCGGTCAGCACCAGCGCGCCATCGCCCGCATCGACCCCGGCGAGCATCTGGCGAGCCAGCGGCAGCAGGTCGTTCGGATCATCCTGGGCGCCGACGCCAAGCTGATTGAGCTGCGCCGGGCGCTTGTTCAGTACATGACAGGCATTCTGTACCAGCGCCTCGCCAAAACTGCCGTGGGTAATGAGCAGGATTCCAATCATGCCCGCATTCTAACCCGAGTGCCGGCGCTTATTCCCTCTCCCGATCAAGCGGGCGCGCCGACGAGATGAACAAAGCGAGAGAAAGGAGGGAGCGCGCCAGCAAGCCCTTTTGCATGCAATTGCCCTGGCGTTCCGCGCCATATTTTGGAAATTGTGCGCAAGATGCTGTATAGTTCCCGCCTTCAGGCCGTCAGGACAGGTGATTTTGCCGTGCCGTCACAAGACGCCAGGCTCGTCCGTCAGCGGGTGAAAACAGCATAGCCGTGAGCGGAGGCAGGTAAGCCAGCTGCAGCGAGCCACTTTTATTCAATCCAAGAGTCCAAGCCGGTTTGGCCCGCCAGAGGCGATACCGGCGGTGCTTTTTTTGGGTCCAGGGGAAACCGATGCCAACAAGCATCCTGAACTTGAAAAACGCCCCGTTGCAAACGCCGAAATTACCGGGCTTGCACTTGATCGGGGATCTTTTTGAATGCAGCTGCGAATCGAATCGCATGTTCGATGCCGAATGGATCGCGCACCATTGCCTGCAACTGGTTGAAGACGCCGGCCTGACGGCCATTGCCCACGTCTTTCACCCCTTTGGCGAGGGCGGCGGCGTGACCGGCATGGTGATACTCGCCGAATCGCATCTGTCGCTGCATACCTGGCCGGAGGATGGCCTGGTCACGATCGACGTTTACGTCTGCAATTATTCCACCGACAACCGCGACAAGGCCCGCCGGCTTTTCGACGCCCTGATTCACACCTACGCGCCGCAAAACCCACGCACCTTCAGCATCGACCGCGTCTGACGGCGCAACCCGGCATGGATCGCTATCTTCTCGAACAACTAAACCGCGACATGGGGTTTTATCTGAGGGCGACGGAAACGCTCGCCGTCGCGCAGTCGCCCTGGCAGAAAATCGAGATTTTCAATAGCGCCGCCTTTGGCCGGGGCATGGTTATCGACGGCTGCTTCATGACCTCCGAGCGGGACGAATTTTTTTATCACGAAAATATCGTCCATCTTGCCGGTATCGCCCATGCCAACCCGGAAAGCGCCCTGATCGTCGGCGGCGGCGACGGCGGCGCGGCGGAGGAATTGCTGAAATATCCCGGCATGAAGCGCGTCGTGCTGGCCGAACTGGATGAGCAGGTGGTGGCGCTGGCGCGCCAGCATCTGCCTGCGATTCATCGCGGCGCTTTCGACGATCCGCGTCTGGATGTGCGCTTCATCGACGGCAAGGCATTTATCGAAGCGGCCAGCGAGCGTTTCGATTTGATCGTGCTCGATCTCACCGATCCTTTCGGCCCGGCGCAGGCGCTGTACACCGCCGACTTCTATGCCGCCTGCAAGCGCGCGCTGAATCCCGGCGGCGCGCTTTCCCTGCACCTCGGCTCTCCGATTCACCGTCCGCGCACGATGAACCGCATCGTCAAATCGCTGCAATGCGCTTTCGCCATCGTCCGCCCCTACCTCGTCCCCGTGCCGCTCTACGGCGCCTGCTGGGCGATAGCCTCGGCTTCCGCCACGCTCGATCCGGCGGCGCTGGACGAAGCCGCCGTCGATGCGCGCATCGCCGCGCGCGGCCTGACCCATCTCCAGTATTACAACGGCGCCATGCACCGCGCCGCCTGCGCGCTGCCCAATTTCGTGCGCGAGCTTCTGGCGCGCGACGACGCCCCGATCACCCTGGACGAAACCCTCGACGAAGTTGTCGATCCGGCGCAATTGCCGCCGCTGGCGGTAACCCGGCGCAACGCGGGGCAATAGCCCGTGCGGCCGCTTTCGCCGCGCCTGCCCGGAGACGGCCGCATGAAGCGCCGGCTCTGCTGCCTCGCCTGCGGCCTGATCGCCGCGCTGGCCCGCGCCGACCTGCCGACGCCGGTCGCGCAGGCGCTGGCGGCGGCGCAGATTCCGCCGGCCAGCGTCGCCGTCGTCGTACAGCCGGTCGACGCGCCGACGCCGCTGCTCGAACACAATGCCGGGCAGGCGATGAATCCGGCCTCGGTCACGAAGCTCCTCACCACCTACGCCGCCCTCGATTTACTCGGCCCGGCCCACGTCTGGCCGACCACGGTGTGGAGCGACGGGGCGCTGGCCAACGGCGCGCTGGCCGGCAATCTCTATGTCAAGGGCAGCGGCGACCCGCGCTTTGCCATCGAGCATCTCTGGGCGCTGCTGCGCCAGTTGCGCGCCCGCGGCATCGCGCACATAGCCGGCGACATCGTGCTCGATGCCAGCGCCTTCGCGCCGCTCGATTTCGACCCGGCGGCCTTCGACAACAAGCCGCTGCGTCCCTACAACGTTGGCCCGAGCGCACTGCTCATCAACTTCCAGAGCCTGCGCTTCACCCTGCAAGCGGCCGGCAGTCAGGTTCGGATCTGGCTGGAAACGCCAAGCGAGGGTCTGCGCCTCGACAACCGACTGCGCCTGAGCGCCGGCCCCTGCCCCGGCGACTGGAAGGATCGCATCACGCTGCGCCGCCATCCCGAAAACGGCGGTCAACGGCTGGAAATCACCGGCAGCTATGCCGCGCAGTGCGGCGAGCGGACGCTCAATCTGGCGCCGCTGCCGCCGGCCGAGCAGAGCGCCGGCCTGATTCGGGCGCTGTGGCGCGAACTGGGCGGCGAGTTGCGCGGCACGGTGCGTCCCGGCCGCCTGCCGGCGGATGCGACGCTTCTGGCCCGCCACGAATCGCCGCCGCTGGCCGAAATTGTCCGCGACATCAACAAATTCAGCAGTAATGTCATGGCCCGCCAAGTCTTTCTCAGTCTTGGCGGCGAGGCTGAAGGCGATGATCCGCCGGCCAGCGCCGAACGCGCCCGCCAGCGCGTCGTCGAATGGCTGGCCAAGCGCCGCCTGTCCTTTCCCGAACTGGTGCTGGATAACGGTTCCGGCCTATCGCGCCGCGAACGCATCAGCGCCGCCAGCCTCAACCGGCTGCTACTCGACGCCTGGCGCCACCCACTGATGCCGGAATTCATCGCCAGCCTGCCGCTGACCGGCATCGACGGCACCATGAAGAAACGCCTGCATGCCAGCGCCGCCGTCGGCCGCGCCCACATCAAGACGGGTTCGCTCGACGGCGTCAAGACCGCCGCCGGCTACGCCCTCGACAGCACCGGCCGCGTCGTCGCCGTCACCATGCTGATCAACGATCCGCGCGCCGAAGGCGGCGCGCCGGCCATCGACGCCCTGCTAAGCTGGATCGCCACAGGAGTAGACCGCCCGTGAGCAACATCCTCTTTCCCGGCAAGCACTTCACGGAAGCCGGCCTCAACCGCCAGCACATCTTCGCCCTCGCCGACCTGCCGGCGCCTCTGCTGGCCGGCCTGTCGCCGTTGGCGGAAGAACGCCGGCTCATCCTGCTCGGCCACGCCGGCCGCCGCTTGTGGGATTGCGTGCAGGCAAGCGGCATCGGCGGCGAGCACCCGATCGACGACTACACCCGGCAAACCGTCGCCCGCCTCTTCGCCGCGCATCTGCCCGGCCAGCCCTACCGCCTGCTCTACCCGGGCGCGACGCGGGTCGATCTGCAAGCCCTCGGCAAACTGGCCGGCTGGCACCATGCCTCGCCCTTCATGGTCGGCGTCGATGGCGAATGGGGTCCTTGGTTCGCCTACCGCGCCCTCATCCTCTGCGCCGCCGAATTGCCGCCGACACCCGCCAGCGCGCGCCCCAACCCCTGCCGCGACTGCCGCGGCCAGCCGTGCATCGCCGCCTGCCCGGCCCAGGCCGCCGGCCATCCCTTTAATCTTGAGCCCTGCATCGACGAACGCCTGCGCCCGGACTCGCCCTGCGCCTACGCTTGCCTCGCCCGCAACGCCTGCCCGGTCGGCGCCGAACATCGCTACAGCGAAGCGCAAATGCGCCACAGCTACGCCCTGTCGCTGCCGACCCTGCGCCGCTGGCGTCAGGGATCGGCCGCCTAAAGCCAGGCCCGGCGCACGCGCCCGCCACCAATCCAGACGCCGCCCGACATTCCGTTGACGCCCATGGCTGCCGGCACTTATAATGCGCGGCTCTTGTCGGTTCGGGTCGGTAGCTCAGTCGGTAGAGCAGCGGACTTTTAATCCGTTGGTCCCGAGTTCGAATCTCGGCCGACCCACCACCATCAAGCGGGGCGTTAGCTCAGTTGGTAGAGCAGCGGACTCTTAATCCGTAGGTCCACAGTTCGATCCTGTGACGCCCTACCAGGTTTTAAAAAAACGGCCTCCCACGCGGAGGCCGTTTTCATTTTTCGGGCCGGCAAGCGCCCCTTCGCACGCCCTCAGCGGCTTTTGCGACCGAATTTTTCAGCGAGTTGGTTGAGTTTGGCGGCGCGCACTTCCTCGGCGCGGGCTGCCGCTTCGGCGGCCTTGGTGGCGGCTTGGGCGGCGCGGCGCTGCTCGTTTTGCTTTTTGAAGCGTTCGCGCAGCAACTCGGCGGCGTGTTGACGGTTTTCGTCGGTCACTTCGCCGGCTGGCGTGCCGTCGAGATTGAGGCGTTGGGCCGCCTTTTCCATCTCCTTCAAATAGCGGGTCGAGATGGTATGGCTGCGCAGGGCCAGGCGCAGCGCCTTTTTTTCCAGATCCGGCAGTTGTTCCCGCACCTGTTTGTCGATGCCGATGGCGAGCGGGTTGTGATTGCGGAATACCTCGTAGCGGCTGTGCAGTTCCTTGAGCAGGGCGCGGGAATCGGGCGGCGTGGTGGCGGGCGGCGTGGCGGCGGGTGTTTCGGCAGAGGTCATGATCGGGAAAAACGGGTCTGACAAGGGCGGAAGGGTAGCATGAAGGGCTGCTCAAACGCCGTGTTTACGGAACCAGTCGAGCATTCGCTGCCAGCCATCGGCGGCTTCCTCGGCGCGATAGTTGGGCCGGTAATCGGCATGAAAGGCATGCGGCGCATCGGGGTAGACCTTGATTTGCGACGCCTGGGCGGCGGCGCTGCCGCTTTGCAGGCGGGCCAGCATGGCCTCCACCGTCTCCAGCGAAATGCCGGCATCGAGGCCACCGTAAAGGCCGAGAACCGGCGCCTTGAGCTGGCCGGTCAGGTCGCTCGGCTGTTGCGGCGTGACCGGGTTGGCCTCGCCGACCAGCCGCCCGTACCAGGCGACGCCGGCCTTGAGCCGGGGATTGTGGGCGGCGTACAACCAGGTGGCGCGGCCGCCCCAGCAGAAGCCGGTGATTCCCAGACGGGCGGGGTCGGCGCCGTTGGCGGCGGCCCAGGCGACACAGGCGTCGAGGTCGTTCATGACCTGGGCGTCGGGCGTCTTGCTGACGATGGTGGCCAGGATTTCGGGAATGCTCTCGATGCGGCGCGGGTCGCCTTGGCGGGCAAACAATTCTGGCGCGATGGCGAGGTAGCCGAGCTTGGCCAGGCGGCGGCAGATGTCGCGAATGTATTCGTGGACGGCGAATATTTCCGAAACGACCAGCAGCACCGGGGGCTTCTCCGCATTGCGCGGCTGGGCGCGGTAGGCAGTCAGTGCGCCATCCTTGGCCGCGATCTGGATCTCGCCAGCAAGAAGGTCGGCGGCGTCGGTGTGGATCGCCGTCTGCGCCATGACCGGCTGCACGGCCAGAGCAAAGCCAGCGGCCAGAAAATCGCGGCGGTCGAAGCCCCGGGGCGGAAGCAGGGAATTGAACTGGGCGTCGTCGGACATCGTCGTCTCCTGGGAGGGTCGGCGGGCAATCGCGCTTACATCAACACGATATCGTACTGCTCCGGCGAGTAGCTGGCTTCGGATTGCAGCGAGATGGATTTGCCGATGAAATCGGAGAGCATGGCCAGCGACTGCGATTCTTCGTCGAGAAAGAGGTCGACGACGGCCGGGCCGGCCAGGATGCGGTATTCGCGGGCGTTGAATTGGCGCGCCTCGCGCAGCAGTTCGCGCAGGATTTCGTAGGCGACGGTGCGCGCCGTCTTGACTTCGCCGCGCCCGTCGCAGGTCGGGCACGGCTCGCACAGCACATGGGCGAGCGATTCGCGGGTGCGTTTGCGGGTCATCTCGACCAGCCCCAACTGGGTGAAGCCATTGACGGTCAGGCGCGTGTAGTCGCTGGCCAGCGCCTTGTTGAATTCTTCCAGCACCGCTTTCTTGTGATCCGCGCTGTCCATGTCGATGAAGTCGACGATGATGATGCCGCCGAGATTGCGCAGGCGCAGTTGGCGGGCGATGGTGACGGCGGCTTCGAGATTGGTCTTGAAAATGGTGTCGTCGAAATTGCGCAGGCCGACGAAGCCGCCAGTATTGACGTCGATGGTGGTCATCGCCTCGGTCTGGTCCATGATCAGATAGCCGCCGGATTTAAGCTCGACGCGGCGGGCCAGCGCCCGCTGGATTTCCTCCTCGACGCCATGCAGATCGAACAGTGGCCGCTGCCCGGTGTAGTGTTCGAGCAGCGGCTGCACCGCTGGCGTGTATTCGGCGGCGAAGACCTTGAGTTTATGGAAATTTTCCCGCGAATCAATGACGATGCGCGTCGTATCCGGCTTGACGAAATCGCGCAGCACGCGCTGGCTGAGCAGCAGCTCCCGATACAACTCGCTGGGCGCGGCAAGGGTGCTTGCCTTGTCGCGGATATCGGCCCAGATTTTGCGCAAATAGGCGATATCGGTGATGAATTCCTCGTCGCTGGCATTCTCGGCCATGGTGCGGACGATGAAACCGCCCTTTTCGTCGGCCGGCAGCAGACGGGCGATGCGCTCGCGCAGCACCTCGCGCTCGGCCCCGGCCTCGATGCGCTGGGAAACGCCGATGTGCTTTTCCTGCGGCAGATAGACGAGCATCCGCCCGGCGATGGAAATCTGCGTCGACAGCCGCGCCCCCTTGCTGCCGAGGGGGTCCTTGATGACCTGCACGACCAGGCTCTGCCCTTCCGCCAAGATTTTTTCGATGGGCCGGTCGTCGGCCGTTTCGCGCGGCTGCCAGATATCGGCGACATGCAGAAAGGCGGTGCGCTCCAGGCCGATCTCGACGAAAGCCGACTGCATGCCGGGCAAAATGCGCGCAATGCGCCCGAGATAAACGTTGCCGACCAGGCCGCGGCTGGCCAGGCGCTCGATGTGCAATTCCTGGACGACGCCCTGGTGCAGCACGGCAACGCGCGTCTCCTGCGGCGTGAAATTGAGCAGTATCTCTTCACTCATACGTTCTACAATCCGTGATTTTTTATGGATTCTACTATGCGCACAGCCCCCGAACTGCTCGCTCCGGCCGGCTCGCTGGAGATGATGCGCACCGCCTTCGCCTTCGGCGCCGACGCGGTTTACGCCGGCCAGCCGCGCTACAGTCTGCGCGTGCGCAATAACGAATTCGGCAGCCTGGACATCCTCGCCCAAGGCATCGCCGAGGCCCGCGCCAGTAGCAAGCGATTTTTCGTCGTCAGCAACATCTTCCCGCGCAATGCCAAGCTCGCCACCTATCTCGCCGACATGGCCCCGGTCGTCGCCTTGCGCCCGGACGCGCTGATCCTCTCCGACCCCGGGCTCATCGACCTGGTGCGCGAAACCTGGCCGCAACAGGCGATTCACCTTTCCGTGCAGGCCAATACCGTCAACTGGGCGGCCGTGCGCTTCTGGCAAAAACTGGGGGTGCGCCGCGTCATCCTGTCGCGCGAACTGGCGCTCGACGAAATCGCCGAAATCCGCCAGCGCTGCCCCGATATCGAACTCGAAGTATTCGTCCATGGCGCCTTGTGCATCGCCTATTCCGGCCGCTGCCTGCTCTCCGGCTACTTCAACCGCCGCGATCCAAACCAGGGCGCCTGCACCAATTCCTGCCGCTGGGATTACAAGCTGCATGCGCCGCAAGGCATGGAGCGCGACAGCGAAATCCTGCTCGAAGAGCGGCAGCGCCCCGGCGAACTGATGCCCATCGAGGAGGACGAGCACGGCACCTACATCCTCAACTCCAAGGATCTGCGCGCCATCGAGCATGTCCGGCGGCTGCTCGCCATCGGCGTCGATACGCTCAAGATCGAGGGCCGCACCAAGAGCCCCTACTACGTCGCCCGCACCTGCCAGGCCTATCGCCGCGCCATCGACGACGCGGCGGCCGGCCGCCCCTTCGACCCGGCCCTGCTCGGCGCTCTGGAAAATCTCGCCAATCGCGGCTACACCGACGGCTTTTACCAGCGCCACCACGACGCCGAATACCAGAACCTCCAGCGCGGCCATTCCGCTTCTGAGCGCGGCCAGTACGTCGGCGACGCCATTGCTTACGACGCGGCGCGCGGCCTCATGGAAATCGCCGTCAAAAACCGCTTCGCGCGCGGCGACCAACTCGAATGCGTGCATCCCGCCGGCAACCGCCTGTTGACCCCGAAACGCATGGAAAATGCCGACGGCCAAGCGGTCGCCATCGCGCCCGGCAGCGGCCACCGCGTCTGGATCGACGCCCCCGCAGCGCTGACTGGCGCTTTCATTGCCCGCATCGACGCGCCAACTGAGCCAAAATCACTCTAAGCCCACCACCCATGTCCTCAACCACTCGCCGCTTGCCGCCGTGGCCGTCTCGCTGCTCGCCTGGCTGGTCAGCAACCTCGCCAGCGCCGCTTTTTACCGCTGGATCGAACGCCCGCTCGCCGGCTGGCGAATGAAGTGAGCTGGCGCCCGCTCCCGGATTTCAAGCCGTTTCGCCATCGAGAAAGCGTTCGAGCAGGCGGTTGAGAAAGCGCCGGCCCTGAAGTGTCGGCGCGATGCGTTCGGGGCTGAGGTCAAGCAGACCATCGGCGGCAGCGGCCCGCAGACGGGGCAGGATGCTGGCCAGCGGCAAGCCCGTGCGCAATTCGAACAACGCGGGGGCGAAGCCGTCGCGCAGGCGCAACGCGTTCATCAGGAACTCGAAGGGCAGATCGGCCACGGCGACCGAGTGTTCATCCTGTAGCGGCTGGCCGGCCAAGGTTTTTTCGAGGTAAGTTGGCGGATGTTTCCAGCGCATCTGGCGCGGCACGCGGTCGGGCAAGGTCAGCTTGGAATGGGCGCCAGCGCCGATACCCAGATAATCGCCGAATTGCCAGTAATTAAGATTGTGCCGGCACTGCCGCCCGGGCCGGGCGAAGGCCGAGATTTCGTAATTGTCGTAGCCGGCGGCGGCCAGCCGGGCCTCGATGGCTTCCTGCATGTCGGCGCACAGGTCGGCTTCCGGCAAGGGCGGCGGCGCGGCGGCGAAGCGCGTGTTCGGCTCCAGGGTCAACTGGTAGCAGGAGAGATGCGGCGGCGCGAAGGAAAGGGCCGTATCCACGTCGGCCAGCGCCTGGGCCTGGGTCTGGCCGGGCAGGCCGTACATCAGGTCGAGGTTGAAGTTATCGAAATGCGCGGCGGCGAGCGCGGCGGCGCGTTTGGCCTCGGCGCTGTCGTGAATGCGGCCAAGCGCTCGCAGGTGCTGGTCATTGAAGCTCTGGATGCCGAGCGACAGGCGATTGACGCCGGCAGCGCGAAAGCCGGCGAATTTTTCGCTTTCGACGGTGCCGGGATTGGCTTCGAGAGTGATTTCGGCGTCTGGCGCCAGCGGCGTCAGGGCGCGGCAGGCGGCCAGCAATTCGTCGATGGCCGCCGGGGAAAAGAGGCTGGGCGTGCCGCCGCCGAAGAACACGCTGAGCACGGCCCGCCCCCAGATCAGCGGCAGGGCGGTTTGCAGGTCGGCGATCAGGGCATCGACATACTGGCGTTCAGGGATGGCCGCCCCAGCGGCGTGCGAATTGAAATCGCAATAAGGGCATTTCTGCACACACCAGGGAATATGGATATAGAGCGAGAGCGGCGGCAAGGCGCGGAATTCCAGCGCCTGCCCGGCGCTTGGCGGCGCGGCGGCGGGGATGATGGGAATGGTGCGGGATGGCATGGATTCAAGACTGCATGAAACTGGATTGCTGCGCTCGCAATGACAGGCATTCCACACGTCGTCATGGCGAGGAGCGAGGCGACGAAGCAATCCAGAAATGGTGGCGCTTGAACAAAAATCGCTCCAAACATACGAAACGGTTCAAAGTTCCGGCAGGCGCTCGATCAGCTTCTGCATCGCCTGGCCGCGGTGCGAGACGCGGTTTTTGGTGGCGGCGTCGAGTTCGGCGGCGGTGCGGTCGAATTCGCGGACGAAAAACAGCGGGTCGTAGCCGAAGCCGTTGTCGCCGCGCGGCTGGTCGAGGATTTCGCCGTGCCATTCGCCCTCGGCGATGATGGGTTGCGGGTCGTCGGCGTTGCGGCAGAGTACCAGGAGGCTGACGAAATGGGCGCGGCGGTCGTCGGGCGTGGGGCAAGCGGCGAGGTCGGCGAGCAGTTTTTCGTTATTGCGGGCATCCGCTTTCGGCTCACCGGCATAACGCGCCGAGAGGACGCCGGGGGCGCCGCCGAGTGCTTTGACGCACAGGCCGGAATCGTCGGCCAGCGCCGGCAGGCCGCTGTATTGTGCGGCATGGCGGGCCTTGGCGAGGGCGTTTTCGACGAAGGTAGGGTGCGGTTCCTCGGCTTCCGGGATGGCAAGTTGGCCCTGCGGGATGATTTCAAAACCAAGCGGGGCCAGCAGCGCGTCGAGTTCCCGCATTTTTTTGGCGTTGTTCGAGGCGAGGACAATTTTTTTCATGATGGTCGGATCGGGGCGGTTTTGGTTTACGACGGCACGAAACTGGATTGCCTCGCTGCGCTCGCAATGACAGCCATTTCGCGCGTCGTCATTGCGCGGAGCGAAGCGACGAAGCAATCCAGAAATAGCGGCATTTGAAGCAAAACCGCTCTAACCAGCCAGGGCGCTTTGCTGCGCGGCAACCAAGCGCTTGATGCCGAGCTGGGCGAGATCGAGCAGGGCGTTCAGTTGCTCGCGGCTGAAAGGTTCGCCCTCGGCGGTACCCTGCACTTCGACGATGCCGCCCTGGCCGGTCATGACCACATTCATGTCGGTATCGCAGGCGGAATCTTCCGCATAGTCGAGATCGAGCACCGGGCTACCGGCGAAGATGCCGACCGAGACGGCGGCGACGTGGTCGCGCACCGGGTTGGCGGCCAGCTTGCCGGCGCGAACCAGCTTGTCGCAGGCGTCGTAGAGGGCGACCCAGGCGCCGGTGATGGCGGCGCAGCGGGTGCCGCCATCGGCTTGCAGGACGTCGCAATCGAGGGTGATCTGGCGCTCGCCGAGGGCCTTGAGGTCGGTCACGGCGCGCAGGCTGCGACCGATGAGGCGCTGGATTTCCTGCGTCCGGCCGCTCTGCTTGCCTTTTGCCGCCTCGCGCGCCGTGCGCGTGTGCGTGGCGCGCGGCAGCATGCCGTATTCGGCGGTGACCCAGCCTTGGCCCTTGCCGCGCAGGAAGGGCGGCAGGCTTTCCTCGACCGAGGCGGTGCACAGCACGCGGGTATCGCCGCTTTCGATGAGCACCGAGCCTTCGGCGTGGCGGGTGAAGTCGCGGATGAGACGCAGGGCGCGGAGTTGATCCGGCTGACGTTGGCTGGGGCGCATGGGGTGATCCTTATTTTCCTGGTTTGAATTTGTCGATGGCGGCGCGGATTTCGTCGATCGCCTTTTCGATTTCGTCTTCCGTGAGGTCGCTTTTGTAGGCCGGACTGCGGCCGAATTCGTCGATTTGCGAAGTCACTTCGTCGAGGGCCATGGTCTGGGTGAAGATCGAATTGTCGGCTTCCTCGGCGTAACTTTGTTCCCAGCGCACGACGACTGCCGACACGTTGTCGCCGCGCGCGCCGCCCAGAGTCTCGGCCTGGGTCAGCAGCGCCTGCACCGCCCGCGGCAGACTGGCGCCGCCCAACGCGACGCTTATCTTCTTGTCGGGGATGACGCCCCACAGGCCGTCGCTGCATAGCAGCAGAATGTCGCCGCGCTCCAGCGGCGTCTTGCGCGAGAACTCGATTTCCGGCGCCGCCGGACTGCCGAGGCAACTGTAGATCTTGTTGCGGTCGGGGTGCTTGAGCGCCTGCGTTTCGTTGATAAAACCCTCCTCGACCAGCAGACGGATGCGCGTGTGATCCCGCGTGCGGGCCATGACGCGACCGCCGCGCAGCAGGTACAGGCGCGAATCGCCGGCATGCGCCCAATAGGCGACATCGTTCTGGACGATGCAGGCGACGCAGGTGGTGCGCGGCGTTTCCTCCAGGCGATAGCGCGTGGTGTAGTCGAGAATGGCGCGATGCGCGTTGAACATCCCCTGGTGCAGGAAGCGGAAGGGGTCGGCGAGCAAGGGCTGGGCCTCCTGACGGAACAGGTCGGTCAGCATCTGCACGGCAATCTGCGCCGCCACCTCGCCGTAACGGTGGCCGCCCATGCCGTCGGCGACAACCATCAGCAGCGCGTCGCGCGAGTAGGAGTAGGCGGTGCGATCCTCATTATTGGCGCGGCCGCCCTGGCGACTTTCCTGATAGATGGTGAATCTCATCGGCTCGTTTTCCTGAATCTATCGACGAGGCGCCCGAACCAGCGTTTGCCGTTCGCCGGATTGGGCGGTTCCACGGTTTCGACCAGCGCCTTCTGCAAGGCGAAGACGCTTTGCGGGCGGTAGAGGTAATTGAGATTCAGGCACCAGTCGATGATTTCCAGCAGTCGGTCGGAATACAGTCCTTCCCAGCGCAGCATCGCCGGCGCCAGCGTGTCATTTTTCATGCGCTCGTCGGCGGGCAGCGGCGGGCCGCTCGCCAAACAGGCGTACATCGAGGCGCCAACACTGTAAATATCGCTCCACGGCCCGAGATTGGCACGTGAGCCGTAGTGTTCCGGCGAAGCGAAACCCGGCGTATACATCGGCTTGAGCATAGGCTGGTCGCGGCTCAGCGTCTGGCGGGCGGCGCCGAAATCGATCAGCACCGGCGTGTTGTCGTTGCGCAGGTAGATATTCGACGGCTTCAGGTCGAGGTGCAGTAGCTTGCGCCTATGCACTTCGCGCAGGCCATTGAGCAGGCGCGCAAAGAGGCCGCGAATGAAACGCTCGGAAATGTGCCCCTGGTGCATCTGGATGAATTCCTGCAAGGTGCGCCCGTGCTCGTACTCCATGACCATATAGACGGTGTCGTTGGCACGGAAAAAATTGAGCACGCGAATCACGTTCTGGTGCGACAGCCCGGCCAGCGAGCGCCCTTCCTCGAAAAAACACTTCATGCCGTAACGGAAGGCGCCCTGATGCTCCGGCGCGATGACCGGCTTGGTCTCGCCCTTGCCGCGCAAGGCCAGGCTGTTGGGCAGATATTCCTTGATCGCCACCTGCCTGCCGTCGGCATTCGTGGCGAGATAGACGATGGAAAACCCGCCGAGCGAGAGCTGGCGGTCGATCGTATAGTCTTCAAGCTGAAAGCCGCCGGGCAGGGCCTGATTGGCTTGTTGCGCCATCGTTCTCGCGGTTAAGATGCCGAATCGGGCATTTTCGGGCGTGTCGTCCAGCCTGTAAAGCAGAAGGAGCGACATGATTTTCAGTATGACCGGCTATGCGGCAAAAACGCGAGACGGCGAGCGCGGATCGCTGCAACTCGAATTGAAAAGCGTCAATTCGCGCTACCTCGATTTTCACTTCCGCATCAGCGAAGAACTGCGCGCCCTCGAACAGCCGCTGCGCGAACTCCTGGCCAGCCGCCTGACGCGCGGCAAGATCGAATGCCGCCTGTCCCTCGCCGCCGCCAAGGCCCGCGGCGAACAGTTGCAACTCAACGGCGAACTGCTCGCCAGCCTGCGCGAACTCGACCGTCAGGCGCGCGCCGCTCTGCCCGACGCGGCGGCGCTCTCGGTCAACGACATCCTGCGCTGGCCAGGCATGCTCGGCGAACAGAACCTCGACCCCGCCGCCGTCAGCAGCGAAGCCCTCGCCCTCGCCCGCGAGGCGCTCGACGAATTCACCGCCAGCCGCGGCCGCGAAGGCGGCAAGCTGGCGGCGCTGATCGGCGAACGCGTCGCGGCCATGCGCGCCATCGTCGCCCGCATCACGCCACGCATCCCCGAAGCCCAGGCGCTATTCACCGACAAACTGCGGCAACGCCTCGTCGACGCCCTGGGCAATGCCAGCGACGAGCGCATCCTGCAAGAAGTGGCAATTTTCGCCACGCGCATCGACATCGCCGAAGAACTCGGCCGCCTCGCCACCCACCTCGACGAAGTCGAGCGCATCCTCAAACAAGGCGGCGCCTGCGGCAAGCGCCTCGATTTCCTGATGCAGGAACTCAACCGCGAAGCCAACACCCTCGGCTCCAAATCGGCGGTCACCGAGGTGTCACAGGCGGCGATCGAGCTGAAGCTGCTGATCGAGCAGATGCGGGAGCAGGTGCAGAATATCGAGTAAGGTTTCGGGGTTTTGTATGAGCAGGCTGGCATGTCTTGCTGCCGGATACTCTCCAGACCACGAACGAGCCAAGCATGACGGAAACAGAAACCACCGAATTCAAGAAGTCGCTGGCCGAATTGGATCAGGGCCTGATTTCGCTCGCCGCCATGCTCAACAAGCACAGTCAGGCTGAACTCTGGTTTGGCATCGCGCCGAACGGCAAGCCCGTTGGCTTGGATATCAACAGCAAAACCTTGCGCGACGTTTCCCAGAAAATTGGCGCACACATCGAACCGCGCATCTACCCCGAAATTACCGGGCAGACCGTGGCCGGCAAGAGCTGTCTGCGCGTTTGCGCCCGCGGTCAGCAGCAACCCTATTTCGCCTTTGGCCGCGCCTACATTCGTGTCGCCGACGAAGATCGCCAGATGAGCGCCCGCGAACTGGAAACTTTGATTCTGCGCCAGAACCGTGCCGCCCTGCGCTGGGACAACGAACCCGCCACCGCGTCGCTGCAAGCCCTGAACAAATCCAAAATCCGCCGCTTCGTCGAAACCGCCGGTCTACCTTGGGATGGCGCTCCAAATGCGCTGGAAAAGCTCGACCTGCTACGCGACGGTCAACCCGTCAATGCGGCGCGGCTGTTTTTTGCCGATGACTCCATCGAGTTGCGCTGCGCCGTTTTCGCCAGCGATACCAGCGCCACCATCATCGACCGCCACGACTTTCGCGGCGACATCCTCGAACTGATCGAGGAGGCCCAGAAGTACATTCTCAAGAACATCCGTATCGGCATGACGCTGGCAGCCGATGGCCTGCGGCGCGTCGACGTGCCGGAGGTTTCCATGACGGCGCTGCGCGAAGCCGTCATCAACGCATTTTGCCACCGCGATTGGCGCGATCCGGACTACGTTCAGATCGCCATTTACCGGGATCGGGTGGAAGTCCGCAATCCAGGCGACCTGTACGACAACCTGACACTGGATGATCTGCGCCGTGGCAACGTCTCCCGCCGCCGCAACCCGCTGGTGGCCGATCTGCTGCGGCGTATTCATCTGGTAGAAGCGTGGGGGCGCGGGATGTCGCTGATTCTTGAGAACGCGCCGAATGTAAGTTTCCGCGCAATCGCTGGGTTGTTTGTTGCCAGCTTCCAGCGGCCGGCGGTGTTTGAGGCGGCGTCTGAAACGTCCGAAGCCATTCCTGGCGCCGCCCCAAAAACCACCCCAAAAACCACCCCAAAAACTACCCCAAAAACTACCCCAAAAACTACCCCAAAAACACCAGAGAAACATCAGGAAAACACCCAAAAAGCTATACTGCAGCTTTTGCGGCGACAGCCGCACATGGCCACTTCGGCACTGGCGCAAGCAACTGGCTTGAGTGCCGATGGGGTCAAGTATCTGCTGGGCAGGCTCAAGCGCGCCGGAAAGCTGTGTCGTCACGGCCCCACCAACGGTGGCCACTGGGAAGTTCTTGATTGACATGAAAAACTTCCGCAAACCCCACCCCGCCCCAACCTTCTGATCCGAAAGACCGCCATGACCGGAAATCTCTATGTTGTCACCGCCCCCTCGGGGGCTGGCAAGACGACCTTGGTGCGCTTGCTGCTCGAAGAGGAGCGGGAGGTGCAGTTGTCCATTTCCCACACCACCCGCGAGCCGCGTCCGGGCGAGGTGGATGGGCGCGAATATCATTTTGTCGATGTCGCCACCTTCCGGGCCATGATCGAGCGCCACGATTTTCTTGAATGGGCGGAAGTGCATGGCAATTTTTACGGCACTTCGCAGCGTTGGATTGCCGAACGGCTGGCGGCAGACGTCGATGTGTTGCTCGAAATCGACTGGCAGGGCGCACGCCAGGTGCGGGAGCGGTTTCCGCAGACGATCGGGGTTTTCATCCTGCCGCCGTCGCTGGAGGAGCTGGCCCGCCGCCTCGACGCGCGCGGCACCGACAGCGCCGAGGTCGTCGCCCGGCGTCTGGCCGCGGCGCAGGCGGAGATGCGCCATGTCGGCGAATTCGACTATGTTATTATTAACAATCGGCTGGAGCAGGCGCTGGAGGAGTTGCGCGCCGTTGTGCGCGCCTCTCGTCTGTGTCTGGCGGCGCAGCGTGTCCGGCACGCCGCTTTATTCGCCCGATTGATTTGATTGAAAGGTTTTTCATGGCCCGCGTGACCGTCGACGATTGTTTGAAACGTATTCCCAACCGCTTCCAGATGACCCTGGCCGCCGCCCATCGCGCCCGTCAGGTCGCCAACGGGTCGACGCCGCTGGTCGAGGCCGACAAGGACAAGCCGACCGTGATCGCCCTGCGCGAAATGGCGCTCGGCAAGGTCGGTCTGGAAGTCCTCAATCGCGGCCAAGCCTGAATGCGATGGCGGTGACGCCCGATGGACCCTGACCCTGCGCCGTCCATTGCGCCACTCACACCCGAGGAGTCGGCTTATCAAGCCTTCCTCGCCAGTCTCGATTATCTCGGCCCCGTCGATGTAGAGCGCATCGAGGCCGCCTACGCTTTTGCCGCCCGCGCCCATGCGCACCAGAAGCGCATATCGGGCGAACCCTACATCACGCATCCGCTGGCCGTCGCCAGCGCCGTCGCCGAATGGCGCATGGATGCCGATGCCATTAGCGCCGCGCTACTGCACGATGTGCTCGAGGACACCGGCGCCAGCAAGCACGAACTGTCCGAGCGCTTCGGCGAGGAAGTCGCCGAATTGGTCGATGGCCTGTCCAAGCTCGACAAGATGGAGTTCGCCAACTATCAGGAGGCGCAGGCGGGAAATTTCCGCAAAATGCTGATGGCCACGGCGCGCGATTTGCGCGTCGTGCTCATCAAACTGGCCGATCGCCGGCACAATCTGCGGACGATGTCGGCGATGCGCGCCGACAAGCGCGCCCGGATTGCCCGCGAGACACTGGAAATCTATACGCCGATCGCGCTGCGCCTGGGCTTGAGCAAGCTCGCCCGCGAATTGCAGGACACCTGCTTCCGCTTGCTGCATCCGCATCGGGCCGAGGTTCTGACCAAGGCCCTGAAGGCGGCGCGCGGCAATCGCCGCGAGTTGCTGGCGCGGATTCTCGACGGCATCAAGGGCAAGATGGAAAATGCCGGCCTGCGCGCCGATGTGTTCGGCCGCGAAAAGAGCCTGTATTCGATTTTCCGCAAAATGAAGGACAAGCAAATGTCCTTCTCGCAAGTGCTCGATATCTATGGCTTTCGCGTCGTCGTCGACAACGTGCCGACCTGCTATCTGGCGCTCGGCGCGCTGCACGCGCTGTACAAGCCGGTGCCGGGCAAGTTCAAGGATTATGTGGCGCTTCCCAAGGCCAACAGCTACCAGTCGCTGCATACCACGCTGATCGGCCCCTATGGCACGCCGGTCGAGGTGCAGATCCGCACCCGCGAAATGCACAATGTCGCCCAGGAGGGCGTGGCCGCCCACTGGCTGTACAAGGACAGCGAGGAAAGCGGCGCCGATTTGCAACTCAAGACGCACAAGTGGTTGCAATCGCTGCTCGACATGCAGGGCAGCGATTCCGCCGAGTTTTTCGAGAACGTCAAGATCGACCTCTTCCCCGACGAGGTGTACGTCTTCACGCCCAAGGGCAAGATCATGGCCATGCCGGCTGGCGCCACCGCCGTCGATTTCGCCTACGCGGTGCATACCGACATTGGCAACCACTGCTCGGCGGCGCGCATCAATCACGACTTGGCGCCGCTGCGCAGCGTGCTGCGCAACGGCGATCTGGTCGAGATCATCACCTCGCCGCAGGCGACGCCCAATACGACCTGGCTGAACTATGTCAAGACCGGCCGGGCACGCGGCAAAATCCGCCATTTCCTGCGCACCATGCGCAACGAGGAATCGGCCCGCCTCGGCGAACGCCTGCTGCGCCAGGAATTGCTGGCGCTCGGCGTGGTGCCGATCTCGATTCCGGCCAATGCCTGGGAGCAACTGGTCAAATCCGACGGCCACAAGTCGATCGAGGAACTGTATACCGAGATCGGCCTCGGCAAGCGCCTGCCGTCGGTAATCGCCCGCCGCCTGCTGGCGCGCGAGGATCTGGCGCCAGGCAGACCGGGCAACATGACGCTGGCCATCCACGGCTCCGAAGGCATGGCCATTCAACTTGCCCGCTGCTGCCAGCCGATTCCCGGCGATCTGATCGTCGGCTCGATCAAGAAGGGCAGCGGCCTCGTCGTGCATACCCACGATTGCCCGACCATCCGCAAGTCGCGCGCCGTCGAGCCGCACAAGTGGATCGACGTCGAATGGGAGCCGGAAGAAGGCAAACTGTTCGACGTCCGCATCAAGGTCGAGGTCAAGAATACCCGCGGTGTGCTCGCCCAGGTCGCGGCGGCCATTGCCAGAGCCGGCTCGAATATCGAGAATGTGTCGATGGAAGTCGACTCGGAACACTTGTTCACGCAACTCCGCTTCACCATCCAGGTCGCTCACCGCAACCATCTGGCGAGCGTGATGCGCGGCATGCGCCACATTCCCGAGGTTAACCGCATTGCCCGCGAGCGGAGCAGCGAAGCATGATTTTGCTGCCAGACCAAGCGATTACTTGGTCGGCTTCGCTTGCCGTGCGCCAGCACTGTCTGCGCTTCGCCTTCGCGTACTCGCCCGGTCTGGGAGCGGAATGAGCGCGAGATGAAAATACTGGTCCTCGGCGCCGGCGTCATCGGCACGACAAGCGCGTGGTACCTGGCCCGGGCCGGGCATCAGGTGACCGTGGTGGATCGCCAGGCGGCGACCGGCATGGAAACCAGCTTCGCCAACGGCGGCCAGATTTCCGTTTCGCACGCCGAGCCCTGGGCCAATCCGCAGGTCTTTGCCCGCCTGCGCCAATGGTGGGGACGGGCGGATGCGCCGCTGCTCTGGCGCTGGCGCGCCGATCCGGCGCAACTGGCCTGGGGCCTGCGCTTTCTCGGCGAATGCCGGCCCGCCGCCACTCGCCGCAACATCGCGGCCATCGTCGCGCTGGCGCTCTACAGCCGGCAGCAACTCGGCCTTCTGCGCGATGAACTGGGCCTGCAATACGACCAGTTGCAACGCGGCATCCTACACATCTATACCGCGCGTCGGGAATTCGCCGCCGCCCGCGAGGCGGCGCAGACCATGCGCGCCTTCGGCGTCGAGCGGGAAGCCGTCGATGCCGACGCCTGCGTGGAGATCGAGCCAGCCCTGGCCGATGCCCGCCACCTCCTGATCGGCGGCGACTACACCCGCGCCGACGAGTCGGGCGACGCCCACCGCTTCACCCAGGCGCTGGCAGCCCGCGCCGCCGCCGCTGGCGTGGTCTTCCGCCACGGCCTGGCCATCGACAAACTGGCGCCGGGCGGGCGGCAACTGGCCGGCGTCGTCGTCCGTGGCGAGGCCGGCAGCGAACTGCTGACCGCCGACGCTTACGTCGTCGCCCTTGGCAGCTATTCGCCGCTGCTGCTCAAGCCGCTTGGCATCGGCATTCCGGTCTATCCGGCCAAGGGCTATTCGGTAACCCTGCCGCTGGCGCCCGAGTCCCGCGCGCCCTGCGTCTCCCTCACCGACGACGAGCGCAAGCTGGTCATCTCCCGCCTCGGCGATCGCCTGCGCGTCGCCGGCACCGCCGAATTCAACGGCTACAACCTGGATCTCGACGAAGTCCGCTGTCAGGCCGTGCTGCATCGCGTGCGCCAGTTGTTCCCGCGCCTGGAACTCGCCGGGGCGCCGCAATTCTGGTGCGGCCTGCGGCCGACGACGCCATCCAATCGCCCCCTGATTGGCCGCAGCCGTTACGCCAACCTGTGGCTCAACACCGGCCACGGCACCCTCGGCTGGACGCTGGCCTGCGGTTCGGCGCTGGCGCTGACCGACCTGATCGGCGGCAAGCGGCCGCAACCGGCGTTTCCCTTTCTCGGATGCTGATCGACAGCCACTGTCATC
Organism: Betaproteobacteria bacterium; assembly: GCA_009779265.1. Classification (GTDB taxonomy): domain Bacteria; phylum Pseudomonadota; class Gammaproteobacteria; order Burkholderiales; family Rhodocyclaceae; genus Azonexus. The sequence continues at coordinate 110,943 of WREP01000002.1, forward strand.
TCGACGCCGATGAATTCGCCGCCGACCGCGACGCCGTGCATGCCGCGGCGCGGGCGGGCGGCGTCGAGCGCATTCTGGTGCCGGCCGTGGCAGTCGGCAATTTCCCCGCCGTGCGCGACTGCGCGCAGCGCTACCTTGGCTGCGCCGCCGCCTACGGCATCCACCCGCTATATGTAAACGCCGTTCGGGAAAGCGATCTCGCCACGCTGCGCCAGTGGCTGGCTGCCGAGCGCCCGGCCGCGATCGGTGAAATCGGCCTCGACCACCATGTCGCGGACGTCGACCCACAGCGCCAAGCATTCTTTTTCGTCGAACAACTCAAGCTGGCTCGCGAATTCGGACTGCCGGTGGTGCTCCACGTGCGCCGTGCGGTCGACGCCGCGCTTCAGGCACTGCGCCGCGTCCGCGTGGCGGGCGGCATTGCCCATGCCTTCAACGGCAGCCGGCAGCAGGCCGATGAATTTCGCCGCCTCGGTTTCATCCTCGGCTTCGGCGGCGCGCTGACCTTCAGCGGCTCGACGCGCATCCGCCAACTGGCGGCAACACTGCCGGACGACGCCATTGCGCTTGAAACCGACGCCCCCGACATCCCGCCGGCCTGGCTCGGCGGCGGCCGCAACACGCCCGGCGAATTGCCGCGCATCGCCGCCGAACTGGCCCAACTGCGCGGCATTTCGCTGGCTGCCGTGAGCGCCCTGACGACGAGCAACGTCCGCCGGGTTCTGCCAGGAATCGGTTGACCTGCGTCAAATTGAGCCTACAAAAATCAGGGCTATTTTTCCAGCTTTGATCCAAGCTAAGGAACTACCCTGACGGACAGGTAGCCTCCGCAAGCGACCTGACAAAGAGGCATGGCATGAATTCACCTGTTTCCACAGCAACTCATGTTTCCAGCATTATCGTTGGCGCCTTGCCAGCGCATTCGGCTGAAGTGCAGCGCGCTCTGGCCGAATTATCCGGTGTCGAAGTCCATGCCGTCGCCCCCGACGGGCGAATGATCGTCAGCATTGAAACTGCCGACGACGACGCCACGCTTTCCCATTTTGAAACGATCCGCCAGTTGCCGGGCGTTCTCGCGGCATCGCTGGTGTATCACCAGTACGAAACCGATCCAGATGAGGAGGTCTGAGATGATGGAAGTGAAACTGACCCGGCGCGATTTCATCAAGAGCAACGCGGTGGCTGCGGCCGCCACGGCGGCTGGCATCGCCGTGCCCGGCGCCGCCTTGGCGCAGGGCGCCGATGGCGTGCGGTGGGATAAAGGCGTCTGCCGTTACTGCGGTGTTGGCTGCGGCGTGCTGGTTGGCACCCGCGACGGGCGTATCGTGGCCACCCAGGGTGACCCGGAGGCGCCGGTCAATCGCGGCCTGAACTGCATCAAGGGCTATTTCCTGTCGAAAATCCAGTACGGTCACGACCGCCTGAAGACGCCGCAGTTGCGCATGAAAGGCGGCAAGTACGACAAGACCGGCGATTTCCAGCCCATTTCCTGGGATCAGGCCTTCGCCATCATGGCCGAGAAGATCAAGACGACGCTCAAAACGCCGGAACAGGGCGCGCGCGGCGTCTGCATGTTCGGCTCCGGCCAGTGGACGGTGTGGGAGGGCTATGCCGCCGTCAAGCTCATGAAGGCCGGCCTGCGCACCAACAGTATCGACCCCAACGCCCGTCACTGCATGGCTTCAGCCGTCGTCGGCTTCATGCGCACCTTCGGCATCGACGAGCCGATGGGCTGCTACGACGACATCGAGCATGCCGACGCCTTCGTGCTGTGGGGCTCGAACATGGCCGAGATGCACCCGATCCTGTGGTCGCGCATCACCGACCGTCGGCTGAACGCCAAGCACGTCAGGATCAGCGTGCTGTCGACCTTCTCCCACCGTTCCTGCGAATTGGCCGATAGCGAATTGATCTTCGCCCCCAGTTCCGATTTGGCGATCCTCAATTACATCGCCAATTACATCATCCAGAACGGCGCGGTGAACAAGGACTTCGTCGCCAAGCACGTCAAGTTCAAGAAGGGCGTCACCGACATCGGCTACGGTCTGCGCCCCAACCATCCGCTGGAAAAGGTGGCGATGAACAACGGCTACCCCGGCGAGGACGGCAAACCCAAGGGCAACCCGATGGCGGCCAGCGATATCAGCTTCGACGATTTCGCCAAGTTTGTTTCCGAATACACCCTCGACAAGGCGCACGAGATTTCGGGCGTGCCCAAGGACAAGCTGGAGGCACTGGCCAAGGTCTACGCCGATCCGAAGACCAAGATCGTCTCGTTCTGGACCATGGGCTTCAACCAGCATGTGCGCGGCACCTGGGTAAACAACATGATCTACAACGTGCACCTGCTCGTTGGCAAGATTTCCGAGCCGGGCAACGGCCCCTTCTCGCTGACCGGCCAGCCGTCGGCCTGCGGCACGGCGCGCGAGGTCGGCACCTTCGCCCATCGCCTGCCCGCCGATATGGTCGTCAACAACCCACAGCACCGCGAGCGTTCGGAAAAACTGTGGAAGCTGCCGGCCGGCGTCATTCCCGATTGGGTTGGCTATCATGCCGTGCTGCAATCGCGCATGGCCAAGGATGGCAAGGTTGGCTTCCTGTGGACGTCGACGACCAACAACATGCAGGCCGGCCCGAACGTCAATGATGAAATCTACCCGGGATGGCGCAATCCGAAGTGCTTCACCGTGGTCTCCGATGCCTACCCGACCGTTTCCGCCATGTCCGCCGACCTGATCCTGCCGACGGCGATGTGGATGGAGAAGGAAGGCGCCTACGGCAATGCCGAACGGCGCGGCCAGTTCTGGCGGCAGCAGGTCAAGGCGCCGGGCGAGTCCAAGTCGGATCTATGGCAATACATCGAGTTCTCCAAGTACTTCAAGACCGACGAAGTATGGCCGGCCGAGGTGCTCGACAAGGCGCCGGAATACAAGGGCAAGACGCTGTACGACGTGCTTTTCGCCAACGCCGCCGTCACCCGCTGGGGGCTGGACGAAGTCGCCAAGGTCAACGCCCACGGCATCAAGGGCTACATGAATGACGAGTCCGCGGCTTTCGGCTTCTACGTGCAGAAGGGTCTGTTCGAGGAATACGCCGCCTTCGGACGCGGCCATGCCCACGATCTGGCCGATTTCGACCTCTATCACAGGACGCGCGGCCTGCGCTGGCCGGTCATCGACGGCAAGGAGACGCTGTGGCGCTACCGCGAGGGCTACGACAGCTACGTGCCAAAGGGCGAAGGTGTGCGTTTCTACGGCTTCCCGGACGGCAAGGCAGTGGCCTTCGCGCTGCCCTGGCAACCGGCCGCCGAAGCGCCAGACGCTGAATACGACCTGTGGCTGTGCACCGGCCGCGTGCTGGAGCATTGGCACACCGGCTCGATGACCCGGCGCGTTCCGGAACTGTACAAGGCCATGCCCGACGCGGTGGTCTACATGCACCCGGACGATGCCAAGAAGCGCGGTCTGGCCCGCAACGACGTGGTCAAGCTGTCCACCCGTCGCGGCGATGTTCAGTTGCGCGTGGAAACCCGCGGTCGCAACAAGCCGCCAGTCGGTTTGGTTTTCGCGGCCTTCTTCGACGAGCACCGTCTGATCAACAAGCTGACCCTGGATGCCACCTGCCCGTTGTCGAAGGAAACCGACTTCAAGAAATGCGCCTGCAAGGTGGTCAAGGCCTAAGCATCGGACTTGGCAAAACGTCGACGCGGACGGCTAAGGGGCCTGTTCGCGTCGACAATGCCGGAACATAGGTGACATGAAAGCATCAACCCCGAAAAGTAATGCCGCCCGCCGGCAATTTCTCTTCGATTCGGCCCGCATGGCCTGCGGCGTCGGCATGCTCGGCCTTGGCCTAGGACTTTACGCCAAACAGTCGAAAGCATTGCCGGCGCTGGCCTTGCGTCCGCCCGGCGCTCTCGCCGAGGATGACTTTCTCGGCGCCTGCATCCGCTGCGGCCTGTGCGTGCGCGATTGCCCCTACGACACGCTGGTGCTGGCCAAGCCGGAAGACCCAGTCGCCACCGGCACCCCTTATTTCACGGCGCGCCAGATCCCCTGCGAAATGTGCGAGGACATTCCTTGCATCAAAGCCTGCCCGACCGGTGCCCTCGACCATTCGCTGACCGATATCAACAAGGCGAAAATGGGTATCGCGGTACTGATCGACCACGAGACCTGCCTCAATTTCCTCGGCCTGCGTTGCGATGTCTGTTATCGCGAGTGTCCGGTGATCGACAAGGCGATCACCCTTGTTCATCAGTCGAATCAGCGCACCGGCCGCCATGCCATGCTCCTGCCAACAGTGCATTCCGAACACTGCACCGGTTGCGGCATCTGTGAGAAGAAATGCGTGCTGGAAGAAGCGGCCATTCGCGTCTTGCCGCCCCCCCTGGCCCAGGGCAAGCTTGGCAGCCACTACCGCATCGGCTGGGAAGAGCAGAAAAAAGCCGGTCGCTCGCTGATCGACGAATCGCAGATGATCGACCTGCCCGACCGCATGCCCGAAGGCGTCACGCTGCCCGGCCATTACGATCCGGCCTCCGGCATGACCGAGCCGGCGCCCCGCGATCTGCCGTCCGAACCCATCGCCATACCGAGCCAGCCGCCGGGTCTGGGAGACCAGCCATGAGCCGCAAGCGCATCGGCGCCGAGGCGGTGGCCGAGAAGGGCTGGCTCGCCGCCCATCGCTGGCTGATCCTGCGCCGCCTGACGCAGCTTGGCATCCTGGCCCTGTTCCTGCTTGGCCCGCTGGCCGGTATCTGGATCGTCAAGGGCAACCTCAACTACAGCTATACGCTCGACTTCCTGCCCCTGACCGACCCCTTCATCGCGCTGCAATCGGCGCTGGCCGGCCACTTGCCGGAAACCTTGGGCATCGTCGGCGTCGTCATCGTCACGCTGTTCTATCTACTGTTCGGCGGGCGTCTTTATTGCAGTTGGCTCTGTCCAATCAACATGGTCACCGATGCCGCCGGCTGGTTGCGCCGCCGCCTGGGCATCAAGGGCAGCGCCCATATTTCACGCAGCACCCGCTACTGGATTCTGGGCGTGGCGCTACTTGGCTCGGCGCTGCTCGGCGATGTGCTGTGGGAACTGGTCAACCCGGTTTCAATGCTGCACCGCGGCCTGTTCTTCGGCATGGGCGTGGCGTGGACCGTGGTTCTGGTCGTTTTCCTGTTCGACCTGTTTGTAATGAATCGCGGCTGGTGCGGCCATCTTTGTCCGGTCGGCGCCTTTTACAGCCTGCTTGGGCACTGGTCACCAGTGCGCATTGCGGCGCCGGCCCGCCAAGCCTGCAACGACTGCATGGATTGCTTCGAAGTATGCCCGGAGCCGCAAGTCATCCGCCCGGCGCTGAAAGGCGAGGCGCGCGGCATCGGGCCGGTGATCCTGGCCGCGAACTGCACCAATTGCGGCCGCTGCATTGATGTTTGCTCGAAGGAGGTTTTCACCTTCGGCATGCGTTTCAATAACCCGGTTTCGACGCTGCCGCCGGTAGCGCCCGTGACCGACTGATCTGCGAATGTTTGAGGAGGAAGGCCACTATGAAACAGACCGTGATGATGATATTTGCCGTACTGGCCGCCGCTGGCTGCTGGAACATGGCCCAGGCACCGACCCCGATGCGCGGCAGCGATGTGGCCGCCGTCGACCAGGCGCCGGATGTCAAAAAATATCTCGGCGGCAAGCCGGGCGGCCAGGATAAAGTGGCGCGCACCTTCAACGACCAGCCGCCGGTCATCCCGCATGCCGTCGAGAATTTCGATGAGATCTCGCTGGAGGAAAATCAGTGCCTGAGCTGCCACAGCGCCGAAAACTACGAGAAGAAGAATTCACCCAAGATCGGCGACAGCCACTTCCGCGACCGTGAGGGCCATGTCTTGAAAGCCGCTTCCGCGGCCCGCCACAACTGCCTTCAGTGCCATGTGGCGCAGGTCGATGCGCCGCCCTTGATCGGCAACGACTTCAAGGGCGACATCATCGCCGGCAAGAAGTAAAGAATCGCCAGGGTGAACCGACCGGGGGCCGTCATCGGCCCCCGTGGCGCGGTCGGCGCGCTTACGCCGACGCCAGCAGGCCGCGCATCTTTTGCAGTGCCTTGGTTTCGATCTGCCGGATACGTTCCGCCGAAACGGCGAACTCGGCTGCCAGTTCGTGCAGGGTTGCCGCCTCGCCGTCATGCAGCCAGCGCGCCTCGACAATGCGCCGGCTGCGCGGGTCGAGCGTCGCCAGCGCCGCCTGTAGCCCTTCGCCCTGACGCCGGGCAATAGCCCGGTTTTCGATGACGCGGGTCGGCTCGTAGCGCGAGTCGGCCAGATAGTCGATGGGCGCGAAGCTCTCCTCGCCGTCGTCCGGATTGCCTTCTAGCGCCAGATCGCGGCCGCTCAAGCGGGTTTCCATCTCGACCACTTCATCGCGCCGAACGCCCAGACGCGCCGCGACTTCCGTCGCCTGCGCGCCGGATAGCGTGTCAACGCCCTCGTAGTCGCTCTTCAGGCTGCGCAGATTGAAAAACAGCTTGCGTTGGGCCTTGGTCGTGGCGACCTTGACCAGCCGCCAGTTTTTCAGGATGTATTCGTGAATCTCGGCCTTGATCCAGTGCATGGCAAACGACACCAGACGCACCCCGCGCGCCGGATCGAAGCGCTTGACCGCCTTCATCAGGCCGATATTGCCTTCCTGGATCAGATCGGCGTGCGGCAGCCCGTAACCGAGATAGCCGCGGGCAATGGAAACGACCAGGCGCAGGTGGGAAAGCACCAGTTGCCGCGCCGCCTCGACATCGCCTTCGCTGTGAAAGCGCTCGGCCAGCCGCGTCTCTTCCGCCTCGGACAGCATCGGATAACGATTCGCCGCCTGGATGTAGGCGTCGATGTTGCCGACCGCGGAGGGGATGGGATGCGCCAAGGCATGGGTCATGGGCGTGCTCTCCAGAAAATCTGGCGCTTATTTTAGCACTCATCACCTGAGAGTGCTAAGAGGCGCAAAGTGTTGCCAGGGCAAGCGCATGAATGCCGCTGCCATGAACGGCAATCCCTCCCCGACCCCTGCTTCGCAAGGGAGGGAGAAAACCGGCGCGCGCTGCAAGCTTGGCCCCCTCCCTTGCGGGCGCAGCCCGGAGGGGAGGGCCGGGGAGGGGTGGCTTTTATGGCGCCGGCATTCATGCGATTGCCCTGAAAGTGTTGTCAAGCTTGTTTCTATCCGCTGCGACGGGATGCTTCTCCTTGCTCCCCTTTCCCCTCGACGCATGAACCGAAGTCGATACCGCGCCGCTTGACATCGCGCTACGCGATCTGGGATCGCGTCTCGCTGGAAAAATAGGCGCGCTTGGTTCATGCTGACAGGATGTTTCCTGTCTTTCCCCCGTCCATTTTCCGGAGATCGCAGCCATGACCAAAGCCTATGCCGCGCAAACGGCGAGCAGTCCTCTTGGGCCTTTTGAAATCACGCGCCGGACGCCCGGCCCGGAGGATGTGGAAATCGCCATCCTCTACTGCGGCGTTTGCCATTCGGATCTGCATACCGCCCGCAACGAGTGGCGCAATACGCTTTATCCCTCGGTGCCGGGGCACGAGATCGTCGGTCGCGTCGTCGCTGTCGGCGAGCGGGTGCATCGCTTTGCCGTCGGCGATCTTGCCGGCGTCGGCTGCATGGTCGATAGCTGCGGCCATTGCGCCTCCTGTGCCGAGGGCGAGGAGCAGTATTGCGAAAACGGTTTCACCGGCACCTACAACGGCCCGGTTGCCGGCGGCGAAAACACCTATGGCGGGTATTCCGCGCGCGTCGTGGTCAAGGAATCCTTCGTCTTGCGCATCCGCCACGACGAGAAAGACCTGGCGGCGGTGGCCCCGTTGCTGTGCGCCGGCATCACCACCTACTCGCCCCTGCGCCATTGGCGGGCGGGGCCGGGGAAAAAGGTTGGCGTCGTCGGCCTCGGCGGCCTCGGCCACATGGGCGTCAAGATTGCCCATGCCCTGGGCGCGCACGTCACGTTATTCACCACCTCGCCGGGCAAGGTCGCCGATGGCCGCCGCCTGGGCGCCGATGCGGTGTGCCTGTCGAGCGATCCGGCGCAGATGGCGGCGCGCGCCGGCAGCCTCGATTTCATTCTCAACACCGTCGCCGCCGCGCACCGGCTGGACGACTATCTGGGTCTGCTCAAGCGCGACGGGACGATGGCCCTGGTTGGCGCGCCGGAACATCCGCACCCATCGCCGGCCGCCTTCAGCCTGATTTTCAAACGCCGCAGCCTGGCCGGCTCGCTCATCGGCGGTATCCGGGAAACGCAGGAAATGCTCGATTTCTGCGCCGCGCACGGAATCATCTCGGACATCGAAACAATCCGCATGGACTACATCAATACCGCCTACGAGCGGATGCTCAAGAACGATGTCAAATATCGCTTCGTGATCGACATGGCGACGATTTAGCGGCGCGGCAGGCCGGCCCGGCGCGCGTTCGTCTGCGCCGCTTGGCGCAGGCGACGCCGGCCGGGCAATAATCATGACTTTGCCGCCGCCGCTCGCCTGTCCCGTTGCCGCCATGATTCCTCCCCCCGCCCCCGCCTATCGCGGCCGTTTCGCGCCGTCGCCGACCGGGCCGCTGCATTTCGGCTCGCTCGTCGCCGCCGTTGGCAGTTACCTTGATGCCCGCAGCCACGGGGGCGAGTGGCTGCTGCGCATGGAGGATGTCGATACGCCGCGCAACGTGCCGGGGGCGGCCGATGACATCCTGCGCGCCCTGGAAGCCTTCGGTTTCGAGTGGGATGGGCCGGTGCTCTGGCAGAGCCGGCACAGCGCGGCATATGCCGCGGCGCTGGCCGATTTGCGCCAGGCCGGGCTGATCTATCCCTGCGCCTGTTCGCGCAAGGAGATCGCCGATTCGGCGACGCGCCCGGCGGTCGATGGCGGCCTGGCCTATCCGGGCACCTGCCGCGCCGGCCTGGCGCCGGGACGGACGGCGCGGGCCTGGCGGCTGCGCGTCGGCGCCGGGGAAACGGCTTTCACCGACCGCTTGCAGGGGCGGCAGATGCAGCGTCTGGAGGCCGATGTCGGCGACTTCGTGCTGCACCGCGCCGACGGCCTGTTCGCCTACCAACTGGCGGTGGTCGTCGACGATGCCTGGCAGGGCATTACCGACATCGTGCGCGGCGCCGACCTGCTCGCTTCAACGCCGCGCCAGATCTGGCTGCAACAATGCCTGGGCTATCCCCGGCCACGCTACGCCCATCTGCCGGTGGCGGCCAATGCCGCGGGCGAGAAATTATCCAAGCAAACGCATGCGCCGGCCCTCGATGCGCGCCGCGCCGCGGCCGAACTGGTCCGCGCCCTGCGCTTTCTCGGCCAGCCAGCGCCGGCCGAACTGGCTTCAGCCCGGCCGACCGAGGTCTGGCGCTGGGCGCGGCAACACTGGGATTTCACGGCAGTGCCGCGGCAACGCTCCGTTATTTTTCCGGATCAGCCTGAAAACAGCGCTTGATCGACCAGCGCCGCCGCCAGGGGAATCATTCACTCGTGCCGCTCGCCCGGCTGGATACTCCGGCCCAGGCGGCGAATGTCCTGCACCATTTGCAGCACGGGCAGGCGACGCCAGAGGACGCCCCCAACGACCGTCGCCAGCAGGAACAGTATGCCGCCTGCAATCCGTAGCACCACGAACAAAATCAGCGCCCCAATACCGAGCGTGCGGGTGTGCTCATTGAACCAGCCGGCGTTGGCGGTAGCGCGCTCGCTCAGACGATCGCACAGGTCGCGCAGGCGCAGCGTCGCGGGTTCGCTGCGCAGCGCCTGCCGGCGCACGGCCAGCCATGCGTCGCCAGCGCCGCCGTGGGCGCGGATGCGCGCCATCAAGTCGGCGTGTTCGCGCAGCGCCCGGCGCAGCGAAACGGTGTCGGGAAACAGGAAGGTCACCTGACTCGCGTAGCGGCCGATCCGCGCCAAATTGGCCTGGAACTCGGTTTGCAGATTCGCCCGCTCCTGGGCTTGCCGCGCCTCGTGGCGCACCTGCTGTTCGACCGTCTTGCGCAATTCGGGCAGCAGGATCTGGCAGGCCAGCAACTGGGCGGGCGTCATGGCGGCCGGATCGCCCAGATCGACAAGCTGCGGGCGCTGCACGGCCAGCGCGGTCAGCTCGTGCGCCAGCTTGCCGCGCAGACGCTCGACCCAGGCGGGATCATAGGCCGCCGCCAGAAAGCGCGGGTGAAGAACGGCGAGCGGCGGACGCGCGGGCGCGGCGCTGGCGCTCGCGCCCTGACCGTACACCACGTCGTCGAAGCGCACGACCCGCTCTGGATCGGGGGCTTGCGCATTCTGGCTGCGCAGCAGCGCCACGCACGCCTTCCAGGCGATATCGAAATTTTCGATGGCGGCATTCCAACGCCCGACCAGTTCAGCCATCTGCGCATTGCCGGCGGCGGCGTAGGTATCGAGCACGCGCTGACGTTGAAGATGGCACAGCCATTCGGCGGCGGCCTCGTCGCCGCGCAAGGCCTGGCTGGCCTGCGTCAGCAGCGCCGGCAACTCGACACTGCGGCCTTGCCAGGTGGGCGGAATGCCGGGCGCGTAATGCAGGATGAAGCGCAGCAATTGCTGATCGACATTCAGGCCGCTGTCGTGGCGCAGCGCCAGTAGCAGGCGCACGGCATTCTGGTCTTTTTGCACATTGGTGAACCAGCGCAGCAATTGGCTGCTGGTCAGATCGGCCACCCCGGCTTGCCAGTGCCGGGCGAAGGCGACGGCCAGTTGCTCGGGCGTGGTGCAGCGTTCGTTCAGCACCGCGTAGGCTTGGGCAAAGCCCGGCTCGACACCGTGTTCCACGGGATCGGGCAAATTCGCGTCGCCGGCCAGCCAGCGGCCGACTTCATGCGCCCCCCAGCGCCGCTTGGGATCGCGTAGCAGCAGGCCGCCCAGGAGCTGGCGCAGGCGCGCGTCGGCCACGCCGCTGACGTCCATGGCGCGCGTGGTCAGGTGGTGCAGGATGACGGCATCCGACAGGCCGCGAAAGGGGTGCGCGCCGCTCGCCATCTCCAGCAGCATCATGCCCAGCGCCCAGTAGTCGGCCTTGCCGTCAAGCACGCCCGCCAGCGCCTCGGGCGCGGCATAGAGCAGCGTGCGCGCCATGCCGGTGAAACGCTCGGTGGCGTCGATGACGGAAGCGGTGCTGAAATCGGTGAGCACCAGATCCAGCGGCCTCTCACACCGCAAGAGCACATTTTCGGGCTTCAGATCGCGGTGCACCAGCGCGACCTCGTGCACGGCTTGCAATGCCTCGGCCAGTTCGCGGATGACATCGGCGATGAAGGCTGCCGGCTGCGCCTGCCCGTTCAGGCACTGACGCAGCGAACCATGCGCGCAAAACTCCATCACCTCATAGGCGCGGCCATCGGAGATTCCGGTCTCGAACACGGTGACGCGATGGCGTGCATCGACCTTGGCAATGCGCGCCTGCGCCTCGGCGCTGGGCAGGATGCCCTGGCGGTAAATCTTGGCGACCAGAGGCGCGGACGCCGCGCTTTCGCTTGGGCTGCGCTCCACCAGCAGGATGTCGGCTTCCGCGCCGCTGGCCTTGAGCGCTTCGAGTACGCGGTAGCGCGCCCGCAGGGCCGAAGGCAGTTGCAGCAAGGCCGGGGCGGGTTCGGCCTCAGCGGGCGCCGGCAAAGGGCGATTGCAATACAGGCAAACGCGGCTGCCCGCCGGGTTGAGCTGGCCGCAATCTTCATGCAGGCAGCGCGCTGGTGCGGCGGCGGGCGGGGACGCTGGCGGCATTTCGGGCTGTACTGCGGGGACGGCGGCATCCACCGCCACGGGCCGCGTCAAATCCACGCCGAACAACAACGCGCCGCAGTCGCAGCGCATCCGCTCGGGGGGTTGATGAGCGCGGCAAGCGGGGCATACGCGCACCAGATCGGCGCTCATCAGGGTCTCCAGGAAACTTGCGCGAAATCCACCCCGCGCTCATGGCACAAGGCTTCCAGCCGGGCCATGTCGCCGCGCGCGGGAATGCCCACGTACCAGACGCGCTGCCCGTCGGCCAGCGCCTGCATGCGCTTGCCGGCGGGGTCCGGGGGCATCGCATAACGCCGCTGGCCGCGCTTGGAGAGCAGCGTCAGCTTCTGGTTGGCCGAGCCGCACCAGGGATGCTCGCTCGGCAGCGCATCGACATAGGGTTCGGCGATCACGGCATCCAGCCGCTCGAGCAGCGCCGCATGGCGTGAGCGCAGCGTCGCCAGGGGATAACCGCTGTAGCAGAGAATGTCGAAATCCAGCCGCCGCCGCGCGCGCCAGCGCGCCAATCCCTCCAGCAGTTGCGCCAGCGCCGCCGGCTGCTCGAAAGGCTCGCCGCCGCTGATGGTCACGCCATCCAGCGCCTTGCCGCCGACCCGCTCGCACCACGCCAGCAAATCCGCCACGGGCATCGCCTTGCCGGCATCCTGCGCCCAGGTATCGCGCGACACGCAAGCCTTGCAGCCGATGGAACAACCCTGCACCCAAATGCCAATGCGCCGCCCCGGCCCGAGCACGGTGACGGGGAAATGGGCTTTGTTGATGGAGATGTTCATAGCAGCTTGAAGGCTCTAATGCAGCCCCAATTCCGCCGCCAATTCATCCGCCGTCCATATCCGCCCCGTGAACGCATTCCGCAGCGCCAGAATGTCGGCATCCCCGCTCACCAGCGCGTCGGCGCGGGCCACCTGCGCCAGAACCAGAAAGACCTGATCTTTGCTGTCGCGGCAGGCTGGCAGCTCGGGCCACTGCGCCGGCAGGGCGACGGCTTCGGCATGGTGCAGGAAGTCGCCGAGCAAATCCTGCTGCTCCCGCGCCGTGAGTCTGAACTTTGGGTAGGCCAGCACCCGCAGAAGCTCGCTCACGCTTTCCCGGCACACCAGCGGCCGCAACTGCTGGCGCTGCCAGGCTTGCCGCACCCAGGCCAGGCGGCCGCTACCAAACACGAGCGCGGACAGCACGATATTGGTATCCAGAACCACGCGCGGCGGCATTAGCGCCGCGCCCAGGCAATAGCGTCCGCCACATCCTGCTCGGTAATGCCAAGCTGCGCCAGCTTGTCACGCACCGCCTGAGCCTGCTGCACCCTGACGGGAGTCAGGACGATGCGGCCATTGTCAACGGTCACATCGAAATAGTCGGCCGCATCGACCGACGACACCACCGCCTTGGGCAGCGTGATCTGGTTTTTCGAAGTGAGCTTGGCAAGCATGGTCGACTCCTGAAAGTGGGAAAATATTACTTCCTTACTTCCTTGGTTTCAAGGATCGTGGGCTGGGGCGCCGCCAAGCGCGGTAGGATGGGTAGAGCGTAAGCGAAACCCATCGCCTCAAGGCGCTACACCTGCAAATTGATGGGTTTCGCAAGCTCTACCCATCCTGCCGCGCTGAAACGCTCGACTTGGGCGAGTCCATTTGTTACGACCTTATTTTCGTTTAGCCGCTCGTGGCTTGATATTGACGACTTCGTAAAAGCCCATTTTCGGGTCTTTAAACTCAACGAAGAGCTTGTTCGCTGCCGGGCCTTTGGAGACGTTGGCATAGATCGCGGTCTTTATCATTCCGGCATCGCATCCAAACGGGATGTCGTTATCAACGCGGCCAGTGGCGATATTGACAAGCCGCAGATGAAGCATTGACACCGGGCAATCGGCTGATGATTCATAAATACCAAGCAGCAAATATTTCTTTGTGTGATACCACATTGGAATTTCGACAACGCCGTCGAGGTGAACCGGAGTCGGCATGCCGTTGAGCCAAGTATCGTTGAGGCTACCGACCTGATTCAACACAATCGGAAGCGTTTTTTCACCATCATTCCATTCTCCGGCAGCGCCATCGTCGGAAAATTTCAACGCGATGGGACAGGGTATGGGGCGTTCTTCTGACGCAACAGGAACCACTGGAAAATCGACACCCGAAGGAGACAGCACCGCTTCACACAACACCATGCGGCCATCCGTTTCGCGCTTGCCTCGCAGCGGAGTCGGGATGCGATACGCGTCATAATAATAGCTGCCATGTACCAACCATTGATCTGGGTTGCCGCGATTGATGTGATCATAGGTTTGCAAGGAGACGTGAACAGCCGCGCTGCCTATTGTGCCCACGTAGTTCTTGACCTCGTACCAGCCGGCGCTGGCTGATGATGCGAGGAATGACAGTGCCAGAGGCACAACCATGCCGATGATCTTTTTCATGATCAACTCACCTGCAAACCCAGCGTCACCACCTTGTCCGTCTCGGCGATGCCGGTGACGGTCACGGTTTGTTTGCCTTCCAGCGGCTGCTCGAACAGCGCGCGCGACAAGGGGTTGATGAAGGCCGATTCGAGCACGTTGCCGATGCCGCGGCCGCCGTTGGACAAATCCTGCGTGCAGCGGGCGAGCAGGTCGCGGCGGATGTCGGCGGTCATGGTCAGGCGCAGTTTGAGTTCGTCGCGCAGGCGCTGGGCGATGTTGCGCAGCATGCCGTCGAATATCTGCTCGCCGACTTCGGGGGTGATGAAATTGAAGACAACGATGTTGTCGCCGATGCGGTTGAGGATTTCAGGCCGCGACAGGCGAAACTTGAAGTAGTCGCCAATGGCGCCGCGCACGCGCGCTTCCACGGTTTCGTAGCTGTCGCCGGGCTTGACGTTCTGCACCCGCTGCCCGTGGGCATCTTCCACGAAAATGCCAAGGTTGGAGGTAAAGACGATGATGCTTTCGGAAAAATAGGCGGTGTCGCCGCGCCCGTCGGTCAGCCGCCCGTCTTCCAGGATTTGCAGAAATTTGTCGAGGATGCGCGGGTGGGCTTTTTCGATTTCGTCGAACAGCACGACCGAAAAGGGTTTTTCGCGTACCGCGTTGGTCAGCTCGCCGCCGGCATCGAAGCCGACGTAGCCCGGCGGCGCGCCCAGCAGCCGCGCGCCGGTGTGTTCCTCGGCGAATTCGCTCATGTCGAAGCGCAGGTAGGCGCGTTCGTTGCCGAAAATCAGTTGCGTCAGGGTCTTGGCCAGTTCGGTCTTGCCGACGCCGCTCGGCCCGGCAAAAAACAGCACGCCGCGCGGACGGTTGCCGCCGGAACGCGCCTGCGCCCCGGTCAGGCCAATGATGGAGCGTTTGAGAATATCCAGCGTCTTGATCACGGCGGCGTGCTGGCCCTTGACGCGCTCCTCGATCACCTCGTGCGCGCCGCGCACTTTCTCGCGCAGGTAGTCTTTCTTCCACGGGTTGTCTTGGGCGCCGACCTTGTAGCAGCGCACGGCGTCCTCGATGTCGGCCACGCCCAAGTGCTGGCAGCCGGCCAGTTGCGTGATGTCGGCGAGGGCGCTGAGGGTCATGCCCTCGGTCCCGTCGGCAAACGCCTTGAGAAAACGCTCACGTCCCGCCGGGGCGGCCTCTTCAAAGCCGGCAAACAGCGGCGCCAGTTGGCGCGCGGCGGCCATGCGCATTTCGTAATCGGGCTTGGGGATGACCAGACTGGCGACGCGCTCGCTGTCGAGCGTGAGCCACGAGGGCAAATCCTGCGCCCGGTTGAGCAGCCAGATCAGCGGGTTGAACAGCGGCGCGCCTTTATCCGCCACCGCTGCCGCCGGCACGATGGGCGCGGCATGCAGCGAGAGTTTTTCCGCGACCACGAAAAAACGCTGTTCGGCCTCGCTTAACTGGCAGGGCTGGCGCGTCAGGCGCGAAGCGAAGTCGAGCACCAGGGCGCAGCGCGCCTGCCGCTCGGCGGTGAGCTTGCGCATCAGGTTGCTGAGCGATTCCAGGCTCAACATCTGCGCGCCCTCGGCCAGCTTCAAGCCAAACAGGCGCTCGGCCAGTTGGCGCGCTTCAGGCTCGTCCGGGTAGGCGCGAATGCCGTCCGCCGGGTCAAACACCAGCATGCAGGCGAAGCCCGACGCACGCAGCGTTTCCCACAGCGCGCGCGGCAAGGGCGCCAGAGCCGTCTGGCCCGCCACGTCGGCGAGAAAGGTGTCGCGGATATTGCCGGAAATAACGAATTGCGAGCGGATGGGCAGGGTGCGCGCGATGTCGGCCAGCCAGCGGGGTTGCGGGGCGCTCATGGCAGGGGCCTTTCCATCAGTCGCGGAGCGGCGGCAAAAAGGCTGGCCTCGGCCTCGGCAAAGCGCGGCAGCCGCTCGCGCGCCACGCGCTGCACGGGCAGTTCGCCCGCTTCGAGGCGGCGCGTGACTTCCAGGCGCACGCCGCGCGCCGCGAGCGCCTTGAGCAGCGCGGGAAACTCGGCGCACCATCGGTCTTCGGCCAGGTGGTCTTGCACACTGGTTTCGCCGGCAAGCTGATCGGCATCCACGGCGCGCACCACGTTGAAATTGATGCTGCCGCCTTGCGCCACCCGCATCCGCACCATGTAATCCCCCCAATGATTTTTGCGAAAGTGCGCCACGCCGCCTTCGACGAAGAGCGTGTCCTCGATCTCTTCCACCTGATAGCCCAGATCCTGCAAGGACTGCTCCACCACCAGCGCCTGCGCCCGCTGCACCTCGTCTTGCAGGGTCTTTTCGGCGAACAACTGGATGCGGCGGCGCAACTCGCTGGCCAGAAGCTGCGCCCGCGAGCCGTCGGCGGCATCCAGTTCTTCGGCCAGCGCCCGGATGTCGGCGGGCGGCGGCCCGAGATGCGCGATGCGCCGCAGCAGCCGCGCCGATGCGGATGTGTCCGCCGGCTCGGCTGGCGCTGCCAGCCAGGCCAATGCGCCGAGTTCGCCGTCCTCTGCCGGGCGTTCGGCCAGAGCCGTCAGCAGCGCATTTTGCGCATCGGCGGCAAAGGCTTCGCAGGCGCGCACGTAATCGGCCAGCGACAGGTAATCCCTGCTCTCGGGACGCACGGGCCGCGCCGCTTGCAGTGCCCGGCCGTCGCCCAGGCGCTGGCTCAATTCGGCCAGATGCGCCAGCCGCTCTTCGGCCGCGTCGGCCTGCGCCAGCAAGGCCGCCAGTCCCTGTTCATGCGCGCCGGCTTGCCGCTGGCGCTCGGTCTGGCGCTCCTGCTCGTGCGTCTGCCGTAGCGCCGCCGCATCGGCATGGGCCTGCTGCACCGCCCGCGCCGCCCGGATGGCGGAGGCAGCCAGCAGCACGGGCAGTATCTGCCCGGGGTGGATGAGGACGGTAGTCGGGCCGCTCATGCGTGATCCCCTCTGGTTGGCGGCGCTCGGAAGTCATGGCTTGGCTCGGGGCCGCCCAAGGCCATGCCGGGCCGATCATGATTGTAGCCGGACATCTGTTCAGCGGCGAAGCCGGCCAGGGCAATCGCATGAATGCGATGCCAATACCCCCCCTCCCCAAGCCTCCCCTTCGGGCTGCGCCCGCAAGGGAGGAAGCCAAGCTTGCAGTTGGCGCCGGTTTTCTCCCTCCCTTGCGCAGCAGGGGAGGGCCGGGAAGGGATTGCTGCCCATATCCATAGCCTGCATGCGCTTGCCCTGCGAAACAGGCAAGCGCTCAGTGGCGCTTTTCAGGTTTGCTGGCAGCCGTTTCCTCGTCGGTCCGCCAGTGTTTCTGGCCATAGCCGGTAATGCCGACGAGGAGGCGCACCACGCCGTAGCTCAGCCAGCGCAGCAGGCGCGAGTGCCAGGGCTGGCGGGTCAAATCCTCGCTGCGCATTTCCCGGGCGCCGGCCTCGATCGCCGCCGTCAGGCTGGCGCGCAACTGGCCGGCGAAATCGCGGTCACGCACGGCCAGATTGGCCTCCTTGGCCAGCAGCAGGCTAAAGGGGTCGATGTTGGAAGAGCCGACGGTAGCCCATTCGCCGTCGATGACGGCGACCTTGGCGTGGAGGAAGCTTTTTTCGTATTCGAAGACGCGGATGCCCTGTTCGAACAGCAGGCTGTACAGCGCCTGGGTGGCGGAGCGCAGCAGGGGGTGGTCGGTCTTGCCCTGGAGCAGCACGGTGACGCGCACGCCGCGCCGGGCCGCCGCTTGCAGCGCGTGGAAGAAGCGGACGCCGGGCAGGAAGTAGGCGTTGGCGATGAGGATTTCCTCGCGCGCCGCGCCGATGGCGTCCAGATAGGCGTGCTGGATGTCGTTGCGGTGGCGAATGTTGTCGCGGATGAGCAGGGCGGCGCGCTGCGTGCCACGCGGCGTCCGATCCGGCTTGGGCGGCGGCGCCAACCGGTAGCGGCGTTTGAAATTAACCCAGGCGACGATTTCCCACATGCGCCGCATGCTGTGGAGAATCTGGCCGAGCAGCGGGCCTTCGAGACGCACCGCGTAGTCGTAGCGCGGACTCAGTTCCGGCGGCGTGTTGTCGTCGGCGATGATGTTGATGCCGCCGATGAAGGCCAGCCGGGCGTCAATTATCGCCAGCTTGCGGTGCAGGCGGCGCAGGCGGTGGCGGCGCAGGCGGAAGCGGCCGAGTTCCGGGCGGTAGAGCATGGCGCGAACGCCGGCAGCGGTGAGGCGCGGCAGGAAATCGGCGCTGAAATTGCGGGCGCCGAAGCCATCGACGATGACATTGACGACGACGCCGCGGGCGGCGGCGCGGCACAGGGCCGCGCTCACCTGCTGGCCGATGTCGTCATTGGCGTAGATATAGCTTTCGAGGAAAATTTCACGCTTGGCCCCGTCGATCGCGGCGAGCAGGGCGGGGAAATACTCGGCGCCCGAATCGAGCAGCGTCAGATGGTTGCCGGAAAGGTACTTAGCTGTCATGCCGGACAAGATGCGCCGACAACGCCGCGTGGTCGGAAATCTTCGACCACGGCCGGCCATGATGAATTTCCGTGCGCGTCACCGCGAAGCCGCGCACATAGATGCGGTCGAGGCGAAACATCGGCATTGCCGCCGGGAAGCTGCGCACCGGCGCGCGGCCATGCTGGCTGAACACCTCGCGCATGCCCAGGCGCTGTTCGAGCGGCTTGCCGGCGCGGTTGCCCCAATCGTTGAAATCGCCGGCGACGATCAGCGGCGCCTCCGGCTCGTCCATGGCGTTCAGGTAGTCGGCCAGGGCCGCCAACTGCTTTTTCCGGGAATGGCCGAAAAGCGACAGATGCACGGACACACAATGCACCGGCGGCCCTTCCGGCAAGTCGATGCGGCAGTGCAGGAGGCCGCGGCGCTCGAATTGCAGATGGGTGACATCCTGATTGTGCGTGGAGAGAATGGGAAAGCGCGACAGGATCGCGTTGCCGTGGTGGCCGTGGTCGTAGCGCATGTTGCGGCCGTAGGCCGCGGCCTGCCAGACGTTTTCGGCGAGAAACTCGTGTTGCGCCTCGGCCGGCCAGTTGTGGTGGCGCTCGGCGTGGCCCAGATGCAGCCCCTGCACCTCCTGCAAGAAAACGATGTCGGGATTGAGGTGGCGCAGGCGCTCGCGCAACTCATGCACCATCATGCGCCGGTTGAATTGCGAAAAGCCCTTGTGAATGTTGAAGGTGGTGATGTGCAGCGCCGGGGCGGGCATGCTGGGGTGGTATGGGTTCAAGAATGTACGAAACTGGATTGCTTCGCTGCGCTCGCACTGACGGCATCTTTCTCCACCGTCATTGCGAGGAGCGAAGCGACGAAGCAATCCATGAGTGTGGGCATGAGCGCCTACGAAATCGCCAGCATCCGGTCGAGCGCCAGCCGGGCCGGGGCGACTTCGTGCGGCGGCACCGCGATCGGGTTGACGACATGGCCCGCGGCCAGGTTTTCCAGCGTCCAGGCCAGATGTTGCGGGTCGATGCGCTGCATGGTCGAGCACATGCAGATGGTGGTCGCCATGAACTGGACGATCTTGTCCTGCGGCAGCACTTCCCGCGCCAGGCGGTCGACCAGATTGAGTTCGGTGCCGACTAGCCAGCGTGTGCCGGCGGGCGCTTCCTTGATGGTCTTGACGATGTGCTCGGTCGAGCCGACGTGATCGGCGGCGGCGCAGACCGCGAAATTGCATTCCGGATGGGCGATGACCAGCCCTTCCGGGTGCTTGGCGCGGAAGGCGTCGATCTGGCTTTTCTGGAACATCTGATGCACCGAGCAATGGCCCTTCCAGAGCAGGATTTTCGCCTTGCGGATTTGCTCCGGCGTCAGGCCGCCCATTTCCTGATCCGGGTCCCAGACTTCCATTTCGTCCAGCGGAATGCCCAACTGGTGGCCGGTCCAGCGACCGAGGTGCTGGTCGGGGAAAAACAGCACCTTGGGCCGCTGGGCAAAGGCCCATTGGGCGATGGTGGCGGCGTTCGAGGAGGTGCACACGATGCCGCCGCGCTCGCCGCAAAAGGCTTTCAGATCGGCGGCCGAGTTGATGTAGGTGACCGGCGTGACTTCCGCCTCGACATCGAGCACCTCGCCCAGCTCGCGCCAGCAGCGCCCGACCTTGGCCAGATTGGCCATGTCGGCCATCGAGCAGCCAGCGGCGAGATCGGGCAGGATGGCGATCTGGCGCGACGCGGTCATGATGTCGGCAACCTCGGCCATGAAATGCACGCCGCAGAAAACGACGTATTCGGCATCGCTCTGCGCCGCCAGCTTGGACAATTTCAGCGAATCGCCGGTGAGATCGGCGTGCTGGTAGACGTCGGCGCGCTGATAGTGGTGGCAGAGAATCACGGCCCGCTTGCCAAGCCGGGCGCGGGCGGCGCGGATGCGCTTCTCACAGTCGGCGTCGGAGAGGGCGTTGAAGTCGGCGAAGGGAAGGGGAGCGGCGGGCATGGCGAAATCCGGTGTCATCCCTGATACCAGGGCAGGCCGGCATGGCGCCAGCCGCCGATGGCGTTGCGCTGGCCGTTGGCGTCCTTGTCGCCCTCGAAGCCTTCGAGGATGTTGTAGCAGCCGCCGTAGCCGGCCTCGGCGGCGGCCGTCGCCGCCAGCGCCGAACGCCCGCCGCTGCGGCAGAGGAACAGCACCAGCGCCTCGGGATTGACCTGGCGGCGCAGTTCGGCGATGAAGTGCGGATTGCGCCCATTGCCCGGATAGTGAATCCACTCGATCTCGACGGCCTCGGGTACGCGACCGACCCAGTCCCATTCGGCGCGGGTGCGGACATCGACCAGCTTGGCGCCGGGGGCCAGTTGCAGCAATTCCCAGGCTTCGCGCGGCAACAGTTCGCCCTGGTAGGGGCATTCCTGGGCGCGGGCGCGGGTTTGCGCCAAAGTGAGAAGTTGGCTGAGTTTTCCCATGGTCGTTGGCTGCTAAAATCGAGGCCCATTAGTATAGGACAGAAGATAATGGCACAGGCAGAGGAACAGCCGATGCAGATGACGCTGGCGGCGCGCGCGGCCGAGGCGCAGCGCGCGACCTGGGTCAGCGTCGCCGTCAATCTGGTGATGACCGCGGCGCAACTGGTGGTCGGCTGGCTGGCGCATTCGCAATCCCTGATCGCCCACGGGCTGCATTCCTTTTCCGACCTGCTCTCCGATTTCCTCGTCATTTACGCCAGCCGGCGCAGCGCCCATCCGCCCGATCCCGACCATCCCTACGGCCACGGCCGCATCGAGACGGCGGCAACCCTGGTGCTCGGCATTGCGATGACGCTGGTCGGCGCCGGCATCCTGTGGGAATCCGGCATCCGCCTGCAAGATGCCGAGACGCTGCCGGCGGTCGAGATGATCGCCCTGTGGACCGCCGTGGCCACGGTGCTGTCCAAGGAGGGCGTGTACCACTACCTGTTCGCCGTCGGCCGCCGCCTGCGCTCGCAACTGATGATCGCCAACGCCCTGCACACGCGCGCCGACGCCGCCTCGGCCCTGGTCGTCGTCGTCGGCATCGGCGGCGCGCTGCTCGGCTGGGGTTTCCTCGACCTGCTGGCAGCGGCCCTGATGGGCTTCATGATCCTGCACATGGGCTTCAAACTGGCCTGGAGCGCGATCAAGGAATTGATCGACACCGGCCTCGACGAAGCCAGCGTCGCCCAGATCGAACAGAGCCTCCTGGCGATGCCCGGCGTGCTCGGCGTGCACGATCTGCGCACCCGGCGCATGGCCCATCAGGCGCTGGTCGATGTGCATGTCCAGGTCGATGCGCGGATCAGCGTCTCGGAAGGCCACCGCATCGCCGAAGCGGCGCGTATCCGCGTGCTGGCGGAACATGCCGATGTGCTCGACATGCTGGTTCATATCGACGCCGAGGCCGATCATATGACTGACCCGGCGGCGCTCGCCGCGCTGCCCGACCGCGCCGAGGTGCTGGCCGAATTGCAACAGGCGCTGACCGGCCTGCCGCCAGCGCAGCGCATCGTGCTGCACTATCTGGAAGGCGCGATCGAGGCCGAAATCACGGTCGATTACGCGCACCTGGCCGGGGACGCCGCTCTGGCGGATCTGGAAAAAACACTGACCGAACGCCTTGCGGCTCATCCGGCGATCCGTTCGATTTGCCTGAATGCCGGCATTGTATCAAACTAATGATTTTTATTGATTTCCCAAGAGAGAGCAGACCAATGACAACTCCCCAAGACGTAATCCAGATGATCGAGGAAAACGACGCCAAATTCGTCGATTTCCGCTTTACCGACACCCGTGGCAAGGAACAGCACGTCACCGTGCCGGTTTCCGCCTTCAGCGAGGATACCTTCGAGAACGGCCATGCCTTCGACGGTTCCTCGATCGCCGGCTGGAAGGGCGTGCAGGCTTCCGACATGCAGTTGATGCCGGACGCGGACAGCGCCTATATCGACCCCTTCTTTGACGAAACCACCATCGTCCTCACCTGCGATGTCGTCGATCCGGCCGATGGCCGCGGCTACGACCGCGACCCGCGCTCCATCGCCAAGCGCGCCGAAGCCTGGCTGAAATCCAGCGGCATCGGCGACACCGCCTATTTCGGCCCGGAACCCGAATTTTTCATCTTCGACGGCGTCGAATGGGCCGTCGACATGTCCGGCTGCTCGCTGAAAATCTACTCCAGCGAAGCCGCCTGGAATTCCGGCGAAAGAAACGAAGGCAGCGGCGCCACCGGCCACCGTCCGGGCGTCAAGGGCGGCTACTTCCCGGTACCGCCGGTCGACAGCCTGCACGACATCCGCTCGGCCATGGTGCTCACCCTGGAATCCCTGGGCGTGCCGGTCGAAGTGCATCACCACGAAGTCGCCAACGCCGGCCAGTGCGAAATCGGCACCACCTTCAGCACCCTGGTCAAGCGCGCCGACTGGACCCAGATTCTCAAATACGTGGTGCACAACATTGCCCACCAGTACGGCAAGACCGCCACCTTCATGCCGAAACCCATCGTCGGCGACAACGGCTCGGGCATGCACGTGCATCAGTCGATCTGGAAAGAGGGCAAAAACCTGTTCGCTGGCGACGGCTATGCCGGCCTTTCCGAAACCGCGCTGCACTACATCGGCGGCATCATCAAGCACGCCAAGGCGCTGAATGCCATCACCAACCCCGGCACCAACTCCTACAAGCGCCTCGTGCCGCATTACGAAGCGCCGGTCAAGCTCGCCTACTCGGCCAAGAACCGCTCGGCCTCGATCCGCATCCCGCATGTCGCCTCGACCAAGGCCCGGCGCGTCGAAATCCGCTTCCCCGATCCCATCGCCAACCCCTACCTGTGCTTCGCCGCCCTCCTGATGGCCGGCCTCGACGGCATCCAGAACAAGATCCATCCCGGCGATCCGGCCGACAAGAATCTCTACGACCTGCCGCCGGAAGAAAACGCCCGCATCCCGACCGTCTGCGCCTCGCTGGAAGAAGCCCTGGGCCATCTGGACAAGGATCGCGAATTTCTGACCCGCGGCGGCGTCTTCTCCAACGACTGGATCGACGCTTACATCGCCCTGAAGATGGAAGAGGTGAATAGAATCCGCATGACCACCCATCCGGCCGAATTCGACCTCTACTACAGTTGCTAGGACGACGATGAAACGCGCTGCCATTTTGCTCCTGATCGCCGCCTTGAGTCTGCCGGCGGCGGCTCAGACCATCTACAAGTGCGTCGACGAACACGGCGGCACGGTGATTGCAAACGCCCGCATCAACGACGGCTGCAAGGCCGTCGTCATGACCCCGGAAACGACGCCGCCGCCACGTCCGCCAGCCGTCAAGACGCCGGCCAATTTCCCGAAAGTCACCGAGGATGCCCAGAAAGCGCGCGACGGCGACCGCCGCCTGATTCTCGAACAGGAATTGAGCGGCGAGCAGCGCGGCCTGGAACAAGCCAAACGCGATCTGGCCGAACAGGAAGCCCTGCATCCGGTGGCGGGCGCAGCCGCCGCGCCCTCCGGCATCGACCGCCTGGCCCCCTACCGCGACCGCGTGGCGCAGCACGAGCGCAACATCGCCGCGATTCAGAAGGAACTGAGCGGTTTGCGCTGAACGCAGGGTGATCGTATGAAAGGCGCGTTGCTTACGCTCTCCCTCTCCCCGCTTGCGGGGAGAGGGCCGGGGTGAGGGGTTGCGGCGTGAAATTTCGCGCAAGCGGCCTGGCAAACCGCGCCCCTCACCCTCTCCCCGCCATGGAGGTTGTCGCAAAAGGCTCAATCCGCGCCCTTGAAGCCCCTCCCCCCTCGCGGGGGAGGGGTTGGGGAGAGGGGGAGGTTCACCGAAGAAAGGGGCGTTCCCCGTCACTCCTGCCCGCGAAGCGGCGTATGCAAGCGCGATGGACGAACCTGCCGCCATCTCCCTTGCCGCCTCCCCCTCTCCCCCGGCCCCTCGATCCTCACCCCCTGCCCCTCTCCACTTGTGGAGAGGGGAGGCACTTGCCGCCTCTCTCCCTCTGGGAGAGAGGTCGGGAGAGAGGGCTGCGCGAGGGG
>WREP01000003.1 GCA_009779265.1 Betaproteobacteria bacterium
ACGAAATTGATCTCGCAGAACCTACGCCCTCTCTTTACGAAAATGTCATCTCACTGGAAACGATCGAGCATGTTCCCAACCCATACAGGTTCATGGAACTCCTGATTGATAAAATGTCGCCTAACGGCCAGTTGATTGTATCGATACCCACAGAAACCCAGCACGGGTCACACCTCAACCCTCTCCATTTTTCAAATTGGAACTACAAGCGGTTGATGAACTTCCTCGAACAGTATTTCGAGAACATCACTGTTTTCAAGCAGCAGCTTGCTTTTTTAAGCCCTACCTTATTTGAAATCTCTGAAATATACGACCGCCCACCCAATGAGGATCGCGATGAAGATTTCATAGCCATTTTGCGCGCCCCAAGAAAACACAAACGCCCCAACATCGTTCTCAAGCGGCAAATGGCGCTCGGTGATGTAATTTGGATAACACCTATTTTGCGCAGCTTACGGTGCCTCTATCCAAACCATAATTTATTGGTCATGACAGCAAGAACAGAGGTTTTTTCAAAAAACCCGGACGCTGATCTCGTATTTAATATGCAATATGAACCCTTGCCAGATGATGTGATAATCGACCTGGATTGGGCATATGAAAAGCGCCGGAATTTGCACATCCTTCATGCTTATGCCGAAACCAGCGGCATCCCTCTATCATTCACTACCCCCTCCTTGTATCCTACGTCCGGCGAAGTTCGCTTGGTTGCAAACACCCTACTTCGGAACTTCCAGCGCCAAGGCATCGAGCGGCTGATTGCCGTACACATGCAGGCAACTACACCTGATCGCATCTGGCCCAAATCGCATTGGCAACGATTCATTGCGGATTTGTTGCGGCAGGACAAGAAACTCGGCGTCATCATCCTGGGGCATGGTCGGGATTATTCCGCCGTTGATACGGGTTTTTCCACAAACCATCATATTCTCTGCCTCGCGCGTCAACTATCGCTAATGCACACGGCAGCGGCGCTTTCACTATGCGATCTTCTGATTGCACCGGATTCCGGGTTATTGCACGTTGCTGCCGCCGTCGGCACTCCATACCTTGGGCTTTTCAGCATGGCCGATCCGGCTACTCGTCTGCCATTTGCGACGGGAAGCCGCGCCTTGTGGTCGGACATCGAATGCCGGGGATGCCTGCGAGAGATTCCCGCAACGAATGCGGTACTCTGCCCGCTTGGACATGCCTCTTGTATGGAGCGCATTCTCCCGGAAAAAGTTTTGACCATGACGGTTCAGATGCTAGAGGCGGCTATACCGGGGCGCTGGGAAACCCGCTGCCAGATGCTTTTTCTGGATGAAATCAACGTTGATGCAGGGCAACAATCTATTTCCGCTACACGAGTACCAAAATCTCCGTTTCAGCAAGGGATCCAAGCCTTTAATAGAAAAGATCACAAAACCGCCATCGAGTATTTTTCGACAGCCATGTCACAAGAGCCGGACAACCCGCTGCCCTGCGCTTATCTGGCCTTTATCTGCGCGCGTCAAGGACTTGTTCAGGAAGCCTGCCATTTTATTGCGCAAGCAGAGAAAATTGCTCCTGAACGCGCCGATCTCATCGCCATACTGGGTGAAACTTTTCTTGAAAATCAAAGACCTGCGGAAGCCGTCGAATTTTTACGCGCCGCCCTGCAAATACAGCCGGACATGGCCGAAGCTTATCCGGCGTTCGCGCAAGCACTGCATTTAACTGGGCAAAGTGAGGAGGCGATTTCCCATCTGAAAATCTCTGCCGCGCTTTCATCCGATGTAAAATCATCCATCCAGAGTACCTTGTTGCAAATACTGGCCGAGTGCGGCGATTTGGCGGAATTTACTAAATATGCACTACGCTTTTCCCGTGGGCTACCCGACGACCTGCTGGCGGCGCATTGTCTGGCCCGCTGCGATGAAGATGGCGAGAGGTTTCTCGAAACGCTCTACCGCATTCAAGATCGTTTGAAAGACATCATTGGCAACGCCCCGGAAAACACCCATGCCAGGAAAGGCGCTCCGGCACGGATTGCTTTCATGCTGGGCGACTTTACCTCACCGCACCAGCTTGAACAGCTTTTCGCGCTTCTCTGCCATTTGCCAACAGAAAACTTTTTCACTGCCCTTGTTTCCTGTTACACCAATCCACCCAAGGACGACATCTTCCAAAAATGTTCCCTGCTGGCCGATGCTTTTTTGCCTATCCATCAGGATGAGGATGACAGCGCGGTTGAAAAAATCCGCGCGCTGGCGCCAGACATTCTGATTAACATGGAAGTTCTCGCCCCGCCGGAACGCTTGACGGTTTTTCTGGCGACGCCCGCAGCCCACAAATTGCTTTGGGGGGAAGCGCCGATCCCGCCCATCGCGCCCGATGTGAGAACGCTGGCGGGCGCTCGCCTCGGTGTGGAAAACATGCTGCCCAGCATCTGTCTGCCGGAATTGGGCGAGGTGCTTGATCTTCCAGAATTGCCGCTGACCGGCGAGGCAGCGCGAAGCAAGCCGCCGGTTCTCGGTTGCCTCATACCTGCAGCGGAAATTGCCCGCAGCGGCTGGCAGCTTTTTGCCGAAACCTTGCGCGGCCTCCCCGACGCCACGCTCGTCATCAATCTGGATGAGTTGGGGCAGGCGGCGCAAAACTTCATCAGCGGGCAATTCTCCAGCCTGGGCATCGACCCGGCACAGCTCGTTTTCGCCAATGTCCGCACGGCGGAAGAATATTGCCTGGCTTGGCAAGCCATCGACCTGGGGCTGCTGCCGCCGGTCAACCCTGGCGGCCTCGCCCTGCCCACCTGTCTCTGGATGGGCAGGCCGTGCCTGGTTCCCGCCTCCAGCCTACCCTGGTCGCAACGCCCCGCCGCCTTCCTGGCGGCGCTTGGCAAGGAAAAATGGATCGCCGACGATGCGCCGCGCTATGCGGAACTCGCCCGGCAACTCGCTACGCCTGGCCGAAAACCCGACCCGGCGCTGCGCGAACGCATGAAGGCGCTCGGGCTGACCGAGGCCAAGGGTTTTGCGCTGGGTTTTGCAGAAGCCATGTCCAATTTGTCCTGCCCGATTTTGCCCGGTGAGCAAGCATGAACGCACCTTTCTTTTCCGTCGTCGTTTGCAGTATCGATCAGTGGAAATTCACTCAGGTCAGCAAAAATTTTGAACATCTGCTGGCGGGATTTCCGCATGAAATTATCGGCATTCACGACGCGCGCTCGCTGTGTGAAGGCTACAACCGGGGATTGCGCCGCGCGCGCGGCGACATCGTGATTTTCTCGCACGACGATGTGATCTTTCTCGACGAACGCTTCGCCGAAAAAATCGGCGAGCGGATGCAATCCTGGGATTTACTCGGCTTTGCCGGGGCTTCGCGTCTGGTTTATCCCGCCTGGTTTGGCGCGAGCGAGCATCTGCATGGCGCGGTCTGCCATTGGTCCCGCCTTTACGCCGACCGTCTTCAGCTCATGATTTACGGCGCCAAGGATTGGCCCGTCACGGGCGGCATCGAGGTCATGGATGGCCTGTGCATGATCGCCCGCCGCGAGGTGGCGGCGGCGGTCGGTTTCGATGACGATACTTTTGATGGCTGGCATCTCTACGATTGCGATTTCAGTTTCGCGGCGCATCTGGCCGGTTACAAAATTGGGGTTTGTTGCGACATTCCCTACATCCATGCTTCCGCCAGCGTCCAGAGCACCGACAGCTCCTTCACCGCCGCCGATTATCAAAAATATGCCAAACGCTTTATCCGAAAATACGAACAGCAGCGCCAAATATCACTCGATAACCTGCGATCGGCGCCGGGTACTTCATGTTTCGTCAACGATCATATGAGTTTGGTCAAGCTCTGGACAGAGGACGTTTTTCGCCGCGCCACCGTAGCCATTGA
This sequence comes from Betaproteobacteria bacterium, assembly GCA_009779265.1. Classification (GTDB taxonomy): domain Bacteria; phylum Pseudomonadota; class Gammaproteobacteria; order Burkholderiales; family Rhodocyclaceae; genus Azonexus. Next base: position 3,862 of record WREP01000003.1, read on the forward strand.
CCGCCGCCATGTGAAAGAGACGCCCTGAATTCGCCGGAGCGGGCAGCGGAGCACGTTGCGATGGGTTCCGCTACCCTTTACCCATCCTGCGCTCCGCGACCCTGACATTCAACCCACTTCACGGCTTCTGCAAGACGACTTCAACGCCAACCGGAACGATCATGCCCCTATCCCAGCCACGCGCCCCGGCCGGTTTTTTCGCCGCCGCCAGCCAGCCCTACTATATCCACGTCCCCAATGATCCGCAGAATCCCGATCGTATCCACTGTCTGCTCACGCTCTGCCACATTCTCAACGAAGCCGGCTACGAAGCCTATATCGCAAACGATGCCGCCAATCCCCGTCTGCGCACGCCGACGCTGACGCGGGAAATCGCCGCCCGCCATTTCCGGGCCGGCCGCACCCCGATCGCGGTCTACCCTGAAACGATTGCCGGCAACCCCTGGCGCGCTCCGGTCGTCGCCCGCTGGTTCCTCGGCCAGCTTGGCGACGATGAAAAACACCTCCCAAACGACCTGCTTTTTGCTGACGATCCGGGCCACCTGCCCGCTGGACTGGAAGCGCCACTGCTGCGCCTGCCCACGGACGAGAAGCTTCCCCTCTCCGAGCAGCAAGCAAGCGAATGCTGGCAGGATTTCGGCCATTTCGTCGAACGCACCCAGGCAGAGGCGGAGCGGATTCGCGCCGAGCAGCCGGCCATTGATGCCGCCAGCCTCACGCAATGCCCCGCCCTGGCCTGGGTATCGCCGCTGGAGAAGCGCCCGCAACTGATCAATGCCTTCACCCAATTGCTCGCCTCCTGCCTGCCGGCGACGCCGCCGGCACAGGCGGAAGCGTCGATTCTGGATTTTTCCCTGTGCGAACATGCCTGGCGAGGCAAGCGCCGGCTGCTCGAAAGCGACGGCATCCTGTTGGCCGATTCGACCCTGACCTGGAAAAACACCCCAAGCTTTCATCTCTTCGTGCGCTTGGATGAGGGCCAGTTTCCCCGCCTTGCCGATACCCTCGAATCGCTGAACAGCCAGTTTTACAAACGCTGGCACATCGATGTCGTCAGCACCCAGGCGCCCCCGCCCGGGCTGGAAGCGACGCCCAGCCTTGGTTGGCAGCAGATTGGCCAGTGGGACGAAGCCAAGACGGCCATCGACTTTCTTGCCGCCTCTGGCCGCCGCGACTGGTTGCTGGAAATCCCGGTCGGCGCCGTGCTCGACCCGATGTGCCTGTGGCGAATCGCCGCCGAAAGCCAGCGCCAACCCGCCGCCCCGGCCTTCTACGTAGATGACGACTGGCTCGACGAGTACGGCCTGCACCATAAGCTGCGCCTGAAGCCGCACGCCAACGCCGAATGGCTGCGCTCGCTCGATCTCGCCGGCCCGCTGTGCGTCTCCCGTCAAGCCTGGCGACTCTCCGGCGGCGCCGCCATCTACAAGAACAGCCCGTGGTTCGACCAGTTGCTGCGCTTGCAGGAGCAGCCGGAACTGTACCCGCCGGCCCATATCGCCGATGCCCTGCTCAGCTTTCCCGGCGACTGGAGCAGTTCGGACAGCGATTGCCTGGCCGCGCTGCAAGCACAGCAGCAACGCCTCGGCCGACCCGAAGAAATCATTCCCATCGGCAAGGGGATGTGGCGCACCCTGCCCGTGCTGGACGACTACCCGCCGCTCAGCATCATCATTATTTCCGACGGGCAACTCGAATTCCTCACCGAATTGCTGGAAAGCCTGCTCGCCAAGACCACCTGGCCAGCGGTGGAAATGATTTTGCTGTATCCGCCCGGCGCCGACCCCGAACTCGACGCCTGGGCCGATGCGCTGGCGCGGGAAGTTAACGGTCAGTTACGGCCCCTGCCCCGGCTGACCGGCGAAAGCTGGCTGCAATCCAGCCATCGCGGCATCGAAGCAGCCAGCCACGATCGGGTGCTACTGCTGCGCGAGGACTGCCACATCTTGCAGGAAAACTGGCTGCTTGATCTGATGCGTACCCTGAACAAACCTGGCGTGGCCGCCGTCGCTCCCCGCCTCGCACGGCCGGTCAGCGGCCAGATCGAGAGCGCCGGCCAGATTGCCGGCCTGGCCGAAGAATGCGCCAGCCCCTACCGGCATGTGTCGCAATTCGCGGAAGACGGCTATCTCGGCATGCTTCAGGTCGCCCGCGATGTCATCGGCGCCACCAGCGCCTGCCTCTTGCTCGACCGGCAAGCCTACCGGGCCTGTGGCGGCTTTCCGCTGACGGCGAAGCATGTGGTCGAGGCCGAAATGGCCTTCGGCGCGGCGTTGCGCGACGCCGGCAAGCGCCTGCTCTACCAGCCACAGGTCACCCTGGCCCACTACAACGCCGACCTGCACGCCGCCGAACTCTCGCCACCGCCCCCGGCTGTCCGCGTCGATGCGCGCATCGACCCCTGGTGGAACCCCAACCTGTCGCTGGCCAGCGCAACGCCGGTGCCGGAACGCGGCTATCATCCGGCCTGGCAATACCTGCCGGTCGATCTGCCGCGCATCATCGTCTGTCCGGTCACCAACGCCCAGGGCGATTACCGCGTCACCTCGCCACTCAAGGCGCTACGCCAAGCCGGCAAGGCGCTCGACTGCGTGTGGCCACAAATCGACAAGCGCGAGCTCAGCGCCGCCGAACTCGCCCGACTGCAAGCCGACAGTATCGTCGTCCAGAATTATCAGTTGGATTCCCGGCTGCGCGGATTGGCCGAATGGCGGGCGGCGAAGCTCGACATCTTCACCGTCTACGCCCTTGACGACCTGCTAACCGAAATGCCGCAGAAAAGCGCCTTCCGTCAGAATATCCCGGCCAACGCCCGTTCTCGCCTGCGCGCCGCGCTCAAATACTGCGACCGCATGGTGGTCAGCACCCAATTCCTGGCCGAAACCTATAGCCCGTTGATTTCCGACATCCGCGTCATTCCCAACCGTCTCGAAAGCGAGCGCTGGCTCAATCTGCAACCGCAAAAGCGCGCCGGCAAAAAACCGCGCATCGGCTGGGCCGGCGGCGTCACGCACCAGGGCGACCTGGACTGGATCGCCGCCATCATCGAAGCCACGCGCGACGAGGCCGACTGGGTTTTCATGGGCATGGCCCCCGACAACATCCGGCCGCTGCTCGCCGAATTTCATCCCATCATCGGGTTTGACAAATACCCGCAGGCGCTGGCCGCCCTCAATTTCGACATCGCCGTCGCGCCGCTGGAACAGAACCGCTTCAACCAGGGGAAAAGCAATCTGCGCCTGCTCGAATACGGCATCCTCGGCCTGCCGGTGGTGTGCACCGACATCGACCCCTATCGCGGCAGCCCCGCCTGCACCCTGCCCAACGACCCGGCCCGCTGGATCGAAGCCCTGCGCGCGCGCATCCACGACGCCGATGCCCGCGAGGCCGAGGGCGAAGCCATGCGGCGCTGGGTGCGCCAGCATTTCATCCTCGAAGAACACCTCGACGAATGGCTGGCGGCGCATCTGCCGTGATGAAGCCCGATACTCCCCTCTCCCCTCGCGGGAGAGGTGTACAGACCGGACACATGGAGGACACCTGTTCGGAGACATGGTGGACACATCAAGCTATGGCATTTGGCAAACGCGAAGGAGCAGCCCATGCCCTGGCAGGAGGTATCCACCGTGACATTGAGTGTCGGCGCGCGAATCTCCTCCCACAGGCGCTTCGCAGTGCGCCGGTCGCGCTTGGGACGGTGGGCATCCATCTCCAGCGCCTTCGTCAGTTGCGCCGCATAGGCCGCAATCTTCCTCTCACCGCTCTGGCGACGGTAGTGGGGTTCCGCGCCGCCCGGCGCGCGCAACCACTTCTTGATGGTATTGCGCGACAGACTCGTCCGTCGCGCAATCTCGGAAACGGGAAGCTTGTCCCGAAAATACATCCTGCGGATCTTGCCAAGCATGGCCATGGTGATCACCTCAATTTCCCCGCCCCAAAAACAGGCAGGATAGGTTGAACACCCTGGTCAATTTTGAACGCGCATCACCACGCTTAAATGGTCAGTTTTCGGCGCGCGTCAACAGTCCACCGGCTCAATCTGCAGGCCCAACAAACGTATTCAGCGCCGTTGCAATCCTCTTGCGTCGCTCAAGCAAGAAAGCCTTGTAGCCTTCCACTTCCAGCAGCGATGCCTCAACCGGGATGCACTGTGCTGCGAACGCTGGCTCGCCAAGCTGGTCCACCAGCGGGGGCAGGTAAACCGCCGGGGCCTTGTCGCTGATCGCGCGATTCGTCTTGCCGCCGATGAAGGCCAGATTCGCGATGTCATCCGCCTCGCGGGCAGTGAAGCTGGTCTTCAGTACGGCTTTGGGAAAGATGTGATGGAACTGCAAGCGATGCTGGACGCCCGAATGATCCAGAGCAATGGCCAGATGGCTGCGCCAATCTTTCGCACCGGCAGCGCGGAAAGCCAGGAACATGGTCTTGAACAGCGCGCTGCGCTGGTTGCGGCCTTCCAGCTCCTCCGCGGTAATGTCCAGGCGGCCGAACTGCAGGCGCAGTCGGTCGATCAGCTCGCTCACCGCTCCGCCCTGACGAATACTTGCCAAATCCTGATCCAGAATGGTTTCGCTGGAGCCTCGGGAGAAGCGGCCTTTGGCATTGGCCATCAGCGCCCAATAGCGCAGTTGGCGGGCCTCATCGTTGCTCAGCGCATAGTTGCGGCTGTGTCCGAAATACGCCAGCACCACCAGCAGGAAGGGCGACGACAGCAGCGCCGGGCTATCGATGCCCAGATTGCTACGCAGGAAGTTGAGCGCGAATTCCATGCCCTCGCAGGCTTCTTTCCACGCCTTCTGCAGCTTCTCCACACTCAGGCTACCAACGATCTGGAAACGTGATTGACCGGTGGCAAACGCCATCAGGTTCTTCAGGTGCAAACCGAGATCGAGGTCAAAGCCCGTCTTGACACAGGCCTTCTGAAAATCCTGGAACGTCTGCAGCGAGTGCCGCCACTTGGCGGTGATCTGCGCCAGAGCCAGGTCGGAACTGCGCAGCTTGGCTCCCAGTGAATTGACACGGACGAAGATTTCCGTGACCTCATCGTAGGAAAGCGTCCGTTCCAGTACATCCATCCGATAAACGTACTTGCGGATGCCACGTAGCCGGGCCAGGCGCTGGCTGTACTTCTCGTACCGCGGATCGTCAAAACCACTGATACCGGCACGTTTGAGGAAAGGCGCATCGTTGTCGGTCTTGAACACTTCCGACACTTTCACCCAATGCGGCAACTGCTCCAGCTTCCTCGTGGCCACCACGAAAGTCATCTTGTTGAAGCGCTTGAGCAGTTCGTCCTCGGTCGAGTCCGTCTCATCGCCAATCAGTTCGCTATCGTCGTCGGCATCGTCCTCATCGTCGCCGTTCTCTTCCACTTCGGTCACGACCGCCAACTGGTCGGGATGCTCCACGTTGAACAGCAAGTCGATAGGCCGACGACGGCCGCGCACCGATACTGGCTCGCCGCGAATAACGGCAGAGAGCGATGTCAGACGCTGCTGACCATCCAGCAGAAGCCGCGTGCTCTGGTAAGGATTCGTGCTCTGGCTGACCGCGAAATCCTGCAGCGGCACAGCTTCATCCGTTTCCCAAAGCAGGATTGCGCCCGATGGGTAGCCGCGATACAGCGAATCCAGCAGATCGCGCACTCGCGTGGAGCGCCACACATACTGGCGCTGCATCTCTGGCAAGCGCAGTTCGCCCCGCTCGATCATTGATACCAGCTCTTCAACGCTGGCTTCGGCCTTGGCCATGGTGATTCCTTATTGCGTCATTTGAGGTGAGCAAGTCGCCAGATACGGTAGTGCCTCAAGCCTTCACAAACCTCAAAAAGTCGGCCAGCCGCCGCGACTCATTGGCTTCATCGTGAGGTACGAGCAGATACCGCCACGGTTTGCCGCCGACGCTCACCGTGAAGTCCGACGCGTGCTGGCACCACTGCAAGGCAGCAGCAGCTTTGGCCTGCACCTCTTGCGTGTTGATATCGCCGCGTGCTTTGGTTTCCACCATCAAGATCGTCGAGTCCGTTTCGGCGACGAAGTCCGGGATGTACTCCGGCTGCTCGGTGCCAAGCTTGTAGTAGATCTGGAACTGCCCCTTCGCAGGCTTGAACCACTTCAGGGCATCGCGCTCCAGGATGATGGCGAAGCGCCGCTCAGTGTCCGAATCGAACTTCTGTAGCGGGTACAGACAACGCGCGAAGCCCCCGAAGAGCATCTGCTTAATGCGACTGGTCTCGGTCACGGTCTCCCGGAAGTGGTGGGCCGTCTGGCCTGCGGTGGCGGTGTAGTTGCACGGCTTGAGTTCAGTAAAGCCGCGACTGACCTGCACCTCGTACTCGGTCGCCTCTTCCCAGAAGTGTGCCATCATTTGCGCGTGGATTTCCCGTGCGATCAAGCGGCGGTCACGATCGAGGACGCTGATGGCCTCGTCCTCGGACAGATAACCGCGCAGGTGCTGCACCATCTGGCCCGCGAGGTCGTAGAGCAGATCGGCGTGGGTGAAGTAGTCGATGTCGTCGAAGTCCACCAGCGCGTGGACGATGTAGTCCTCCGGGCGCTGCTCCTTGATCCCGACCTCGGCGGCCAGGGTGAACTGCTCGTTGGTGCGCAGCATCTGCCCGACGATCTCGCGCTGGCCAGGCTGAAGATGGAGCTGGCTCACGTCCAGCTTGAAGGCGTGGAAGCCCGTCGTGACCTCGCCAGTCGGCACCACCGCGATGCGCGGGATGTCGATGGTCTGCTGCACCACGATCTCCGTTGTTTTCGCGACCACGGCGGACAAATCAAGAACGGGGGCTGATGCATCCACGCCCGCCAGCAATTCGCCTTGCAGCGGCTTCAACCGCTCCGCCACCTCCGCAAGGATTTCCTTCTGCACTTCGGGTTTCAGCAACGCGCTGCTGGTGGGCACCAGATCGCGCTTGACCTCGTACTTGCCGATGACGTCCATGACCACGCGCGCGGCCTTCTTCTCCGCCTCCGTGGTGAACACCGGTTTGGGCACGGGGACTTCCGCTCCACTGTCAGTGGCTGAAGCCCCTGTGACCACGACCGGTGCTTCCGTCAAACCGAGACGCGCCGCTGCCCCGGACTCGACCTGCACGCTGACCTTCTTGTCGTCGGCGCTCGGCGCATCGAGGATGACCTGCTTCAGGCGAATCGGCGAGTCGCCGCGGTTGGCCTCGTCGATGATCTCCTGGAACTTATCGTGCGCGACGATGTTCAAGCGATCCACCGCCGCGACGCCCGTGCGCTTGCCGTAGGGCAGTCGCAGGCCACGCCCGATGGACTGTTCGATCAGCGTGCGGGCATTGGCGGCGCGCAACGGCACGATGGTGTAAAGGTTGGTCACGTCCCAACCTTCCTTGAGCATGTTGACGTGAATCACGATCTCGGTCGGCTCGTCCACACTCTCCACGGCCAGCAGGCGCGTGATCATCTCTTCTTCTTCCGCGCCGGTACGGCTGGAATCGACCTGAATTACCTTGCCCTGATAGCGGCCCTCGTAGAAGGCTTCCGACTCCAGAAGCGCCAGGAGTTGCCCTGCGTGCGTGGTATCGCGAGCAATGACGAGCATGAAAGGCTTGACCAGCTTGACGCTGTTCTCGCGAGCGTAGGTAAGCAGCTCGACTTTGGTCGTCTCGTGCAGGCGCACACCGTCTTCCAGCTTGGTCTTCTCGATCTCCTCGGGCGTATGCGCCTTGGCGTCGAAGTTGCGCTGGGTGACCACGGCAGGCTCCTTGACGAAGCCATCCTCCATCGCCCGCGCCAGTGGGTAGTCCATCACCACGTTCTTGAACGGCACCGGCCCCTTGCTGGATTCCACGAATGGCGTCGCCGTCACCTCCAGGCCAAACAGCGGCCTCAGCTCATTGATGGCACGCACACCCGCGCTGGCGCGGTAGCGATGCGATTCGTCCATCAGCAGCACGAGGTCAGGCAGGTTCGCAAGATGGTTGAAGTAGCTGTCGCCCAGCACTTCCTTCATCCGCTTGATGCGCGGCTCCTTGCCGCCGCGCACCTCGGAGTTGATTTTGGAGATGTTGAAGATGTTGATGCGCACGTCGTGGGAGAAACCCTGTGGCTGATCATCCACCGCCGCGCCGGTCTGGTCGTAGTTGTCACCGGTGATGATCAGCGGCGGTTGCTGCGCGAACTCGGCAATCCCCTTGAACACGTATTTCAGCGTGTTGCGCGTGAAGTCCGTGATGAGTTTGTTGTAGATCGTCAGGTTGGGCGCGAGCACGAAGAAGTTGTTGATACCGTGCGCCAAGTGCAGATAGGTGATGAACGCACCCATCAGCCGCGTCTTGCCCACACCCGTGGCCAGCGCGAAGCACAGCGAGGGGAACTCGCGCTCAAAGTCCTCTAGCGTGGGGAACTTGGCCTTCAGCGTGGAAAGAACGGTGGCGATATCCCGTTCATGGCCCAAGAGGTCAGGCGAGGCTTCGAGCGCGCGAACCAGCCGCTTAAGAGATTCCTCCTGTGGCGGACGAAGAGACAGACGACCGGTGACGGCGTGCAGGACGCGGCTGTTCATTATTCGTTCTCCCCAAACAGACCGCCCTGATTCAAATTCGCAACGGGCACTTTCCTGCTCCTGGTTTTCTTGTTCGCTTCGGCGGCTGCCGAAGTCTCAACGGGATCGGGCTTTGCCATCGGCAGGTTCGCCACGTTGAGGCTGTAGTCGTCGTGGCCCCATTCGCAGCGAGCCAGCACCATCTTCGGAATCTTCTTCAGTGTCAGGTTCGGCCAGCGTTCCGCCGCCTTGGCGGCGGTCACGCCGTGGAAGGCCGCGCAGCAGACCAGCAGGCTCCGGTCGGAGCCCACTTCGTCGGACAGCGCCTGCAACTGGTCGGCGGACAGGTTCTGCGTGGTGACGTAGATGAAATCGCGCTCGCTGGAGTGACCGTGCTGCCACCACCGCACCTCGGAGGGAGCGCAATTGAAGCCTTCCAGCTTGGCGAGCGCCTCCGCCAGCTGCGCAGCGTTGTAGGCAGGGTTGATGACGGGGTTGCCCCAACGGTCGTTGATGATCAGGCTGGGCGCGAGGTGGTAATAGCGGAATCCGCCGCCACCTTCCCAGCCGGCGCTTTCCGTGACACCGCCGCCATCCTTACCATCAATGACTTTCTGAAGGCGTGGAATGATGTGAGTGTGGCAGTGCTCACCTAGCTCAACCATGATCCATCGGCGGCCCATCTTGTGCGCGACAGCACCCGTTGTTCCAGAGCCGGCAAATGAGTCGAGCACAATGTCACCGGGGTCGCTTGCTAGCGAGAGGACTTGCGAAATCAACTTCTCCGGCTTAGGGGTTGGGAAGTCCCCGATATCCAAGGAGCGCAATTCTCGAATGCCGTCTTGGTTGTGACCAAATTCTGCACCATCAGCCCACAGCGTTGTGGGCATGACTCCTTCCGCTGCTTCGCTAAGATACATCTTCAGTCGTGGGGCGTTCTCTCCACTTGGCCCCCAGTAAATGCGGCCCTCAGCATCTAGCTTCTTGAAGCCACTTGGATTGCGACTCCAGCAACGGTTCGGAGGAGGAAGGAGCACTTTTCCGCTCGGCGACTTCACCTCAAAGATGTTTTCGGAAACCCCGGTCTTTGCGTACTGCCTCCCGCGCGCTCCACCAACGAGACTAATTGTCATGGTGACCGACTGCCAAGGCCCTCTTGGATCGTTGTCGGGATTGCTGTATCGCTCTGTCTGCTTTGCCGATCGACCAAATTGATTCATCCGCAGGCACGCTCGGTCTTTGGCATACACCAGAATATGTTCGTGCGCTGACGAGAAGAACTGTGCGTTGCTCCGCACCGCGTAGGACTTGTTCCAGACCACGTTGGCGATAAAGTTGTCTCGGCCAAAGATTTCATCTGCGAGCACTTTGCAGTACTGGGCCTCGTTGTCGTCGAGCTGAATCCAGCAACTACCATCTTCCGTTAGCAGATTGCGTAGAAGGGCCAAACGCTCACGAATCAGACCCAGCCACATCGAGTGCTCTAGTCCATCCTCGTATTGAGCAAAAGCGGACCCGGTGTTGTAGGGCGGGTCGATGTAGATGCACCTAATCCGTCCAGTGAATTCATGCTCCAGCGCCTTCAGTGCAAGCAGGTTATCCCCAAAGATCAGTCGGTTGTCGAAGATGTCGCTATCCGTCACGCGATGCTCGGCGTGGTAAGACTTGCTCGGGTCCTCGAGCAGGATGCGTGGCTCCAGCTTGGGACGCTTTTCCTTCCCGATCCAAGTAAGTTCTAGTTTTTGCTTGCTCATAGCCAAACACCTTAATTCTTATGCAAACCAAGCTTGTCAAAAAGGATGCGATTTCTGCGTGCGGCATCCTTGATCAGCTTGTCGTAGGAGAGGATTTCGATATACCCATTGCCCATCGCCAAAGGGGAGAAGTACCCCTCGTTGTCGGCAGTCCGGTGATAGCGTCCGAATACTTGCCGATGCAATGAGGGCGTTAGATCGGCAATGAGATAGCCGGTGTAACGCAGGTTGGCAGGATTGATCTGACGCCCATCGACGTCCGTAACGCCGCCCTCGGAAATTTCCCGGAATCGCTGGATAACTTGGTCCGCAGGGTCTTTGTTGTAGTCGTCCCGCCCCGGCCGTTTGAATTCAATGATGACAACGCCACCTCCCGGCAGATTGTCCGGCTCGGCGACTCCGATTGGCGTGTCATAGAAAAGCGTGAAGATGTCCGGCTCTTTGCCAGATGTGTCTTCAAGCCCAGAGACGCTCTTGAGCTTTTTGTCTGACGTAAGCAGCGTGTGATAGCACAGCCGCTCGTCAATCACCCAAAGATTCTGCTGCTCGAAGAAGATGTCTTTCGAAGTCATTCCCATGGGGAAGATCATCTTGTGCAAGACCCTTTCAAGCGGGTACTTGTCGTCCGTGCGCTTTTTCTTGAGGCTGTTGTTCACCAGATCAAGAATCGTTCGGCGGTGGGCGACATAGGCAGCGAGCTGCGCCTTGCCGATTTCGTTGGCTTTCTCGGCGATTTCCTTGAATCTTTCTTGGTATTGTTCAAAGGTTTCTGTCTCGAACAGCGCGGCGACGTGCTTGGCCTCCTTGCGAACATCGTCCTCGACGGCTCGCTTCATGTGCAAAAGAGCTTCATCCAGCTTGTCTTCAGACAGGCCCGGCTGAATCTTTTGCTCGATCATTTCTTTGTAGCGAGGATGTGTGAGCGCTCTGTACTCGGGGGCTTGTTCCACGAACTTCTCGATCTGGGCACGCTTTTCTTCGTTCGTTGACTCCAAGTCATCCATGAGCAACGGCCGTAACGCGCCTGCAACACCCTGGTTCAGGGCCCGTCGTGAGACAAGAGTCCTCTCAAGCTCGGGCTCCTCATCGCTTTGGAAAGCGATGCGCGTGCGTTCTTGGTTGGCATGGTCATCCAGGTACTCCCCGGTAACCAGCACGATCAGGGTGTACGGCGCCTGCTCTTCGTCAATTAGCTTCTCAGGCAGTTCCGGAAGCAGATCTCGCAGCTTGCTCGTGGTGACTTCGCGGCCGTTCGCGCACAAGTTGAGCTCATGGCGCGAGCGTCCGTCACGGTGACGATACGCCTGCAAGGCAAATGTATGCCCCGAGACCTCAAAGAACTGCTCCTGGATGTGCGCCAACACTGTTGACCGAAACAGTGTGTGCAAATCAATCGGAGCATGCCCCGGAGACTCCAGAGTCATCGGCGGGCAGGAACGAGCCGCAAAACGAATCAGGAAGTGCGCGATGATCCGTTCAGCGATGGTTTCGGGCAGGGTGGGCCATCCAGCCCGAAACTTGTCATCCATGCCTCGCAAAGAGGTGTGCGTGCCACATACCTCTTTGACTTCAGACGTGGAGTCGGCACCTTTCAGTTCATCCTGGATGCTGAAGTCGAACTCGCGCAGCAAAGCCTTGCCGTCGCGCTTGAAGACACTGCGGATATGTACGGATGAGAACACCTTCAGGAAAGTGAAGCGCCCGACACCTCGGCCGCCGACCTTGACCTTTGAAAGCGTGTGCGCTTCTTGAAACGAAGCCAGGTTCTTGTCATTGAAGCCAACGCCATCATCAATGACATCGAAGCCCTCCACGACCAGAGTCCCATCCCCAGCTTGATGGGCAAGATCATTGGAGGCCACCAGCCGAATGCGAATCGCATGGTTGCTGAAGCCGTCTTGATGCTCTTCGATTGCATCGACGGCATTTGAAATGGCCTCGTAAAGAGGCATCATTGCCTTGGCTTGAGAAAGCTCCAGCCGATCCACCAGACCTTTGATGTTCGCTTGCATTATTGATTGCCTCCCTGGCCCTGCTGTGCCAATGCCGCCATCAAACGGCCCTTCACGGTTCGACAGTCCGTTTTGTTCTCGAAAACGCTACGAGCCTGCTTGTTCCACTGCACACCCTGGGCAGAACTCACAAGACGCTCGCAAACAAGATCGACCTCGCGCGAAATCGCTGTCAGTTCATCCTGGGTCAACGCCAGCGTCGGCCCGTTCTGCAACTGAAGGCGGATGAAGATGACGTGTAGAACCAACCAGGCGCCGTGAGTGAGAATCTCCCGAGCGGGGAGTGTCCCCGCTGGCAAGCCTGCGGGATCACCCTCGGCGGTGGCACGGGCGCGGACTTTCTCTACGACCACTCGGCCGATTTGGGCTATCCGCCACATTTGCCTTGCCGTGAGCGAGTCGGCGAAGAGCCGTTCGTAGGATTGGCGTAGGGGGTCGGTGGCTGATACCAACCCCTCGCGCCCAAACAGCTTCCTTTTGTCGGCTTTGGCCGCGGTCACGTAGTCCTGCCAGTCGTTCGTGGTTACGGTGCAAGCCAGGAACGGCGCGAGTTCACGTGCGCTGAAGCAGGTTGGCGATAGCGGCGGATCGTCCTCCCCCTGCTTGACCAGATAGGTGACGCCGGCCATCTGCAAGGTCTGCTGCCACATGGTCTGACGCTCATCGAGCGCGGCGAAATCTTCCAGTTCAACGGCATTCTGGCGGTTGCGCGATTGGGTGACTCGATCGCCAAAACCATCAGGCGCGTTCTCAAGACAAACGAAAGTCGCCATGACTACGATGGGATGAGCATCGTAGTGGGCCAGTGGCTCGCGGGCGATCGCCCCCACCGTCTGTGCGCCGTTGATGATGGACAACCCGCGAATGCGAAACGTCCCAGTCTGACGATGCGGGTCGCGGGGGTGCTGTTCCGTTATGGAATCGCAGAGGAAGGTGACGCCGTTATTGAAGTAGAAGAAGTGCTGTGCTTCTTGTCGGAGCGTCTCGGTCAGCCCTGCATTGACGGTGGTCGTGCCCTTGAACCGGCGAATGTTCCGATCAACCAGATGTTCTTCGTGTGCCGCCCAAAGCTCGGCGAGCCGTTTGCCGTCCATGCGCCCGTAGAACGCCCGGTAGGGTTCCTGCGTGTGGCCGAAGTCCTTCAATTCGACTTCGGCTTCTATGGGCTGGGCCGAAACCCCGTCCAGATGTAGGTCGTGCAGGGTTGTGAGCCCATAAGCATGGCACCGAAGAAAGCCCGGATTCGCGCCATTGAACGCGCGCTCCAAGTCGGCAAAGATGTCGCGCCGATCATCGGACACCGCCGTGCCGGAATAGGCCAGCACGACTTTGATCCTGCAGACACCGCTGTTCAAGGCATTGGTGATTGCCGCTTGGCGGTTTTGCAGGGCGTTATTGAAGCGATTCCAGCGTCCTTGCAGAAGGTCGGTTACGCCATCCCGAAATTTGGATACATCACCGAGTTCGGGCTCGCCGGTGCCCGACTCCTTGTACTTGGACTGGACCAGCCAGATCGTTTGATCCGTTGAAACGAACACCGAATCGATACCATGATCCTGGCCACCATCGATGCTGGCGGCCACGGCCTCATCCAGATTGGCGCCAGCGTCTTCGTGCAGGACGAACGCCGCGATTGCCTTGGACAGGTAGTTGCTACGCCGAGACTCTGGAGTGTTTCCCGTCCCGGTGATTCGGTGCGCGTAGTCCGCATCAAGTTTTTGGCACAGCAGATCGAGTTCAAGGGGGCGAGCGATAACTGTTGCCATCAGACCAGCTCCCACTCGATAGTGAAAAGCGTGCGCTCCTCGACCTGCTGTTGAAGTTGCATTTCAAGCTGGCTGATCAAGTCATTACGCTGCGCTTCGACTTCGTCCTGTCGGGCAAACAGTTCGCGCCGCAACTTGCTGCGCTTGCTTTCCAGTTCACGCTGTTTCTTCTGCCATGACAGCTTTTCGTCCAGCGTCGGCGAGGTCGCGGCTGTGCGGCGCACTTCTTTGATCTCGCGGTCGATCTCCTTGATCTCCTGTTCCAGACCGAGCTTCAGATCGTCCGCCCAGGCGTCGAGCTTCTGGACTTCCTGCTCGAAGTAACCGAGGTTGCGCTCGTTGACGTCTCGCAGGAGTGCGGTCTTGCGGGCTTCCGCATCGGCCAGCAAGGTGGCATCGGGGGCATTGAACAGGCTTGCTGCGTGTGTGGTCGCGGGTAGGCGCAGCAGTTTTTCCGGGTCTTCTTCTGCCAGCACGACGCCGTCGGTAGTACCCGCGGCAACCAGCAGATGTTGCTCCTGGTTGCCGAGTGTCTCGACAGTGACCAGCTTTACTGTGAGCCATCCGGCCTTGCCGCGGTAGGCTTCAAGCGTGCTGATCTTTGAGCCGTAGGCGTTGTAATCGAAGGCGAGACGAGCCACGTCGAGTACACGAGCCTTGGCTTGCTCGATGCCCCACCGCGCCAGCGGATGATTGATGCGGTACAGGTGCGCGTCGCCAGAGCGGCGGGGCAACTCGTAGCGCCCCAATTCGATGTCCGCGAGGTCGCTGCGCTCGATTCCAGTCGGCATGTAGTGGAGATGGAAGCCATCGTGATCAAACACTGCGCAATGGAGCAGCTCGGCACGAGTCAAATCCATCAGCATGTGCTCGAATCGGTTACGCGCGTTGCGGCTGTCGTCGGCCCGCACGCGCAGCTTCTCCTGCACCTCCTCATCAAAGTTCTCAAGCAATGCCTGACGGGTCTTGACCATCGCCTCGTTGATCTCCCCTGAGAGATCGAGTCGGAGTTGCTCGAAACTGGACTTGATTTCTTCAGGCTCTCGGCAGTTCTGGTAGATCTCAGCGATACGCCGCTCGAAATCGACGCCTGAACCGATGGCACCCAGCACTTCGTCGCTGGCCCCAAAAACGCCCTCGAAAAGCTGGAACTTCTGCGCCAGCAATTCGTAGACGCGCTTGTCCGCCTCATTGCTGAGATCGACGAAGTTCACTACCACTACGTCGTGCTTCTGTCCGTAGCGGTGACAGCGACCAATGCGTTGCTCGATACGCTGCGGATTCCAGGGCAGGTCGTAGTTGATCACGAGCGAGCAGAACTGAAGGTTGATGCCTTCGGCTCCGGCTTCGGTGGCAATCATGACCTTGCCGCGCTCCTTGAAGTGCTCGACCAGTGCCGCACGGGTGTCGGCGGTCTTGGAGCCGGTGATGCGGTCAGTGCCTTCGTGGCGTTTGAGCCAGTCCTTGTAGATTGCCTGCGCACGCTGGTCGCTATTGGTGCCGTTGAAGAGCACGATGCCGTCGCCGTATGGCGTGTCAGCCAGCAAATTGAGGAGGTATTCCTGCGTACGCTTGGACTCGGTGAAGATGATGGCCTTCCGGGCCGCGCCCAACCGGTCCAGTTCGGCGAAGGCACGATCCAGCGCGGTGAGCAGCGCCTTGCCCTTGGCGTTGTCGCGGATGCTGGTGGCCAGCGCCTTGAAGTGGCGAAGCTCTTCGATTTCCTGCGCGATGGCATTCCGCTCTGAGCGGTTCGGTGCCGCAGAAGCTGATTCTTGGTCGCTCCACTCATCAGCGGTTTCGTCCAGCGATTCGTAATCCTCATCGAGTTCTTCAGCCAGATCGGGAACTTCGGTGGTTTCGTCGAGCACCCCCTGGAGGCGCTTGGCCATCGTCTCCAACGCACCCGCGATCGCGTGCGTGCTGGACGCGAGCAGCTTCCATAGCACCAGTGAAATCAGCTGGCGCTGTCCCTCGGGCATGGCCTTCAGGTTGGGGCGACGCAAGTAATCAGCGACAAGTCTGGACAGTTCTTGCTCTTCGCTTGAGGGTGTGAACTCTTGGATGATGGCCTTGCGCGCCGTATACGACACATAAGGCTGAACCTGTTTGCGCAGAGTGCGCTTGCAGATGGGAGCCAGTCGGTCACGCAGGCCGTTGAAGGCCTGTTCCCGGCCAGTAAATTGCGAGCGAAAGCTGTCTAGGTCTCCGAACACGCGGTCATCGATGAAGCTGACCAGCCCATAGAGTTCGAGCAATGAGTTCTGCAATGGCGTTGCGGTCAGAAGCACCTTGGAGTGAACGTGCGACAACGCCTCCTTGAGAGTCCTGGCAATGACGTTGCTGGTCTTGTAGACGTTGCGCAGGCGATGTGCTTCGTCGAGGACGACCAAGTCCCAGTCGATGCTCTTGACATCGTCAGCCTTGGACTTGGCGAACTGGTAGGAACAGATGACCGGGCCAGAGGTAAAGAGGAACGGGTTCTGTCGATCCTGCTTGCGGATTGCGTTGTAGCTTTTGGCTTCGAGAATCAGCCCTTGCAGGCCGAACTTGTCCTGCAACTCCTGGTGCCACTGCTTGCGCAGGTTGGCCGGGACGATGATGAGAATCTTGCGCCGCCGCTCCGCCCAGCGTTGCGAAATCACCAAGCCCGCTTCAATGGTCTTGCCGAGGCCCACTTCGTCAGCAAGAAGCACACCGTGCGAAAGGGGATTGCGGCATGCGAAGAGGGCCGCATCGACCTGATGCGGATTAAGATCAACCTGCGAGTCGACCAGTGTTGAGGCCAGCGATTCCACGGAGTCGCCTGCCGCGCGGCGTGTCAGAAGCCATGCGTAATACTGGCTTTGATATTGCGTAAGGGGCTGTTGCATCAGCTTTCCCCCTCTACCTTGACTTGTTTCCACTTCGCTCCTCGCCCCTTGCCCGTGGACTCGATCAATCCCTCTGACTTCATCGCCCGCAGCACCAACCGCACCATGTCTCGGCTCACGCCCGGGCAAGCCTCCTCAATCTCGGAAATCGAAAACGGCTGACTGCGCCCCAGGACTTCTGCCCGCACCCGGTCACCTTTGCTACCACGTCCCCGCTCGATGGTGCCGACACGCTCCTCGAATTCACGGTAGGCCCGTAGCAAGGCTCCCCAGAAATAGTCGAGCCAGGGTTTGACGTCATGCTGACCCTGATGCCACCCCTGCGAGCTGGCTTCCAGCGTCTCGTAATAGCCCTCCTTTGTTTCCTCGAAGATGCGTTCCAAACTGATGTAACGGCCCACGGCATAGTCGAAGTGGTAAAGCAGCAGCAGGGTCAACAAGCGGGACATACGGCCATTGCCGTCCGGGAAGGGATGGATGCACAGGAAGTCGAGCATGGCCAGTGGCACAAGCACCAGCGGGTCGGCCAGGTGCTGATCCAGCGCGGAGGCATAGCGCCCGGCCAGATCGGCCATAGCCATGTGCGTGAGGTGCGCAGCGACCGGCTGGAAGCGCAGACGCGAGGTGCCGTCCGGGTGACGCTCGATGATGTCGTTATTGGTGGCCTTCCAGCGCCCGCCCGCCTGCGGCATGTAGCGGTACAGCAGGGTATGCAATTGCAGCACTACGCCCTCGCTGAAAGGCATGTGCGTGGCGGACTCGTGGATCAGCGCCAGCGCATCACGATAGCCGGCGATCTCCTGTTCCGAGCGGCTCTTTGGCGTTGCATTGCGAATGACCAGGGACTTCAAGCGCGAGGGCGCAACGACAACGCCTTCCAGCCGGTTCGACGACTCGGTGGATTCGACTACCGCGATCTGGCGTAGGCCTTTGAGGGCTTCAGGCGACTGCGCGGCATAGAGCTGTTGCTTGCCCTGGTACTCGCCCAGGGAGCGCAACGTGGCAGCCTGTGTACCATCGAAGCGAAGCGCGGCAAGGTACTCGGGTGTGAGCGAGTGCATGGAAATGTAAGCCCAGGCTGTCTAAATGGGGGGAATCATAGCCGCTAAATGGGGTATTGTCTCTAAAAATGCCTCATTGCCAGTGTTTGACTACCCCATTTCCTGAACGTTGGACCGGTCGCGAGGGGCTGGCATGGCTGACCGGGGATGAAATGGGCGACATGAATCCAAAAAATGGGGCAGTCAATGAACAATTGCCCCATTTATTTCATTGCTTACCCCATTGCCTGCGCCCAGCCTTCGGCAAAGGCAAATGGCAAGGGAACGGCACTCAAGGGACAACGGCCCTATCCAGAAAAGGAAAAGGCCACTCCTGTCCATTCGTTCTGCAACACCCGGCTAACTCTTCCCTATGCCGCGCCACTGTCTTCCACCGCACTCAGATAGTCCGCCCAGTCCTGCAACAGCGTCCTTCTCTGATCCAGCAACAACGCCTTGTTGTACGTCGCCCGAACCTTGTTGCTTTCCACGTGGGCAAGCTGCCGCTCAATCGCATCAGGCCGGTATCCATTCTCGTTGGCCCAGGTCGAAAAGGTCGTCCGCCAGCAATGTGGCGTCGTGCCCCGGCCCAGGTTCATGTCACGCATCGCGTAGGTCAGCCGGTTGGGTGTGGTGAATCCCTTGCCGCTCCGGTGTGGGAACAGATAGCGCCCGCCACTCGTGATGCGCTGCAAGTCTTTCAGCACTGCTATGGCCTGCGTAGACAACGGGCTGACATGGTCGCGCCGTGCTTTCATCTTCGCCGCAGGCCGACGCCACAGCGCATCGTCAAAGTCGAACTCGTCCCACTCGGCATCCGCCGCTTCCCCTGGACGGCAGGCGGTCAGCGCAATCAGCCGCAGGCACAACGAGGTTTCGGGATAGCCCCGGTAGCCGCGCAACTCCTGATAAAACCTTTGGATTTGCTCTCGCGTCATCGCCGCCTTACTCTCGCTGAACGGCACGCGCAGCAGCCCGCGCAGGCTGGGAATTGGATTTGCCTCGACCAGACCCCGCACCACCGCGAACTCGAAGATGGCCGAAAGATCGCCTTTGACGTGAATGGCGGCCCACGCGCCATGCGCTTTGCATTCCTCCAGCAGCGGGCGAATCTGCTTCACGCCAATGTCGCTCATCGGCATCCCATCGAATTTGGGCGACAGGTACTTCCTGATGCGGGACTCTTTCGTGCGATAGGAACTGAGCGCAAAGACTGGCTTGATCTCGGCCAGGTACGCTTTCGCCACCTTGGCGAACGAGCTTTCACGAGCGCGCTTGCGTTCCTCCAGTGCTTCCAGGTTACGCTGCTTGACCTGCTGCCGCTCATGCGCAGGGTGGATACCTTGCTTGACCAAGGCACGCGCTTTCTCGCGGGCAGCACGCGCCTCTGCAAGGCTTACTTAGGGAAAGCCGCCGATGGAAAGAGGTTCTCCTTGCCTTGCAAGCGGTACTTCCACCGCCAGAGCTTGCCGCCGGTGGGTTTGACCAGCAGGAACAAGCCCCCACCGTCTGAAAGTTTCCAGTCTCGATCAGTTGATTTGGCCGACCTGATCTTGGCGTCGGTGAGTAGGTTCTAGGGCATCGTTGGACTCCACAGCGGGGAAAAGTACCCCCACGGTTGAACACGAGTACCCCCAACGCTACCCCCGAATTTTTCAGACCTCGATGAACAATAGGAACGCTCAGCAGACCGTATTGTTTATGCAACCCGTTGATTTACAACGGGCCAATCTGTCCACCAAGCGCTACTGAGCGCCACCGAGATCCAGCAAAAATCGTCAGACGTTGAACAAAAAGTTCAGCACATCCCCATCCTTGACCACATATTCCTTGCCTTCGGCGCGCATTTTGCCGGCTTCCTTGGCGCCGTGTTCGCCCTTGCAGGCGATGAAGTCGTCGTAAGCGATGGTCTGGGCGCGGATGAAGCCGCGTTCGAAGTCGGTGTGGATGACGCCGGCCGCCTGCGGCGCGGTGTCGCCGGCGTGGATGGTCCACGCCCGCACTTCCTTGACGCCAGCGGTGAAGTAGGTGCGCAGGCCGAGCAGATCGTAGCCGGCGCGGATCAGGCGGTCGAGGCCGGGTTCGTGCAGGCCCATGGATTCGAGGAATTCAAGCTTGTCGTCGGCGTCGAGATCGGCGATTTCGGCCTCGATGGCGGCGCACAGCGCCACCACCCCGGCGCCCTCGGCGGCGGCATGGGTGCGCACGGCGTCGAGGTGGGGATTGTTCTCGAAGCCGTCCTCGGCGACGTTGGCGGCGTAGAGCACCGGCTTGGCGGTGATCAGGCAGAAGGGCTTGAGGCTGGCCCATTCTTCCTTGGCCAGATCGAGGGCGCGCACCGGCTTGCCCTGATCGAGCTGGGCGAAGCATTTGTCGAGCACGGCGACGAGAATTTTGGCCTCCTTGTCGCCGGCACTGGCCGGGCGGCGATAGCGGTTGAGCGCTTTCTCGACGGTGGCCATGTCGGCCAGCGCCAATTCGGTGTCGATGATTTCGATGTCGCGCAACGGATCGACGTTGCCCGAGACATGCACCACGTTGTCGTCAGAGAAGCAGCGCACGACATGGACGATGGCGTCGGTTTCGCGGATATTGGCGAGAAACTGGTTGCCCAGGCCCTCGCCCTTGGAAGCGCCGGCAACCAGGCCGGCGATATCGACGAATTCGACAATGGCCGGCTGCACCTTCTGCGGCTTGACGATTTCGGAGAGGGCCTTGAGGCGCGGGTCCGGCACCTCGACGATGCCGACATTCGGCTCGATGGTGCAGAAGGGGTAATTGGCCGCTTCAATGCCGGCCTTGGTCAGGGCGTTGAAGAGTGTGGATTTGCCGACATTGGGCAAGCCGACGATGCCGCATTTGAGAGACATGGTTGTTATCCTTTTCCGTGCAACTGTTGTTGGGCGCTGGCGAAATCGCCGACGGCAAGCCGGGGCCAGGCGGCGAGGCTGCGTTCCAGCGCCTGTTCGATGGCCGGCAGTTCGTCCTTGCGCGGCGGATGCAGCACAAAATCGACGACTTCCTGGGCGAGGTTGAGGGCGCGCGGATGGCCGATGCCCAGACGCAGGCGCCAGAAATCCGCGCTGCCGAGGCGGGCCTGGATATCCTTCAGGCCGTTGTGGCCGCCGTTGCCGCCGCCCTGCTTGACGCGGATGGCGCCGGGGGCCAGATCGAGGTCGTCGTGCACGACGAGCATTTCCTCGACGGAAATCCTGTAAAAATTGGCCAGCGCGGCGACCGCCTGACCGGAACGGTTCATGAAGGTGGTCGGCTGCAACAGCCACAGCTCGCCGGCCCGCGCCGCCCGGCCAAAAAATCGGGCGTGCGGGGCAAGCTGCGTTTTCAGCAAGGCGGCGAGATGGTCGACAAACCAGAAGCCGGCGTTGTGCCGGGTGGCTTCATATTCGCGGCCGGGATTGCCGAGGCCGACGACGAGGCGAAGAGGCGGCATGATCTTTGATGTGAAAAAGCCGCCGGCGGCTCTGTGCCGGCGGCGGCCTTGCGACGGGACGGCGGCTTACTCGGCCGCCGCTTCCTCGCTGCTTTCGGTTTCGACGCTGCCGCCCTTGCCGACGATGCCGACGACCACCGCGTCAGCGGCGGCGTGATGGGCAAGCTTGACGCCCTTGGGCAGCTTCAGTTCGCCCAGGTGGAGGACTTCGCCGACATTCATGGCGCTCAGATCGACTTCGATGAATTCCGGCAGATCCTTGGCCAGACACTGCACGTCGGCTTCGGTCATGACATGGTTGACCAGGCCGCCGCCCAGCTTGACGCCCGGCGCGGTGTCGGCATTGACGAAGTGCAGCGGCACCTTGACGTGCAGTTCGTGGGTGGCGTCGACGCGCTGGAAATCGACGTGCAGGACGAGCGGCTTGTAGGCGTGCGTCTGGTAGTCGCGCAGCAGAACCTGCTCCTTCTTGCCGTCGATGACCAGGTCAATGATGGAAGAATGGAAGGCTTCCTTCTTCAGTTTCAGCAACAGGTCGTTGTGGTTGGTTTCGATGTTGGCCGGGGCGGCGCTGCCGCCGTAAACGATGCCCGGCACGGTGCCGGCGCGACGCAGGCGGCGGCTCGCACCCGTTCCCTGCACAGTCCGCGCCTTGGCGATGATTTCAAAGCTCATGGTAATGCTCCACAGATATTTCCCGCTCCGCGACCAGATCGGGAAGGGTTGAAAAAAGGGTTTTAATCGAGAAACAGCGACGACACGGAATCGTCGTTGCTAATGCGGCGAATGGTTTCGGCCATGATTTCGGCGACCGACAACTGGCGGATGCGCGGCGAGGCAGTGGCGTCATCGCGCAAGGGGATGGTGTCGGTGACGACCAGGGCGTCGATATCCGAGGTATTGACGCGCTCGACGGCGGGGCCGGAAAGCACCGGATGGGTGCAGTAGGCGACGACCTGCCTGGCGCCGTGCTCCTTGAGCGCGGTGGCGGCCTTGCACAGGGTGCCGGCGGTATCGACCATGTCGTCCATGATGATGCAGGTACGGCCATCGACTTCACCGATGATGTTCATCACTTCCGAGACGTTGGCCTTGGGCCGGCGCTTGTCGATGATCGCCAGATCGCATTCGAGGCGCTTGGCCAGCGAGCGTGCGCGGACGACGCCGCCGTGGTCGGGCGAAACGACCATGGGGTTCTCGTAATTCTGCTTCTCGATGTCGTCGAGCAGGATCGGCAGGGCGTAGATGTTATCGACCGGAATATCGAAGAAGCCCTGGATCTGCTCGGCGTGCAAGTCCATGGTCAGCACACGGTCGACGCCGGAGGCGGCGAGCATGTTGGCAACCAGCTTGGCGGCAATGGGCACGCGCGAGGAACGCGAGCGGCGATCCTGGCGGGCATAACCAAAATAGGGGATGGCGGCGGTGATGCGGCCGGCCGAAGCGCGCTTGAGCGAATCGACCATGACCAGCAACTCCATCAGGTTGTCGTTGCAGGGCGCGGAAGTGGATTGCAGAACAAAGATGTCGCGGCCGCGCACATGCTCCTGCAATTCGACGCTGACCTCGCCGTCGGAAAAGCGGCCGACCTTGGCGCGGCCAAGATCGACGTTGAGTTGCTCGGCGACATCGGCGGCCAGCTTGGGGTTGGCGTTGCCGGTAAACACCATCAGGCTGTTGTAAGCCATTTTCACTTCCTCCGGGCACTCCATACCGAATGCGCGATTCGTCAGAAACAAATCGGGCAGGCGCGCGACCTGCCCGAAAGAAACTGGCTGGGGAGGAAGGATTCGAACCTTCGCATGCCGGAATCAAAATCCGGTGCCTTAACCAACTTGGCGACTCCCCAGTGGATGCGTCCGACTGCTTGCGGTGCGGACGAGGGCAGCATGTTACACAAGGCGCCTGCCGGCGTCCACCGCTTTTTCACCATTTTCTCAAATATCGGCCAGGGGATGCGCCGCCAGGCCGTTGGCGACCCAGCCGACCCAGCCGACGGGTAGCAGCGCCAGCACGGCCTCGGCTGCGGCACGCTCGGCGAAGGCGGCGAAAACGCAAGCGCCCGAGCCGGTCATCAGCGCCCCCGGCGCAAAGCGCCGCAGCCAGGCGAGATGCTCGGCGATGGGCGGAAAGCGGCTAGAAGTCACCGCTTCCAGATCGTTGCCGCCAAGCCCCGGATGCCATTCGGCGGGCGCGAGCAGCGGCGCGTCGCGGTGCAGTTCCGGGGCAGCGAAAATAGCGGCGGTCGGCGCCTGCACCGGCGGTTGCAGCACGAGGTAGCTGGCCGGCGGCAGGTCGAGATCGGTAAAACGTTCGCCAACGCCTTCGGCAAAGGTGTTGCGGCCGTGGATGAAAACCGGCACATCGGCCCCCAGCGCCAGACCAAGCCGTTCCAACTCGGCGCGCGGCAGGCCAGTTTGCCACAGCCGGTTGAGGGCGAGCAGGGTCGTGGCGGCGTCGGAACTACCGCCGCCGAGGCCGCCGCCGAGCGGCAGGCGCTTGGCGATATGGATGTCGACACCGCGTCGGCAGCCGCTGGCCTGTTGCAGCAGGCGGGCGGCGCGCACGGTCAAATCGCTCTCCGCAGGCACGCCGGGCAGCGGCGTCGCCAGCACGATACGACCGTCGTCGCGCGGCGCGAAAGAGATGCTGTCGGCGCGGTCGATGAAGCGGAAAACGGTTTGCAGCAGGTGGTAGCCGTCGGCCCGGCGACCGATCACATGCAGGAAAAGATTGAGCTTGGCCGGCGCCGGCCAGCGGCTGTTCCAATCCCAAACGCTCATGGTATTCCCCGCCATTCTTCGACACGCAGGCGCAGTTCGACAGCTTCGGCGCGGCGCAACGTGATACGGGCCGGCAGGGCGTCGGGCGCATCGTCGTCGTAGGCGTAGTCGATCTGCCAGCCGGCTTCGGCGAGACGGGCCGGGCGGCCCTGCTCGTCGCGCTCGACGGCGCTGGCGGCGTCGCCGCGCCCGAGCAGCCAGGCCGGCAGCCGCGCCACCGGCAGGCGTTCGCCGGTGACGGCCGCCATCAATTCATCGGCGTCCGCCGCTTCACGCAGCGTGCCATCGGCGGCGCGCAGGCGGGAAAGGCTTGGCGTTGTCTCGATTTCGGCAATGCCGATGCCAAGCGGGTTGGCGATCAGGATGCGCTCGCCGTCGCCGCGATGTTCCCACGACAGACGGCCGCCAGCGCTCTGCGGCGCGGCCTCGGGCGGCCTGAGAGCCAGTGCGAAGCGGGCTTCGAGAATGAAATCGCCCAGCTCATCGCGCGCTGGCGGCGGCACGCTCGGCAGGGTCGTGCAGGCGGCGAGCATGAGGGCGGCAAGCAGGCCGATGGCCCGGCGCGCGCCCGGCAAGGCAGCGAACAGGCTCAAGGCTGCAATTTCTTGATGACGGCGGCCAGGATTTCGTTGCCCGGGAACTGGCGGGCGGCCTCGGCCAGGAATTTCTGCGCCTCGTCCCGACGGCCGAGTTGCCACAGCACTTCGCCGAGGTGGGCGGCGATTTCCGGGTCGGCCTTGATGCCGTAGGCGCGTTCCAGCGCCGCCCGCGCTTCTTCCAGCCGGCCAAGGCGGTATAGCACCCAGCCCAGGCTGTCGGCGATGTAGGGATCGTCCGGTTGCAGCGCCACGGCGCGCGCGATCATCTCGTGCGCTTCGGCCAGCCGCACATTGCGCTCGGCCCAGGAATAGCCGAGGGCGTTGAGGGCGTGGGCGTGCTCCGGGTAGAGGCCGAGCAGGTGCTGCAAATGGCTTTCGAGCAGTTGCGGACGGCCGGCGCGCTCGGCGGTCAGGGCCGCGTCGTAGAGCAGGTTCGGGTTGTCCGGCTGGCTACCGAGCGCCGCAACCAGCACCTCGTAGGCTTCGCCGTGACGGCCGGCTTCGCGCAGCAACTGCGCTTCGGCCAGAATCAGTTGCGTGCGTTCCCCGCTACTGCCGCCGTGCACGCCACGCAGCAGTTCCCGCGCTTCCGCCAGCTGGCCCTGCTCTTGCAGGATCAGCGCGGCGCGCACGCGGGCGGCGACGTACTGGTTGCCGGAGGTGACCTGGCGGAAATGGGCAAGGGCGGCTTCCGGCTTGTTCTGCTCCTGGTCGAGCTGGCCGAGGAAAAAATGCACCGTGCTCTTGTCCGGGTAATCGGTCGCCAGCAGCCTGTCCAACTGCCGCCGGCCGGTTTCGGTATCGCCTTGCTGCAAGGCGAGCATGGCGATGGGATAGATGATTTCGGGACTGTCCGGGTTGTCCTTGAGCAGGCGCTCGAAATGCTGGCGGGCGTCGGCGTAGCGCTTGTCGGCGACCAGCAGTTGGGCCAGCGCCAGACGTGCCTCGCGGGCGCCGGGATTGCGCCCGACGAAATCCTCCAGCCCGGCACTGGCGCTGGCGCTCGACTGGCGGGCCTGCAACTGCGCCCGGGCCAGCGCCGCACTTTCCCAGTCGGGGCGCAGTTGCAGAGCCTTATCCATCTCGGCGCTGGCGCGCGCTTCGTCGCCGGCATTGGCGGCGGCCTGGGCCATGGCGAAATGGGCTTCGGGATGGTTGGCGTAGGGCGCGGCCCACTGGTCGATGAGGCGCTGCACGGCCTTCTTGTCGCTGTGGCGGGCAAGGATGCGGTTGAGGTGCAGCAGATTGCCGCCGATATTGCCGGGATCGCGTTCGAGCAGGGCGACCACTTGCGGCGCCAGTTCGTCGAAACGGTTAGTCTGCGCCAGCAGCAACGTCTGCGCCTGGCGGGCGCGCATCGAATCCGGCTCGACGCGCAGCCACAGGCGCGACACTTCCAGAGCGAGGTCATACTGGCGGGCAAGACTGGCGACTTCGACGGCGCGCGCCAGTACCTTCGGGTCGCGGGTAAGCTGGGCGAGGTCGGCCCAGGCTTCGACGCCGATGCGGGTTTCACCGCGCTGCAAGGCGATTTCACCGAGCAGGGTCTGGAACACGGCGCGTGGCAGCAGGTTTTCTTCCTCTTCCGGCGCCGCCGGCTCGGCGGCGCCGCAAGGCCAGGCCAGGCTCAGACCCAGGGCGAGGACGGCGGCGGGGAATTTCACGGACATGGTGATTGGCTTTCGGTCGATGCTGGGCGTTAGGCGCGTAAGATCGCGTCACTCGCGATGTTATTTGGGATTACCGGGAAGGACAAGGAATGCCGGAATTGCCGGAGGTCGAGGTCTGCCGCCAAGGGCTGTTGCCGGAGCTGCTTGGGCGGCGCATCGCGGCGGTGCGGGTGCGCACCCCGAAGCTGCGCTATCCGATCCCGCCGGAATTGGCCGAATTGCTGCCCGGCTGCGTCGTGCGGGCGATTCGCCGACGCGGCAAATACCTGCTCTTCGATTGCGCCCGGCCCGGCGTCGAGGGCAGTCTGCTCGTCCATCTTGGTATGTCCGGCAATCTGCGTTTGGTATCGCCCGATTTGCCGCCGCAAAAACACGATCATTTCGAACTGGTTTTGCCAAAGCAATGGCTGCGTTTCTCCGATCCGCGCCGTTTCGGCTTGGTGCTCTGGCAGCCGGGGCCGCCAGAGGCGAGCGACGATCATCCGCTGCTGGCGGCGCTCGGCATCGAGCCGCTCGCCCCCGCCTTCGACGGCGCCTGGCTGCATGCCGCGCTGGCCCGGCGCGCCAGCCCGGTCAAGCCGGTGTTGATGGACAGTCATCTGCTGGTCGGTGTCGGCAACATCTACGCCTCGGAAAGCCTGTTCCGGGCCGGCATATCGCCCTTGCGGGCGGCCAACCGGATCAGTCGGGAACGTTGCGAGCGGCTTGCCGCGGCCATTCGGGCCACCTTGTCCGAAGCCATCGCCGCGGGCGGCAGCAGCATCCGCGATTACGTGCATAGCGACGGCAGCGCCGGCTGGTTCCAGATCCAGGCCGCGGTGTATGACCGCGCCGGAGCGCCCTGCCGCCGCTGCGCTGGCCACATCCGCCAATTTCGCCAAGGCGGGCGAAATACTTACTACTGTCCGCATTGTCAACATTAAGGCTAGCAAAAATCTGTTTTTTTGTGATAATTTGAAAATTACATAATTGATGATCTGGGGGATGGTATGTCGCTCGTCAACCAATTCGCCGCTTATACCACTTGGCGTACAGGTCTTTCAGCCAGTATCAGCGAATTCCGTGAATGGCTCGCCGAGAATGAACTGTCCGACGCTCAGGCCGAACTGCACTTGGGGCAGTTGCTCGAACGCCTGCGCGAGGATCGCCTCAATGTCGCCTTCGTCGCCGAGTTCTCGCGCGGCAAGTCGGAACTGATCAACGCCATTTTCTTCGCCGAATACGGCACCCGCATGTTGCCCTCGTCGGCCGGCCGCACCACGATGTGCCCGACCGAATTGCTCTACGACGCCGACAAGCCGCCCTGCATCCAACTGCTGCCGATCGGGACGCGCGCCTCCAATTCAGGCATCTCCGAGTACAAGCGCTTTCCCGAGGAATGGAAGCTCATCGCCCTCGATGTCGAGTCCGCCGACGCGATGCAGAACGCGCTGCGCCAGGTCAGCCAGACGACCCGGATCGCGCCCGCCGAGGCAACTCGCCTCGGCTTCGCGGTCGGCGACGGCGATGCCGATTTCCACCACATCGGCGACGACGGTCTGGTCGAGGTGCCGCGCTGGCGTCACGCCATCATCAATTTCCCGCATCCCCTGCTCAAACAGGGCCTGATCATCCTCGACACGCCCGGCCTCAACGCCCTCGGCGCCGAGCCGGAACTGACCCTGTCGCTGCTGCCCAATGCCCACGCGGCGCTCTTCATCCTCGGCGCCGATACCGGCGTCACGCAGTCGGACATGGCCATCTGGCGCGAGTGCATCTGCGCCGGCGGCACCGCCCAGCGCGGCCGGCTGGTGGTGTTGAACAAGATCGACGGGCAATGGGACGAATTGAAGACGAGCGCGGAAATCGACGCTGAAATCCAGCGTCAGGTCGATAACAGCGCCCGCCTGCTCGATCTGCCGTCGAGCCAGGTGTTCCCGGTATCGGCGCAGAAGGGGCTGGTCGCCAAGATCACCGGCGACGACGCACTGCTCGAACGCAGCCAGATCGAACGCCTGGAAACGGCGCTGTCGGCGGAATTGATTCCGGCCAAGCGCGATATCGTCCGCGACAATACCGCGAGCGAATTCAGCGATATCAGCCGGCGCATCCACAGTCTGCTCGAAGCGCGCCTCTCCGGCCTGAGCGAACAGTTGACCGAACTGACCGAATTGCGCGGCAAGAACAAGGGCGTCGTCGAATACATGATGGGCAAGGTGCGCACCGAGAAAGAGGAATTCGAAGCCGGCCTGCAACGCTATTACGCCGTGCGCAGCGTGTTCTCGACGCTGACCAACAAGCTCTTCGGCCACCTCGGCCTCGACGCGCTGCGCCGCCTGACGCAGGAAACCCGCGTCGTCATGCTCGACGCCAACTTCTCCAAGTCGCTGTCGGCCGCCATGAGCCGCTTCTTCACCCAGGCGCACGAATCGCTGACGCGCTCGAATCACGAAATCGGCGAAATCCTGGCGATGATGAACGCCATCTACAAGCGTTTCGCCGTCGAACACGGGCTCAAGCTCGGAACGCCGGTCACTTTCTCCCTGCTGCGCTACGAGAAGGAACTCAACCGCCTGCAAACATGGTGCGACGACCACCTCAACACGGCGGTCAACCTGCTGACGCAGGACAAGAAAAACATCACCCAGAAGTTTTTCGAGGAAGTGGCGCTGCAAGTCCGCCGCGCCTTCGAATACGCCAACCGCGATGCCGAGACCTGGCTGCGGGCGATCATGGCGCCGATGGAAACCCAGATCCGCGAACACCAGATCCAGTTGAAACGGCGCCTGGAAAGCATCAGGCGCATCTACCGGGCAACCGACACACTGGCCGACCGGATCGCCGAACTGGATGGCATCGAGCAGGGACTGTTGCAGCAGGTCGAGGCGCTCGAAATAATCAACGACCGCATCCAGGCGCTGCTGCTGCCGCCGACCGACGCGGCGACACGAGAGGCGGCCTGAGGCGACGGGATTCAAGCGCCTCGCCGCCGCCTCGCCAGCCTCCGCCGGCGAGGCGAGAAAAAGCGCCAGCAACGCATCCGGCATGCGCGCGCCTTGGGCTGGCCATAAAATCGGGTGACAGGCCCGTCGATCTCTGCTATGATTTGCGGTCCGCCCGATGGTCACTCGACGCCAAGTGATCTCCCCCAGGTTCCATGTCAATTTCCCCAAGGCATACCTACGACAGGCACAGTGACCAATCTTCTGCCGGGATAGCGGCATCTCCCCCTCAAGGGCAAGGCGTTTTCCGGGCAGAAAGCAGCTGCCGGCATTTCGAGAAAGGTTCCCCATGCACACCGAATCCATCCTCACACACCTGAAAAAGTGCGGCCAGGCGCTCGACGCGGAAATCGCCAAAGGCATCGGCATCGGCTTGCAGGAAGTGCGCGACTCGCTCCAGGTCTTATCCGCCCGCAAAGCCATCTCGACATGCAACATGACCACCTTCAAGGACGGCCAGCCGATCGAGGGCATTTTCTGCCGTATCGCCGGCTACATTCCGACGGCCTCGCCCGGCCGCAAACCCGGCGTCAAGAACTGACCACCCGCGGCGGGCAACCCGTCCGCAAGCCCGGCGGTCGATCCGCCGCTGACCGGCTGACGCCCTTTCCCGATTCATCGAGTACGCGAAGGCGATGCGCAGACCGCGCCGTCGCGCGGTCAGCGCGGCCGGCAATCGCTTGCGCTGAAAGGAAATAGCGCGACCGGGCATGACACGACCGGCGGCGGCGTACTATCATTGCCGCCATGTCCCGCTGGCAACCCATCCCCGGCGCTATCGCCACCTATCGCGGCCAAACCCGCGCCGGGCGACGCATGGTTCGCGTCATCGCCGAAGCCGTGGGCGACTGCATGATCGTCGAAGCCATCGGCCGCAAGGGCATTTGCGTGCGCTTCACGGTCAAACGCCACAGCCTGAGCCAACCGCAACCCGATTTATTCGACTGAACCGGCTGCCCGCTGCCCTGCCGCCAAGGGCGAGCGGCTTGCGCGGCGCGGCCTTTCAGGCATTTCGCCGCACCGCGCCCGCCGTCCTTTATTTCTTGCTCGGCCGCCCGGTCTTGATGCGCTCGATACGCCCCAGCGCCGCCTCCAGCCCGGCGTCGTCGAGGGCGCACAAGGCAGCCAGGCCGGCGCGCAGCAATTCGCTTTTCTTGACGGCGCCGCCGAGACGCTTTTTCAATTCGCCAATGCGGGCGTATTCGGCTTCCGGCATGGCGAAGCTGTCGCGCACCAGTTTCAGCTTGCGCGTCTTGGCCGGTTTGTCGGCCTTGGCCGCCGCTTTCTGGCGCCGCGGCGGCGCATACTGGATCGCCTGCGCCTGCTCCAGCGCCTCGGCCAACACCTGGTGGTGCTTGCTGACCGCTTCGTCGACCGCTGACGGCCGCCGCACCGGCTTGGCGCCGGGCTTGGCTATGCCCTTGCCGGTCGCCTCCCGGCTGGGTTGCGGCGGCTGAACGGCGGGCTTTCCGCTAGCCCGCTTGGCGGCCGCCGGTTTGGCCACCCCAGCGGCCTTGCCCTGAGTCTTGCTGGATGCTTCAGTCATCCTCTCCTCCTGATTGCAAACGGTATGCGCAGTTTAGCCTTTCTCGGCTGGCGCGGAAGTTAAACTTTTTTGACAGGTTAAAATGCCGCCGCTTGGTGGATAACCGTTTTCAGGAAAAACATGACTCAGGATGAACTCAAACAGGCGGTCGCCCAGGCCGCCGCCGCTTATGTGGCCGAGTACGCGCCGGTGGGCAGCGTCATCGGCGTTGGCACCGGCTCGACGGCCAATTTTTTCATCGACGCGCTGGCATCGCTGAAGGATCGCTTCCGCGGCGCCGTCGCCAGTTCCGAGGCGACCCGCAAGCGCCTCGCCGGCCACGGCATCGCCGTGCTCGATCTCAACGATGTCGAGCATATCCCGGTCTACGTCGATGGCGCGGACGAAATCGACGACGGACTGAACATGATCAAGGGCGGCGGCGGCGCGCTAACGCGCGAGAAGATCGTCGCCGCGGTGGCCGCCACCTTCGTCTGCATCGCCGACGCTTCGAAGCAGGTCGCCCTGCTGGGCAAGTTTCCGCTGCCGGTCGAAGTCATCCCCATGGCCCGCGCCCAGGTCGCCCGCGAACTGGCCAAACTCGGCGGCCAGCCGGTGCTGCGCGACGGCTTCGTCAGCGACAACGGCAATCTGATCCTCGATGTGCATGGCCTCACAATCGGCGATCCGAAGTCTCTGGAAGCACAGATCAACCAGATCGTCGGCGTCGTCACCAACGGCCTGTTCGCGCGCCGCCCGGCCGACGTGCTG
Organism: Betaproteobacteria bacterium; assembly: GCA_009779265.1. GTDB lineage: Bacteria > Pseudomonadota > Gammaproteobacteria > Burkholderiales > Rhodocyclaceae > Azonexus. The sequence goes on from WREP01000003.1 coordinate 35,604, forward strand.
CTGCTCGGCGCCGCCGACGGCGTTCGCCGTATCGGCTGACGCGCTCCCCAAAAAGCAACGGCCCCGCGTGATGGCGGGGCCGTTTTCGTTGGGGCGCGGGCAAAATCAGCCTTTCGGCGGAACGTAGCCCTGGATCTGATCGGCGCCGTCGCCAAAGAAATGTTTTTCGACCTGTTCCGCCAGGTATTTGCGATGCCGCGCATCGACCAGGTTGAGGCGGTTTTCGTTGATGATCATGGTCTGCATCCTGATCCACTGCTGCCACGCTTCTTTCGAGACGTTCTCGAAAATGCGCTGGCCCAGCGCGCCCGGGTAGGGCGGCAGGTCGAGGCCCTCGGCTTCGCGGCCGAGTTTGACGCAATTAACGGTACGTGCCATGTATTGCTCCGTATCTGATGGGGACGAGGGGCATTATACGGTCTTGAAAAGCACCTTCGAGCGCCGCTGGTAGTTGTACATGTCGCGCTTTTTGGCCGGCAGATCGTCGACGTTGCCGAGCCGGTAGCCGCGCTCGACGAACCAGTGCTCGGCGCGCGTGGTCAGCACGAACAGGCGCTTGATGCCGAGCTTGCGGGCGCGCCGCTCGATGCGCTTCATCAATTGATCGCCATAGCCCCAGCGGCGGTGCTCATACGTGACGGCGAGGCAGGCCAGTTCCGCCTCGTCCTCGGAATGCGGGTAGAGCGCGGCGCAGCCGACGATGATGTCATCGTGCAGCATGATCGAGAAATGGCCGATTTCGCGTTCGAGCAATTCGCGCGGCCGGTGCACCAGGATGCCCTCCTGCTCCATCGGCTCGATCAGGGCGATCAGCGCGGCGATGTCGTCGGGCTTGGCCTCGCGGATGTTTTCCAGCGATTCGCGGGTAATCACGGTGCCGACGCCGTCGTGGGTAAACAATTCGCGCAGCAGCGCGCCGTCCTGTGCGTAGCCGATGAGGTGGGCGCGGCCGACGCCGGCCCGCGCCGCCTGGCCGCAGCCCGGCAGGTAGCGGCGGATGTCGGGCGAGAGCCAGTCACCGCCGGCAAGCAGTTTCTCCGCCTCGTCGGCGGTCATCGCGTCGAGCAGTTCGCCGTCCTTGTCGGTAACGCCCTGGCTGTCGGTAAGGAATACCAGCTTGTCGGCCTTGAGGGCGACGGCGACGCTTTCGGCCACCTCCTCCATTTGCAGGTTGAAGATTTCGCCGGTCGGCGACGGCCCCTGGCAATTGAGCAGAACGATGTTGCCCAGGCCAAGCTGGGCATTGATGCCATCGACGTCGACCTTGCGCACCTTGCCGGCGTACTGCATGTCGATGCCGTTGAGCACGCCGATCGGCTGGCCGGTGATGAAATTGCCGCCGATGACGCGAATCCGGCTATTGGCCATTGGCGTGTTGGGCAGCCCTTGCGACAGAATGGCCTCGATTTCGAGATAAACGCTGCCGACCGCGTCGAGCACGCATTCCAGCGCCGCCGCGTCGGTTACCCGGTAGCCGCAGTGATAGACCGATTCGAGCTTCTTTTCGCGCAGTTCTTCCTCGATCTGCGCCCGCGCGCCATGCACCAGAACCAGCCGGATGCCCAGGCTGACCAGCAGATTGACGTCGTAGGCCAGGGTTTTCAGGAATTCGCTGGCGATCACCTTGCCGCCGAAGGCAATGACGAAGGTCTTGCCGCGAAAGGCATTGATATAGGGCGTGACGGCCCGGAACCAGGCGACGAAATGCTCGTCGTAAGGGGTATCGCTCATGTTTTCCTGTATTTTCCCTGTTCATCCCCGAGAGCCTCTTCCAGCCGTTTACAGACCGTCCGCAAGACCTTGATCCGGGCGAAATTCTTGTCATTGGCCTCGACCGTCGTCCACGGAACGCGGCCGGTCGAGGTGCGATCCACCATATCGCAGGCGGCCGCCATGTATTCATCCCATTTTTCGCGGTTACGCCAGTCTTCGTCGGTGATCTTGAAACGCTTGAAGGCCGTTTCCTGACGCTCCTGAAAACGGCGCAACTGCTCGTCGGCGGAAATGTGCAGCCAGAACTTGACGACCACGCTGCCGGCCTCGACCAGTTGCTGCTCGAAGTCGTTGATTTCGGCATAGGCGCGCAGCCAGTCGTTTTCCTGGCAAAAGCCCTCGACCCGCTCGACCAGCACCCGACCGTACCACGAGCGGTCGTAGATGACGACCCGGCCGGTGCGCGGCAAATGCCGCCAGAATCGCCACAAATAGGGCTGTTCCCGCTCTTCCTCGGTTGGCGCGGCGACCGGGATGATCTGGTAGAGGCGGGCGTCCATCGCCGCGACGACGCGGCGGATACAGCCGCCCTTGCCCGCCGCGTCGGGGCCTTCGAACACCAGCGCGAGCGAGCGCTTGCCGACGAAGCGCGGATCGCGCATCAATTCCGCCAGCCGGCCCTGATATTTGGCCAGTTGGCTTTCGTAATCCTTCTTGCCCAGCCTTTGCGTCAAATCCAGGGCGCTCAGCACGCTCTTGTCGTCGATCGGCTGCTGCACGATCGCCGGCGCCACCGGCACCATCGCCCGCCCCTGCTGCTTGAGCCGGCGTTGCAGCGCATCGAGCACGATCCGGCCGACGGTCAGCGAGCGGTACGCATCGTCCGTGCCTTCGACGATGATCCACGGCGCCTTGGCGCTGTTGGTCACGCGCAGCACATGGCCGGCGACCGCCTGCAATTTGTCGTAGGTCTTGAGCCGGTCGTAGCTTTCCTGGGTCACCCGCCAGGCGGTCTTGGGATTTTTCTCCAGCGCCTTCAGGCGGCTCCTCTGCCCTTCGTGCGAGAGGTGGAACCAGAACTTCAGCACCAGCGCCCCCTCGTTGACCAGCATGGCCTCGAAGCTGTTGATGCCGACCAGGCGCGCGTCGAGATCCGAACGGCGCAAGTCGCCGTTGATGCGGTCGGTGATCGGCTGCGAGTACCACGAGCCGGCGAAAATGCCGATCTTGCCCTGCGCCGGCAGGGCGCGCCAGTAGCGCCACATGACCGGCCGCATCCGTTCCTCGTCGGTCGGCTCGGAAAAAGCCAGGGTCGAGATGTGGCGCGGGTCCATCCACGAATAAAGCTGGTTGATGGTCTCCCCCTTGCCGCTACCGTCGACGCCGCTGATCAGGATGAGAACCGGAAATTCTTTCTTATCCATCATCTCGTGCTGCGCCTCGAGCAAGGCTTCGCGCAGCTTCGGCTCTTCCTGATTGAAAGTTTCCTTGTCGATCTTGTGGCCCAGTTCCGCTGACTCAAACATCGGTCGTTCCCTTCCCCAAATCGCCCCACAGTAATTGCAGCGCCGCCAGCGCCGCCAAACCCGCCGTCTCGGTGCGCAACACCCGCGGCCCCAGACGCACGGCCTGGAAGCCGGCCAGCTCGGCGGCAACGACTTCCTGCGGCGCAAGGCCGCCCTCGCCGCCGATCAGCAACTGCACCTTGTTTGCCGGCGGCAGATCGGCCAGCGTCCGTTCCGCCTGCGGCGCCAGCATCAGCCGCAGCGCCCCGTCGGCCGGCCGCGCCAGCCAGTTTTCCAGTTTTTCCAGCGGCGCCACCAGCGGCACCTGGTTGCGCCCGCACTGCTCGCAGGCGGCGGCGGCAACGCCCTGCCAGTGAGCGACGCGCCGGCCGGCCCGGTCGCCGGACAGACGCATGACGCTGCGCCGGCTCATCACCGGCACGATGTCGCGCACCCCCAGCTCGACCGCCTTCTGGACGGTGAAATCCATTTTCTCCCCGGCCTGCAAGGCCTGCACCAGCGTCACGGCAAGCGGCGATTCGCGCTCCACCTCGCGCCAGTCGGCCAGCCCGGCCAGCACCCGGTCGCGCTCGATGCGCTCGATATGGGCCAGGTACTCGCCGCCGCGACCGTCGAACAGGATCATCGGGGCGCCGGGCGGCAGGCGCAGCACGCGCGCGGCATGGCGCGCGACCGGCGCGGGAAGTTCGACGCGCGCCCCGGGAGCAAGGGCTTCTCGGCAGTAAAAACGGGGAAAATTCATCGGTGTATTATCCTGAAAACCGCAGTTGACCGCTTGTATTCTTAATGGATGCCCGATGAATATTGCCTTTTCCGGCTTCGATGACCGTCGCCATTTGGGTGAGTGCGCTACGCACCCGATCAAGCCGTCACCAAGCGCGCTGGCGGCGTTGCTCCTCCTTGCAGGCATGAGCCTGCCGCGTCGTCGCGCCTTGCCAGCCCACCCGGTGACGGACCTGCTCGGGCACGTCCAACTGCGGTTTTCAGGATTATCAGCAAAATGCCTATTGCATTGGAGACGGCGCGCATGGTTGCCCTGAATCCCCCCGTTTGCGACTTCGGCCAGCCCGCCATCGACTTCGCCCTGCCCGGCGTCGATGGCCGGCACTACACCCTGGCCGGCTGCCGTGGCGAGAACGGCCTCCTGGTCATGTTCATCTGTAATCACTGCCCCTATGTCAAAGCCATCATCGACCGCCTCATCCGCGACTGCCGCGAACTGGCCGGCCACGGCATCGGCAGCGTGGCGATCATGAGCAATGACATCGCCGCCTATCCCGCCGATGCGCCGGAGGAAATGCGCCGCTGGGCGGACGAACTCGCTTTTCCCTTCCCCTATCTTTACGACGCCTCGCAACAGGTCGCCCGCGCTTACGGCGCCGTATGCACGCCGGATTTCTTCGGCTACAACGCCGATCTGCGCCTGCAATATCGCGGCCGGCTCGACGCTTCCGGCCATGCCCCGGCGGCGGCGGATGCCCGCCGCGAACTGTTCGAGGCGATGCGCGACATCGCATCCTGCGGCCAAGGCCCGAGCGTCCAACGGGCCTCGATCGGCTGCTCGATCAAGTGGCGGGAATAACAGGCGAAACAAGCGTGACGCGGCCTGTTACGGTAAAATCTAATTCTTTCGACATTGCGTGGGGGGAATCACCATGGCACGACGCACACTGGCTCGCTACCTGATCGAGGAACAACGCGACAAGGGCATCATCACCGGCGATCTCAAGCTCCTGTTGGAAGTCGTCGCCCGCGCCTGCAAGGCCATTTCCATCACCATCGGCAAGGGTGGTCTCGGCGGCGTACTCGGCGAGGCCGGCAGCGACAACATCCAGGGCGAGGCGCAAAAGAAGCTCGATGTGCTGTCCAACGAAATCCTGCTCGAAGCCAACGAATGGGGCGGCCATCTGGCGGCCATGGCTTCCGAGGAAATGGATCTGCCGCACCTGGTGCCGCACCGCTTCCCCAAGGGCGAATATCTGCTCATCTTCGATCCGCTCGATGGTTCCTCGAACATTGACGTCAATGTCTCGATCGGCACCATTTTCTCGGTGCTCAAGTGCCCCGAAGGCGCCGACCTGAGCACGCAGCAGGCGGCCGAAAAAGCCTTCCTGCAACCGGGCAGAGCCCAGGTCGCCGCCGGCTACGCGGTGTACGGCCCGACCACGCTCCTGGTGTTGAGCGTCGGCGACGGCGTCGCGGTATTCACCCTCGACCGCGAGCAGGGCCAGTTCGTGCTGACCCAGGAAAATATCCGCATTCCCGAAGAAAGCAATGAATTCGCCATCAACATGGCCAACCAACGCTTCTGGGAAGCGCCGATGCAAGGCCACATCGCCAACCTGCTCGCCGGTAAGCAAGGCCCGCTGGGCAAGGATTACAACATGCGCTGGGTGGCCTCGATGGTGGCCGATGTGCATCGCATCATGACCCGCGGCGGTACCTTCATGTACCCGATGGACGAAAAAATGCGCGCCAAGGGCGGCAAGCTGCGCCTGCTCTACGAGGCCAACCCGATGGCCTACCTGATCGAACAGGCCGGCGGCGGCGCCAGTACCGGCCGCCAGCGCATCCTCGACATCGTGCCCGATCGCCTGCATCAGCGGGTGCCGGTCATTCTCGGCTCGCGCCTTGAAGTCGAGCGCGCCGTCGCCTGTCATTCCGCCTGAGTCATCGCCGCTACCCGCCGCCCGGAAAGCGGCGCCGCGCCAGACAACAACCGCTGTTTTCCTGATAACCTCCACACCCTTTTATCACCTGAATGACTGCCTCATGAGTATTACCCGCCCGCCCAAGTTTTCTCCCCTGACCGGCGCTATCCGCGCGCTGGCCATGGACGCCGTGCAACAGGCCAATTCCGGCCATCCCGGCGCGCCAATGGGCATGGCGGAAATTGCCGAAGTGCTGTGGCGCCGCCACCTGCGCCACAACCCGGCCAATCCGCAGTGGCCCGACCGCGACCGCTTCGTGCTCTCGAACGGCCACGGCTCGATGCTGGTCTACGCCCTCTTGCACCTGACCGGCTACGACCTCTCGCTCGACGATCTGAAGAACTTCCGCCAACTGCATGCCAAGACGCCGGGCCACCCGGAATTCGGCTACACGCCGGGCGTCGAGACGACCACCGGGCCGCTCGGCCAGGGCATCACCAACGCCGTCGGCATGGCGCTCGCCGAGAAGGTGCTGGCCGCCGAGTTCAACCGTCCCGGCCACGAAATCGTCAATCACCACACCTACGCTTTCCTCGGCGACGGCTGCCTGATGGAAGGCGTCTCGCACGAAGCCTGCTCGCTCGCCGGCACACTCGGCCTGGGCAAGCTGATCGCCTTCTGGGACGACAACGGCATCTCCATCGACGGCCATGTCGAGGGCTGGTTCACCGAGGACATCCCGCAACGTTTCGCGGCTTACGGCTGGCACGTCGTCGCCGGTGTCGACGGCCATGACGCCGACGCCATCGAGAAGGCGCTGCTTGAAGCCAAGTCCATCGCCGACCGGCCCAGCCTGATCTGCTGCAAGACCACCATCGGCATGGGTTCGCCAAACAAGCAGGGCTCGCACGACTGCCACGGCGCGCCGCTCGGCAAGGAGGAAATCGTCGCCGCCCGCGAATATATCGGCTGGCCGCATGCGCCCTTCGTCATTCCCGACGACGTCTATGCCGCCTGGAACCGCAAGGCAGCTGGCGTCCTCTTCCAGGAGGACTGGGACCAGCGTTTCGCCGCCTACCGCGCCGCCTTCCCGGCGGAGGCCGCCGAGTTCGAGCGCCGCGTGATACAGGGCGAACTGCCGGCCACCTGGGAAGCGACCAAGGCCGCCACCCTCGCCGCGACCCGCGCCAAGGCCGAGAATATCGCCAGCCGCAAGGCCAGCCAGAACGCCATCGCCGCGCTGCTGCCGGCGGCGCCGGAAATTTTCGGCGGCTCGGCCGACCTGACCGGCTCCAACCTCACCTTCGTCAAGGGCAGCAAGGGCGTGACGCGAACCGAGGGCGGCAATTACTGCTTCTACGGCGTGCGCGAATTCGCCATGACCGCCATCGCCAACGGCCTCGCCCTGCACGGCGGCCTGATTCCCTACACCGCGACCTTCCTCGTCTTTTCCGACTACGCCCGCAACGCCATCCGCATGGCGGCGCTCATGAAGCAGCGCCAGATCATGGTGTACACCCATGACTCCATCGGTCTCGGCGAGGACGGCCCGACGCACCAGCCGGTCGAGCATATCCCGTCGCTGCGTCTCATCCCCAATCTCGATGTCTGGCGTCCGGCCGACGCGACGGAAACGGCCGTCGCCTGGCTGGCCGCCGTCGAACGCCGCGATGGCCCGTCGGTATTGGCCTTGTCGCGGCAGAACCTGCCGCCGGTCACGCAGCAGGCCAGCGACGCCGATATCGCCAGGGGCGGCTATGTGCTTTCGGAAGCCGCCGACGGCCAGCCGCAGGTGACCCTGATCGCCACCGGCTCCGAAATCAAGCTGGCCCTCGATGGTCAGGCCGCCCTGGCCGCCGAGGGCATCGCCGCGCGCGTCGTGTCGATGCCCTGTACCAGCGTTTTCGACCGCCAACCCAAGGAATACAGGTCGTCGGTACTCGGCGGCGGATGCAAGAAACGCATCGCCATCGAGGCCGCCCATCCGGATTTCTGGCGTAAGTACGTCGGCCTGCACGGCGCCGTGATCGGGATCGACTGCTTCGGCAAGTCGGCCCCGCCCGGTCAGTTGTTCGATTTGTTCGGTTTCACCACCGCCAACATCGTCGCCGCCGCCAAGGCGATGTTGTCTTGATCATTACCACGGAGGAAATTATGGCTATCAAAATCGGTATCAATGGCTTCGGCCGCATCGGGCGCATGATGTTCCGCGCCATCAGCAAGGACTTTCCCGAGTTCGAGGTCGTTGCCATCAACGATCTGCTGGAACCCGACTACCTTGCCTACATGCTCAAGTACGATTCCGTACATGGCCGCTTCAACGGCGACATTGCGGTCGATGGCAACACGCTGCTGGTCAACGGCAAGAAGGTTCGCCTGAGCGCGGTCAAGAACCCGGCTGAACTGAAGTGGAACGAAGTCGGCGCCGACATCGTGATCGAGTGCACCGGCCTCTTCCTGACCAAGGAAAGCTGCGAGGCGCACCTCGCCGCCGGGGCGAAGAAGGTGGTCCAGTCGGCGCCGTCCAAGGACGACACACCGATGTTCGTTTATGGCGTGAACCATACCAAGTACGCCGGCGAAACCATCATTTCCGCCGCTTCCTGCACGACCAACGCCCTGGCGCCGGTAGCCAAGGTGCTGCACGACAACTTCGGCATCAAGCGCGGCCTGATGACCACCGTGCACGCCGCCACGGCCACGCAGAAGACCGTGGATGGCCCGTCCAACAAGGACTGGCGCGGCGGCCGCGGCATTCTGGAAAATATCATTCCCTCCTCCACCGGCGCTGCCAAGGCCGTCGGCAAGGTCATCCCGGAACTCAACAAGAAGCTCACCGGCATGGCCTTCCGCGTGCCCACCTCCGACGTTTCCGTGGTCGACCTGACCGTCGAACTGAACAAGGAAGCCAGCTACGAGGCCATCTGCGCGGCGATGAAGGCCGCTTCCGAGAGCGGGCCGCTCAAGGGCGTGCTCGGCTACACCGAGGAAAAGGTGGTCGCCACCGATTTCCGTGGCATGACCGCGCCGTCCGTGTTCGATGCCGAAGCCGGCATCGCCCTCGACCCGACCTTCGTCAAGATCGTCGCCTGGTACGACAACGAGTACGGCTACACCTGTAACCTGCTGCGCCTGGCACGTCACATCGCCGCTTGATTGGCGATCCCGCGGGGCGGACAGCCGTGTGACGGCCGCTCCGCCCCGCGGCTTTTAAATTCAGGAGAATTCCCCGATGGCAAATTTCATTCGCATGACGGATCTCAATCTGACCGGCAAGCGCGTCCTGATTCGCGCCGATCTCAACGTGCCGGTCAGCGCTGGCAAGGTCACTTCGGACGCGCGCATCACCGCCTCGATGGCGACCATCGAGCACTGCCTCAAGGCTGGCGCCAAAGTGATGGTGACTTCCCACCTTGGCCGTCCCGAAGAAGGCAAGTGGAGCGAGGAAAATTCGCTCAAGCCGGTGGCCGACAACATCGCCGCCCGCCTGGGCAAGCCGGTGCGCCTCGTCAAGGATTGGGTTGACGGCGGCTTCGACGTGGCGCCGGGCGAACTGGCGGTGCTGGAAAACTGCCGCTTCAACAAGGGCGAAAAGAAAAATGTCGAGGAAACGGCCAAGAAATACGCTGCCCTGTGCGATGTATTCGTCATGGACGCCTTCGGCACCGCGCACCGCGCCGAAGCCACGACCTACGGCGTCGCCCAATACGCGCCGGTGGCCTGCGCCGGCATCCTGCTCACCGAGGAACTGGACGCGCTCGACAAGGCGCTGGCCAACCCGGCCCGGCCGATGGTCGCCATCGTCGGCGGCAGCAAGGTGTCGACCAAGCTGACCGTACTCGAATCGCTGGCGGAAAAATGCGAGCAACTGGTGGTCGGCGGCGGCATCGCCAACACCTTCCTCAAAGCGGCCGGCAAACAAATCGGCAAGTCGCTGTGCGAGGACGATCTGGTGCCGACGGCGCAGGCGTTGATGCAAAAAATGGCGGCGCGCGGCGCGACCATTCCCATTGCCACCGACGTGGTGGTCGGCAAGCAGTTCGACGCCAACGAACCGGCGGTGAACAAGAGCGCCGACGCCGTGACCGCCGACGACATGATCTTCGACATCGGCCCTGACAGCGCCCAGCAACTCGCCGACATCATCATGAAGGCCGGCACCGTGGTCTGGAACGGCCCGGTCGGCGTGTTTGAATTCGACCAGTTCGGCGCCGGCACGAAGAAAATCGCCGACGCCATCGCCGCCACCCAAGCCTTCACCCTGGCGGGCGGCGGCGACACCATCGCGGCCATCCAGAAATACGACATCTACGACAAGGTTTCGTACATTTCCACAGCGGGCGGCGCTTTCCTCGAATATCTCGAAGGCAAGACCCTGCCGGCGGTTGAAATGCTGGAACAACGCGCCAAGAAGTAAAGACGGCTCACGGCGGGCCGGCAAGACAAGCCGGCCCCGCCGCCAATCGCCGACAGTCAGTCAGAGGTTAGCCATGTTACGCAGAACCAAAATCGTCGCCACTCTTGGCCCCGCTTCCAATACACCGGAAGCCCTGGAACGCATCGTCCGCGCTGGCGTGGACGTGGTGCGCCTGAATTTTTCGCACGGCACCGCCGAGGATCACCAACGGCGGGCGGAAATGGTACGCGCGGCGGCGCGGATGGCGGGGCGCACGGTCGGCATCCTGGCCGACCTGCAAGGCCCGAAAATTCGCGTGCGCAAATTCGAGAAGGGCGAGATCGAACTCGCTCCGGGCGATCATTTCATCCTCGACGCGGCCTGGGACAAGCCCGGCAATCAGGAGCGCGTCGGCCTGGATTACCAGGAACTGCCGAACGATGTCGCCGTCGGCGACGTGCTGTTGCTCAACGACGGCATGCTGGAATTCCATGTCACCGCGGTGCGCGGTTCCGAAGTGCATTGCACGGTGGTGCGCGGCGGCGCGCTGTCCAACAACAAGGGCATCAACCGCAAGGGCGGCGGCCTGACGGCGCCGGCTCTGACCGACAAGGACAAGGAAGACATCAAGACCGCCGCACAAATCGGGGCGGATTTTCTCGCCATCTCCTTCCCGCGCTGCGCTGGCGACATCGAGCTGGCGCGCGAACTGATGCAGGCGGCGGGCGGCAGGAGCCTCCTGGTGGCGAAAATCGAGCGCGCCGAGGCGATTCCGGTGCTGGACGAAATCATCGCGGCAGCGGACGCCATCATGGTGGCGCGCGGCGATCTGGCGGTGGAAGTCGGCGAAGCCGCCGTGCCGGGCTTGCAGAAGCGCATGATCCGCCTCGCCCGCGCCCGCGCCAAGCTGGTCATCACGGCCACCCAGATGATGGAATCCATGATCAGCAACCCGATCCCGACGCGCGCCGAAGTCTCCGACGTAGCCAACGCCGTGCTGGACGGCACCGATGCGGTCATGCTGTCGGCGGAAACGGCGGTCGGCGAATACCCCGTCGAAACGGTGACAGCCATGGCCCGCATCTGCCGCCAGGCGGAACGGGAACGGGTAGACAGCCTCGAAGATCGCCGCCTGGTGGACAACAAGTGCAGCCGCATCGACCAGTCCATTGCCATGTCGGCGCTGTACGCGGCCTCGCATTTCAATGTCAAGGCCATCGTCGCCCTCACCCAGTCCGGCTCCACGGCGCTGTGGATGTCGCGTGTTTCCGCTGGCGTGCCGATTTTCGCGCTGACGCCGGTGCAGGAAACCTTGACCAAGGTGACGCTCTTTTCCGGCGTGCATCCCATCGCCTTCCATTCCGCCTCGCAGTATCCCTCCGTCGTCCTGCACGAGGCCGAGCAGGAACTGAAACGCCTCGGCATGGTGGAAGATGGCGACCTGATGGTGATGACCGTGGGCGAAGCCATCGGCGAAAGCGGCCACACCAACACGCTGAAAATCGTTCGCGTCGGCGAGCTGCAAATCAACTAGAATAAAAATTTACCCACAACATCATCAAAAGGGGAGTTCTCATGCCACTCGTTTCCATGCGTCAACTGCTCGACCACGCCGCCGAAAATGGCTACGGCCTGCCCGCCTTCAACGTCAATAACATGGAGCAGGTCTGGGCCATCTGCGAAGCCGCCCACCAGATCGACGCCCCGGTCATCATGCAAGCCTCGGCCGGCGCCCGCAAATATGCCGGCGAACCCTTCCTCCGCCACCAGATCCTGGCCGCCCTGGAAGCCTACCCGCACCTGCCCATCGTCATGCATCAGGATCACGGCCAAAGCCCGGCCGTGTGCATGAGCGCCATCCGCTCCGGCTTCACCTCGGTGATGATGGATGGCTCGCTGGAAGCCGACGGCAAGACCACCTCTTCCTACGAATACAACGTCGCCGTCTCCCGCGAAGTCGTCAAATTCGCCCACGCCATCGGCGTCTCGGTCGAGGCCGAACTGGGCGTGCTCGGTTCGCTGGAAACCATGAAGGGCGACAAGGAAGACGGCCACGGCGCCGATGGCATCATGACCCGCGAACAACTGCTGACCGATCCCGCCCAGGCCGCCGACTTCGTCAAGCAAACCAATTGCGACGCCTTGGCCATCGCCATCGGCACCAGTCACGGCGCCTACAAATTCACCAAGAAGCCGACCGGCGACATCCTCGCCATCGACCGCATCAAGGAAATCCACGCCCGCATCCCCAACACCCACTTGGTCATGCACGGTTCTTCCAGCGTGCCGCAGGAACTCTTGGCGGAAATCCGCCAATTCGGCGGCGACATGAAGGAAACCTACGGCGTGCCGGTCGAGGAAATTGTCAACGGCATCAAGCACGGCGTGCGCAAGGTCAATATCGACACCGACATCCGCCTGGCGATGACCGGCGCCATCCGCCGCTACTTCGCCGAAAACCCCGGCAAGTTCGACCCGCGCGACTACCTCAAGCCGGCCCGCGAAGCCGCCAAGAAAATCTGCCTCGCCCGCTACGAAGCCTTCGGCTGCGCCGGCCGCGCCAGCCAGATCAAGGTAGTCCCGATGGAAAAAATGGCCGACCGTTACGCCAAGGGCGAGTTGAACCAGATCGCCAAGTAAGCATGCCGCGCCGGGCAGCCCCGGCTAGCGCCCCACAAGAACCCGGAGCAATCCGGGTTCTTTTTTGCCGGCGCGCCAGCACGCGCCGACGCTTATGATATTGGCGATACCGCGTGGCATATTCGGCCTACAATCCGGCTTACGCCTGTCCGCCGGGGAGATGCCGCCATGCTGTTCATCACCAGCCGTATGCCGACGATCAACACCGAACCCGAGTTCAACCGGAATTTCGTGTTCGACCTGAAAAACAATTCCTCCAGCCGCAGCTTCTTCTGCTGTCAGCGCCACAAAAAGGGCCAGTACGAGGAAATCGGCAGCGCGGCCTTGCTGCAAGCCCTGAAAAACTCGAAATACCGGCAGGTGCTGGTATACATCCACGGCTTCTCCAAGCTGCCCGAAGATGTCTTTGCCAGCGCCAGTGAACTCCAGAAACTGTGCGACAAACAAAAAACCGGCGAAGTGCTGGTCGTGCCGCTGATCTGGCCGTGCGACGCCGACTTCGGCATCATCAAGGACTACTGGGACGACCAGAAAGCGGCCGACCAGAGCGCCTTCACCTTCGCCCGCTTGATGCAGCGCTTCATGAAATGGCGCAACGACAACCCCGACGACGATCCCTGCCTCAAGCGCATCAATGTACTCGCCCACTCCATGGGCAACCGCGTGCTGCGCCAGACCCTCGCCAACTGGCGTCGCTACGACCAGCCGCAAGGTCTGCCCCTGCTGTTCCGCAACAGCTTTCTGGTCGCCGCCGACATCGTCAACGAATCGCTGCACAAGGGCGAAGAAGGCGAACTCATCAGCCACGCCTCGCGCAATGTGGTGGTCTATTACGCCTCCGACGATCTGGCGCTGCGCGCCAGCAAGGTCTCCAACCTGAAAAATGGCGAAGCCTCGCGCCGCCTCGGCCACAGCGGGCCGGAAAACATGGACAGGACGCCGAAGAACGTCTATGCCATCGACTGCGACGACATCAACACCCAATACGACCCGCCAATTGGCCACGTCTATTTCAGCTCCAGCACGAAAAAGGGCGAACCCGGCCTGGTTTTTCTCCACATCTTCCAGACCATGCTGACTGGCCGCGTCTTCCCCAATGACGAATTCCGCAAGTCGAGCATCATTGGGATGAGCAAGACCTAGGGTGACGAAGCGGGTGTTACAATATGCTGCACTGCAACATTTTTTCTCTCCTGTCCGCCGCCATGCACCCACGCCTGATCCTTACTGAATTGCAAGAACACCCGCTGCGCCAGCGCCTCGATAACGAGTTCCACGCCCGGCCGCCAGTGCCGCTGGCCGGGCCGACGCTGGTTTCGCATCTGGTTTTCAAGCACGACCCGACCAGCGCCCAGGAAGAACGCGACAACATTGCCAAGCTGTGCCAGAGCCATGTCTGCACCTCGATCGACAGCTCGGATTCGCACCTGATGCTGGAAACCGCCGCCTTCCGCGTGCGCTGGGAACTGCATACCGAATTTTCCAGTTACACCTTTTTCAAGGAACTGAACAGCGGCGAAACCCTGCACCCGGACGCCACCGCCTTCGACGCCGTGCATCCCGAGTGGTTCGCCGGCATTCCCGGCAAGCTGATGGTCGCCGCCCAGGTCGAATTACGCGATACCGCCGAGATCAACCCGGAGTCAGTGCTCGCCAACTTGATGCCAAGCGGGCGGACGGTGGTGGCCTCGAGAATTTCCGACGAGTCGGCGTGGATATTCACCGATTTCAAAATCGACAACGGTTTTTCGCGCTTTCTCCTGCTCAACGACGGCATGACCCAGCGTCAGGCCGGACGCGCCGTGCAGCGCCTGGTCGAGATCGAAACCTACCGCATGATGGCCCTGCTCGCCCTGCCGGTCGCCAAGGAAGTCGGCCGCTGGCTGCACGAGAGCGAAAAGCAGTTGGCCGAACTGATGGATCGCATCGGCCAGACCCGTACGCCGGACGACGGGCGCGCCGTGCTCTCGGCGCTGTCGACCCTGGCAGCCCAGGTCGAGCATTCGGTGGCCCGTACCACTTTCCGCTTCGGCGGCGCTGCCGCCTATCACGGCCTGGTCATGCAGCGCATCGAGGAATTGCGCGAAACGCGCATTCCCGGCCTGCCGATCTTCGCCGAATTCATGCAGCGCCGCCTCTTGCCGGCGATGAAAACCTGCGAGGCCATCAGCCACCGGCAGGAAGAACTCTCGGCCCGCGTCGCCCGCAACAGCCAGTTGCTGCGCACCCGCGTGGATATCGAACTGGAACACCAGAACCAGCAACTGCTGGCGCAAATGAACCGCCGCGCCAAACTGCAACTGCGCTTGCAGGAAACGGTCGAGGGGCTGTCGGTGGTCGTGCTCAGCTACTACGGCTCGCAACTGGTGAACTACATCGCCAAGGCCAGCAAGTCCCTGCACCATACCGACACCGATCTGATTACCGCCCTGTCGATTCCCCTCATCGCCGCCCTCGTCGCCTGGGGCACCCGGCGCATGCGCAAAAAGCTGGCGGCGGAGGAAGGGGGCGGTTAGAGTGGCTTTGGTTCAATTTCTGGATAGCTTTGTCGCTGTGCTCCTCGCCATGACCGAGCGGGAATAGCCGTCATTGCGAGCGCAGCGAAGCAATCCAGTTTTCTTGCCAACGATGTCGCGTGCGGCCATGCGATCATCCGATGTATGACAATTAGCAACCGGGGTCAATGGCGGTTTCAAGCAGGGTGCGCGGAACACGGTTTGAGCAGCCAATGACGCATGAATACATGCCATCCCCAGCTTTGTTTTCGCCCTTGTATTGGTAAACAACGCCAGAAAGTGCGTTCTTGGGCTGAGCGGCACAGGAAATGAACCTTGTATCCTTTGCGAACAGCATGATGCACTGTGAATTGTTGAAGATTTCGGGTGCCCTGGCAGTTGGGGCCGCGTTTGCCAGCATTCCAATTACATCATTCGGGGAGTCAGGCGCGACAGAGATGTTTGGTGGCAGAGGAAAGTCAGCAAGTCGGGATGGATCTGGGGATGCTCCTCCAACTTGAAACGAAAAACTTCGGCCCGCTTTCGACTTGCCAACAATTTCCGATTCGGCAGCTACGGCTGACGAAGCGGCGAGGGAGATGAGCGTAGCGACAGCAATCAAGAACACAAACAAGCGATGAGCAGGAGTTCTGAAAGGCATGAGATGGATTGCGTGAAGTATGCGTAGCTCGGATTGTAGCAAGGCGGACCAGGCCGAAGGCGCTGTCCGGCGGGTGTGATTTCTGGCGCAATGCAAGGGTACGACCCGTCCCGGTGGTAGCAATCCGGGCCGCGCTTGCTGACCGCCGAGAAAGCCGCCGGCCACTGATTTACAATTCACTTTTTGCCTTTCGGACAACCGCCGTGACCGCACCGCTTTTTGCATCCTCCATCGCCAGCCTGCCGCTGCTTTCCAAGGGCAAGGTCCGCGACATCTACGCCATCGACGCCGACAAGCTGTTGATCGTCACCACCGACCGCCTGTCGGCCTTCGATGTCATCCTGCCCGATCCGATTCCGAGGAAGGGCGAGGTCTTGCAGGCCGTCGCCAATTTCTGGTTTGAGAAACTCGGCCACATCGTGCCCAACCAGTTGACCGGCATTGATCCCGAATCCGTGGTCGCAGCCAGCGAGCGCGAACAGGTGCGCGGCCGCGCCGTCGTGGTGAAGCGCCTCAAGCCGCTGCCCATCGAGGCCGTGGTGCGCGGCTATGTTATCGGTTCCGGCTGGAAGGATTACCAGCAGAGCGGCGGCATTTGCGGCATCGCCCTGCCGGCCGGCCTGAAAATGGCGGAGAAGCTGCCGCAGCCGATCTTCACCCCGGCAACCAAGGCCGAGGTCGGCGACCATGACGAGAATGTCTCCTTTGAACAAGCCGCCGCCAATTGCGACGCGGCGCTCAACGACCTGCTCCAGGGTACCGGCAAAACGGGCGCGCAACTTTGCGCCGAGGCCCGCGACGCCGCCATCCGTCTGTACCAGGAAGCCGCCGATTACGCCGCGACGCGCGGCATCATCATCGCCGACACCAAGTTCGAATTCGGCATCGACGCCGTCGGCGCCCTGCACCTGATCGACGAGGCGCTGACCCCGGATTCCTCACGCTTCTGACCGGCCGACCAGTACGCCGCCGGCAGCAATCCGCCCTCCTACGACAAGCAATACGTGCGCGACTATCTGGAAACCCTGGACTGGGGCAAAAAAGCCCCCGGTCCCAAGCTGCCAGCCGAAGTCATCGCCCGTACCAGCGCCAAGTACCTGGAAGCCTGCGAAAAACTGACCGGCAAGACGCCATGATTCCATTTTTCGCATTGGCATGAACCTCACCCAAAAGATTGTCGATTTGAAAGCCTGCCTGACTTGGGTTTTGGCTTGCTGCACGCTCTGCGCTGGAAGCTTGGCGCATGCGGCGCGGCCGATGATTACCGATGATGCCCGCATCACCGACAGCAAAGCCTGTCAATTGGAAAGCTGGCGCCAAAGGAATCGGGACAGCACCGAATACTGGCTTCTGCCCGCTTGCAACTTCACCGGCAATCTGGAGCTGACCCTGGGGGGCGCATCGACGCATGACGACAGCGGCACGCATACGAGCGACATCGTGATTCAAGGCAAGACATTGCTCCGGCCATTGGAAGCCAACGGCTGGGGCATGGCCTTGAGTTTCGGCGCGAATCGGCATCCGAACATGGAGAAATCGGGGCGGGATTGGTACGCCAATGCGCTGAACAGTTTTTCCTTGCGCGACGACCGCTTCATCATCCACACCAACATCGGCTGGCTGCACGCGCAGGAAAGCCGGGCTAACCGGCTGACCTGGGGGCTCGGTTCGGAAACGCAGCTTGCGGCAAAAACCTGGCTGATTGCCGAAACCTTTGGTCAGGACCGTGGCAGCGCCTTCTATCAACTCGGCCTGCGCCACTGGCTGCTGGTCGATCGAGTGCAAATCGATGTCACCTACGGCAATCGAATGGGAGGCCATTCGGACGGGCGCTGGATTTCAGTTGGCTTGCGCTTACTCTCCCCACCCTTTTTGCCATAACGCCCGCTGCCAATAGCGGCGTCCCGAAGTCATCGTCCGCACCAACGCCAAGTAGCTGGAAGCCTGCGAGAAGCTGACCGGCAAGGCGCTGTAAAAAGCTGCCCTAAAAATCCGCTTGCGCCCTTCCCGCTTGATAGGGACGAGTAATCATCCGCCCCTGTCTCGTCCGCTGGATTGCTTCGCTACGCTCGCAATGACGGCTGCCCCCGCGCTGTCATTGCGAGGAGCAAAGCGACGAAGCAATCCAGACCCGGCATTGACGATGTTCTTTGTCATCACCATGGTGTACGGCTCGCACACACCAAGATAACGAAATGAGATTTTCATCAAAGTTTCTATTGACAAAGAACAGATGATGCGGCATTATGGAATCAAAGATAAGCGGAGGCGCTGAAATGAACTATGACCGAGTGATCGTGGAACTTCTTGGCCGGGTAGCCACCCTGGAGGACGAAGTTGCCAAACTCAAAGAGGACAGGGTGACGGAGTTGCCTGTTTTTCAGGCAGAGAGCGCAACCCGGAGAGACACAACCCGCTATTTGTTCAAGGGCCACCTTTACGGAAAAGGTCGACTTGTTCTTGCCGTGGTTCAGGAATACGCCAAGGAACACCCAGGCATTTCCGCAGATGAGCTGGTTTTGACATTTGACAGGAGGCTTCAGGGCTCTCTGGGTGTTGTCAGAAAACTTGAAGAAGTGAAAAGCTCATACCCGGATTACCAAAGGCGCTTTTTTACGTCGCCGGGCGAAGTTGTTCACACAACGTCAGGTGATTGCGTTGTGTGTAGTCAATGGGGGGCTGGCAATATAAACAACTTTGTCCACCGGGCGACCAACCTTGGTTTTGCAATAGACGCCAGCGCGTAGTGGCAAACAAGGGAACTGATATTACTGGCGAAGAGTTCAATGAGTGGCGCCAGAAATGGCTCAGATTAATAGCTCTTGCAAATTAATTGGAGATAGCCATGAACCATGAAGATACAGAATACTATTTACGGGTTCGCGATGTAATGAATTTCATCGCTGGAGTAGCTTGGCTTGCAGTCAAAATGGCTTTCGCTTTTATTGCAATTCTCGTCACTTTCGCCATTATTATTTTTAAAGCCCCTTGGAGGACATGATGGAACTAATTGCCATTGGATTTTTCTTGTGGGCACTTTGGTCTGGCGATTGGACATGGATGATTTTTACAGGAATTGCTCTTGAAATCGGCTCTGGCTCAAAGAATTTGACCTCATTGTTGTTCATTGACTTAGTTCATCGCAATAAAAAGCGATAATGTTTGAAATGATTGGAGCATCTGATTTATACGCGATGCTGTCAGGAATCCTCTTTTCATTGAACACTGGAGAAAGAAATGAGCCACACACCGCATCCGAGCCGCAAATTAAACGATCTCTTTTCCGCTCGGCCGTTTCAAGGCGTCGATCCGAACAAGGCCACATTTCTTTTTGTTGGCCTTGACGCCAACTACGATGCGGAGATCGAGAGCCACCCGATATTCGAGCGCGTTCTTGAGTATCACAAAGATGGTGCCGCTTTTTGGCGGCGATGGGGATACCATCACCCATTTCTATTACCAGAGTTTAAGTATGGCCATAAAAAAGGCTATAATTTTCATCGCAATTTTGCGAAAATTGGATTTTCTCCAGAGCACGCTGACATGGTGTCATTCATTGAGTTACTTCATGTGCCAACCACTGAAAGCAAATTGGATATTCAAGACCTGGATCGCTCGCATCTACAGCGCATCAATTCAGCCATTTTCCGTGGAAATGCCAAGTATATATTTGTCTCGTCAGGAGTCGTGGACCTCATGCGCAAGACCGACGAATTCGACGATTGGCTCCTCAAGGTGCGCCGATCACCTGACGAGAACCTTCCTGTTCTTTACAGTAGTGGAAATCGCACGGTGTATTTGCATCTTCATTTCTCGGCGCAGTATCAAGATCAGCGAAAAAAGGAGGAAGCAAAAGCCATTAAAGCGTTAATTTACCCTGAGAGAAATCCTGCATGAATCAGCCCCCGACAACCATGACCCAATCCCCCAACCCCCTCCTCGATTTCACCGATTTACCCCGTTTCGACCTGATTCAGCCGGAGCACGTCAAACCGGCCATCAGCCAATTGCTTACCGATGGCCGCGCCTTGATCGCGCGCCTTACCGGCGATGCCGCGCCAGCCAGTTGGGATAACTTCGCCGGCCCCCTGGCGCTCGGCCTCGAACCGCTGGGCCGCGCCTGGGGCGTGGTTGGGCATCTGCATTCGGTCAATGACGTGCCGGCCTGGCGGGCGGCTTATAACGAGATGCTGCCGGAGATTTCGCGCTTTTACAGCGAACTTGGGCAGAACCTCGGATTGTTCGACAAGTATCGGGCGCTCAAGGCTGGCCCGGAGCACGCGGCGCTGTCGGGCGAACGGAAGAAAATCGTCGCCAACGAAATCCGCGACTTCCGCCTCGCCGGGGCCGAATTGCCGGAAGAACAGAAGCCGCGCTTCCAGGAAATCATGGAGGAGGTATCGCAACTAGCGGCCAAGTTCGCGGAAAACCTGCTCGATGCGACCAATGCCTTCGCCGAGATCGTTACCGATCCGGCCCGGCTCGCCGGGCTGCCCGATTACGCCATTGCAGCCGCCCGCGAGGCCGGCGCAAAGGCCGGAGTGGAAGGCTGGAAACTCACCTTGCACGCGCCCTCTTACGGCCCGGTGATGCAGTATGCCGACGACCGCGATCTGCGCGCCCGCCTGTACCGCGCCCACGCCACCCGCGCCGCCGAGTTCAACGACAGCGCGAGCAAGGCGGAATGGGACAACGGCCCGGTCATCCAGCGCCTGCTCGAATTGCGCGGCGAGGAAGCGGCCATGCTTGGCTTCGCCAATTTCGCCGAGCTGTCGCTGCAAGCCAAGATGGCCGACACACCGGGGCAGGTGCTGGCCTTCCTGCGCGACATGGCTGCCAAGGCGCGGCCCTTTGCCGAAAAGGACATCGCCGAGCTGAAAGCCTTTGCCCGCGACGAGTTGTGCATCGCCGACTTCCAGCCCTGGGATGCCGCCTACGCTTCGGAAAAGCTCTTGCAGGCGCGTTATGCCTTCTCTGAACAGGAAGTGAAGCAGTATTTCACCGAGCCGAAGGTGCTTGCCGGCCTGTTCGCCGTCATCGAGCGCCTGTTTTCGGTGCGAATCGCGGCGGATACGGCCCCGGCCTGGCATGAGGATGTGCGCTTCTATCGCATCGAGACGCCGGCTGGCGAATTGCTCGGCCAGTTTTACCTCGATCTCTACGCCCGCGAAACCAAGCGTGGCGGCGCCTGGATGGACGAGGCGCGCGCGCGCCGCCGGGCCGGTAGCGGCATCCAGAAACCCGTCGCTTACCTCGTCTGCAATTTCGCCCGTCCTGTCGGCGGCAAGCCGGCGACCTTCACCCACGACGAAGTCATCACCCTGTTCCATGAATGCGGCCACGGCCTGCACCATCTGTTGACGCGCGGCGAGGAACTAGGCGTTTCCGGCATCCACGGCGTCGAGTGGGACGCCGTCGAACTGCCCTCGCAATTCATGGAAAACTACTGCTGGGAATGGTCGGTATTGCAGGAAATGACCGCCCACGTCGACAGCGGCGGCGCGCTGCCGCGCGCGCTGTACGACAAGATGCGGGCGGCGAAAAACTTCCAGAGCGGCATGATGACCCTGCGCCAGATCGAATTCTCGCTCTTCGACATGCTGCTGCATGGCGACTTCGACCCGCGCGGCGAACGCGGCGTGCTGGATCTGCTGGCCGACGTGCGCGCCGAGGTGGCGGTACTTGTGCCGCCCGCCTGGCATCGTTTCCCGCACAGCTTCTCGCACATTTTCGGCGGCGGCTACGCCGCTGGTTACTACAGCTACAAGTGGGCGGAAGTGCTGTCGGCGGATGCCTACGCCGCCTTCGAGGAAGCCGGCGATCCCTTCGATGCCACCACTGGTCGGCGTTTTCTCGATGAAATTCTGGCCGTCGGCGGCGCCCGCCCGGCGCTTGCGTCCTTTCGCGCCTTTCGTGGCCGCGAACCAAGTGTCGACGCCTTGCTGCGCCATAGCGGTATGATTGCCATATAGAAAGAGAGGGAGGGAATCCGATGCGTCACCTGCTCGCTTTGTGCCTGGCGCTGTCCTGCGTCAGCGCGGCCGCCGAAACCTACCGCTGGGTGGATTCCACGGGCCGCATCATCATTTCCGACACGTCGCCGCCGGGCAAACCCCGCGATGTCAGCCGTAGCGGCAGCCAGCCGACGAGCGGCGACGACCTGCCCTTCGCCGTGCGCAAGGCACGGGAAAACTTCCCGGTGACCCTGTACACGGCGGCCGACTGCATCGACGAATGCCGGCAGGCGCGCGATCTGCTCAATGGCCGCGGCGTGCCGTTTACCGAGAAAATGCTGCAAAAGGCCGAGGATGCCAGCGAACTCAAAGCGCTGGTCGGCGACACCTTCGTTCCGTCGCTGAAAGTCGGCAGCCAGAGTTTTCGCGGTTTCGAGGCCACCGCCTACAACAACCTGCTCGACCTGGCCGGCTATCCGAAAACCGCCGCCTACGGCAGCAAACCCTCCGGCGGTTTGACGCCGGCCAGCGGTGATAGCGCCAAGACCGAGCCACCGGCCAGTACCCCGCCAGCCAACTGAAATCGCCCAAGCCGCGCTTACCGCTCTTGTAGCCCGTATTTGAGAATCAGCCGGTAGGCGTGGCGCTCGCTGATGCCGAGGGCGGCGGCGGCTTTCTGACGGTTGCCGCCGTATTTGACCAGCAGCTTGCCGAAGTAGTCGCACTCGATATCTGCCAGCGTCGGCTCGAAGTCGTATTGCAGCGCGATGCCGCCGTTGCCGCCGCCGACGCCGGGAATGAAGGCGAGATTCTCGGGCAGGATGCGGCGCGCGCCGCGCGACAAAATGAAGCCGCGTTCGACGACATTGCGCAATTCGCGCACATTGCCCGGCCAGTCGTAGGCGAGCAGGCGTTTCAGGGTTTCCGGCGCCAGTTCCTTGGCCTCGGTCTTGCGGAAGCTGTCGAGGAAGTGCTGGGCCAGCGCCGGGATATCCTCGCGCCGCTCGCGCAGCGGCGGCAGGGCGATGATGAAGCTCGACAGCCGGTAATACAGGTCGCTGCGGAAGCTGCCGTCGCGGCTCATATCGAGCAGGTCGCGGTTGGTGGCGACGACGAAGCGGACGTCGGCGCGCAGGGTCTTGGTGCCGCCGAGGCGGCGGAAAGTACCGGTTTCGATGACGCGCAGCAGCTTGGCCTGGATGGCCGGCGGGATTTCGCCAATCTCGTCGAGGAACAGGGTGCCCTCGGCGGCCTCTTCGATCAGTCCCTTCTTCTGCTGGTCGGCGCCGGTAAAGGCGCCGCGCTCGTGGCCGAAAAGCTCCGATTCGAACAACTGCTCCTGCAAGCCGCAACTGTCGACGGTCACCAGTGGCCCATCGGCGCGCGCACTGCGCTCATGCACGGCGCGCGCGATCATTTCCTTGCCGGTGCCGCTCTCGCCCTGAATCAGCACGGTCACCTCGGTCGGGGCAACGGCGTCGATCAGGCCGTAGACATCGCGCATCTGCTTGCTGTCGCCGACCAGCGAACCCTGCCCCTGGCTGATCCGCTTCCGGTAATGTTGCAGGGTTTGCCGCAGGGCCGCGGTTTCCAGCGCGCGGCGCACGGTCAGTTCCAGTTCGGCGAGGTCGACCGGCTTGGTCAGGTATTCACTGGCGCCGAGCCGGATCATGCTGACGGCATTGCGAATGGAACCGAAGCCGGTCAGCACGACGACCGGGCATTGCGGCGCAAGGAGCGGCAAGAGGCGCTCGCAGTCGGCGTCGGGCAGGCGGAAGTCGAGCAGGATCAGATCCGGTTCGTGCATCGCCAGCAGCTTTTCCGCCTCGCGCCAGGAGCCGGCGCTGCTCGGCTCCAGCCCCATGCGTTCAAGGTTCTTGACCAGCAAGGCGTTGAAGACGCGATCGTCGTCGATAACCAGTACCGTTTTTTTCACGGCGCGCCCCGTTGCAAAAATCAGCCGCCGGCAGCCGGAGCCAGCGGCAGGCAAATGCGGAAGCAGGCGCCGCTTCCTGGCGCGCTGTCGACCTCGATGCTGCCCTGGTAGCGGGCAACGGTGGAGCGCACGATCGACAGCCCCAGCCCCGTCCCCGGCATGCCATCGGCGCGCTGGCTGTAAAAGGGCTGGAAAATGCGTTGCAGGTTTTCCGGCGCGATGCCGATGCCGGTATCGGCAATTTCGATCAACACCCTCTCCTCCTCGACGCGGCTACGCAAATAAACCCGCCCCCCCTCGGGCATGGCGTGATGCGCATTTTGCACCATGTTGAAAATCATCATCCGTAATTCGCCGGGGTCGGCATATACCAGGGGCGACTCTTCGGCATAGTCCTCGATCTGCTCGACGCCGCCGGCCAGGGCATCGTAGTTGAGCAGCATGGCGGCGTCGTGCATGGCGTGGTTGACATCGACGTATTGCAGGTTTTCGTCGGGATGACGACACAGCAGCAGGAGGCGGCGGGTGACTTCGATACAGCGGTCGATTTCGCCATCGACGATACCCAGGCCGTCCTGCCATTCGCCGACGGCCAGTTCGCGCCCGCTGGCGGCGCGGCTCAGGCTCTGCACCGCCAGGCGCACCGAGGCCAGCGGATTGTGGATTTCGTGCGCGATGCCGGCGGCGAGCATGCCGATTTCCGACAGGCGCTGTTCCTGCGAATAGCGAACCAGCGTCGACAAATCACGCAGCGACTCGACGACGCAAGCCTGCTCGCCCTCCGGCCCGGCAAGCAGGATGCGCGAGGCGACGCTTTCGACGACCAGCTCGCTGCCATCGGCGCGGCGCAGTCGCTGTTCGTACTTGAGCACCGGCTGGGCGTCATTGAGGGCGTGCAGCGGACACAGCGCCAGCGTCGGCGGACAAGGTTCGTCGACAGCGTGCTTGCTGCGGTAGCACTTTTGCGCCAAGGCGGCCTCCCGGTCGAGGCCGAGCAAGCGGCAATAGGCGAGGTTGACGGCGAGGACGCGGTACTCCGGGCTGATCACCCGCACCGCGTCAGGCAAGCTGTCGAGCAGGCTGCGCAGGTACTGCTGCTGGCCGCGCAGTTCGCCGTAGGTGGCGGCCAGATTGGCCGCCATGCGGTTGAAGGCATGGCCGAGCCGTGCCAGTTCGTCGGCGTCGCGCACCGCCACGCGCGCGTCGAGGTCGCCGTCGCTGAGGCGCTCGGCAGCGGCTGCCAGCACATCGACCGGGGCGATCACGTAGCGGCGCAAGGCGCGATAGCCAACGACGCAGGACAAGAGCATCACCAGCGCCGCGCCAATAGTCAGCCCGAGGGCGCTGGCGCGCGCCTGGGCGCGCAGGGTGCGGGCGTCGTAATCGACGACCAGTACGCCGTTCAGCGGGTGGCTGTCGAGTTGGCCGTGGCAGCCGGTACAGGGCGTCTGGTTGAATACCGGATTGATGGCGCGCAGCACTTCCCGGCCATCGTCATCGGCGGTGAAGTGGGCCTGGCCGGCTGCCGGCAGTCCTTCCGGCAGCCCCATGAAGTTGTCGACGAAGCGCGGTTCGGAAGCGAAGCGGATGACGCCCGCCGGATTGAGGATGCGCACGCCGAGAATGCCTGGCAGTTGCCCGAGACGGACGACGATCTGTTGCAGGCCGGGAACGTCGCGCTTGAGCATGGCATTTTCCAGCGCCGCTTCGAGCAGGAGGTTGACCTGCATCGAGGCGGTCATCCGCTCCTGCGCCAATTGGCCGCGATACATGGCGAAAAAGACAAGCAGCAGCAGCAGCGAAGCCAGCGCCGCCGCCGCCAGCATGGCGAGCATGATCTTGCGCCGCAGCCCGGCCACCCACCAGGCGCGCAGGCGTTGCGGCCAGCGCCCGGCGAGAGGCCTGGACGGGGCGGGGCGGCAATCGGAAATCACGGACATGGGGCGACGAAATAGATGGAACACATTAGTCCGCTTGGCGTCGCCGGGCAATGAAAATCGGCGCCAATAGCCCGTCTACTCTACCAAGTTGGACCGGCGCCCGGCACAAAAGCGGCGCAATCGCCGCCAGCGGCAGCCGACGGCGCCGCCTCCCCGGGCCGGATTTCCTCGTCAGCCGGCGGCGGCGGAACATCGGCGAGGAGGACCAGGGCGGCGCGCAGGGCGTGCAGGTAATCGGCGGTCAACATGCCGAGCGCCGCGTAGAACGGCGTCGCCGCGCGCCCGGCGACGCGCTCGGCGAAATGATCGAGCCAGCGCAGCAGGTGCGCATCGAGAAATTCGGCCACGGCCCGCCAGCCGGCATCGTCGCTAGCGATGCGGCAGAGATGGGCGACGAATTGCAGTTGCAGGCTGAGGTTGTCATCCTGACGCCGCCGCCAGTCGCCAGCGGCGAGATCGAATTTCCTGTACCACTCGCGCACGGCGAACATCGGCGCCTGGCGCTCCAGGCCATCCGCGTCGAGCCAGGCCGATTCGTTTGGCGAGGCATGGTAGCGGCCAGTCAGGTAGATCGCCGCGTAGTCGGCAGCCAGATCGTCGAGCGGCATGGCGAAAGCCGGATCGTCGCCCGTCCGCGCCAGCAACAGGCGCGCCTCCTCGCCCGCGCGGGTGGCCGGCGGCAATACCAGGCAGGTGGGAAATTCCGCCGCTTTCAGCGCCGCCAGCGTCTCGGCATCGAGTTCAAGGCCGTGCAAACGGGCCAGCAGCGACAAATCCTCGGCCACCAGCACATGCCACGAGGTGATTGCCAATTCGGCGGCGGTAAGGAAGGGTTCAGCGCGCATCGTCGACCCGGCCTTGGCTGTGCGGCACGAACACGATCGAGGGATTGGTCAGCTCCGGATTGGTGAAATTTTTCACCGCCCGCACCACCTGCTCATGCGGGCCGACCGCCTTGGTCGGATGCTGCCCGGCGCGCAGGCGCTCGATCGGGCCGATGTCGAGCACGCGCATCATGCAGGCCTGGACGCAGTACGGCGTGCGCCCGGACTCGATTTCATCGACGCACAGATTGCATTTCTTGATGACATTCTCGCTCGGGTCGTACTGCGGCGCGCCGTAGGGGCAGGCGGCCTCGCAGCGGCGGCAGCCGATGCACAGGGTACTGTCGATATCGACGATGCCGTCCGTGGGGCGCTTCCACAGGGCGCCGGTTGGACAGGTGGGAATGCAGGCCGGCTCGGCGCAGTGGTTGCACGAGACATTGACCTTGTAGGCGAATACCTCGGGATAATGGCCGCCCTCGATGTACATCACGCGCCGCAGGCGCGGGCCGGCGGCCAGGCCGTTCTTGTCCTTGCAGGCGATTTCGCAGGCGCGGCAGCCGATGCAGTCGACGTTGTGGTGCACGAAGCCAAGCTGCTTCTCCGGCTTGACCGGCACATAGGTTTCCTTCTTGCGCTGCTTGATGGCTTCCTTGATGCGGTCGAGGTCTTGGGGTGGGGTCGGGGTGCTCATGGCGGCTTGTCCGGTCGTCGCAATCAGTGATCGCCGCGGCGGAAGATGTGGCTGCGGGCGGTGGCAAGTTGATCCCAGCCGGGACGATGGGCCAGATCCGTTTTCCTGATGTTGCACAGCACGGTGTTGTAGGCAAACGCGCCGGCCGGGCTGGGATCGTCCTTGGTCAGGAAGTCCGGGTTGCCGCTGCGGTCGACCGACTTGTCGTCGAGATCCATCCAGGCGCCCTCGTGCAGCACCAGCACGCCCGGCATGCAACGTTCGGTGACATACACCGGCACGACGACGCGGCCACGGTCGTTCCACAACTCGACAGTGTCGCCCATGACGATGCCGAGTCGGGCGGCGTCGCCGGCATTGATGGTGACTTCCTGCGCGTAGGTTTCGCGCAGCCACGGGATGTTGTTGAAAATGCTGTGCGTGCGCCAGCGCGGATGCGGGCTGATGAGGTGGAAGGGGTATTCCTTCGTCTTCGGGTGGTTGAGCGATTCCCACGGCTCGATCCACTTGGGAATGTAGGGAATCTCGTAACCGTACTGGGTCTTGCTCCAGTCTTCGATCCCGGCCAGCCAGCCCGACAGGATTTCGATCTTGCCCGAATCGGTGGGAAACGGTTCGCCCTGTTCGATCTGAGCGCGGAAGGCGACCTGCGGCTCGGCCAGCTCGAATTTGTAGACGCCGCGCTGCTTGAACTCCTCCCAGCCCATGTTCACGCCCTGGTGGCCCATGACGCGGTTCTCCCACCAGGCGCGCAGATACTGCTCGTCGACCGCGTCGTCGTTCTCGAAATAATCGCGCGTCGCCTTCGGGTTGTATTGCTCGCCGAAGCCAAGGCGATACGCCAGCTCGGTGAATACCTGAAAATCGGTCTTGGATTCGCCGAGCGGCTGAATCACCTTCGGCCGGTGAATGTAGTAATGCCCCTTGTACCAGGGCAGCGCGACATCGTGGCGCTCGAAGTGGGTGGCGATGGGGAACAGCACGTCGGCCCAGATGCCCGACGGGGTGATGGTCGAATCGTTGCAGACGATGAAGTCGAGCTTCTTGACCGCCTCGATTTCCTTGTTGATGTTGGTGAGTTGGTTGAACCAGTCGGAACCGTGCCACCAGATGGCGCGGATGTTCGGAATCTTGCCGTCGAGTTCGTCACTGCGCGGCCACAGACCAACCTCCTCGCGCTTGACATTGGGGTAATTGAGCACGCAATGCGCCCAGCGGTCGGACTTGATCGAGCCCCACCAGACGTTGGCCCATTCGTCGTAGGGATAGGCCACGGCCTCGGTGTGAAAGGATTTGCCGACACCTTCGGCGCTGCCGCCGAGAATGCCGATATTGCCGGTCATCGCCTGCACGGCGGCGGCCATGCGGTTGTACTGCTCGCCATAGGCATTGCGCCCCGGCGCCCACGATGCTTTCAGCGCCGCCGGCTTGGTGCGCGCATAGAGGTCGGCCAGCTTCTTGATGTCCTCGGCGCTGACGCCGCAGATCGCGGCCGCCCATTCGGGCGTTTTTGGCGTGCCGTCGTACTTGCCGAAAATGTAGTCGCGGAAATTTTCCTTGTCCTGCGCCCATTCCGGCATCGTCCCGGCATCCATGCCTTGGCAGAAACGGTCGATGAAACGCTGATCCTGCAAATTGTTGGCGAAGATGTAATGCGCCATGCCGGCCAGCATCGCGGCATCGGTATTCGGCCGAATGGGAATCCACCAGGCGTCGTAGGCGGCTGCCGCATCGGTGTATTGCGGATCGACCAGCACAAACTTGCAGCCGCGCTGCTTGGCCAGCCGCATGTAGTAGAAGGTATTGCCGCCGTGGAAGGTGTAGGCCGGATTCCAGCCCCACATGATGATCAGTTTGGAATGAGCGAAGGCGTCGTCCTCATTGCCGTCCTCGATGGTGCCGAAGGTTGTGCGCGAACTGAAGGTGGTGCCCTGGTAGGACGGCACCGACCAGGAATTGGTACGGCAGCCGAAAAGTCCCAGGAAACGCGCCAACAATCCCTCGATCTGGTCGGATTTGTGCAGCACGCCGTAGGAGGAGCCGGCGTAGGACTGATCGAGGATCGCCGTCGGGCCGTATTTTTCCTTCAATTCGAGCATCTTGCCGGCGACCAGATCCAGCGCCTCGTCCCACGAAGCGCGCTTAAACTTGCCCTCGCCGCGCGCGCCGACGCGGATCATCGGATAGAGCAGGCGCTCCTGCGAATACAAGCGCGCCCGGTAGGAGCGGCCGCGCAGGCAGGCGCGCAATTGCGGTATCGCCTCGGTGTCGAAACCAAAGGCGCCACCGGCCTGGTAAGCGCCGTTGTCGGTCGACAGGCGGACGATCACGTCGCCCTTCTTGTGCGCCACCAGCATGTGGCGCGAGCCGCAATTGTGGGCGCAGGAGGTGACGACCGTCTGCAATTCGTCATCGCGCGGATAAGGCTCATAGGCGAAGGCCCTGGCCTGGCGTGGCAGCGAAATCAGGCCGGTGGCGCCCAGCGCCGAGGCGGCCATCGCGGCTTTCAGGAAATCGCGCCGGGTCATCGTCAGCCGATCGGGGCCGCGCTTGAGCCAGTCGATGATGCCATTTTCGTCGATGAGAGGATGGGTGCTCATCAGGCTCACGGTTTACTCCCGCTGTTGGTTATTTCGCCGAGAAAGCGGCCTGCCGATTGCGCGGGCCGGTCCTTGGCCCACTCCGGCATTTCCTCCGGCATGCCTTCCCACGCATGACGCGGATAGGGATAGCTGATGCGATACCACTGCCGGCCGCCATGACAGCCATAGCAGACATCGCCGCCTTTTTCCGCGGCCAGTTTCTCGATGGCTCCGGCGTTCAGATAATTGACCTGGTGCCGGTTGGTGCGGATCGCCGCATGACAGCTCAGACAGTCGTTTTCCAGCGCATCGCGAATCTCTGGCTACGGCGGTAGGCCCATCGAATCCGCCGGAAATTTGCCGTGACACATCAGGCAGATATCGGGATTGACGTTCTTGCGCAGCACATGCGCGGTATCGTTCGCGTCGGGCGGATTGACCGCCCGGTCGCGCGGGTTGCTGCCCTGGTGGCAGGTGGTGCAGCGCATCCGCATCACCTGCGTCGAATAATCGGATTTCAGGTGCCGCCAGTGGAAAGCGCCCTGCTCGCCGGTGTAAGTATCGAGCGTCTGATACCAGGCCAGCGCATTCGCCGCCTTGACGCCGGCCGGCGACTCCGGGCGCACCGAGTTTTCCAGAACTTCCTGGTGGCAGGCCAGACATTGCTCGTCACGGGCGCTGTCGATGGCCGGCCTGAAATGCAGCGGATCCCAGCGGGCGCGCTCGTAATCTAGGGCTGCGGCATGCGCCGCCGCCAACGATTGCGCCGCCTCCCGCCGCGTTTCTCCCGGGCGCAGGAAAGCGAAAACGACGACGATGCAGACGATGCCCAGCAGCAGAATCAGATTTTTCTGACGCGACACGACAATTCCATTTCTCGACAATTGGGAAAGGGAGGGGCAAAGCCCCCCCCTTTGACAGAGACGGCTTACTTGTCGCCGCTCATCCCGGACATACCCTTCTGGCCAGCCATGCCTTCCTGACCGGACATCCCGGACATGCCCTTCTGGCCAGCCATGCCTTCCTGGCCGCTCATCCCGGACATGCCCTTCTGACCAGCCATGCCTTCCTGGCCCGACATCCCGGACATCCCGGACATGCCCTTCTGGCTCGACTTGCCTTTGCGGTTGCCCTTCTGACCGGCCATGCCTTCCTGGCCACTCATCCCGGACATACCCTTCTGACCGGCCATGCCTTCCTGGCCACTCATCCCGGACATACCCTTCTGACCGGCCATGCCTTCCTGGCCGCTCATGCCGGACATACCCTTCTGACCAGCCATGCCTTCCTGACCGCTCATGCCGGACATACCCTTCTGACCGGCCATGCCTTCCTGGCCGCTCATGCCGGACATACCCTTCTGACCGGCCATGCCTTCCTGGCCGCTCATGCCGGACATACCCTTCTGACCAGCCATGCCTTCCTGGCCGCTCATCCCGGACATGCCCTTCTGACCAGCCATGCCTTCCTGGCCCGACATCCCCGACATGCCCTTCTGCTGGGCCATGGCAGCGCCAGCCAGGGACAACGCCATCAGGCCCACGATCACAGACTTGCTTGCTTTCATCTTTCAGCTTCCTCATTCACAGGTTTGGTTGACATCTGTCGTTGCAAGGACGCTTTCGTCACTGCAACGACGCGATGCGGTGCTGCCTGGCGCGCGTCGAGCTTCTTGCCGGCCCTGGGGACGGCGTCCCGTTCGCCGCGCGCATGGACATTCTTCATTGCCGATGATAGCCACGGATGTCGTAAGCGCCCGTCATGCCGGGCCGCGTAAAGGGGGTATACCAGGCGCCTTGATCCCGGAGCATGCCGAGCGACGCGGGATAAGGCTGTTCCACGCCATGCAGCGCGCGCTTTTCGTCGAGCGGCGGCGCGACCTTGATGGTCGGCACATCCGTTCGCCGCCGGTCGGGCGCCGTGCCGGCGATGAAGCTCGGCTCGGATGCCGCCTCCGCCGCCAAGACTGCCCCGCTCGCGGCCAACAGGCACATTCCCAGCCACAGCCCAGCCCGCCGCCGGACCGTGGCGGCGTAAGCCCCCTGGAGAAACACTGTCTGTCGCTTTTCCATCAACGCTACCGTCCCCTTTCATCGGCGCGGCACGGAAGCTCTTGTGGCTTCATCACCGCGGGCAATGCCTAGCAAGCCCGATGCCAGGTCGGAAAAACAGACGTAACACACTGATTTTATGAATTATTATCATCGAAGAACAAAACAGGAAGCCAAGCCACACACGCCAAAATGTCATGCGAAAACGAGGGTATCGGCATTTGAGGGCAACGCCATGTGAAACCGGGTCTGCCAAAATGGCATGGCGCCTTGGCTGCGGGAAACGTCTGGCAACGCCGCCACCCGCAGCGTGCGGGCAAAACCCGACCGAAGCAGGCAATCGGCCGCCCGATATTCGCTAGAATGAGCGCCTGCCATGCTCGCCGCCGCGGTCTCATCATTGAACAGGCGCCGCCTTGTTTTATCTTGCCGAAATCAAGCACCCATGAAACTCGCTACCTGGAACGTCAATTCGCTGCGCGTGCGACTGCCGCACCTGCTCGACTGGCTCGTCGAACAGAGGCCGGATGTGCTGTGCCTACAGGAATTGAAGCTCGAAGATCACAATTTCCCCCGCGACGCGATCGAGGATATCGGCTACCACGTCGCCTTTTCCGGCCAGAAGACCTATAACGGCGTCGCTCTGCTGGCTCGCCAGCCGATCACAGATGTCGTACACGGCAACCCGCTCTTCCCGGACGAGCAGAAGCGCCTGATCGCCGGCACCATCGACGGCGCGCGCGTCATCTGCGCCTATGTGCCGAACGGCCAGGAAATCGGCTGCGACAAGTACGCCTACAAGCTGCGCTGGCTCTCGGCCCTCGCCGACTGGCTGGGCGAGGAATTGGCCGCCCATCCGCAATTGGCGCTGGGCGGCGATTTCAACATCGTGCCCGACGACCGCGATGTCCATGATCCCGTGGCCTGGGCCGGCGGCATTCTGTGCTCGGACGCCGAGCGCGCGGCTTTTCGCCGCCTTCTCGACCTCGGTCTGAAGGACAGCTTCCGCCTGTTCGATCAGCCGGAAAAAACCTTTTCCTGGTGGGATTACCGGACGCTCGGCTTCCAGAAAAATCTCGGCCTGCGCATCGACCACATCCTGCTCTCGACACCGCTGGCCGCGCGCTGCACGGCGGCCGGCATCGACCGCGCGCCGCGCAAGCGCGAGCGGCCATCCGATCATGCCCCGGCCTGGGCCATTCTCGAATGACGGCCACCACCATCGACGCACCGCGCCTCTTCGCCCTCTACCCGGCGCTGGCCGGCCTCGCGCCGGCGCAACTGGCGGCGCTGCTGCGCGCGCCCATACAGGCGCCGGCCGGCAGCCTGGTCTTTTCCGAGCGCCAGCCGTGCAGCGGCTTCCCGCTGCTGCTCGCCGGCCGCATCAAGGTCTGCAAGAGCGCCGCCAACGGGCGCGAACTGCTGCTTTACCGGGTCGAGCCGGGCGGCTCCTGCATCATTTCGTCGAGCTGCCTGCTCGGGCGCAGCGACTACAACGCCCGCGGCATCGCCGAAACCCCGCTCACCCTGCTGCTCCTGCCGGTTCCCGTTTTCGCCGAACTGATGCTCGACCACGCGCCTTTCCGCGATTTCGTCTTTCATCTGTTCGCCGAGCGCATCGCCAATTTAATGCAGGTGGTCGAGGAAATCGCCTTCGCCCGCCTCGACCAGCGTCTGGCCCGCCTGCTGCTGGCGCGTCAGGACGATGTGCTGGCCATCACCCACCAGCAACTGGCCGACGAACTGGGCAGCGTGCGCGAAATCATCAGCCGCCTGCTCAAGAGCTTCGCCGACCAGGGTCTGGTCGAGTTGGGACGGGAACGCATCGCCATCATCGACCGGCCCGGCCTGCACCGCATCGCCGCCGTGTGACCCAGGTTACAGACAGCCCCTGGCCCGCCCGCTACAGTCCGCACCGTGATATTTCCCGACCTTGATGGAGAAAATGGTATGAAAAGCAATGTTGGCGGCATCGACAAAATCCTGCGCATCGTCGCGGGCATCGCCCTGATCACCTGGTCAGTCTTGGGCGGCCCGCTCTGGGCCTTGATCGGCGTCATCCCCCTGGCCACCGGCCTGATGAGCTGGTGCCCGTTCTACCCCCTGCTCGGCCTGAACACCTGCCCGCTGAAGAAGAACTGAAACGGCGCGGGATTTTCGGAATTTTTCCGTAAAAGGCGGTCAGGGTAAGCTAAACCGCCTTTTTGCCATTGCCCTGTCAGGCTTCATCAAACAATGCCATGAGACGACCCAGAGCATCGTCGATCACGGCTTGCGGCACGCGCTCAATGAGCTTGGCCTTGCGCGCCGCCAGATCGAGCATCCGCACCTTGTTGATCAAGGCAACGCCCTGCGTCTTGCAGCCACAGCCCATCAGGGTAACGGCAAAACCCGCATAGCGGCTGTATTCGCCGCCCTGCGTGATGGGCGCAACCAGCACATCGCCCAACTGGTTGAATGCCTTGTTGGTCAGCACCAGCGCCGGACGATCCTCGCCGCGCATTTCGCGGCCCGTAACCGGCTCCAGATTGACGCGCACGATATCGCCGCGCTCGAATTGCGCCATCACCAAACCTCCTCGCCAACGGGCTTGGCGTTGTCCCACCACTCAAGGTTTGGCGGCGGTGCATTTTGATCGCATTGCGCCAGCAGATCGGCCAGTTTGTAACGCGGCCTGGCGACGCGCAATACCGCGCTTTCCGCAGCCACCTCCACCTCGAAGGTATCGCCGACTTTCGCCCCCAACTGCGCCAGCATGGCGCTGGGCAGCCGCACGGCGGCGCTATTGCCCCACTTCTGGATATTCAGCCTCATGGTTTCTCTCCGCACACTCGATAGTCTATACATTGTATAAACGTCCGAGTATTCGTCAAGACTCGATTATTGGCTTGTGTTCCGGACGAACGGGCGTGTCAGCCGAATAAACCACAGGCCTGCGCATTGGCTCCCGCCGTGCAACTTCACTCCCCGAGGTAGTTGGCGATACGCACATAGTCCGCGACCGCCAGGTCTTCCGGGCGGCGGGTCGGATCGATGTCGAGGGCGGCGAAGGCGGCTTCGTCGACCACGCCCTTGAGGGTGTTGCGCAACATCTTGCGGCGCTGGGCGAAGGCGGCGCGGACGAGATCGGCGAGGCGTTGCGGGTTTTTCGCCGTCAGTTCGGCGGCGGCCTTGGGGATCAGGCGGACGACCGCCGATTGCACCTTGGGCGGCGGATCGAAGCTTTCCGGCGGCACGTCGAGCAGCCATTCGAGATGGAAGCGGTATTGCAACATGACCGACAGGCGACCGAAATCGCCGTCGCCGGGGACGGCGACCATGCGCTCGACGACTTCCTTTTGCAGCATGAAGTGCATGTCGCGGATGCTGTCGCCGTAGTCGGCGAGGTGAAAGAGGAGCGGCGTCGAGATGTTGTAGGGCAGGTTGCCGACCAGACGCAGGTCGTCACCGATGGCGGCGAAGTCAAAGGCCAGCGCGTCGCCTTCATGGATGCTCAGGCGTGCGGGCGGATGCCGCTTTTGCAGGCGGGCGATCAGGTCGCGGTCGATTTCGACGACATGCAGATGATCGAGCCGCGCCAAGAGCGGCTCGGTCAGCGCCCCTAGGCCGGGGCCGATCTCGACCAGGCGATCGCCGCCTTGCGGGTCAATGGCGGCGACGATGGCGTTGATGATGCCGGCGTCGATCAGGAAATTTTGGCCAAAACGGCGACGTGGAATATGTTTCATCAATTGGGTCGCCTTTTCAGGGAAGGCTGGAGCGGTTTTGGTTCAAGACTGTACAAAACTGGATTGCTGCGCTCGCAATGACGGTTATTTCCGCGCCGTCATTGCGAGGAGCGAAGCGACGAAGCAATCCAGAATATGCCCTTTTAGTTCCTTCTCGCCGCCATGCGGGCGGCTTCGGCGACGGCTTCGAACAGGCTGCCGGGATCGGCGCGGCCGCTGCCGGCGAGTTCCAGGGCGGTGCCGTGGTCGACCGAGGTGCGGATGATGGGCAGGCCGAGGGTGACATTGATGCCGTGGCCGAAGGTAGCGTATTTCAGCGCCGTCAGTCCCTGGTCGTGGTACATCGCCAACACCGCGTCGCCGCCGGCCAGCACCGGCGGGGTGAACATGGTGTCCGCCGGATGCGGGCCGGAAAGCCGCATGCCTTCGCCGCGTAGTTTGTCGAGCAGTGGCGTGATGATGTCGATTTCCTCGCGCCCGAGATAGCCGCCCTCGCCGGCATGGGGATTAAGGCCGGCGACCAGGATGCAGGGTTCCGCCAGACCGTATTTCTGGCGCAGGTCGGCGTGCAGAATGCGCAGGGTTTCTTCCAGCGCGTCCGCCGTGATCGCCGCCGGCACGTCCTTGAGCGGCAGATGCGTGGTAGCGAGCGCGACGCGCAGCGGCCCGCGCGCCGTGTCGCCGGCCAGCATCATCACCACGCGCGGCGTGGCGGTCTGTTCGGCCAGGTATTCGGTATGCCCGGTGAAGGCGACGCCGGCTTCGTTGATGACGCCCTTGTGCACCGGCGCCGTGACCATGGCGGCGAATTCGCCGCTACGGCAGCCGGCCAGCGCCCGGTCGAGCAGCGCCAGCACATAGGGGGCGTTGGCCGCGTCGAGCCGGCCCGGCACGGCGGGGCGGACCAAGGGCAGGTGCAGGACATCGAGCACACCGGCTTGTGCCGCCTGGCCCGGCTGGTAGTCGCGCAGGGGTACGTCGAGGCCGAGGGCGGCGGCCCGCTCTTGCAAGAGCGTCCGGTCGGCGAGCAGCACTGGCTGAGCAGCAGCCGTCGATTCAAGGAGGCGCAGGCAAAGCTCGGGGCCAATGCCGGCGGGTTCGCCGCTGGTGACGGCAAGCAGTGGTTTCATTCCGTTTCCAGTTCAATCGAGTACGCGAAGGCGAAGCGCAAACAGTACTGCAGTACGACAAGCGAAGCCGACAAAGTAATCGGTTGGAATGGAAATGAAATCATCGCTCGTCGAGACGGTTTTCGACGTAGGCGCGGTCGCGCAACTGGCGCAGCCAGTCCTGATAAGCCTCGTCGAGCTTGCGTTCGCGCAGCGCCTGGCGGGCGACGGCGCGCTGGCGTTCGGCCGAGACATCGCGGTCGCGGCGTTCCTGCACCTGGATGAGGTGCATGCCGAAGGGCGACTGGATGACCGGACTCAATTCGCCCGCTTGCAGCGCCTCCATCGCCCGCTCGAATTCGGGCACGGTGTCGCCCGGATTCAGCCAGCCCAGGTCGCCGCCCTTGGCCGCCGAGCCGTCCTGCGAATAAAGCCGCGCCTGCTCGGCGAAATCGACGCCATTCATGATGCGTTCGCGGACAATTTCCAGCTTGTGCCGGGCATCGGCTTCCGACTGCACTTCATTGACGCGCACCAGAATATGGCGGACGCGCGTCTGCCGCACCGAGGCCGGCGCATCGCCGCCGCGCCGGTCGAGTAGCTTGACGATGTGGAAACCGGCCGACGAGCGCAGCAAGCCGCTAACCTGGCCGGGTTGCAGATGGGCGACGGCTTCGGCATAGAGGGTCGGCAAGCGATCCAGAGGGCGCCAGTCGAGGGCGCCGCCCTGCAAGGCATCGGGCGCGTCGGAAAAGGTGGCGCTCAGTTCGGCGAAGTTTTCTCCGGACTGCGCCCGTAGCAGCGCCTGTTCGCCACGCTCGCGCAATTTCTGCAATTGCTCCGGACTGGCCGATTCGGGCGCCCGCAGCAGGATGTGCGCCAGTTGGTATTCCTCGCCACTGCCATCGGTTGCCTGATTGGCCAGATAGTTGTCGATCTCGCCGTCGGAAATGAGCAGTTTGCTGTCCACCTCGCGTTCGCGCAGGCGGATCATGAGCATTTCGTTACGGATTTCGTCGCGGAATTTGGCGAACTCGATGCCGTCGGCCACCAGCGCCTCGCGGAACTGCGACAGCGTCATCTGGTTGTTGGCGGCGATGCGGCCGATGGCTTGTTCCAACTGCACGTCATCCACTTGCAGGCCGGTATCGCGAGCATATTGCAATTGCACCCGCTCCATGATCAGGCGTTCGAGCATCTGCCGCTCCATCTGATCCTGCGGCGGTAGCGGCGTGCCCTGGCGACGCAGCATGCCGAGCGCGGCTTCGAGCCGACTGCCGAGTTCGTAGCGGGTGATGACTTCGGCATCGACGACGGCGACGATGCGGTCAGCCTCGATGGGCTCGGCGGCTGGCGCCGCCGACGTGGCAAACAGGGCAAGAAAGCCGAGCAGGAGGGAAAGGCGGGAAGCGAATGGGGTCATGATGGTCATCAGAAGGAATCCAGATTGCCCGTGGTGGGCAGTTCGTTGGTCTTGCCGTAACCGGCGATACTACGCCGCAACAGATCGATCGGGTTGGAGCCGATACTGGCGAAATCGTTGAGTTCGAGTTGCACGAAGAACGAGGTGTTGGGCGAACTGGACAGGGCTTCCAGGCGCTGGGCGACGACGCGCAGCGACCAGCAGCCGGCGTTGTATTCGACCCCGCCGATGGTTTCGAGCATTTGCTTGTCGCGCAACGAGTAATTGTAGCGCCCGACCGCGTACCAGCGCGGGGCGATCGGCCACTGGCCGGCGATGTCGATCTGCTTGACCAGCGGTTTCTGCTCGTTCAGCGGATCGCGGGTGAAGCGGTAGCTGGCGCTCAACACCTTGCCGAAATCGGGCTGATAACGGGCGCCGACCGAGAAACGTTCGTTGGCCCCGGCCGCTTGATTGTATTCCCAGGCGGAATCGACATAGGTTTTCGGCAACACAACGCCGCTGAAAGCCGCGACGATGTTGGAAAAATCCTTCTGGCGCGTGGTCTCGCCGGGGATCGTCACGCGCTGCGGCCGGAAATAGTAGCGCTGACCGAGCATCACCTTGGCGCGTTCGGCGCCGGTCGCCGGGTCGAGCAGGCGGCTGGTCACGGCCGCCGTCAACTGGTTGGCGTCGTTGATCCGGTCGAAGCCGCTGTAGCGGTTCTCGGCAAACATCTGGGCAAAGTTGAAGTCAGCCAGGGCGGTATCGAAGCGCGGCAGATTGTCCTGCTTGCGGTAGGGAATGTTGACGTAAAAAAGGCGCGGCTCCAGGGTCTGGATATAGTCGCTGCCCAGCCAACGGGTATCGCGCTCGAAAACCATCGTCGCGTCGAGGGTGAAGGTCGGCACGGTGCGGGTCACGCTGTTGCGGCCGTCGGCCAGTGCCTGCTCCATCTGGTAGCGGGTCATGTGCACGCCGAATTTGGGCGTGATCTGGAAGGCCGGATGGACAAAGGGCGCGGAAACCTGCGGGTACATGACCAGCCGCTCGCCATTGGGGAAATGTTTCGTGTCAGGATGGGTGAAGCGCGAATACTGACCGGTCATCATCACATCGGTATGGAACAGATTCGGCTTGTAAATATTGAAATTGACCCGCGGCTCCAGAAAATAGGGGCGCGTAATCGGCCTTTGCGGATCGGGTTGCAGGGTCTGGTAGCGCAAGACTTCAACCGAGGTACTGAGCCAGGAGGTCGGCGCGTAGCCGAGCGCCACATGGCGTTGCAACTGGGTCTGCGAGGTTCGCAACAGGCGCGACGACAGGTCTTCCCAATAACGGTCGTCGGACACGCCTTCCCAATTGAGGGTCGCGCCGACGCCCCGGCCCAGGTTGTGCTGGTGTTGCACATGATAGGCGTAGCGCCGGTCGCCGCTCACCTGGTCGTCGGGCATGTATTCGAACTGCGTTATGCCATTGTAGTTGTAGCCGAGGTAACGCCCCTCGACGCCCAGTTGCAGGCCGCGCTTGGCCATGTAGCGCGTGTGCAGGGTCGCGTCGTAATCGGGCGCGATATTCCAGTAATACGGCAGGCTGAGATCCAGACCGTTTTTCGACGAGAGCGACAGCGAAGGATGCAGAAAGCCAGAGCTGCGCTGCTGGTTCAGGCCAAAGGAAGCCACCGGCAGATAGAAAATCGGCACGTCCTTGAAGCGCAGGGTGGCATCGTTGGCCTTGCCGACCTCGCGGTCGTAATCGAGATGGATGGTTTCAGCCTGCAAACGCCAATCTTCCTGGCTCGGCTTGCAGGTCGAGTAAGTGGCGCGGCTGAGGCGGAACTGGTTCTCGCCCTCGAAATCGATCCGCTCCGCCTGGCCGCTCGCCTCCGACGGCCGACGCTCCTCCACCACGGTCGGCAGACCATAGCTGTTCGGCACATTGAGCATCATCGGCGCGCCGGCCGAGGTGTATTTGTTGGTCGCCACCGAGATGACGCCATCCCTCTTGCGAGTGTAAAACTCGCTTTCGACCAGCCGGGCGATATCGTATTTCACCTGCAAGGCATGGCCGGTCTGCTCGGTCAGACGCATGCGCAGATAAGGCATTTCCATCGTCGCGCCATCCTGCAACAGACGAACCCTGTCGGTAGCCTCGATCTCATCGTCGAGCATCCAGTAGCGCAGGCGGTCGGCAGTGAGCAGATAACCGGCCTTGCGTAGCTCGACATTGCCCTCGACCACCGTCGTCTGGTCGGCCTGGCCATCCATGCGGTCGCCGGAGAGAAACAGGGGACGCGGTTCGTCCTTGTTCAGCGGCGGCGCAAGGCCAAGGCCGATGCGTGAAGGCTGGGCGCCCTTGCCGGCCATGATATTGAAGCGGCGCTCCCGCTTCAGGATCAGCGGCGGATCATCCACCGTCGGCGCCGACGCATCGGCGGCGGGAGCCGCCGGCAAGCCGGCGAACAGACAGCAGATCAAACCATGTGCGGGCATCGAGGCAGTCAAAGGCGGGCCAGAACCGGAACGGCCGCTGCCCGGGTGTTAAAATCCGGCCATTTTACAGTCACCTCCGCCAGATGTCGCGCGATCAACTCGTCACCAACTGGGTTTCCAGTCGCTTTCCCGGCCAAACCGTCAGTATTGCCCCGGCTTCGGCCGACGCCAGTTTTCGCCGCTATTTCCGCCTGACTTGGCCGGACGGCACGACGCGCATCCTGATGGACGCGCCGCCGGAAAAAGAAGATTGCCGCCCCTTCATTCAGGTTGCCGCCCTCCTCGCCAAGGCCGGCCTCGCCGCGCCGCGCGTGCTCG
Source organism: Betaproteobacteria bacterium (assembly GCA_009779265.1). GTDB lineage: Bacteria > Pseudomonadota > Gammaproteobacteria > Burkholderiales > Rhodocyclaceae > Azonexus. The sequence goes on from WREP01000003.1 coordinate 76,716, forward strand.
ACCAGGACTTGGCGAACGGCTTTCTGCTCCTCACCGACCTCGGCCGCATCGGCTACCTCGACGCCCTGAACGCCGAGCCGGCATTGGCCGATACCCTGATCCGGCCGGTTCTCGACGCGCTGATCCAATGGCAGCAGTCGTCCACCGCCGCCACCCTGCCGCCCTACGACGCGCCGCTACTGCGCCGCGAACTCGACCTCTTCCCGGAATGGTTCATCGACCGCCACCTCGGCATCGTCCTCAGCGACGACGAGCGGCTGATGCTTGAGCGCACGTTCAAATTTCTCATCAACGCCGCCCTCGGCCAGCCCAAGGTATTCGTGCACCGCGATTTCATGCCGCGCAACCTGATGGTGGTCGGAAGCGCCGAGCGCCTGACGCCGGGCATCATCGACTTCCAGGACGCCGTCTACGGGCCGATTACCTACGACCTCGTCTCGCTCTTCCGCGACGCCTTCATCTCCTGGGACGAGGAACAGGAAATCGACTGGGTCGTCCGCTACTGGGAAAAAGCCCGCGCCGCCGACCTGCCGGTGCGCGAAGACTTCGGCGCCTTCTGGCGCGAGTACGAGTTGATGGGCCTGCAACGCCACCTCAAGGTACTCGGCATCTTCTGCCGCCTGAAATACCGCGACGGCAAAGACAAATACATCGCCGACCTGCCACGCTTCATGACCTACGCCAAGAAGACCGCCAGCCGCTACGTCCAACTGAAACCCCTGCTCAACCTGCTCGACAAGCTCGACGGGAAAACCGAGCAGGTCGGCTACCGGCGCTGAAACGCCGCTGTTGGCCATTCGCCATTAACCGCCATGACGCTTATTCCCACCTCGCTCAAAGAGAAAATTCCAAAAGGATTTGCGTATCCGATTGGCGCTGAGGTTATCTCACATGCGCTAGACGGTGTTTCCCAGTTCCACTTGTTGAAGCTTACGTTCTTTTGGAAAAACACCTTCTGGGCCTCGAAATATAACGCTCGCATCAACTCGGCAGGTACCATAAAAATCATTGAGGTTCGGTACTCGTCACACTCTCAAATGGACACCGATTGGAACATTTATGTACATGCCGTTCCATCCGCAGAAAGCCAGTTTGTAAGAGATCAGTTGCTTGATAATGCACTACCAAAACTCAAAGAGCGCCTGCTGAAAGCCAAATTAGAATCGGAGTTCTTTTCTTGGGAAACAAGCTATGACATGGCCGCTCGCAGCATATTTGTCGGCCAATAATCTGGTCCAGTGGACAACCTACCAATTCTCTCTGCTCTGACCCTCATCCAGCCATGAAAGCCATGATCCTCGCCGCCGGTCGTGGCGAACGCATGCGGCCACTGACCGACCACACGCCCAAGCCGCTCTTGCCCGCTGGCGGCAAGCCGCTCATCGTCTGGCATCTGAAAAAACTGGCGGCGGCGGGCTTTCGTGATGTCGTCATCAATCACGCCCATCTCGGGGCGCGGATCGAACAGGCGTTGGGTGATGGCTCAAAGTGGGGACTCACCATTCGCTACTCGCCCGAACCGCCGGGGGCGCTGGAAACCGCCGGCGGCATCGCCAAGGCGCTGCCGCTGCTCGGCGATGCCCCCTTTCTGGTGGTTAATGGCGATATCTGGTGTGATATCGACTTCGCCTCTTTCGCCCGCTCGACAACGGCCAACGGCGCCCCCTGCCCGCCGGCGGGCGCCCGCCTGCTGCTGGTCGCCAACCCGGCGCACCATGCCGGCGGCGACTTCGCGCTGGCCGGCGAGCGCATCGTTCCCGCCACGGGTGAGCAAACGCTGACTTACGCCGGCATCGGCGTTTTCTCGCCCGCCATGTTCCGCGACATCCCCACCGACCAGCCGCTGAAACTGCGCCCTCTGCTCGACACCGCCATCGCCGCCGGGCGACTGACCGGGGAGCGCCACACCGGCCACTGGGTCGACGTCGGCACGCCGGAGCGTCTGGCGGAACTGGATGCGGCGTTGGCGGCGGGCGCTTGCTGATGCTCGAAATTCTCGCCAGGCTGCTTATCGAATTTATCCTGACCTGGGTTTTTTACTGGCCGGGCTGGGCCGTGCTGCGCGTATTGACGCTGGGCCGCTATCCTCCCCGGCAGCGGGAGCACAATAGGGAATTCGTCGCCGTCTGCGGCTTCGTCCCCTGCCTGATCGCCATCCTTGTCATTGCCTCTTGACGCCATGAACCCCGCCCCTTTCCTCGCCCGCCGCCGCCGTCTATTAAAAGCCATCGGCAATGGCGTCGCCGTTTTGTCGACGGCGCCGGAAACCGTTCGCAACCGCGACGCCCATCATCCTTACCGTTTCGACAGTTATTTCTGGTATCTGAGCGGCTTCCCCGAGCCGGAAGCGGTGCTGGTGCTGGTCGGGGCAGACAAGGGGCGGCGGGCGAAAAGCATCCTGTTTTGCCGTGAGAAAAACGAAGAGCGGGAAATCTGGGACGGCTACCGGCACGGCCCCAAGGCCGCCAAGACGGCTTTCGGCTTCGACGCCGCCTATCCCATCGAACAGTTCGACAAGCGGCTCCCCGAATTGCTGGCCGACCGCGACACGCTATGGCACAGCGTCGGCCACGATGCCGCCTGGGATGCGCGCATCGCCACGGCGCTCAACGCCGTGCGCGCCCAGGCCCGCGCCGGCAAGCGGGCGCCGCGCGCCATCGTCGACCTGCGCGCCGAACTGGACGCCATGCGCCTGATCAAGGACGAGGCCGAGGCGGCGATCCAGCAGCGCGCCGCCGATATCGCCAGCGCCGGCCACGCCCGCGCCATGCGCGCCTGCCGCCCCGGCATGATGGAATACGAGCTGGAGGCCGAGCTGAGTTACGAATTCCGCCGCCGTGGCGCCGCCGCCCATGCCTACACGCCCATCGTCGCCAGCGGCGACAACGCCTGCGTGCTGCATTACGTGGCCAACGACAAGGCGCTCGTCGACGGCGCGCTGGTACTCATCGACGCCGGCTGCGAAGTCGAGGGCTACGCCGCCGACATTACCCGCACCTTTCCCGTCAATGGCCGTTTCAGCGCGGCTCAGAAAGATGTTTACGAAATCGTGCTGGCGGCGCAGCAGGCCGCCATCGCCGCCACTGCCCCCGGCCTGCCCGTCATGGCGGCGCACAACGCCGCGGTGCGCGTGCTGACCCAGGGAATGGTCGATCTCAAGCTGCTTGTGGGCGATATCGACAATTTGATCGAAAAGGGCGATTACCGCCGCTTTTACATGCACCGCACCGGCCACTGGCTCGGCCTCGACGTGCACGATGCCGGCGATTACAAGCTCGGCGAACAATGGACCCGGCTGCAAGCGGGCATGACCCTCACCGTCGAACCCGGCCTCTACATCCGCCCGGCCGCCGATATTCCGCCGGCCCTGGCCGGCATCGGCATCCGCATCGAGGACGACGTGCGCGTCACCGCCGACGGCTGCGCCGTCTACACCACGGCGCCGAGGACAGTGGGCGAAATCGAGGAAATCATGCGCCATCATTGAGGCAGGGGCGAATAATTATTCGCCCCTACGCCCTTTCATGTGATTACCCTCAGCCTTGATGCAGACCAATGGCACGCCCGCCCGCACCGTGGCATCATTGCGCGCCCTCTTTCCCACACGCCGCGCATGAAGCAAAGCACCGCCTGGTTTCTCGCCTGCCGCCCCAAGACCCTGAGCATTTCGCTGTCGCCGGTGATCGTTGGCAGCGCCGTCGCCTGGCACGCGAGCGGCACGCTGCTCTGGCTGCCGCTATTGGCCGCCGCGCTCGGCGCCGCGCTGATCCAGATTGGCACCAACCTGTTCAACGATGCTGGCGATTTCCTGCGCGGCATCGACAGGCCGCGACGCATCGGCCCGCGCCGCGCCAGCGCCGAGGGCTGGCTCAATCCGCGCGCGGTGCAGGCCGGCGCCTGGCTCGCCTTCGCCCTCGCCTTTCTCTGCGGCATCTATCTGGTCGGGCGCGGCGGCTGGCCCATCGTCGCCATCGGCCTCGCCTCGCTGGCCGCCGGCTGGGCCTACACCGGCGGCCCGCGGCCGATCGCCTATGGGCCGCTGGGCGAGGTTTTCGTCTTCATCTTCTTCGGCCTGATCGCCGTTGGCGGCAGCTACTACCTGCAAACCCTGGCTCTGGACGCGACGCCTCTCGCCGCTGCCACCCTGCTCGGCCTGCACGCGACGGCGGTCATCACCGTCAACAATTACCGCGACCACGACGACGATGCCGCCAGCGGCAAGCTCACCCTGGCCGTCCGCCTTGGCCGACCAGCCACGCGCTGGCTGTACACGGCCGAAATGCTCGCCCCCTACGCCCTGTTGCCGCTTTTCGCCGGCCTCGGCTGGCCGGCCCTGCTGCCCCTCTTGTCGCTGCCGCTGGCGCTTACCCTGATCGCCCGTTTCCACCGCGAAAAGCCCGGCCCGGCCTTCAACGGCATCCTTGCCGCAACGGCCGGGCTGCAACTCGTCTTTGCCCTCTTGTTAACCCTGAGTTTCGTCATTTGACTATTTTTTAAGCGCCGACTCGGGTAAACTACGCGGTTTCCCCTGCTTTGCCCGCGCCCCCGTTCGCCCATGGAATTCGTCGGTTTTCAGCTTCGCAACAATCTTTTTGTCGCGCCCATGGCCGGGGTCACCGATCGCCCGTTTCGCCAGTTGTGCAAGAAGATGGGCGCCGGCCTCGCGGTCTCGGAAATGGTCACCTCGAACTCCCTGCTCTATGGCAGCGCCAAGACACTGCGCCGGGCGAACCATATCGGCGAGACGGCGCCGATCGCGGTGCAGATCGCCGGCTCCGACCCGCGCATGATGGCCGAGGCCGCCCGCCACAACGTCGAGCGCGGCGCCCAGATCATCGACATCAACATGGGCTGCCCGGCCAAAAAGGTCTGCAACGTCATGGCCGGCTCGGCGCTGATGCAGGACGAAACCCAGGTCGGCCGCATTCTCGACGCCGTCGTCGGCGCTGTGCCGAATACGCCGGTGACACTGAAATTCCGCACCGGCTGGAATCTCGCCAACAAAAACGCCCCGGCCATCGCCCGCATCGCCGAGGCCGCCGGTGTGCGCGCCCTGGCCATCCACGGCCGCACCCGCTGCCAGCAGTACCGCGGCGAGGCCGAATACGACACCATCGCCCTGGTCAAGACCCTGGTCAACATCCCGGTCATCGCCAACGGCGATATCACGACGCCGGAAAAAGCCAAACAGGTGCTCGACGCCACCGGCGCCGACGGCCTCATGATCGGCCGCGCCGCCCAGGGCCGGCCCTGGCTGTTCCGCGAAATCGAGCATTACCTGAAAACCGGCGAACATCTACCGCCGGCCAAAGCGGACGAAATCCTCGCCGTCCTGCTGGCGCATCTCGACGACCTGTATGCCTTTTACGGTCGCGAGACGGGGGTCAAGGTCGCGAGAAAACACATCTCCTGGTACACCAAGGGCCTGATCGGGTCGGCGGCGTTCCGCAAGATCATGAATACGCTGCCGGACGCCGAGCAGCAAAGGGGGGCGGTGCACGCGTTCTTCCTGCGTCACGCAGCGGAGCACGGGCGCCTGACCTACGCACACGAAGATAACGACAAGGAGGCGTTGGCAGCATGAGCCAACAGGATTTGGGGCAATGCATCACGAATGCGCTGGAGCAATATTTCCGCGATCTGGACGGGGAACACCCGACCGGCATTTACGACATGGTGCTGAAAAGCGTCGAAAAACCCATGTTCGAACTGGTGCTGACCAAGGCCGGCGCCAACCAGACGCTGGCAGCGCAAATGCTCGGCATCAACCGCAATACCTTGCGCAAGAAGCTGACGGAATATCAGTTGCTGTAACCGCCAAAGCTATCGGATCAACAGGAGATATTATGTCGCGTGATTACCAACGGTTTCCCGATGATGAAAATGGAGACATTCTTTGGTCGATGGCGGAAGATGGTGACGATTTGTCCATTCCAAGAGAAGTCGATTTTTCAGTGATTTTTCCATTGGAAGAAAATGCTCTCGAATTCGCGGTCGAGCTACTCAGAGAAGGACAAAAAGTTTCATTCGCGCCGTATGAAGATCACGATGAATTCCCTTGGCAGGTTCAGGCGCATCCGGTTATGGAACCGACGCATGAAAATATAAATGCTTATGAGAGCGAACTTGCTGAAACAGCCGCACGGCTCGGCGGTCGAAATGACGGCTGGGGTTGTTTTGCGCAAGAAAAATAAGCTGAGAGATTACAGCCCATAAATAGCTCGTAGGATGGGTAGAGCGCAGCGAAACCCATCTCAAATACCAAGTTCAACCCTTACCCCAAACACCCACCGACACCCCACCGCCATGACCATCCAACAAGCCCTCATTTCCGTCTCCGACAAAACCGGCGTTCTCGAATTTGCCCAGGGCCTCGCCGCCCAAGGGGTCAAGCTGCTGTCCACCGGCGGCACCGCCAAGCTGCTGCGCGAGGCCGGCCTGGCCGTGACCGAGATCGGCGATTACACCGGCTTTCCCGAAATGCTCGACGGCCGCGTCAAGACCCTGCATCCCAAGGTGCATGGCGGCATCCTCGCCCGCCGCGATTTGCCGGAGCACATGGCGACCATCGCCCAGCACGGCATCCCGACCATCGACCTGGTTTGCGTCAATCTCTATCCCTTTGCCGCCACCGTCGCCAAGGCTGGCGTGACGCTGGCGGACGCCATCGAGAATATCGACATCGGCGGCCCGGCCATGGTGCGCTCCTCGGCCAAGAATTACGCTGGCGTCGCCATCGTCACCGATCCGGCCGATTACGCGCCGCTGCTGGCCGAAATGCAGGCCAATGGCGGCACGCTGGCGCTGGCGACCCGCTTTGACCTGGCGAAAAAGGCATTCACCCACACCGCCCGCTACGACGGCATGATCGCCAACTGGCTGAGCGGGCTGGAGGCCGGCGTCGAGAGCCAGCCGGAAGAAGCCGCGCCGGTGCCGTCCATTTTCCCGCAGAAGCTGCAACTGGCCTTCGACCGCGGCGAAATCCTGCGCTACGGCGAAAACGCCCACCAGTCCGCCGCCTTCTACCGCGACACCACGCCCCTGGCGGGCAGCATCGCCGCCTACAGCCAGTTGCAGGGCAAGGAGCTTTCCTACAACAACATCGCCGATTCGGATGCCGCCTGGGAATGCGTCAAGGCTTTCGACGCCCCGGCCTGCGTCATCATCAAGCACGCCAATCCGTGCGGCGTGGCCATTGCCGGCAATCTGCGCGCGGCTTATGAAAAGGCTTTCCAGACCGATTCGACTTCCGCCTTCGGCGGCATCATCGCCTTCAATGGCGAGGTCGGCCTGGACGTGGTCGAGGCCATGAACGCGCGCAAGCATTTCGTCGAAGTGCTGATTGCCCCGGCCTTCAGCGCCGAAGCCAAAGCCGCCCTGGCCGCCAAGCAGAATCTGCGTGTACTCTTGGTGCCGCTTGGCCGCGCCGTGAATAAACTGGAGCTGAAGCGCGTCGGCGGCGGCCTGCTGGTGCAGACGGCGGACGATTTCAGCGCTCGCGCCGACGGCCTGAAAGTCGTCACCAAGGCGCAGCCGAGCGCGCAACAAATCGAAGACCTGCTCTTCGCCGAGCGCGTCGCCAAGTTCGTCAAATCCAACGCCATCGTCTTTTGCGGCGGCGGCATGACCCTCGGCGTCGGCGCCGGCCAGATGAGCCGCGTCGATTCGACCAAAATCGCCTGCATCAAGGCGCAGAACGCCGGCCTGGAACTGAAAGGCGCAGTCGTCGCCTCGGATGCCTTCTTCCCCTTCCGCGACGGCCTCGACGTGCTGGCCGAAGCCGGCGCCACCGCCGTCATCCAGCCCGGCGGCTCGATGCGCGACGAAGAAGTCATCGCCGCCGCCGACGAACACGGCATCGCCATGGTGTTTACGGGCGCAAGGCATTTCCGTCATTGATTTCGCATCCGGCCAGCAGCTTGTAAACTGGAACCGTTTTGCTATCACTTCGGTTGGAGAATGGCGTGCCGACGACACTGACATTGAAGAACATCCCGGACAATATCTACGAGCGCCTGCGGGTAGCAGCGGAGACGCACCGCCGCAGCCTGAACAGCGAGGCCATCGTGTGCCTTGAGACGGTGCTGGCGCCAACCCGGATCTCCGCCAGCGAGCGCCTTGCCAAGGCGCGGCAACTGCGGGCCGGGCTGAGCGCGAAATTTCGCGCCCGCGACGTGGATGCCTTGAAACAACAAGGGCGTCCATGATCGTCGTCGATTCGAATGTGCTGGCCTATCTGTATTTGCCGGGGGAATACACGGCAGCAGCGGAAGCGCTGCTGGAAGATGACCCCGACTGGGCAGCGCCCATCCTGTGGCGCAGCGAATTCCGCAATATTCTGGCCGGCTACTTGCGGCGCGGACAACTGACCTTCGAGCAGGCGCACGCGCTGCAAAGCGAAGCCGAAGATTTGCTCGGCGGCGCCGAGTACGAGGTGGATTCGCGCAGCGTCCTGGAACTGGTGCGCGACAGCGAATGTTCCGCCTATGATTGCGAATTTGTCGCACTGGCCAAGCAACTCCGCACCAGGCTCGTAACCATGGATGGCAAAGTGCTGCGTTCATTTCCAGGCATCGCGGTAGCGCTCACTGCGGCCTGACCCCAAAACAAGGAAATCATCCCCATGAAACTTCTCGTCATCGGTTCCGGCGGCCGCGAGCACGCCTTGGCCTGGCGCCTCGCCCAGTCGCCCGGCCTGCAAACGGTCTATGTCGCGCCCGGCAATGCCGGCACGGCGCGCGAGCACGAGCTGGAAAATCTCGATATCACCGATCCGCAGGCGCTGGCCAACTTTGCCGAGCAGAACAAAATCCACCTCACCGTGGTCGGCCCCGAAGCGCCGCTGGCCGCAGGCGTGGTCGATATTTTCCGCGCTCGCGGCCTGAGGATTTTCGGCCCGACCCGGGCAGCCGCCCAGCTTGAGGCCTCCAAGGATTTCGCCAAGCGCTTCATGGCCCGCCACGACATCCCGACCGCCGGCTTCGAGACTTTCTCCGATGCCGCCGCCGCCCACGCTTACATCGAGCGCCAGGGCGCGCCCATCGTCATCAAGGCCGACGGCCTGGCCGCCGGCAAGGGCGTCGTCGTCGCCATGACGCTGGCCGAAGCGCATGCCGCCATCGACGACATGCTCTCCGGCAACAAACTCGGCGATGCTGGGGCGCGCGTCGTCATCGAGGAATTCCTCGACGGCGAGGAAGCCAGCTTCATCGTCATGGTCGATGGCAAAAACGTTCTGGCCCTGGCTTCCAGCCAGGATCACAAGCGCATTTTCGACGGCGACCTGGGACCGAACACCGGCGGCATGGGCGCCTATTCGCCCGCGCCTTGCGTGACGCCGGAAGTGCACGCCCGAGCCATGCGCGAAATCATCCTGCCCACCGTGCGCGGCATGGCCGCCGACGGCCTTCCCTACACCGGCTTTCTCTACGCCGGCCTGATGATCGGCAAGGACGGCTCGCTCAAGACGCTGGAATTCAACTGCCGCATGGGCGACCCGGAAACCCAGCCGATCCTGATGCGCTTGAAGTCGGATTTCGTCAAACTGCTGGAACACGGCATCGCCGGCACCCTCGACCAGGTCGAGGCCGAATGGGATCGCCGCGTCGCGCTGGGCGTCGTGCTCGCCGCCGCCAATTACCCGGAAACGCCGAAAAAAGGTGACGCCATTCACGGCCTGCCGCCCGCCAACAGCTTCGGCGAGGACTGCCACGTTTTCCACGCCGGCACGGCGGAACGGGACGGCCAGGTGGTCACCAGCGGCGGCCGCGTACTCTGCGTCACCGCCCTCGGCGAAAACGTCAAGCTGGCGCAGAAGCAAGCCTATGACGCCGCCGCCGCCATCCGTTTCGACGGCATGCAATTGCGCAAGGACATCGGCCACCGCGCCATCGGCCGCTAGATCGGTCTTCCGACCAGGCAAACAAAAGCCCCGCCAGTCATACGACTGCGGGGCTTTGAATTTGGTGGTGTAGTCCCCCCGTAAGAGGAAACTTTCCTGCCGCACGGGGATTGCCACCGTGGGCGTGATTCTACACTGGTCGCACATCCGAGGGCGAACCGGACGCCCCGGCGCATTTGCTCGCTGCTGTGGGCAACGAACGGTCGGCGGTTCGATCCTCAAACGCGGAATCGAACAGGGCGGTCACTTCAAGCCGTACCACACGCCGCGCCCGCTGCCGTGCTGCTCCAGATGCTTGCGCTCGATCAGGTCGCGGAAGTGCTGCTTCAAGGTGTTGCGACTCGCACCGGTCAGTTTGATCGCCTTGGCCATCGTGATACGCCCGTGCTCGCGAGCGAACTCGACGATCTGCAAGGACAGCACCGGCAGCGCCGCCAGCACGATCTTCTCGCGCTCGACCTTCTTCTCCAGCCGCCGCACCTGTTCTGCCAGCGACCGCAGGAAGAACAGCAGCCACGGCTGCCAGTTCGGGGCTTCGGTGCGGATCGTGCCCTGCGTCTGCCGCAGCGCGAAGTAGTAGCCTTCCTTGCTGGCCTCGATCACGCTTTCGAGCGAGCTGTACGGAACGTAGGCGTAGCCCGCTTGCAGCAGCAACAGGGTCGTCAGCACGCGGCTCAAGCGCCCGTTACCGTCTTGGAACGGATGGATTTCGAGGAACACGACCACGAAGATGGCAATGATGAGAAGCGGGTGCAGCACGGCCTTGTCGCGCTCGTCATCGACCCACGCCAGTAGTTCGGCCATCAGGCGCGGCGTGTCGAACGGCGTGGCCGTCTCGAACACGATGCCGATTTGTACGCCGTTCTCGTCGAAAGCCGCGACGCTGTTCGAGCTGGTCTTGTAGTTGCCCCGGTGCCGTTTGTCCTTCTGGCTGTAGTGCAGAAGAATCTGGTGGAACTGCTTGACGTGGTTTTCGTTGAACGGGATGTCTTCCCACGCCCGGAACATCAGTTCCATCAGTTCGGCATAGCCCGCGACTTCCTGCTCGTCGCGCGTCTCGAACTTCTTGATGGCGAGGTTCGAGAGCAGCCGCTCGACCTCGCGGTCGGAGAGCCTGCTGCCTTCGATGCGGGTCGAGGAACCGATGCTCTCGATGGTCGCCACCCGCCGCAGCGCCGACAGGCGGTCGGGCGCGAGCGTGCCCAAGGCGCGCCATGCGCCCTTGAACTCGTCGATCCGGGCGATCAGGCCCAAGACCTCGGGCGTAATCTGGAGGGTGTCGGTTCGGAACATGAATCAATAATACGCCCATTTACACCCATTTCCCCAGAAGGCCGGAATGGGTGAAAATGGGCGTACAAATGGAGCAGCGGCTCGGCGGCGAAGGGCCACCACGGGTTCCTTGCAGGTTTTGCATGGAGAACCCGACGATGACCCAATACTGCGCGCACTGCGGCCAACCATTCCAGCCCCGCCCTCAAGTTCCGAACCAGACCTACTGTTCGACCATCGAATGCCAACGCGAACGCCGCCGACGCTGGCAGCAGCAGAAACGGCAGGATGATCCCGACTACCGCGACAACGACGCGCGCGCCGGCAAGGCATGGGCAGCGGAGAATCCGGCGTACTGGAAGCGATACCGAGACTGGAATCCCACCTACGCTCAGGGCCTTTTCACTCGCCCATCATACCGGAGTCTTTTTGCTCACCCGTCATACTTTCCAGCCCCGCCCCGGCAAAAAATCGTTCACCGTCATGCACTTGCGCGACCGTATTGTAAACCCATGAAGAATCTGGCCCACTCTCGTCTTTTGCGTGAGCGAAATGCGCCTAGGACACTTCAGTTTGCTGGACTGCCTCGATGAGATCGAAGACCCCAGGAAGCCTAGCAATGGAACACTGCACGACTTCCGGGAAATGCTGGTGATTGCGATCTGTGCTTGCCTGTGCGATCAGGATAACTGCGAGGACTTCGCCTTGTGGGCGCACTACCGGATCGACTGGCTCAAGCGGTTTCTGGTCTTGAAGAACGGCATTCCTTCCGCGCTCACCTTCCATCGCCTGTTCCGGGCGCTTGATCCCAAGCGCTTCGAGGTCTTCTTTCGCCGCTGGGTTGGGCAGTTCGTGCCGGCCTTGCCGGGGCAAATCGCCATTGATGGCAAGACCATTCGCGGCTCGGCCGATGGCGACCAGAAGGCGGCCCACATCGTCAGCGCCTTCTCGACCGAACTGGGCATTGCCTTCGGGCAGGAACGGGTTGGTGACAAGAGCAACGAGATCACGGCCATCCCGGAATTGCTCGAAGCGCTCTACATCAAAGGCTGCCTGATCAGTATCGATGCCATGGGTTGCCAGAAGGAGATTGCCGGCCAGATCATCGCCAAGGGTGGCGACTATCTGCTGATGGTCAAGGCCAACCAGCCGGGCCTGCTTGAGCAGGTAAGCAATGCCTTCATCGAGAACCGGCGTGCCAACCTGCCACGTTTCGAGCAGTTGGAGGCTTCGCATGGCCGGGTGGTCAGCCAGATCACATGGACAGCGCCGGTGAGTGCGGCGATTGATCCGGCCAGATGGCCGAACTGCAAGACGCTGGGCATGGTGGCATCGCTGCGTCAGGTTGGCGGTAAAACCAGCAATCTGGAGCAGCGCTACTACATCAGTTCGCGTGAGATGACGCCCGAAACGCTGGCCCATGCCGTGCGTGCACACTGGGCGGTGGAGAACAAACTGCACTGGATGCTCGATGTGAATTTCGGCGAGGATGCCTGTACCGTCACAAAGGACAACGCACCGGAAATTCTCTCCCTGATCCGCCGCGTGGTCATCAACCTGCTCGCCCGAGACCTTGAGGCGGTCCGAGAAGTGGTTCGGTTGCTGCTCAAGACACCGATGAAGGATGCCGAGGTCGCCGCGGCTTTGGACGTTTCCAGCGCGCAGGCTAAAGCCTGGCTACAGCGGCTCGTCGATGAAGGTGTGATCGAGAAGCAAAAGAAGCCCACGGGCTACATCGTCAAACAGTCCAGCCTTTTCGAGTAACTCATGACGATGCCGCCAGCGCCGTTGAGCTTGCCTTGCGCTGCCGCCTTGATCCAATTGCGCAAGGTCTGGTCACTCAACCCGAGTTCCCGGCAAACCCTACCGACGCCTTGCCCGTCCTTGACGCGCTTGACCGCCAGATACTTGAACTCGACCGTGTATGCCTGCTTCGCTATCTTCATTTCCTGCCTTCCAAAAGTGACGCCAATTTTAGGCCACCCTTGGCTGACGAAATTTCGGGGGAAGCTCACTGCGCCAGAAGATGCGCCTCGCGCTCGGCATCGAAAGCCGCGATGGCATCGATGACCTTGGCGACGGCGTATGGCGGCTAACGCTGCCGGATGTTAAGGCCACGCCGATCCAGTTCACCGATGGTCAGTCGAAGGTGCTTGGCGCGCTGTGGTCGTTCAAGGGCGAAGCCACGACGGCGGATCGGATCATGCAGCGCGCAGGTCTGGACAGCCCCAAGCCGAGCGACCTGTTCAAGATCAAAGCGAAGGACAAGGGCAAGCCGGAGCCTGCGGCGCAGCATGCAGCCTACGGTGCGCTCGTGGTCACGCAGCAACGCGCGGGGCTGTATGCGATGCCGTGCGCGGCAGCGGGAAAGGAGGTCGCCATGACGTGAGCACACCACCCGACGCGCCGAGGCTCGCGCGACTTCAAGAGCCTGACCTTTTCAATTTTTGGAGCATTTGAAATGAGCGGAAAGAACCAATGGGTCGTTCCCATCAACGGCGGTGATCAGTGGGGCGTGCGCGGTGAAGGCAACGACCGCCTCACCTCCGTCCACGACACGCAGCAGCAGGCGATTGACCGTGCGCGGGACATCGCCATCAACCAGCAGAGCGAGATGTTCATCCAAGGGCGTGACGGCCAGATCCGTGAGCGCAACAGCTACGGTCATGACCCGTTCCCGCCCAAGGGCTGACGCGGGGGCTGGTCTCGCGGGTTTGCCGTTGTGCTTTGCCCGTGCAAACCCGCGAGCCAACCATGCGCGCCGGCACGCGCACAAGTGGTTGATGCACAACGCCGTCTGCGAGTGCCACGGCGAAGAAGTTGGCGCAGGTTTCGAGAGAAGATAGGGCGGAACAGGGGCGAACCGGGCGCGTGGTGGCGGTCGGGCGACCGGCTGGCGGCACCCGCAGAATGGCCGGGAACCCCGCGTGGCGGGCCGAATCCGCAAAGGAAAACGCCCAACCGAAAACAGTTGGGCGTCTATGAGTGGTGGCCAATCGCGGAATCGAACCACGGACACGCGGATTTTCAATCCGCTGCTCTACCAACTGAGCTAATTGGCCGAAACGACAAGTATAGCGAAGCCATACCTTTGGCGCAACCCGCCCGTGTCGATCAGGGCGTTTCTCCGGCTAGCCAGGCTTCGCTGAAGCTGGCGTAGCGGATGCCGTTACGCCCGGCGTGGGCGAGGTGGATGCGGCCGTCGCGGCCAAGCAGCAGGGCCGGCGTCGAGAAATCCGCAGTGGTATCGACATCGGCTTCGAGATGCCGTACCGCCCGCCAGTTCTGGCCGTCGTCGGCGGACAGCCAGAGCGCCAGCAACGCCCGTTCAGCGGCGGGATACGCAGCTAGCAAGAGGCGGCCGCTGGGCAGGCGCAGCATGGCCAGCGGCGTGTCGGGATCGACCGGCAGCGTGCCGGGCGGATGCGGCAGACGCCGCTTGTCTACGCTGCGGCCATTGGCGTTGAGCAGCAGCCATTCGTCGCCGCCGGAAAACAGATTGCGCAGCGGCAGCGCCAAAGCGCCATCGGCCAGCGGCAGCGGCGGGCCGGAGGGTACGGTGGCGTAGCCGGCCAGCAGCGAGGTCGGCTGGCGGGCCGGTATGCTCCAGGTGCGGCCGCCATCGGTGGATACGCTGTGGACCAGCGCGACATTGGCGGCGCCGCCGACGCCGAGGGCGGCGTACCACAGGTGCAGCCAACTGCCTTCGGCATACAACTGCGGCCGACCGATCCAGCGGATGTGTGCGAACAGGCCGCCGGCGGCGCTTTCGCGGCTGGCGACCGGCTGCGCCTCGCGCCAGCCGTCGTCGTCGAGAATGCTGAAGTGGATGCGCAGGTCGGCCGCCGTCGCCGCGCTGCCGGCAACCCAGGCGGCGGCGATGCGGCCATCGGGGAGTTGGGTCAGGCTCGGGGCGCCTGCCAGGGCGCCACTGGCCGGCAGCGCCTGCGCGGCAAACAGCGTCGGCAGGCGCTGGGCGCTGACCGGAGGCGGCGGCGCCAGGGCCGGAACGGCGACCTCGACAAGACGCCACAAGGCAGCGCCCAGCGCGGCGGCAAAGAGAACAGCCGGTAGCCAGCGGGACAGGACGGGCGAAAGGCGGCGGGCGGACATGGGATGGGATTTTATCTGCTTCACCGAGGCGAAATTTCAGCTTGCCGTCCATCATGCCGGAAAGCATCGCCGAACGCCGCATTCACGCCAATATCGGGGCGGGCATTCCCCTGCGCGGCGCCACGGGCGCATTTCCACTTGGGATACAAATCGGAGATAATCCCGTACGGCGGGGGGCGTAAAAATGCGAATCCGGTACTTCATCTTCGGTGCCTCGGTAATCGTTGCGGCGCTGTGTTTTGGCGGTGCTTACTGGTCGCTCGACCGGGTGTTTGCTGATGCCATGCGCGCCAATGCGGCGCGCGCCTCCGAGGCCGCCACCCGGCTGGCCTTTGCCTCGATGTACGAGACCATGAGCCAAGGTTGGCGGCGCAGTCAGACCGATGCCTTTCTCCAGGCCATCGCCGATGCCAGCAAGGACAGTGGCATCTCCGTGCAGATTTATCGCGGCCCGGCGGTCGAGCAGACTTACGGCACGATCAGGCAGCCGCCGCTCGACGCCGAACTCGAGCAGGTGCTGGCCAGCGGTGAGCCGTTCCGTCTCGATGCCAGCGACCATGCCCGTCACATTTACCCCCTGCTGGCTGAGAAACGCTGTCTCGTCTGCCACGAAACCGCCATCGGCGCTGTGCTCGGCGCCGTCGAGGTGCACCAGGAATATGCCGGCCTGCTGGCCGGCGCGCAGCGCAGCCTGATGTTGGCGCTCGCCGCGATTCTGTCGCTGGCCTTACTACCGGTGCTTGGTGCCGCGTGGTGGGTGAGCCGCCGCATCGAGCGTTCAGTACTGGCCTTGCAGACAGATTTCGACCGGGTCAACGCGGTTGGCGACCTGCGCAGTATCGCTCTGGCGGAACACGATCTCGGTTTCGTCGAGTTGAACCAGGTACTCACCGCGCTCGGCAGTTTATTGGAGAAACTGCGTTCGATCGCGGTAGATAAGGATGTCCTGACTTTCGAGATCGGCATGCTGGAAAAATTCGTCATCACCTCCGAGGTGGTGCGCGACTGGAGCGAGTATGTCAGCCGCCTGCTGGTGGATATCAATGGCGTGCTGCCGACGCACATGCTGTTCTCCATCTTCAGGATCGACGACGAACTGCTCGATCTGGAAATCTTCTGGCGCGGCCCGCCGACGGCACAGACCAAAGCCCTGGTCGAGAAATATATCCACCAGGAACTGACGGAACTGCGCGATTTCTCGGAATTCCGTACCTGCAACGTCCATCACCATGTGGCACTGGCGAATGAGCAGGAGATCGAATTGAGCGGCGAGGCGATCGCGGTGCGGGTCAAATCCTTTTTCGTCGATACGCCGAAAATCGGCGGCATCGTCGGCATCGGCGTGCACGCCGCCACGATCGAGGACGAGACGCTCCATCTGGTCATGGAGAGCGTGCTGTCCACGCTGCTCAATGTAATCGGCTCGGTCAAGGCGATCTACAAACACACCCGCGACCTGGAGTACTACGCTACCCGCGATCCGCTGACCGACCTCTTCAACCAGCGCATGTTCTGGGAGATGTGCACCAACGAGATCGACCGCGCGCAGCGTCACGGCCAGCACTTTGGCCTACTCTTGCTCGATTTCGACAACTTCAAGCTGATTAACGACAACTGCGGTCACACCGCTGGCGACCTCTATCTCCAGCAACTGTCCCAGCAGATCCAGATGGCGCTGCGCGGCGGCGACATTCTCGCCCGCTACGGCGGCGACGAGTTCGTCGCCCTGCTGCCCGGCGCCAATCTCGACGTGACCGTCATGGTTGCCGAGCGCGTCCGGCAAAGCATCGCCGACCTCGAACTGACGACGCAGAACGGAGTGCGCATCCGCGGCACCGCCTCCATCGGCGTTGCCGTCTTCCCCGAACATGCCAACAACGCCAAGGATCTGGTGCTCTTCGCCGACAGCATGATGTATCGCGCCAAGAATGTCGGCAAGGCGCAGGTGGCGGTGCCGACGCGGGAGGACATAATCGACATCTTCCGCGACATTTCGCAGAAGAGCGTGATGGTGCTCGAAGCCATCGAAGCCCGTCGCGTCGTGCCCTTCTTCCAGCCCATCCTCGATGTCGCCAGCAAGCGCGTCGTCGCCTGCGAAGTGTTGTCGCGCCTCGAACTGGGCGAGGAAATCATCGGCGCCGATCAGTTCGTCGAGATCGCCGAGAGAATCGGCGTCATCCACCGCCTCGACATGCTGGTCGTCGAACAGGCGCTACAGGCGCTGAACAGCCAGAGACACGAGGGCGAAATATTCATCAATCTGTCGCCGCGCGCCCTGGTATTCAGCGAATTCGCCGTCGACCTGCGGCGCATCATCAACGCCAGCGGCATCGCGCCCAATCGCGTGGTGTTCGAGATCACCGAACGCGACACGGTGAAGAACATCGGCCTGCTCGAACGCTTCCTCATCGGCTTGAAGAACGACGGCTTCAAGCTGGCGATCGACGATTTCGGCTCCGGCTTCTCCTCCTTTCACTACCTGCGCCGTTTCCCCATCGACTACCTGAAGATCGAGGGCGATTTCATCGCCAACATGCTGCGCAACGACAAGGATCACACCTTTGTCATCAGCATCCGCTCGCTGGCCCGCGAAATGGGCATCGCCGTCGTCGCCGAATTCGTCGAGACGGCGGAAATCCTGGAAGAACTGGAACGCCTGGAAATCCACCGCGCCCAAGGCTATTACATCGGCCGGCCAGCCCGCCAACTGCCGCCGGTCGATTGGCGGCCAGCGGCATAGGGCTGCTCAAGACGGCGCGAAACGGGATTGCTTCGCCGCTTCGCTTCTCGCAATGACTGGAATACCCGTCATTGCGAGCGTAGCAATCCAGACCCCCCCCAATCACCGCCCGCGATAAACCGGCGACCGAGATTGCGCGCCAGCGCCACTGCCAGCGTCGAGCAGAACAACCCGACAGTGATGCCGGAAACGACAAAGCGGGCGATCACCGGCAGCGGCAAGCGGACAAATAGATACAAAAACACCAAACAAATATAAAAACACTAAACAAAATCGAATTTATACTATATATATTTCATAATGGTAAAAATGACATGCTGCGAGTCATACGCGAGTGGATGCGCCTGGTCGCCATTGCTTTCGTTCTGCCGCTGATGCTTGCCGGGTGCCTGGATGCGGGACAGACACAATACGACCTTGGCTGGGCGCACGAAGAAGGCCTGGGCGTGGCACAGGACTATACCGAGGCCGTGAAGTGGTATCGCCAAGCGGCGGAAAAGGGCCATGCGGCAGCGCAATACAAACTTGGCGCGATGTATGAGACAGGTCGCGGCATAGCGCGGAATAATGCCGAGGCCCTGAAGTGGTACCGCAAGGCGGCGGAACAGGGATATGTAGAAGCTCAAACCAGCCTTGGCGTGATGTACGAAGCAGGTCGGGGCGTGGCGCGGGATTATGCCGAGGCCCTGAAGTGGACCCGCGAGGCGGCGGAACAGGAATACGCAAAAGCCCAAAACAACCTTGGCCGGATGTACTACGCCGGTTGGGGCGTCGAGCGGGATTATGCCGAAGCCCTGAAGTGGACCCATAAGGCGGTGGCACAAGGCTACGCAGAGGCCCAATACGGCCTTGGAAAAATGTATACCCGTGGTGAAGCCGTGGAGCGGGACTATGCCGAGGCCCTGAAGTGGTATCGCAAGGCGGCGGAACAGGGCCATGCGGGCAGCCAAAGCCGCCTTGGCCTGGCCTACCTCTGCGGTTTGGGCGTGACGCAGGACGATGCCGAAGCCAGAAAATGGCTTCACTTGGCGGCGGAACAAGGAAATGAATACGCTAAAAACAAGCTCGCCGGCTGGGTATTCCGCACACTGGGCTGCGAACGCTTCAAGTAAACGCGGGGATTTCTCCGCATCCCTTGCAACCGCACCGCCGCGGCGGGCAAAGCCAATACCCGCCGCGCCGCGCGCCGGCATGCGCGATGGGCGAACCAGCCGCCGTCTCCCTTGCCGCCTCCCCCTCTCCCCCGGCCCCTCTCCCGCGAGGGGAGAGGGGAGCGTCGAGCTTTCGCCTCAACCTCCGGTTCCGGAGCGCAAGCCGACAGAACCGCGCTGCATCAGTCTTACCTCGCCAGGCGGTTGGACGAGGAAACCCGTGTGCCGTGGCGTTTTCCGGCCTGGGTCTATGTTGGCGCCTGCCCTGGGCCTGAGCGGCTCGTGCTGATGCCGGGGGCGGCCGGGGTAAAATCGCGGCGATGAATCCCCCGCGCTACGTTCCCCTCCGCCTGCATTCCGAATATTCCGTGACCGACGGCATCGTCCGCCTCGGCGACGCCGTCAAACAGGCCGCTGGCGACGGCATGCCGGCGCTGGCGCTGACCGATCTGGGCAATCTGTTCGGCCTCGTCAAGTTCTACACTGCGGCAATCGGCAAGGGCGTCAAGCCCATTGCCGGCGCCGATGTCTGGATCGCCGACCCGGAATCGCCGGAGGACGCCCGCCGGCTGCTGCTGCTGGTGCGCGACCGGCACGGCTACCGGCAGTTGTGCGAATTGCTGACGCGCGCTTATCTGGCCGAGGGACGGCGCGAGCGCGCCGAAATCCGCCGCGAATGGTTCGGCGAAATTGGCTGCGACGGCCTCATCGCCCTTTCCGGCGGACATCTCGGCGATGTCGGCGAGGCGCTGCTGAACGGCCATTTCGCGCTGGCCGGCGAGCGTGCGCTGGCCTGGGAGGCGATTTTTCCCGGCGCTTTCTATCTGGAGGTGCAGCGTTACGGCCAGCCGCAGCAGGAGGCCGTCGTCCAGCAGACCGCCAATCTGGCCGGCGAACTGGGCCTGCCGCTGGTCGCCACGCACCCGATCCAGTTTTTGCGGCGCGAGGATTTCCGCGCCCACGAGGCGCGCGTCTGCATCGCCGAAGGTTATGTGCTGGGCGACCACCGGCGGCCGAAAATCCATACCGAGGAGCAGTATTTCAAAAGCCAGGAGGAAATGGCGGCACTTTTCGCCGACCTGCCGGAAGCTCTGGAAAATACCCTGGAAATCGCCCGCCGCTGCAATATCGAGCTGACCCTGGGCAAGAATTTCCTGCCCGATTTCCCGATTCCGCCGGGCCTGACCATCGGCGAATTCCTCACCGCCGAGGCCAGAAAGGGCCTGGAAATCCGCCTCGCCGAGTTGTATCCCGACGCGGCGGAACGCGCCCAAAGAAGGCCGGAATACGACGAACGGCTGGCCTTCGAGTGCAACACCATCATCCAGATGGGCTACCCCGGCTATTTCCTGATCGTTGCCGACTTCATCAACTGGGGCAAGGAGAACGGCGTGCCGGTCGGCCCCGGCCGGGGTTCCGGCGCCGGCTCGCTGGTCGCCTACGCGCTGCGCATCACCGACCTCGACCCGCTCGCTTACGCCCTGCTGTTCGAGCGCTTCCTCAATCCGGAACGGGTGTCGATGCCCGACTTCGACATCGACTTCTGCCAGGATAACCGCTGGCGCGTCATCGAGTACGTCCGCCAGCGTTACGGGGCGGCGGCGGTGTCGCAAATCGCCACCTTCGGCACCCTGTCGTCGAAAGCGGTGATTCGCGATGTCGGCCGCGTCTTCGGTCTGCCCTATTCGCTCTGCGACCGCATTTCGAAACTGATCCCGGTCGTCCAGAACAAGCCGGTTTCGCTGGCCGAGGCGCTGGCGCAGGAAGCGCAACTCGCTGAAATGCTCGACGACGAGCAGGACGGCGAGAGCATCCGCGAACTGTTCGATCTGGCCGGCCGCCTTGAGGATCTGACGCGCAATATCGGCATGCACGCCGGTGGCGTGCTCATCGCGCCCGGCCGCATCACCGATTTCTGCCCCATCTACCAGGCCACCGGCGCCGACGCCTCGCCGGTGTCGCAATTCGACAAGGACGATGTCGAGAAGGCCGGCCTGGTCAAGTTCGACTTCCTCGGCCTGCGCAACCTGACCATCATCGAACTGGCGCTCGACTACATCGCCCGCCTGAGCGGCGAGCGGCCCGACCTGATGCGCCTCGGCTTCGCCGACCCCGGGGCCTACCAGATCCTGAAGGACGCCAATACCACGGCCATCTTCCAGGTCGAATCGGAGGGCATGAAAAAGCTTTTGAAAAAGCTACAGCCCGACCGCTTCGAAGACATCATCGCCGTCCTCGCCCTTTACCGTCCCGGCCCGCTCGGCTCGGGCATGGTCGACGACTTCATCCTGCGTAAAAAAGGCCAGCAGGCCATCGACTATTTCCACCCCGACCTGAAAGCCTGCCTGGAGCCGACCTACGGCGTCATCGTGTATCAGGAACAGGTGATGCAGATTTCGCAGATCATCGGTGGCTACACCCTGGGCGGCGCCGACATGCTGCGCCGGGCAATGGGCAAGAAAAAGCCGGAGGAAATGGCCAAGCACCGCGAAACCATCGCCGCCGGCGCCCGCGAGCGCGGCTACAACCCGGCGCTGGCCGAGCAGTTGTTCGACCTGATGACCAAGTTCGCGGAATACGGCTTCAATAAGTCGCACACCGCCGCCTATGCCGTCGTCACCTATCACACGGCCTGGCTGAAACGCTATCACTGCGCCGCCTTCATGGCCGCGACCCTGTCTTCGGACATGGATAACACCGACACGGTGAAAATCTTCTACGAGGATAGCGTCGCCAACAAGCTCAAGATTCTCGGCCCGGACGTGAACGCCTCGAATTACCGCTTCGAGCCGGTCGACCGCGCGACCATCCGCTACGGCCTGGGCGCGGTCAAGGGCACCGGTGAGCAGGCGGTCAACCTCATGCTCAAGGCGCGCGCCGAAGGCGGGCCGTTCAAGGATTTGTTCGACTTCTGCCGGCGTTGCGACAAGCGCCTGGTCAATCGCCGCACCATCGAGGCATTGATCCGGGCCGGCGCCTTCGACGCCATCGCCCCGCGTCTCGAATCCGGCCTGGCCGACCGCCACCGGCTGCTGGCCTCGGTCGGCGTGGCCATGGATTTCGCCGAGCAGGCCGAGCGCGACGCCATGCAGACCAGCCTCTTCGACATCGCCGGAGTCGCCGAGGCGCACGCCCCGGAATACCTCACGGTCAAGCCCTGGGACGAGAAAACACGGCTGATGGAAGAAAAGGCGGCGCTTGGCTTCTTCTTCTCCGGCCACCCCTACGACAGCTATCGCAAGGAATTGCAGCCCTTCGTCCGCCGCGCCCTGGCGCATCTCGAACCGGCGAAGGGGCCGGTTCTGCTCGCCGGCATCGTCGCCGGCACGCGGGCGCAGATGACGCGGCGCGGCAAGATGCTGTTCGTGCAGATCGACGATGGCACGGCCCTGGTCGAGGTGTCGGTATTCAACGAACTGTTCGAGGCCGAGCGGGCCAAGATCGTCACCGACGAAATCCTGATTATCGAGGGCAAGGTCCGCCACGACGAATTTTCCGGCGGCAAGGCGGTCGCCGCCGACAAACTGATGACCCTGGGCGAAGCCCGGGCGCGCTTCGCCAAGCATCTGCTGCTCAAGATGAACGGCCAGGCCGACGCGCGCCGCCTCAAATCCCTGCTCGCCCCCTTCGCCCCCGGCCCGGCGCCGGTGCGCATCCTCTACCGCAACGCCGAGGCCGAATGCGAACTGCTGCTCGGCCAAAGCGCCTGCGTCCGCCTCGAAGACGCGCTGCTCGACGCCCTCGGCGGCTGGCTGCAGGCGGAAAATGTCGAGATCGTTTATTAGATGGTGTTACTTCGGGGCCGGCGATACGGCCAGCGAAGTCCTTGCCGGCGGCGCCAACGGCAGCGATGGCCCGGTCGGCCTTGTCAGGCGTGCCGAGCGGAAATATAAGACGAAACTGTTGCGTCGTCAGACCACGCGCTGGCGGGCGGCCAGGTGGCCGAACAAAAAGCCCTTGATTTCGTGGAAGGGGATCGGCGGCTTGGGAAAGGTCGTGATATCCGGCGGCAGGCCACCATGGGCGGTGGTGCTTTCGCGATCGACAGTGCCGACCGCGACGATGTCCATATGCGCCAGATCGGAACTGGCCCGCAACTGGCGGATCATCTCGAAACCGTCCATGCCCGGCATCGCCAAGTCGGCGATCAGCACATCCGGCAGCCGGTGACCGATCTGTAGCAGCGCCTTGAAGCCGCTGTCGACGATGCTCAGGTTGAGCGGCAGCTCCCAGCCATCCATGGTCGTCCGGTAGATTTGTTGCAGAACCGGATCGGCTTCGGTGATCAGGACATCGAGCCGGCTCCCGCCATTGTGCCCGTAGGGCGGCAGATTGCGCCGACGAATGAGCAGGGCTTCGACCGAATTGACCGGAATCCGGCGATGCCCGCCGGTCGTTTTCCAGGCTTCGAGGGCGCCGCATTCGACCATGTTCTGCACGGTACCGAGGGAAACGCCAAGACGCTGTGCTGCCTGGCGGGTACTGAGAAATTCGGGTTCTGCCATGGCTATAAATCACTTATTTGTGAGAATTTATCATCTGCATCATACAATATCAGCATGAAACGCAAAAGAACAGCATTGGATTGTCGTTAGCCAAGTCGCTGCATTTTGCATGCGTGGAATACGACAAATCGTGGCTGCCTTTGCCGCGGATAAGCACCGGCTTTTCAACCATCTTGCGGATTTCGCCCATGGCCTGAACGCCCTGCCGGACAAGCCGATTTCGGAGCAGCCGGCGCAGCGGCCTACCGGGACTTGCTCCCGCGCCAGCAGCGCAATGCTGAGAAATCGGTCTTGTCGAGCGTTGCCAGCCATGATCACATCAAATTGAAATCGTGGATTCTAAAGTATTTGGCAAGGCCGCCGCGCCCATTTACATAATTTACAATTTGTTGAACCGCTGCCACTTGGCGGTACCACGGGCGTTTCGCTTTGGGCGCGACGCCTCGATGCTTGCGGCAGCCGTGATCGGGAACGGCAGCGCCGGGCCGCCTCAGCGCACACTGATACTGATCCGGTCGTAGCGCCCGCGCTCGTCCATGACGGTGATGTCAACGCGCCCCATCTCCTCCAGACGCTGGATCAGCGGCTGCTTGGCCGGACGGCGGGCAACCAGGCGACCGTTGATGAGCCAATACACCTCGCCGCGCTGGCCGCGCAATTCGAGGCGAATGACCGGCGGCTGATCGGGGCGCGGCCGTTTGATGATCTCACCCTGGCTCAAGCCGACAATGCGCAGCCCGGCTTCCGGCTCAACCGTCGGGCGACAGCGGGCATCCCAGGCCGGGGGCCGGGCCTTGGCCTGGATGTCGGCCGGCAGCCAGGGTTCGAGCGCCGCCGGCCAGCGCGCCGCCTCGACGCGGCGGCGAGGCCGGGCGCTGCATTCGGCGCTGACGCGCAGGCCGCTGGCGGCGTCGACCTCGTAACTGAGGCGCGCCTCGCCGCCGCGCAGGCGGTCGGGGAAGGTCGGCGGCGCCGTGTCGTTGAGCAGCCAGGCCAGCATCCGCCGCTGGCAGAGCGCCGCTTCGTTTGGGTCGAAACGGGTGCCGAGCGGCCAGCAGACCGTTTCCTGGCGCACCGAGGGCGGCGCTATCCGGGGGGCCGGCGGCTGCCTGTCGATAACGGAAAAAATATCCACCAGCAGCGGCGCGGCGATATTGGCGCCGAAAAAGCCGGGATTGGGCGTGCCGTCCGGCCGGCCGACCCAGACGCCGACGGTGTAGCGATCGCTGACGCCGACCGACCACGCATCGCGAAAGCCGAAGCTGGTGCCGGTTTTCCAGGCGATGCCGCGGCGGATGCCCGGCCCCTGCTCCACGGCGCGGCCAACCGGCCCGCCGGATTCGAGAATGTCGCGGATGATGAAAGCGGCGCCCGGCGACAACATGCGCTGCTCGATTAGCGGCTCTGCGGGCCGGTAGCGCGGCTTGCCCGACATGCCTTGGCGGGCGAAGGCGGTGTAGGCGCCGACCAGTTGCTCCAGGGTGGTGGCGGTGCCGCCGAGAATGACCGACAGATTGGGCGTTTCGCCGCGCGGGAGGTCGAGCTTGAGGCCGCCGCGGCGCAGCGCGGCGACGAAGCGGTTGGGCTCCAGGCGGTCGAGCACTTCCACCGCCGGCACGTTGAGCGACTTCATCAGCGCCTCGGAAACGCCAACCGGGCCGTGGAAGGATTGCTGGAAATTGCCCGGCTGGTAGCCGCCGAAGGATTGCGGCACGTCGGCAAGCAGGGATTCGGAATGGATCAGCCCTTCATCGAGCGCCAACCCATAGAGGAAGGGCTTGAGCGTCGAGCCGGGCGAACGCGCGGCGCGCACCATGTCGACATAGGCGAAGCGGTCGGCATCGGCGAAATCGGCGGAACCGGCGTAAGCGCGCACTTCGAGCGTGGCGTTATCGACCACCAGGGCAGCCATCGAGACGCGCGGCGGCAGGACGCCGAGGCGGCTCGCCAGCAGCAGTTCGACGCTCTCCTGCATCGACGCGTCGATCGTCGTGTCGATGCGCCCCGCCCCCTTGGCTTCCCGACGTAGCCGCTCGGCGAGCAGCGGGGCCAGCAGCGGTTCGCGCACCGGCTGGGCGATGACGCTTTCCTGGCGGGCATCGCGGATATCGGCGTCGCTCCACAGGCCGGTCAGGCGATGCAGTACCTTATCGCGCGCCAGCCGCGCCGCCTCCGGCTGACGATCCGGGCGCAAGCGCGACGGCGCCTGCGGCAGCACGGCGAGCAGCGCCGCGTCGGCATGGCTCAACCGCCGCGCCGGTTTGCCGAGATAAGCGCGGCTGGCCGCCTCGACGCCTTCGAGTACGCCGCCCATGGGCGCGTAATTGACGTAGAGGGTAAGAATCTCGTCCTTGGAATAGCGCCATTCCAGTTGCAAGGCGCGCAAAATTTGCCGCGCCTTGCCAGCCAGCGTGCGCGGCGTCGGCTCCAGAATACGGGCGACCTGCATGGTCAAGGTCGAGCCGCCGGAAACGATGCGGCCATGCCACGCCCATTGCCAGCCAGCGCGCGTCAGCGCCAGCGGATTGATGCCGGGATGCCAGCGGAACCACCGATCCTCATAGCGCAGCAAGGCTTGCAGGTAGAGCGGCGAGACATCGGCCAGCGCCACCGGATGACGCCAGACATGGTCGCGGTCGGGAAAGGCGCGCAAGGGCGTGCCGTCGCGGGCGACGACGAGCAGCGCCCGCGGCGCATCGCGCCCCGGCACCGGCGGGGGAAAGAGGCGGTCGAGCGCGAACAGCCCGGCGAGCGCCAGCAGTACGGCGATGATCACCCGGCGATGCCAAGGCCGTAGGATGGGTAGAGCGTCAGCGAAACCCATCAATTTCCAAGCACAGCGCTTTGTGATGATGGGTTTCGCTGCGCTCTACCCATCCTACCGGGCTCATCAATTCCCAAGTTAGGTTGCATTTTCAAAGCGCTCTGATACCAGAAAACAAGCTAGAGCCCCCGATTGCTACGGCGATGGCAAAATAGAAAAAAGCCATTTTTCTGCTGGCTGGACAAGAAAAATGCTCGCAGACCCAAATGAGCGCCCGGAAGAAAAAGGTTTTATGGCTGAAATAGTAACTAGCCAAAAACATGAAACCCCAAGCCAGGATGTAGAGCCCGAGCATGATGTTACCCTGGGGAGACTGGTCGGCTCCTCGCCCAATGTCAATGTTTAGTGCTGCCACGAGAAATGCGACAAGCACTCCAACGAGTATAAAGCCGAGCCCAAGGCCGCTTTCGTTTGGGCGGCTAGCAGCGTTTGATGGTTTGTGTGCCATATGCAACCTAACGGTCAAGATAACCGGCGCGGCGTGCTGTGTCCGGGTTGATTTTAGGGTTAGGAACTGAGTGTTTGCATATAGCGACGTGCATCAAGCTCATGGAATGACCACGCATAACTAAGGCGGGAGGGATGCCGTGGATGCCCTGAATTTGTAAGCGTACCGAAATGCTGCCAAACTGTGCCATATTTTTGTAGCTGAAAAAACAGCTCCCGCGCTGCGGTGACAAAATAGCTTCTCGCATGGATACTTTCTCCCCATGCAGCCCAAACAACTGGAGCCGGGTTGGCAGCAACAAGTGTCTCAATGCAGTTCAGATTCTCCGAAAATGCCACGGTGTTTACATCAAGTGGCAAAGCGTTGAAATCTGTAGCGCGAACAGGGTAAAGATTTAGCATTACAAACCCGTCAAAACCATTCCGCTTTGCAACGCCGTCCACCTTTGCAACGGTTGTATCCGATTTTTCTTTTGTCGCCGTACTAGGATTCAGACCAATGGCAAATAGTTTCCGCGGGCCATTTCTCCCCAAAGCGAAACGCCACATATCTTTTTGAGCATTCGAATAGATGTCATACATGGTAGCTCCTAACGGACAAGATAACCGGCGCACGGGACGTGCGTCCGGGTTGATTGAAGAGTTAGGCCCAAGATTCAGCAGCTTGATATGGCACCCAATTGCTAATAAATTTTTGCTTTGAAAGAAAGCTCAATGGTAATCGTCTTCGCGCTGGTGCCGCACGGCACCGATCATTACCTGCTGATTTCCCTGTATCTCAAAGAGCGCCACATAGCCCGTGGTGCCAAAAGAAATGAGAAATTCTCGCACAAAGGCGCTATCTCCAGCCTTGCGGCAACTGAACGGACTATGTGCCAAGAACTCACATCCCTTCCTGACCGCCTGGATAGCCCGTTCAGGCAGATCCAAGTTGCCTGTGTGATTGTTCAACTCTCGCTCCAGTACGTAATCAAACAGGCGCTCCAAATCTTCCTCAGCTTCTGGGCTGAAAATGACCTCAAAAGTCATGCCTGCTGACGCTTTCGAGCGGCCGCCAGTTTGGCTTCCAGCTTGGCGATCACTGTCTCAGCCGGAATACCATCGCCAACTCGTGTGGTTCTTTCAATAGCGGCAAGGCCGCGA
>WREP01000004.1 GCA_009779265.1 Betaproteobacteria bacterium
CCCAACTGCAATTCGCCATCGTGGAAAAAAGACGGGGACGTCAATGTCCCCGTGTCGTCAAAGCCCGACCAAAACGCTACACCGTCCGCTCCATGACAAAAGAGCCTTAACTGAACGGCATTGAGCGTTGCGCTCCCTTTTTTGCCGTGTGTGGTGACAGGTTTTCAGCCGGCGAAATTGGCTTCGGCGAAGGCCCAGTTCACCAGGTGGTTGAGGAAGGTTTCGACAAATTTCGGGCGCAGGTTGCGGTAGTCGATGTAATAGGCGTGTTCCCAGACGTCGATGCAGAGCAGCGCCTTGTCGCCGGTGGTCAGCGGGGTGCCGGCGGCGCCGGTGTTGACGATGTCGACCGAGCCGTCGGCCTTCTTGACCAGCCAGGTCCAGCCGGAGCCGAAATTACCGACGGCGGCAGTCTGGAAGGCTTTCTTGAATTCGTCGAGGGAGCCCCATTTGGCATTGATGGCGGCGGCCAGGGCGCCGGCGGGCGCGCCGCCGCCATTCGGCTTCAGGCAGTTCCAGAAGAAGCTGTGGTTCCAGACCTGGGCGGCGTTGTTGTAGATGCCGCCGGCCGGGGCCTTTTTGACAATGGCTTCGAGATCGAGGTTTTCGTACTCGCTGCCCTTGATCAGGTTGTTCAGGTTGGTGACGTAGGCTTGATGATGCTTGGCGTGGTGGTAGTCGAAAGTCTCGGCCGACATGTGCGGGGCGAGGGCGTCCTTGGCGAAGGGCAGGGCGGGCAGTTGATGTTCCATGGGGAGTCTCCGTTATCTTATGCGGGGTGGAAATAAAAAATTCTAGTCCGCTTTGTCGGCGGCTACAACCTGATCGACGGTGACCCGGGCGGCGCCGCGGGCGAAATCGAGGCGTAGCGCGGCGCCGGCTGTCAGTTTGCCGGCATCGCGCACGGCCCGGCCATTGGCGTCGGTGGCCAGGGCGTAGCCGCGCGCCAGGACGGCATGCGGGTCGAGTTGGCGCAGACTGCCGGCGAGCGCGTCGAGCGTCGTCCGCCATTGCGCGAAATGCCATTGCTGCTGCCGTTGCAGCCGCTGGCGCAAGGCGTCGAGCGCCGCGCCGCGTTCCGCCGGGCGAAGGCGGGCGGCGTGCAGGCGGTGAAAGGCGGCTTCTGCGCGCAGGCGCTGGTTGTCGCTGGCGCGGCGCAAAGCCTGCCGCAAGCGTTGGGCCAGGGCGTGCAGATGGTCGCGCCGCTGCGCCAGGCGCTCGGCCGGATGGCGCAGGCGGGCGGCCAGCCCGTCGAGCCGTTGTTGCCGGTCGCCGAGGGCGCGTTCGGCATGCCGTTGCAACTGCCGCTGCCCATGTGCCAGCCCGCGCAGCAGGGCGGCCTGTTCGGGGGCGGCCAGTTCGGCGGCGGCGGTCGGCGTCGGGGCGCGCAGGTCGGCGGCGAAGTCGGCGATGGTGAAGTCGGTTTCGTGGCCGATGCCGGCAATGACCGGCGCGCTGGCGGTGCGGATGGCGCGGGCGACGCTTTCCTCGTTGAAGGCGCGGAGATCTTCGAGCGAGCCGCCGCCGCGGCAGAGCAGGATGAGATCGGCCCCGGCGACGGCGGCGAGGGCGGCGGCGATGCGCTGGCCGGCGTCCTCGCCCTGCACCGGCGTCGGATAGAGGTCGATGGCGAGCCAGGGGGCGCGCCGGGAGAGGGTGCTGAGCACGTCCTTGAGCGCCGCCGCCTGCGGGCTGGTGACGATGGCGATGCGCCGCGGCAGGGCGGGCAGCGGCCGCTTGCCGGCGGCGGCGAAGAGCCCTTCGGCCTCCAGTTGCGCCTTGAGGCGCAGGAACTGCTCGTACAGCTCGCCCTGACCGGCGCGGCGGATGGCTTCGACGGTCAGTTGAAATTCGCCGCGCGGCTCGTAGAAGGAGACGAGGGCGCGGACTTCGACCTTCTGGCCGTTTTCCGGACGCCAGCCGAGCAGTTGCGCCCGGCTGCGCCACATCACGCAGCGCGCCTGGGCGTCGGCGTCCTTGAGCGAAAAATAGACATGGCCGGAGGCGGCGCGAGTGAGGTTGGAAATTTCGCCGGCCACCCAGGTCAGCGGAAAATTGACCTCCAGGCAGGCGCGCACCAGACGGTTGAGATGGGAAATAGGAAGAACGGCGGGGAGAACGGTTTTGTCGACGGGGGGAGGGCTGGCGTTCATCCGGCGATTGTAACGCCCTGTAACGCCCGTCCCGCCGGCACTTGCCGCCAATTTGCCGTTGGTAATACTAAAATATTGTTTTTAAACAATTTTTAATGTGTGCCTTGTTTTTTGGCAGGGTAAGAAAAAGCCTTTGCCGGATAGGGTTTAGCGCATCTGATGACAGTAGATTCACAGACTTATCCACAGCTTTTGGGGATAAACGCTTGGGGTCGCGGCAATTTGTCGCTTGCCGCTGGGGTTCCGTGAGGGCAGAATTCCGGTCTGCTTTTCCAGCGAAGGATATTTCAGTGTTTGCTATCGTTCAGGCTGCCGGTTGGCCCATCTGGCCCTTGCTGCTGGCCTCCATCATTTCTGTCGCCCTGATCATCGAGCGCCTGGTTTCCCTGCGCCGCGCCCGGGTCGTGCCGCCGGGGCTGCTGCAACAGGTGGTCCGCGAATTCCGCCGCGACGCCGACAACGGCAAGCTGATCACCGAGCTTGAACGGCATTCGCCGCTCGGCCGCGTGCTGGCGGCCGGCCTGCGCAATGTCAATAATTCGCGTGAAGTGATGAAGGAGTCGATCGAGGAGACCGGCAATATCGTCGCCCACGAACTGAACCGCTACCTGACCACGCTCGGCACCATCGCCTCGATCAGCCCGCTGATGGGCCTGTTCGGCACGGTGATCGGGATGATCGAGATTTTCGGCTCGCAGGCGCCGGGTACCGGCAATCCGCAGCAACTGGCGCACGGTATCTCGATCGCGCTGTACAACACCGGCTTCGGTATTTTCATCGCCATTCCAAGCATGATTTTCTGGCGTCACTTCCGCGCCCTGGCCGACGGTTTCGTCGTCGAAATGGAGCACCAGGCGGTGCGTCTGGTCGAGTACATGCACGGCGACCGGAAGCCATGAAATTCCAAAGCAGGCATTCCCGGGAAGAGCCGGAAATCAACCTGGTGCCGATGATTGACGTGCTCCTGGTGATCATCATTTTCCTCATGCTGACCACCACCTACTCGAAATTCTCCGGCCTCGAAATCAACCTGCCGACGGCCGATGTCAGCAAGCAGAACGAGCAGCCGAACGAGATCGACGTGGCGGTGACCTCCAGTGGCCAGATTCTCATCGACAAATCGCCGCTGGCGGCGGTCGACGTTGCGGCCATCGCCGAGGCTCTGCGCCGCGCCGCCGGCGAGCGCGCGGACCCGCTGATCGTCATCAACGCCGACGCCAAGGCCACCCACCAGAGCGTCATCGACGTCATGCAGGCGGCGCAGCGCGCCGGTTATCCGCATATTTCCTTCGCCACCCAGACGCCACGCTGATGTTTGCCCGCTGGTTGCAGCGTCAATGGTTCGAGCAACGCCGGCTGACGCCGGCGTTGTGGCTTCTGCTGCCGGCGGCGGCGTTGTTCTGGCTGCTGGCCTCCTTGCGACGGCGACTGATCGCGCCGCAGCGCTTGCCCGTGCCGGTCGTCGTGGTCGGCAACATCACCATCGGCGGTTCCGGCAAGACGCCGCTCGTTCTTTGGCTGGCCGAATGCCTGCGCGAACGGGGCTGGCGGCCCGGCATCGTCAGCCGGGGTTACGGCAGTGCGGGCGCCACGCCGCGCCCGGTCGACGCCGCTTCGTCGCATGCCGAGGTCGGCGACGAGCCGTTGCTGCTCGTCCGGCGCGGCAGCGCGCCGGTCTGGGTCGGTCGCGACCGGGCGGCAGCGGGCCGTGCCTTGCTCGCCGCTCATCCGGAAGTCGATCTGCTGTTATGCGACGATGGCTTGCAGCATTACCGGCTGGCGCGCGATGTCGAACTGGCTGTGTTCGATGGTCGCGGCGCCGGTAACGGTTGCCTGCTGCCGGCCGGGCCGCTACGCGAACCGCTGGCGCGGCTGCGCACGGTCGACGCGGTGATTTGCAATGGCGCCGTCGATCCGCGCCTGCGGGCCAACACCCGGCGCTTCGCCATGCACTTGCGACCGGGGCCGTTTTATCGCCTCGACCGGCCCGATCTCACTTGCGCGGCGGAAGAACTGGCCGGGCGGCGGCTGCACGCCCTGGCCGGCATTGGCGACCCGGAACGCTTTTTCCGCACCCTGGAGGCGCTTGGCCTGGATTTTTCCCGCCATCCCTTTCCCGATCATCATGCCTATAGCGCCGCCGACCTGGCTTTCGCCGCCGCCGGCACGCTGCTGATGACCGAGAAGGATGCGGTAAAATGCGCCGCATTGACCGCCCGCGAGGCGTGGGTGTTGCCGGTCGAGGCCGAATTGCCGCTGGCGCTTGTCGAACTCATTGAGGAGAAAATCCGTGGACGCCCGCTTGCTTGACATCCTCGTCTGCCCGATTTGCAAGGGCAATCTCGATTACCGCAAGAGCGAGGCCGAACTGGTCTGCAAGCCTTGCCGCCTGGCTTTCCCGATCCGCGATGGCATCCCGGTAATGCTCGAGGACGAGGCCCGCCAGTTGCCGCCCGAAGCATGAACGCGGGCGCGCCGGCCTTCAAGGTCGTCATTCCGGCGCGTTATGCCTCGACGCGCCTGCCGGCCAAGCCGCTGCTCGACCTCGGCGGCAAACCGATGGTCGTTCGCGTCGCCGAGCGGGCGCGCCTTTCCGGCGCCGAGGAAATCTGGGTCGCCACCGACCATGCCGAGGTGTATGCCGCGGCGGCGGCGCATGGCATCACCGCGCTGATGACCCGCGCCGACCACGCCACCGGCACCGACCGCCTGGCCGAAGTGGCGGCCCTGCGCGGCTGGCCGGCCGACGCCATCATCGTCAATGTCCAGGGCGACGAGCCGCTGATCGAGCCGGCGACGATCCGGCAAACGGTGCGCCAACTGGCCGCCAGCGGCGCCGACATCGCCACGGTGGCGCACCCGGTTGCCGATGCCGCCGAGTTTTTCAATCCCAACGTGGTCAAGGTCGTCTGCCGCGCTAATGATGACGCCGCCTGGTTTTCGCGGGCGCCGATTCCCTATGCGCGCGACCATTTCGCCCGCGCGGGCGACACGCTGCCAGCGGACTTTCCGGCCTATCGCCATGTCGGCCTCTACGCCTACCGCGCCCATTTTCTCGCCGCCTATGCCGGCCTCGCGCCAGCGCCGAGTGAACAGTTCGAGTCCCTGGAGCAGTTGCGCGCGCTCTGGCACGGCTACCGGATCAGCGTGACGCTGATCGACGCAGCCCCGGCGCCGGGCGTCGATACGCCAGAAGATGCCGATAGAATGCGTAAACTGTTTGACCGGGAAGGAAATACCGGGTAACGTCCCGGTTCTGAAAAAGCGTCGGCCAGACCGCCGCGCAACAGCCCACGACAAGATTCTTGGCACGACAAATCCCCGGGGAGACGATTCATGAAACTGATTTTGTTGGGCGCACCCGGCGCCGGTAAGGGCACGCAAGCTAAATTCATTTGCGAGAAATTCGGCATTCCACAGATTTCGACCGGCGACATGTTGCGCGCCCAGGTCAAGGCGGGCACCGCCCTCGGTCTGGAAGCCAAAAAACACATGGATGCCGGCGGCCTGGTGCCCGATGCGGTGATTATTGGCATGGTCAAGGATCGCCTGAAGGAAAACGACTGCCGCAACGGTTACCTGTTCGACGGCTTCCCGCGCACCATTCCGCAGGCCCAGGCGATGAAGGATGCCGGCGTGGCTCTCGACCATGTGCTGGAAATCGACGTGCCGGACAGCGACATCATCGAGCGCATGGCCGGTCGCCGTGCCCACCTGGCTTCGGGCCGTACCTACCACGTCAGGTTCAACCCGCCGAAAGTTGCCGGCAAGGACGATGTAACCGGCGAGGATTTGGTTCAGCGCGACGACGACAAGGAAGAAACGGTCAAGAAGCGCCTCGAGGTCTATCACTCGCAAACCAAGCCGCTGGTTGATTTCTACAGCCAGTGGGCAGCCGCAGGCGATGCCAGGGCGCCACGGGTGCATAAAGTGGCGGGCGTCGGCAGCGTCGACCAAATTACCCAAAGCGTTTTTGGCGCATTGAAATAAAGGAGTAGTAATGGCGGTAAAAAATGCCTTCTATGCACAATCTGGGGGCGTTACCGCCGTCATCAATGCCACGGCCTGCGGCCTCATCCAGGAGGCCCGCCGCCATCCCGACCGGATCGGCAAGGTTTTTGCTGGCCGCGACGGCATCATCGGCGCCCTGACCGAAGATTTGATCGACACCAGCTTCGAATCCGACGCCGACATCGCCCGCCTGCGCCACACGCCGGGCGGCGCTTTCGGCTCCTGCCGCTACAAGCTGAAAAGCCTGGAACAGCACCGCGCCCAGTACGAGCGCCTGATCGAAGTATTCCGCGCGCACGACATCGGCTATTTCTTCTACAACGGCGGTAACGATTCCATGGATACCGCCTGGAAGGTCTCGCAGATATCCGAAAAAATGGGTTATCCGGTGGTTTGCGTCGGCGTGCCCAAGACCGTCGACAACGATCTGCCGCTGACCGACTGCTGCCCGGGCTTCGGCTCGGTGGCCAAGTATGTTGCCACCTCGATCCGCGAGGCCGGTTACGACGTGGCCTCGATGGCGCGCACCTCGACCCAGGTTTTCGTGCTCGAAGTGATGGGCCGCCACGCCGGCTGGATCACCGCCGCCTGCGGTCTGGCCAGTGAAAAGGTCGGCGAGCCGCCGCATATCCTGCTCTTTCCCGAAGTACCCTTCGATCCGGAGCGTTTCGTGGCCCGCGTCGATGAATGCGTCAAACAGTATGGCTACTGCACGGTGGCCGTATCCGAAGGGCTTTCCGATGCCAATGGCAAGCTGATTGCCGAGATGGGCAGCAAGGATGCCTTCGGCCATGCGCAATTGGGCGGCGTCGGCCAGATCGTCGCGCAACTGGCCAAGGATCGCCTCGGCTACAAATACCACTGGGCGCTGGCCGACTACCTGCAACGCGCGGCCCGCCACCTGGCCTCGCGCACCGACCTCGAACAAGCGCACGCGCTGGGCGTCGCCGCCGTCGATATGGCGCTGCGCGGCAGAAATGCCGTCATGGCCACCATCCGCCGCCTGGCCGACGCGCCCTACCGCTGGGAAATCGGCGAGGCGCCGCTGGCCGATGTCGCCAATGTCGAGCGCAAGATGCCACCAGAATTCATCAGCGCCGACGGCTTCCACATCACCGACGCCTGCCGGGCCTATTTGCAGCCCCTGATCGAGGGCGAGGAACCGCCGCCTTTCCGCGCCGGCCTGCCCGACTATGTGCGTCTGAAAAATATTGCCATAACGAAAAAACTAGAAGCTTTTGCCGTGTAGTTTCTTTAACCGAGGGGGGTCGTAGATGTCTGAAGCATTGCTGTTGGCGCTGGCTTGCGCCGTGGTTGCCGTTCTCTATGGCTGGATTTCCAGCCGCCAGATTCTCGCCTTGCCAGCCGGCAACGCGCGCATGCAGGAAATTGCCAAGGCCATCCAGGAAGGGGCGGCGGCTTATCTGAGCCGGCAGTACAAGACCATTGCCATGGTCGGCGTGGCCATCGCCATCCTTATCGCCATCTTTCTCGGTATCGGCACCGCCGTCGGTTTCGTCATCGGTGCCGTGCTTTCCGGCGCCGCCGGCTTCATCGGCATGAACGTTTCCGTGCGCGCCAATGTGCGTACCGCCGAAGCGGCCCGCGGCGGCATCGCCCCGGCCCTCGGCGTCGCCTTCAAGGGCGGCGCCATCACCGGCATGCTGGTGGTCGGTCTCGGCCTCTTCGGCGTTGCCGGTTACTACGCGCTCTTGCCGCTTTTCGGCCTGTCCCAGGATCAGGCGCTGCACGCCCTGATCGGTCTGGCCTTCGGCTCCTCGCTGATTTCCATCTTCGCCCGTCTCGGCGGCGGCATCTTCACCAAGGGCGCCGACGTCGGCGCTGACCTGGTCGGAAAGGTCGAGGCCGGCATTCCCGAGGACGATCCGCGCAACCCGGCGGTGATCGCCGACAACGTCGGCGACAACGTCGGCGACTGCGCCGGCATGGCCGCCGACCTGTTCGAAACCTATGTCGTCACCGTGGTGGCGACCATGGTGCTCGGCGCGCTGACCCTCAAGGGTCTGTCCACCGATCTCGGCGCCAACCTGATCCTCTATCCGCTGGCGCTCGGCGCCGTCTCCATCATCGCCTCCATCGTCGGCTGCTATTTCGTCAAGACTTCCGATGGCGGCAAGATCATGGGGGCGCTGTACAAGGGCCTGATCGTCGCCGGCGTGCTGGCGCTGGCGCTTTACTATCCGGTCACCGCCTGGCTGATCGGCGCGGGTGACGCGGCGGCCGGCATTACCACCGGCAGCATGTTCCTTTGCTCGATCATCGGTCTGGTGCTGACCGCGGCCCTGGTCTGGATCACCGAGTACTACACCGGCACCGAGTACGGCCCGGTCAAGCACGTTGCCTCGGCCTGCCAGACCGGC
This sequence comes from Betaproteobacteria bacterium, assembly GCA_009779265.1. Taxonomy (GTDB): domain Bacteria; phylum Pseudomonadota; class Gammaproteobacteria; order Burkholderiales; family Rhodocyclaceae; genus Azonexus. Next base: position 8,546 of record WREP01000004.1, read on the forward strand.
CACGCGACCAACATCATCGCCGGCATCGGCGTTTCGATGAAGGCTTGCGCCCTGCCGGTCATTTCCGTCTGCCTGTCGATCTGGGCCGCCTATACGATCGGCGGCCTGTACGGCCTGGCCATCGCCGCCACCTCGATGCTGTCGATGGCCGGCATTGTCGTCGCCCTCGACGCCTACGGCCCGATCACCGACAATGCCGGCGGCATCGCCGAGATGTCGGAATTGCCGCCCGAAGTACGCAATGTCACCGATCCGCTCGACGCCGTCGGCAACACCACCAAGGCGGTAACCAAGGGCTATGCCATCGGCTCCGCCGGCCTTGCCGCGCTGGTGCTCTTCGCCGACTACACGCACGGTCTGGAAGCGGCCGGCGCGACGGGCATCAGTTTCGACCTCTCCAACCACATGGTCATCATCGGCCTCTTCATCGGCGGCCTGATTCCCTACCTCTTTGGCGCCATGGCCATGGAAGCGGTCGGCCGCTCGGCTGGCGCGGTGGTGGTCGAGGTGCGCCGCCAGTTCAAGGAAATTCCCGGCATCATGGAAGGCACGGCGCGCCCCGATTACTCGCGGGCGGTGGATATGCTGACCGTCGCGGCCATCAAGGAAATGATGATTCCGTCCATCCTGCCGGTTGCCGTGCCCATCGTCGTCGGCCTCCTGCTCGGCCCGCAGGCGCTCGGCGGTCTCCTCGTCGGCACCATCGTCACCGGCCTCTTTGTCGCCATTTCGATGACGACCGGCGGCGGTGCCTGGGACAACGCCAAGAAATACATCGAGGACGGCCACTTCGGCGGCAAGGGTTCGGAAGCGCACAAAGCTGCCGTCACCGGCGACACGGTGGGCGACCCCTACAAGGATACGGCCGGCCCGGCGGTCAACCCGCTGATCAAGATCATCAACCTGGTGGCCCTGCTGATCGTGCCGCTGATTGTCTGAAATCATCCGGAATAGCGAAAAAGGCGGCTGCGGCCGCCTTTTTTTATTTTCCGGCGGCATTTCTTCCGCCACTTCCCTACCAGTTTTGCCGTTTTGTTGAATTTTCCTGCCTTGGCTGACTTCCTTTTCGCGAATGTGAACAATTTCGTATAACATCGTCGCCGCAGCACGCTAGAATGAATTGATTTTGCTAAGTGTATGAGGAAAGCATGAGCGACGCGGCGGACATTGGCGTTTCCGGATTGCGGGAGGACGTGATTCATCACGATCCGCTGCTCGATTGTCTGGTCGAATTGACGCGCATCCACGGCCGGCCAAGCACGCGGGCGACCTTGTCGGCCGGCCTGCCGCTGGAGCAGGGCGTGCTGACGCCTGCGCTGTTCGCCCGCGCGGCCAGCCGGGCGGGCCTGGCGGCCAAGCTGGTGCGGCGGCCGCTGGAACGCATCGACGAACTACTGCTGCCGGCCGTGCTGCTGCTCAAGGGCAATGAAGCCTGCGTGCTGCTCGGCTGGGACGAGAGCGGCGAAAATGCCCGGCTGCTGTTTCCGGAAACCGGGCAGGGCTCGGTCGTGCTCGGTCGCGGCAAATTGCTGGCCCGCTATACCGGCATCGTCATCTTCGCCCGGCCGCATTTCCGTTTCGACCGGCGCACCCCGGAGGTCGGCCAGATCAAGCAGCGGCACTGGTTCTGGGGCGCCTTGCTCGACCAGCGGCAGGTTTACCGCGACGTGCTCGGGGCGGCCCTGCTGATCAGTGTGATGGCGGTGGCGCAACCGCTGTTCGTGATGAATGTCTATGACCGGGTGGTGCCCAACCGGGCCTTCGAGACCCTCTGGGTGCTGGCTCTGGGCGTGATGCTGGTGATTGCCGTCGATTTGACGTTGCGCCTGTTGCGCAGCCGTTTCATCGACCTCGCCAGCAGCCGCATCGACATTCAGTTGTCGGCCCGCATCATGGAGCGCGTCCTCGGCATCCGCCTCGAATCGCGGCCACAGGCGGTCGGCGCTTTTGCGGCCAATTTGCGCTCCTTCGAGACGGTGCGCGACTTCATTACCTCGGCCTCGGTGACGGCCTTGATCGACCTGCCTTTCGCCCTCTTGTTCGTGCTGGTCATCGCCCTGATCGCCTGGCAGATGATCATCCCGGTGCTGGTGGCGATTAGCTGCGTCATCATCTACGCCTACATCGTGCAGGCCAAGATGCACGCCTTGTCGGAAACCACCTACCGCGCCAGCGCCTTGCGCAACGCCACCCTGATCGAGAGCCTGACGGCCCTGGAGACGATCAAGACACAGGGCGCCGAGGGCGGCATGCAGTCGAAATGGGAGAAGTCGGTGGCCTTCACCTCGCGCGTCGGCAACCAGATGCGTTTCCTGTCGGCGACCGCCACCAATGGCGTGATGGAAGCCCAACAACTGGTCAGCGTTTGCGTCATCATCCTCGGCGTGTATCTGATCGGCGACGGCAAGCTCAGCATGGGCGGGCTGATCGCCTGCAACATGCTGGCTTCGCGGGCGGTGGCGCCGCTCGGCCAGATGGTCGGCCTGCTCATGCAGTTCCACAATGCCAAGGTGGCGCTGACCTCGCTTGAGGATGTGATGACCAAGCCGGTTGAGCGGCCGGACGAGGAAGCCTTCGTGCATCGCCCTGATCTGCGCGGCAACATCGAGTTCCGCGATGTCGATTTCAACTACCCGAACAGTTCGGTGGCGGCCCTCAAGGGATTCAATTGCCGCATCAATGCTGGCGAGAAAGTGGTCATCATCGGCCGCATCGGCTCCGGCAAGACGACCCTGCAAAAGCTCCTGCTCGGCCTCTACCAGCCGAGTGCCGGCGCGGTGCTGGTCGATGGCGTCGATCTGCGCCAGCTCGATCCGGCCGACCTGCGCCGCAACATCGGCTACGTTTCCCAGGACGTGACCCTGTTCTACGGCACGCTACGCGAGAACATCGCCATCGGCGCTTCCTACGCCGACGACGCCAGCATCGTCGCGGCGGCCGAGGCGGCGGGCTTGGCCGAATTCGTCAATCGCCATCCGGACGGTTTCGACATGATGATCGGCGAGCGCGGCGATTCCATTTCCGGCGGCCAGCGCCAGGGCATCGCCATCGCCCGGGCGCTGTTGCTCGATCCGCCGATTCTGCTCCTCGACGAGCCGACCAGCGCCATGGATTTCTCCTCGGAACGGCAGTTCAAGGAGCGTCTGCGCCAAGTGGCCGCGACCAAGACGGTGCTGATCGTCACTCACCGCAACAGCCTCCTCGATCTCGCCACCCGCGTCATCGTTGTCGATGACGGTCGCGTCGTTGCCGACGGCCCGCGCGATCAGGTCATTCAGGCGCTGCAAAGCGGCCGTATCGGGAGGGCGTCATGAATCCCCAGCAACCACCTGCCAATGCCGGGCCGGGAAATCCACCCCAGCGCGGAGCGCCCACCGACCCTGCACGGATACCCAGTCCTGACCAGAAGCCCGGTTCTGAAAAGGGTCACGGTTTTGCGAAGACGCTTGCTCTTGCCAAGGCGCTTGCTTCCAACAAAGCGCCCGACCCCGGCAATACGCCTGCTCGCCCGCCGAGCCGCGAGGAGAGCGAAAGCCTCGATTTCGCTACCGACGCCGATCTCGCCATATTGCGCCAGGAGCCGCTACGGGCGCGGATGCTGCTGCGCATCATCGGTATCGTCGTCGTCGTCTTCATTTTGTGGGCTGCCGTGGCGCAGCTCGACGAAGTGGCGCGCGGCGAGGGCAAGGTCATTCCCTCGCGCCAGGTACAGGTGCTGCAAAGTATCGACGGCGGCCTGGTGGCCGAGATCCTGGTGCAGGAGGGCGACATCGTGCAGCCCAATCAGTTGCTGATCAAGATCGACGAAACGCGCTTCGTCTCCTCGGTCAAGGAGAACCAGTCGCAGGCGCTGACCCTGATGGCGCGAGTGGCGCGCCTGCGGGCCCTGTCCGACGGCAAGGATTTCGTGCCGCCGCCGGAAGTGCTGGCGGCGGAGCCGGAAATCGTCGAGCAGGAGCGTCAGATATACAACGCCAAGCGCGAAGAATTGCAGGCCAAGGTGTCGATTGCCAAGCAGCAGTTGGCGCAGCGTTATCAGGAACTGAACGAGGCGCAGGCGCGGCGCGCGCAGGCGGCGCAGGGTCTGGAACTGACCGCGCGCGAGTTGGCGGTGACGCAGCCCCTGATCAACTCCGGCGCCGTTTCCGAGGTCGAACTGCTGCGCCTGGAGCGCGACGTTTCCCGGTATCGTGGCGAGCGCGACATGGCCTCGGCCCAGATCACCCGGGTTCAGGCGGCGATCGGCGAAGCCCAGCGCAAGATCGACGAGGTCGAGCTCTCCTTCCGTAATGACGCCGGGCGCGAATTGTCCGAAGCCGTCGGCAAGCTCAGTAGCCTGACCGAAGGCGGCGTGGCCCTGTCCGACCGGGTCAAGCAATCGTCCATCCGCTCGCCGGTCAAGGGCACGGTCAAGCGGCTCCTGGTCAATACCGTCGGCGGCGTCGTCCAGCCGGGCAAGGACATGATCGAAATCGTGCCGCTGGAAGACACGCTGCTCCTCGAAGCCCGCGTCCAGCCGCGCGACATCGCCTTCCTGCGGCCGGGTCAGCAGGCCATGGTCAAATTCACCGCCTACGATTTTGCTGTTTACGGCGGCCTTGAAGGTACACTCGAACTTATCGGCGCCGATACCGTTACCGACGAGAAGGGCAATGCCTTTTACATCGTCCGTGTGCGCACCAACCGTCCGGGATTCGGCAGCACCAATCTGCCGATCATCCCCGGCATGGTCGCCGAAGTGGATATCCTGACCGGCAAGAAAAGCGTCCTCACCTATTTGCTGAAGCCGGTACTGCGTGCCAAACACGTAGCCCTCTCGGAGCGCTAGTCATGCAACACTGGTTCATAGATCGTCAATCCACCGTCTTGCCGAACTGGCGCGAGGCGCTGCCGGAGGCTCGCTGTCTGGCCCGCGCCCAGCAGGCGGCGGCGATCGGCCCCGGCATCCTGTGGTTCCGCCAACGGGCCGGAGAAAGCGTCGGCGACGTGCTGCCCGCCGGCCCCTTGGCCGCCGGGCAGCACTGGGTGCTGCTCAGCGACGAACCGAGCGATGCCACCGTGCTCGCCGCCCTGACTGCCGGCGCCGCGGCCTGCTGCAACAGTTATGCGGCGCCGGAAGTGCTGCGCCAGGTGGCGCTGGTCGTCGCCAACGGCGGCCTGTGGGTTGGCCGGAGCCTGCTCGGCCGGGTTGTCGGCGGCAGCGCCCGCATTCTCGAACGGCAACGCAAAGCCGCGCCGGCCGACAACTGGTCGGCGCGGCTGAGCGAACGCGAAATCGAGGTTGCCAAGCTTGTCGCCGCTGCCGCCAGCAACAAGGAAATCGCCCGCCGGCTCGATATTTCCGAGCGCACGGTCAAGGCTCACCTGACCTCTGTTTTTGAAAAACTCCACCTGCGCGATCGTCTGCAACTCTCACTGCGCGTCAACGGCCTGTCACTCTGACGCGGCGGCAGTTCGCTCGCGGTCGCGCTCCGGCTTACTTGAGTTCTGCCGCCAGGTGCGCGACGCAGGGAATGTGGATGCTCTTGCCGTCTACCTCGATCAGTCCGAGAGAGCTCAATTCGTGCAGGATGCGCGAAAAATGTTCCTGCGTCAGACTGAGGCGGGAGGCGATGACGCCCTTGGTCACCGGCAACTCGATGACGACGTCGTCGCGGTGCTGGTCGGCCTCGGGAATTTCGTGCAGCAGGTAGCCGATGATGCGCTGCTTGCCGGATAGCAGCGAGTAGCTTTCGACATCGAGCATCAGTTGGTGCATGCGCATCGCCAGGCCGGCGAGCATCTTGCGCCCGAATTGGGGATCTCCCTCCAGCTCGGCGAAAATGGCGGCTTTCGGCACATGCAGCAGGAGCGTGTCGTTCAGGGCCTGGGCTGAAACCACATGCGGCTTGTCGAGAAACATGACCGCCTCGCCGAAACTATGTCCCGGCTCCATGATCTGAACCACCTTCTCGATCCCTTGGGTCGAGGTGAAGAAAAGCTTGACCCGCCCGTAGATCACGATGTGGAAGCCATTGCTGGGGTCGCCGCGATAAAAGAGTATGTCGCCTTTCTTGCAGCGTATTTCTCGCGCTGTCCGGGCAATCAGCGCCATATGATCCGAGTCCAGGCCATTGAATAGCGCAATGCGACCCAAATGGGCTTCAATGTTGATCGAGTTTTGCTCTGCCCGCACACAGCCTCCTCGTCACTGCTGACAAAGAGCGAGTCACGGCGACCCGCTCCCGCGATGCCAATTTTGACATCCATCAAATATATCATGCTTGCGCAAGCCGGAAGCGCCGGGCGATCATGCTAGCATTCGCCGCCATGATTTCCCCGCCGCTACCCCCCGCCATCCTGCTCATGGGCCCGACCGCCTCGGGCAAGACCGCCGTGGCCCTGGCCCTGGCCGAGCGTTTTCCCGTCGAACTGGTCAGCGTCGATTCGGCGCAGGTTTTCCGCGACATGGATATCGGCACGGCCAAGCCGGATAGCGCGACGCTGGCCCGCCATCCGCACCGCCTGATCGACCTCATCAGCCCGGAAGAAAGTTATTCGGCGGCGCGTTTTCGCACCGACGCGCTGGCGGCGATGGCCGAGATCGCGGCGGCCGGCAAGGCGCCCTTGCTGGTCGGCGGCACCATGCTCTATTTTCGCGCCCTGCTGCACGGCCTGGCCGATCTGCCGCAGGCCGACGCCGCCTTGCGTGCCGAGATCGACGCCGAGGCCGCCGAACGGGGCTGGCCGGCGATACATGCCCGCCTCGCCGCGCTCGATCCGCTTACCGCCGCCCGCCTGCATCCGACCGACAGCCAGCGCCTGCAACGGGCGCTGGAAATCTGCCTGTTGAGCGGCCAGCCGATGTCGGAACTGCTCGCTGCCAGCGCGCGTCAGGCGCCGCCCTGGGATTTTCTCAGCCTCGCCCTGCTGCCTGGCGACCGTGCCGCGCTACACGCGCGCATCGCGCGGCGTTTCGATGCCATGCTGCTGGCCGGCCTCGACGACGAACTCCACCGCCTGCGCCAGAAATACACGCTCAACCTGAACCTGCCGTCGATGCGCTGCGTCGGCTACCGCCAGATGTGGCAGGCGCAGGAGGGTCTGCTATCGCGCCCGGAAATGCGCGAGCGCGGCATTTATGCCACGCGCCAACTGGCCAAGCGGCAGATTACCTGGATTGGCAATTCCTTCACCGCCGAGCGCTTCGACTGCCTGGCGCCCGATCTGGCCGATCTCGTCAGCCGCCGCGTCGATGGCTTTCTCACCGCAACGGCGCCAGGCTGAGCCGGCATCGGGAGAAAAAACCGGCGCCACATTGGGCGCCGGGAGCAATGCTTTTGGCGGCGCTTACGTGAGCTTGTAGCCGCAGTTGCCGCAGAACCTGTCGTCGGGCGTCACGGTTTCGTGGCAGCCGGGGCATGACAGAGCTTGCTGCTGATCTGCATCGCGCCGATCCTGTTCAGCTTCCGCCATGGCCCCAGCCTCGGCCTCCAGCCGGGCCGCTTCCCGTTCCGTGGCCTCCTGTTCGGCCTTGCGCCGCGCGGTTTCCTCGGCGGCCAAGCGGGCTTCTTCCTCTTCGGCTTTGCGGCGCGCCGCCTCCTCGGCCTTCGCGGCCCGCGCCTGCTTGACCTGCTCGGCGGCGGCCACGGCGCGGTTCCTGGCGTCCTCGGCGCGCTGGCGCACCGTGCCGATAAGACCGTCGAGCGCGCCTTCGGCATCGGCGGCGTCCACGCCTTCCCGTACCTGCAAGTACACCAGATTCATGCCCATAATCATGACCTGAACCATGAGCGCGCCGACGACCATGAACATGGCGGCAAGCCCCAGAACCAGTCCCGCCATGTTGCCGCCCGCGAACATGCCGATCAGGGAAGAAACATTGCCGCCGCCGCCGATGATGGCCGCCGCCATGGCGGTCAGGGCGAGACTGGCGGGCACAAGGCCGGAAAAGAGCAGCATGCTGATAATGCCGATGATGATGTAGAGCACCAGTTCAAGCAGCACCACCTCGACCAGCCGCTGGCGCGCGATGCCCAGCACATTGGCCAGGGCCGCCTTGAATGTCAGGCCGCTCCAGACCGCCGGGGCGAACAGCGGATAGATGACCCAGAACAGCGCCACGAGGGCCGCGCCCGCCGCCAGCACCAGAAGGGGATGGACGACGAAGGCGAGAATGGCGCCAAGCGCGGGAATCTTGCAGAGCAAGTAGAGCAGCGCCGCCACGAGCATGAAGGCGATGACCGCGATCAGCAACACGACCGCGAACAGCAGGAACTTGGGAATGCAGGCCAGACCGAAGGTGAGGGCGTCGCCGAACGAGCGCGCCGGCTCGTTCCTGGCCTTGTCCATAAGCATGACGCCGACGGCGGAAATGCCGCCCATGACGACGATCGCGGCGGCCAGGGCGAAGATCAGGACGACGATGCCGCCCGTGAAGCCGCCGATGGCTGTGCCCAGCAACTGGCCGACCAGGATGACGGCAAAGGCCAGCAACAGGGTGAGAAAACCCAGCAGCATGGGGCGCCACTGGGTCATGCCCTCGCCCGCGCGCGCCAGGGTGGCGAAGCGGACTTCGCCGAGAATCTGATTTGCTGCCATATTCCGTCCCCCGTGAATGAAATGATGAAGCGCCGGTTGCGCTCAGGGCTGAAGCTGCCCGCTGATGGGGCCCGGCTGGATGGTGTAGCGCTCGCTGCCCGCCGCTAGCGTGCGGTCGACGTTCTTGCGCACCGCCACGGGCTTGCCGCTCGCGGTCTGGGTCGTGCCGGTGGCGGTGTTGACGCGGCGGGCACGGACATCGGCCTCCGCCTGATCGACCACGATGCTGGACGAACCGCGGCTGTCGGCCAGTTCATTGGCCAGATTCTTCAGCGCCTCCATGGCGCGCGTGTATTCGGGACGGCTCTTGGCGGCCAGCGGCAGGGTGACGCTGACGGATTCCAGCGCCTGCATCTTGCGTTTTTGCTCGCTTTGGCCGTCGCTGATCTCGACATCCGCCAAACGCACGTTGCCGGCCACGGCGCGCTGGCCTGACGGCAGACCTTGCATGGCGCTTACAGCCTGCTCCTGGGCCGCGCGCGCCTGCTGGATCTCATGATCGAGAACGGCCTGTAACTTGCCGAAACGTTCGTCCTGCGTCTGACAATCACGCGACAGCTTGCAACTCAGGTTGTTGGAGGCGTTCTCCAGCGTGGCGCAGCCGCCGACGAGCAGGGCGGCGCAGGTGATCAGAGTGAGATATCGCATGGCAGGCTCGGGTCATGGGCGCCAAGGCGCGGCCCGCTTGGGCCGTTTTCTGGCGCGGTAAGGTTGGCGTTCAATCCAGCAAATCGTTCAATGTGGGCTTGGGTCGGTTTTGCGGGGGCGGGTTGGGTTGCGCCGGTCTGCTGGCGGGCGGCGCCGGCTCGGAAGCGGATTCGGACGGTAACGCGCTCGGAGGCTGCTCGGGCGTCGCGGCAGCGACGGGCGTCTTGTCCTGTTCCGCCTTGCCCTGTTCCTTATCCTGTTGCGAAATGGCGTTGCCGCTGGGGGCCGTGTCGGTCGGGCTGGCGGATTGATCCGGCTTGCGCGCCAGGAACAGGCCGCCAAGGCACACGACGATCAGCAGCGCCGCGATGAGGGCCCATTTGATCCAGGGCTGGCCGCCCGCAGCGCCTGCGCGGCTGTTAGAAACCGTGCCCTGTTGCGCGTAATCAAGCGGCGGGGTCGCCACGGCAGAGGCAGCGGCATCCGGCGTGCTGCGCGGATCGGCTGCCGGCGCTGCGATTACAGGCGGCGCAGCGGCAAGCGGCGCAGCGGCAAGCGGCGCATCGGCCAGCGGCGCATCGGCCAGCGCGGGTGCGGCTGGCGGAAAAGTGTTTCCGCATTGCGGGCAGAATTTGGCCTGCGGTTTGCACAGCGCATGGCAATGGGCGCAGGACTTCTCGTCGGCGTCGACTTGCGGCGTCGGCGCGGCCTGCCGGGCAGCGCCACAATGGTTGCAGAACTTGGCGGTTACAGCGATGGGATTGCCGCACTGTGAACAATTCATTTTTGTTGGCCTAAAAGCTGCGAACTGCGAACTGCGGAGTACTGCCAAGCGTGTCGATCCGAAACTTGGCTATCCTACTCTTGCTGGTCTTGATCCGGCAAGATCAAGGGTTGGCGGCAATCAGACCACCAAAGTCTGCGCTTCGTCGCCCTGACGCGCCCTGATGTGGCCGATGCGATAAACGCTTTCGCCCTGGGCCGCGAGTTCGGCCATGGCCGCCTCGGCATCGGCTGCGGCGACGACCAGCGCCAGACCGATGCCGCAATTGAAGACGCGGTGCATTTCGTTCTCGGCGACCTGGCCTTCGGCTTGCAGCCAGTCGAACAGCCTGGGGCGCGGCCAGGCGGCCTTGTCCAAATCGGCCACGGTATTTTCCGGCAGCACGCGCGGCAGGTTTTCGAGCAGGCCGCCGCCGGTGATATGGGCCATGCCCTTGATCGCCACCTTTTTCAGCGCCGCCAGCACCGGCTTGACATAGATGCGCGTCGGCGCCATGAGCACGTCGGCCAGGGTGCGCGCTTGGCCGTCGACCTCGTCGAACGGAGCGTTAAGGTCGGGCTGGGCGCGTTCGATGATCTTGCGCGCCAGCGAATAGCCGTTGGAATGGGCGCCGGAAGAAGCCAGGCCCAGCACCACGTCGCCCGGGGCGATGGATTTGCCGTCGATGATCCGCGATTTTTCGACGACGCCGACCGCGAAGCCGGCCAGATCGTATTCGCCGGCCGGGTACATGCCCGGCATTTCCGCCGTTTCGCCGCCAATCAGCGCGCAGCCGGCCAGTTCGCAGCCCCTGGCGATACCGCTGACGACCGCCGCGGCGGTGTCGACATCGAGCTTGCCGCAGGCGAAATAATCGAGGAAAAACAACGACTCGGCGCCCAGCACCAGGATGTCGTTGACGCTCATCGCCACCAGATCCTGGCCGACGCTGTCGTGGCGGTTGAGGTCGAAAGCCAGCTTGAGCTTGGTGCCAACGCCGTCGGTTCCCGACACCAGCACCGGCTCCGCATAGCGTTTGGGCACCTCGAACAGGGCGCCGAAACCGCCGATGCCGCCGAGCACGCCGTCGCGCAGCGTCTTTCGGGCAAGCGGTTTGATGCGGTCGACCAAGGCATCGCCCGCGTCGATATCGACACCGGCGTCGCGGTAGGAGAGGGGGGATTTCACGGTCATGTCGGGCAGGTCAAGGTGCTGAAAAGACGGATTTTACCCGAAAGCGGGGTGGCGCCTTTCCGCATTGACGGTAATGGGCTTTTCAATTACCGTTCGGCTTATCGGATTGATTTTCATGGAGCCTGTCATGTCATCGCTCACGATCACGGCCAAGGGCCAGGTCACGCTGAAGCGGGATTTGCTGCAACATCTCGGCATCAAGCCTGGGGAACGGGTCGATTGCGAAAAGCTGCCCGGCGGCGAGTTGCGGGTACGGGCGGCAAGGCCGACCGGCACCATCGACGGCTTTATCGGGCTGTTAGCCGGCAAGGTGAAAATGGAAAAACCGCTGACCATCGAGGAAATGAATGACATCGCGGCAGCAGGTTGGGCCGGTGAGTTGAATGACAAATGAAAATCACCGCCGATACCAATGTGCTGGTCCGCGCCATTCTGCAAGATGATCCGGCGCAGTGCCGCGCCGCCTGCAAGCTGCTCAGGGAGGCAAGCCTGATCGCGGTTTCGTTGCCATCCCTGTGCGAATTGGTCTGGATACTGCGGCGGGGCGCGAAGCTGGCGAAAGAGGATATTTTTTCCGCCATCCAGGCGTTGCTCGCTAGCGAAAACGTGGTTATGAACCGGCCCGCCGTTGAGGCCGGGTTGGCCCTGCTGGAGGCCGGTGGCGATTTCGCCGATGGCGTCATGGCGCACGAAGGCAAATGGCTGGGCGGCGAAATTTTCGTCTCGTTCGACCGGCAAGCGGTCACCTTGCTGTCGCGGCGCGGAGAAGCGGCGCACTTGCTGTCCTGATCGCCGGGTGCGGAAATGTCGCTTGTGGGATTCTCTGATTCGCTACTGGCCGCCGTCGGCGCTGCCATCGGCGCGGCGACGGGGCGGGCTTTTGTGGCGCGGGCGGCGACGCCGGTCGTTGGGGGCGATATCAACACGGCCTACCGCCTCGATGGCGCGGATGGCGCGCGCTATTTCCTCAAACTCAACGAAAAACGGCGGCTGCCGATGTTCGTTGCCGAGGCGGCAGGGCTGGCGGTTCTGGCGGCGGCGGGCGCTGTGCGCGTACCGGCGGCGATTGCCCACGGTTGTGCCGGGGGGCGCAGCTTTCTCGTGCTGGAATATCTGGAATTCACCGCCCACGGCAATGCGCGCCTCTTGGGTGAACAACTTGCCGCGTTGCATCGCTGCACCGCCGGGCGTTTCGGTTTTGACCATGACAATTTCATCGGCTCGACGCCGCAGGCCAACGGCTGGCGCGACAACTGGATCGACTTCTGGCGTGAGCAGCGCCTCGGCCCGCAGTTGCGGTTGGCGGCAGGTTATGACGAGTCGCTGTGCACTCTCGGCGCGGCGCTGCTGGCGCGGCTGCCGGATTTCTTCACCGATTACGAACCGCGGGCTTCGCTACTGCACGGCGATTTGTGGGGCGGCAATCATGCCTTTACGGCGGATGGCGCGCCAGTCATTTTCGACCCCGCGCCCTATTACGGCGACCGCGAAAGCGATCTGGCGATGACCGAACTGTTCGGCGGCTACGAGCCGGATTTCTACGCCGCCTATCACGCCGCCTGGCCGTTGCACCCCGGTTATGCCCGGCGCAAGATGCTGTACAAGCTTTACCACATCCTCAATCACGCCCATCTGTTCGGCGGCGGCTACGCGCGTCAGGCGGAGACGATGATGCGGACATTGCTGACCTGATTTACCGCACTTTCCCGGTATCATGGCCGCCATCATGAAAATCCTCATCGTCGACGACGAGCCGGCCATTGCCGATACCCTGGCTTACGCGCTGCGGGGCGAGGGTTTTGCTTGCGAGCACTGCCTCCTCGGCGGTGCGGCGCTGGACAGGCTGGCGGCGGGGGCGGGGGATTTCGCGCTGGTCGTGCTCGATGTCGGCCTGCCGGACATGAGCGGTTTCGATGTCTGCCGGCAACTGCGCCGCCATTCGGATATTCCGGTGCTTTTCCTTACCGCCCGCGCCGACGAGGTGGATCGCATCGTCGGGCTGGAACTGGGCGGCGACGATTATGTCGCCAAGCCTTTCAGTCCGCGCGAGGTGGTATCGCGCATCCGCGCCATTCTGCGCCGCCTGCGCCCGGATAACGGGCAGCCCGCCGCCAGCGGCAAACCGGCGGAAACGGATGGCAAAGCGGGCGGCCGTTTCGCCGTCGACCGCGCCGGTCTGCGCATCGCCTTCCACGGTTGCTGGCTCGACCTGACCCGCTACGAATACCTGCTACTGGCGCTGCTGCTCGAACGGCCGGGGCGCGTCCTGTCGCGCATGCAGATCATGGAGGCGGTCTGGCAGGACGGCGGCGACAGTCTGGAACGCACCGTGGATACGCATATCAAGACCCTGCGCGGCAAGCTGCGGGCGGTGCGCGACGAGGACGTGATCCACACCCATCGCGGCCTCGGCTACAGCCTGAGCGGATGATCGCGCGATGAATATCTCCATCCGCCTGTTTTTCGGCTTTTTCCTGATTGTCGGGCTGGCCGCCTGGTTCGTGCTTAATATTTTCGCCCAGGAAAGCGAGCCGGGCATTCGCCAGGCGACGGAGGAAACCCTGGTCGACACCGCGCAAGTGCTGGCCGAAATGGCGGCGCCCGATCTGGCCGCTGGCCGCATCGCGGATGGCCCCTTCGCCGAGGCGGTGCGCGAAGCCCTGCAACGCCGGCTCCAGGCCAAGATTTTCGAGGTGCTCAAGGAAAGCGTCGATCTGCGCATCTACATCACCGATGCCAAAGGCATCGTCGTCTACGATTCGAAAGGCGCCGCCGTCGGCGAGGATTTCTCGCGCTGGCGCGACATCGTCCGCGCCCTGCGCGGCGAGTACGGTGCCCGCCAGACGCGCGACAACCCGGACGACCCGATGACCTCGGTCATGCACGTGGCAGCGCCCGTCGTCTACCAAGGCGAGCGGATCGGCGCGCTCTCCCTGGCCAAGCCGATGTCGTCGCTGGTTCCCTACATCGAGCGCGCTGCCGACCGCGTCAAGTCTTCCGGGCTGATCCTGCTGCTGGCGGCGGCGGCTATCGGCCTCTTGTTCACCTTCTGGCTCGGTTGGTCCATCGACCGTCTGCGCGATTACGCCCGCGCTGTCGCCAGCGGCCACAAGGCCGAAGCGCCGACCGGCGGCGGTCGGCAGTTGTCGGAACTGGCCCGCGCCCTGGCGACCATGCGCGAAAAGCTCGAAGGCAAGCAGTACGTCGAGCGCTATGTGCAAAACCTGACGCACGAGATGAAAAGCCCGCTCACCGCCATTCGCGGCGCCGCCGAAATTCTCGCAGACGACCCGCCTGCCGAGGATCGCCGCCGCTTCATCGGCAGCATCGCCGAACAGACGGAACGCCTGCAAGCGACCATCGAGCGCATGCTGATGCTGGCCCGCGTCGAGCAATTGCAGGCGCCGGAAGGCCAGGAGACGCTGTTCCCGGCCAATCTGCTCAACGATTGCCTGGAACTGCGCCGCCCGGCCCTGGCCGCCCGCAGCTTGCAGGCCGAAATGCGCCTCGACGACAACCGGCCGATCCGTGGCGACGCTTTTTTGCTGCAACAGGCGCTGCTCAATCTGCTCGACAATGCCATCGAATTCTCGCCCGACGGCGGTGTCATCGAACTCGTCATCCGTTCACGCGGCGACATGGTCGAATTCGCTATTCGCGACCACGGCGAAGGCGCGCCCGATTACGCCCTGGAACAGTTGTTTACCCGCTTCTATTCGCTGCCCCGGCCCGCCACCGGCAAAAAAAGCAGCGGCCTCGGCCTCGCCCTGGTCCGCGAAGTCGCCCGCCTGCACGGCGGCGAGGCTGCATTCGCCAACCACCCGGAAGGCGGCGGCGAGGTCAGTTTCCGCATTCCGGCGGGTTGAAGCCCAGCCCTTACGCCGCCGCGCCGTCATCCAGGCAATACAACCGCGCGCCGGGATGGACGCGGGAGAGTTGGCGGTTTTCCTTGTCGGCGAGCAGGAAGTCGGGCCATTCGGCATTTCGCCTGAAGCAGAAGCGGCGCGGCAGATCGGTGTAAAGCGAGCGCGGCGGCAGACGCTGGGCGATGCGCTTCAACAGGCGGCCGCTGTCCTCGCTGTGGTAGTAGATGACGCGCAAGCCCAGTTCGTCGCGCAGGAAGGCGATGGCCGCCCAGAGCATGGCTTCGGCCCAGATCGGGCGGTATTGCTCGCCGACGTGGCGGCAGTAGTCGAGCGTCGGGCGCAGGGGCAGTTGACAGCCACGGTAGGAAATCGCGGCGTCGGCGGCGGCTCCGGCGTGGCGTTTCAGTAGCCAGCGTTCGAGATCGGCGGCCCGGCGCAGCCAGTCGGTCTGGATTTCCTCGATCAGCGCGCTGCCGCTCGCCCAGTCGAGGTCGATGCGCGCCCAGGCGAGCGTGTGGCGCTGGCGGGCGACGGGATGGCCGTAGAACTGGAACAGATCGTCGTTCGCGCCAAGGCGGCGGTAGCGCTGCGCGTGCTCGTGGTTGAAGTTGAGTTGCAGGACGAGATTGACGCCGGGGCGCGAAGTTTGCTGGTGACGCCAATCGGCGCGGCGCTCGTCGCCCCAGGTTGCCAGGGTGAGGATGAAGGCGGCTTGGGCGGCGTCGTAGTCGCTGGCGGCGAGTACGGCGTCGTCGAGGGCAGGGCCGCAGCCGGCGAGGATGTTTTTGAGGCGCGGCTTTTCCAGCAGGCCGGCGTAGGCGGAACGGCGCAGGGCGGCGACCGGCGCGCGCCGGCCCGGCTGCCGGCGGCAGTAGTGGCGCAGGAGGCCGATGCCGTAGCGGTCACGATAGTAGGGATAGACGGTGCGTTCGCCTTGCAGGCAGGCGATGATTTCGTCGGCGAGTTGACGGTTCATGGATGACTCCGGGGAATGCGGTAAGGGATAGCGAACTGCGCGGTGTCTTGGGCAGGGCGGTCATGGTTTTCTCCTTGGTAAAAAGTCAGTCAACTTCAAATTCGGCCAGATCGCCGGCAAGCAGCGCCACCAGCGATTGCTGGGTGCGCTGCCGCGCCTGCTGGCGGACGGCCTTGCGGGTGTTGCCGTGCGGCCCGGCGCGGCGGGTCAGGCCGGGCACCAGCAACGGATTGCGCGGTCGGCTTTGCGGCAGGATGAGAGTGAGGGTTTTACGGGCCATCGCTCACCCCTTGACGCAGAGGACTTGTTTCAGGGTATGGACGATTTCCACCAGATCGCGCTGGTTGTCCATGACCTGATCAATGTCCTTGTAAGCCGCCGGGATTTCGTCCACCACGCCGCCATCCTTGCGGCACTCGATCCCCGCCGTCTGCGCTTCCAGGTCGAAGCGGGAAAAGCGCCGCTTGGCGGCGCTGCGGCTCATGCGCCGGCCGGCGCCGTGAGAGCACGAACAAAACGATTGCTCCTCGCCCAAACCGCGCACGATGTAGGAACGCGCCCCCATGCTGCCGGGAATGATGCCCAATTCGCCCGCCCGCGCCGAAATGGCGCCCTTGCGGGTGATGAACAGGCCTTCCCCGAAATGTTGCTCGCGGGCCACGTAATTGTGGTGGCAGTTGATCGCCTCGCCGTCGAGACGGAAAGGCGGCAACTTCGTTTTCAGCACGTCGAGCACGGCGGCCAGCATCTGCTGGCGGTTGAGCAGGGCGTAATCCTGCGCCCATTCCACCGCCGCCACGTAATCGTCGAACAGTTCCGAACCCTCGCTGAAATAGGCGAGATTGCGGTCCGGCAGACGAATCCGGTGGCGCTGCATGTCTTTTTGCGCGGCGGCGATGAAGTAACGGCCGATGACGTTGCCGATGCCGCGCGAGCCGGAATGCAGCATGATCCAGACGCGATCCGTCTCGTCCAGGCACAGTTCGATGAAATGGTTGCCGCCGCCCAGCGTGCCGATCTGACAGAGCCAGGTTTCGTTGAAGCGGCGCTGCATTTTCATCAGCCCCGGATGCCTGCCGACAATGGCATCCAGCCGCGCGTCGAGCGAGCGCCCGGCACGCTGCAAGGCGCTGCCGCGCATACGGCTGGCGGCGTGCTGTTCGAAGCCGCACGGCACCGCGCCCTCGATGCCCAGGCGCAGGGCGCGCAGGGTATCGGGCAACTGCCCGGCAGAGAGCGAAGTGCGCACCGCATTCATGCCGCAACCAATGTCCACGCCGACGGCGGCCGGGATGATCGCCCGCCGGGTCGGAATCACGCTGCCGACGGTGGCGCCGGTGCCGGCATGCACGTCCGGCATCGCCGCGACGTGGCCGTGCACGATAGTCAGCGATGCCACATTCAGCAGTTGCTGGATGGCCTCGGTTTCGATATCGCGCGTCCATACCTTGACCGGGACGCGCCCTTTGTTCAGTTCAATTTGAATGCCCATGATGGATTCCTGGATGCTGCTTGAATCGGAATCCGGGCGGCGGCAAGGCCGCGTCAACCGCCGGTGGAAAAGAAAAACCCCGGCAGTTGGCCAGGGTTTTCTTTCCCGGCCCGGATTCGCTTGACAGCGCGTTCCGGGCGACGACTCGCCTGCGGCTCAGCGCTGGAAAACCTCGTTGGCAATGGCAGGCATGTCGTACTCCTTAGGGTGAATTGGGTGAATGAAACGAAGCGCCAGTGTCGCGTGTGAATACGACAGGGTCAAGTGAGGGCGGTCGCCGGAGTGGCGCACGAACAACAGATGTTGCATAGGCGCAACATATTGAGGATTGGCCGCCTCAGCCGCTGGAACGGATGAACTTCTACACCTAACCGGACACCAATCAGCCACCGCTTATCTTCACCCCCACTTCACACAACTTCACCGCCGCTTCGTCATGCCCTCACCCGGCGGCGCGAGAGTGCTCGCGTCATTTCAACCGGGGAGTGCATCGTGGACCGCAAGCTGATATTCAAGATTCTCGCCATCGTCGGCCTGAGCTTTTTGCTGCTCGTGCCGCTGATACTGATCGAGGGGCAGATCGCCGAGCGCAGCATGCGCCAGGATGAGGTCGAGCGCAGCATTGCCAATGGCGCGGCGGGGCCGCAGACGCTGGTCGGGCCGGTGATTCAGTTGCGCTACCGCAAGCGCGTGACGGAAACCCGGCGCGACGAGGGAAGCAAGCGGCCGGTGACGACGACGAGAATCGTCCGGTACAGCCAGGTGTTTTCGCCGGAAACCCTGAGCATCGCGGGCGAAGCCAGTGTGGAGACGCGCCAGCGCGGCATTTATCAGGCCCGCCTGTTCCATCTCGATGCGGTCATCGCGAGCGATTTCAAGGTCAGCGTGCCGGCGGCCAGCGCCATCGAGCAGTTGCTCGATGCCGAGGCTGTGCTGATTCTCGGTGTGTCCGATCCACGCGGCCTTGCCAATGATCCGGAAGTGCGGATCAACGGCCAGCCCCATCGCTTCGGCACCGACTGGGCGGCGGAAGAGTTGCACTCGAAGCAGTTGAGCATTCCGCTCGGGCCGCTGGAACTGGGCAAGACCTACGATTTCGCGGTCAGTTTCCCCCTGCAACTGACCGGCACGTCGCGCCTCTCCATCGCGCCGGTCGGCGATAGCAACAGCATCCGCCTCAAGTCGGCCTGGCCGCATCCCAATTTCGGCGGGCGCTTTTTGCCGCGCGAACGCAGCGTTGGCGACGACGGTTTCACGGCCCGCTGGGAAATCTCCCATCTCGCCCGCGATTTCACTGAAACGCTCAATCAGCACAGCGGCGAGTCGTTGTCGGTGGATTTCATCGACCCGGTGAATATCTACCTGCAATCGGAACGGGCGGTGAAATATGGCGCGCTGTTCATCGTGCTGACCTTCGCCGCCTTTTTCCTCACCGAAGTCCTGCGCCGGGCGCCGATCCATCCACTGCAATATCTGCTGGTCGGCCTCGCGCTCGCCATCTTCTTCCTGCTGCTCATCGCCTTTTCCGAGCACATGGCCTTCGCGGCGGCCTACGGTCTGGCGGCGGCGGCCTGCATCGGGTTGATCGCCTGGTATCTGGCCGGGGCGCTCGGCGGCTGGCGGCGTGGCGCGGCCTTCGGCGCCGGCCTGAGCGGCCTCTACGGCGTGCTCTACGGCGTCCTGTTGTCGGAGGACAACGCCTTGCTCATGGGCAGCCTGCTGCTTTTCATCGCCCTTGGCGCTGTCATGTTCACCACCCGTCGGCTGGATTGGTACCGATTGAGCCAGAACGCGCCGGAGCGGGCGCAATGAGCGGGCTGGCGTTTTGCCGCGCCCCGGCGTGGCGCTGGCCCGGGCGGGCTGGCGCGGCGCTGCGGGCGAGGTTGTTGCCGACGCTTTTACCTGTACTCCTGCTGCTGCCGGCCTGGTATTACAAGCACCCGTTGCTGTTCGCCTGGCGGCATCTGGAAGCGGCGCTGTGGCTGATTTTGCCCGGCGTCGCGCTGTGGCGCTGGCGGCGTTTGGGATGGCTGCCCCGCATCCTGCTCGCCGCCGCGCTGCTGCTTGCCGGCGGTCAGGAAATCGTTTGGCGCTGGCAGCGCGAGGCCGTGCTCGCCGCCGGACCGGCGATGCGGGCCGTGGGCCGGCATTTTGTCGTCGGTTACACCGATTTCGCCGAAGTCGCCGAGCTGGCGGAGAAAGGACTGATCGGCGGCGTCTACCTCACGCAGCGCAATATCCGTGGCCGCGACTTCGCCGCAGTCCGCGACGAAATCGCCGCCTTGCAGGAACGCCGCCGCCGGGCCGGGCTGCCGCCGCTGCTTGTCACCGCCGATCAGGAAGGCGGGCGCATCAACCACCTCTCGCCCCTGCTCGATCGCCAGCCGCCGCTGTCCGAACTGGCGCAGGCGGACGATCCCGGCGCGGCGGCGCGGCGCTACGGCCAGCGTCAGGGAACGGCGCTGGCGGCGCTCGGCGTCAATCTCAACTTCGCGCCGGTGGTCGATTTGAAGCCAGCGGAGCGGACGGAAGATGATCTGTTCAGCAACATTCCGGCCCGCGCCATCAGCGCCGAGCCGGAAAGCGTTGCCGTCATCGCCGCCGGTTATCTGGACGGCCTGCAAGCCGCCGGCGTGCGCGGCACCCTGAAGCACTTCCCCGGCCTGCGCCGGGTCGACCGCGATACCCATTTGCTTGCCGCGCATCTCGCCGCCAGCCCGGCCGAGATGGCCGCCGACTGGCTGCCCTTCCGCGCTCTGGCCGGTCACGCCGGTAGCGCCATAATGCTCGGCCATGTGACGCTGGACGCCCTCGACCCCGAGCGCGCCGCCTCGCATTCGCCCGCCGTCGTCGCCGGCCTCTTGCGGCGCGACTGGGCCTACGACGGCATTCTGCTCACCGACGACCTCAACATGGGCGCGGTCTACAACCTCGGCATCGGCCAGGTCGCGGCACAAGCCCTGGCCGCCAGCGTTGACCTCGCCCTGGTCAGTTACGACCCGCGTCAGCTCTACCGGGCGCTGTACGGCGCGGCAACGGCCTTGCAAGATGGCCGCATCACTCCGGCAACGCTGGCGGAAAGCGAGCGGCGGCTGGCAGGGTTTTTCGTGGCGGAGCCGCGTTGATTCCCTCGCCCCGCTTCGCGGGGCGAGGGAGATGCGTCGGGCGCGGGCGGTGCGCCCTCTGGTAAAATCGCCCGTCCGAAATTTCCGGCGCCACAACGATTCGGCGCCGCCCCGTGGAGAACACCCCGATGTACCAGTCCCCCCTTCTTCAGGATCTGCACGAGCGCGGCCTGATTGCCCAACTGACCGATGCGCCGACGCTCGACCAGATGTTGCAGAAGGAGAAGGTGACGCTGTATTGCGGCTTCGACCCGACGGCGGACAGCCTGCACCTCGGCCATCTGGTGCCGGTGCTGATTCTCAAGCGTTTTCAGGAAGCCGGGCATCGGCCCATCGCCCTGGTCGGCGGCGCCACCGGCATGATCGGCGACCCGAGCTTCAAGGCCAGCGAGCGCAAGCTCAACACGCCGGACGTGATCACCGGCTGGGTGGACAAGATTCGCGGCCAGGTTGCGCCCTTCCTCAGCTTTACCGGCAACGACGCGGCGCTGATGGCCAACAACCACGACTGGTTCGGGGCCATGAATTGCCTCGACTTCCTGCGCGACATTGGCAAGTACTTCTCGGTCAATGCCATGATCCGGCGCGAGGCGGTGCAACAGCGGCTGCAACGCGAAGATCAGGGCATCTCCTATACCGAATTCTCCTATGCGCTCTTGCAGGGCTACGACTTCGCCGAGTTGTACCGGCGTCACGGCTGCCTGCTGCAAATCGGCGGCTCCGACCAGTGGGGCAATATCGTCGCCGGCATCGATCTGACCAAACGCCTGTGCCAGACCCAAGTTTACGGCCTCACCGTGCCGCTCATCACCAAGTCGGACGGCGCCAAGTTCGGCAAGACCGAGTCCGGCGCCATCTGGCTCGATCCGAAGAAGACCTCGCCCTACGCCTTCTACCAGTTCTGGCTCAACACCGCCGACGCCGATGTTTACAAATTCCTCAAATTCTTCACCTTCCTGCCGCTCGCCCGCATCGGCGAAATCGAAGCCGCCGACAAAGCCGGCGGCGGCAAGCCGGAAGCTCAGCGCATCCTGGCCGAGGAAGCGACCCGTCTGGTGCACGGCGAAGTGGCGCTGCTTGCCGCCCGGCGCATTACCGAAAGCCTGTTTACCGGCCAACTGGCCGACCTGACCGAAAACGATCTCGAACAACTGGCCCAGGACGGCCTGCCCAGCGTCACCCTCGATATCGCCGGCAACGGCCTGATCGACGCCCTGGTCGCCGCCGGCCTCGCCAAATCGAAATCGGAAGCCCGCGGCTTCATCCAGAGCGGCAGCGTCAGCATCAACGGCGATAAAATCACCGCGCTCGACCACGCCATTGCCGGTGACGAGCGGCTTTATGGCCGCTTCACCATCCTGCGGCGGGGGAAGAAAAATTATGGCTTGGTGCGCTGGGGATGAGACTGGTATAAGGCTTTGCAGTGCACATCAGTGCCGTAGGATGGGTGGAGCGTAGCGAAACCCATCACCCCAACTTTCCAAATCAACGCCAGGCAACGATGGGTTTTGCTGATGCTCAACCCTCCTACTCCGCTGAATTTCCCCATGCGCCAACTGATCCTCGATCTGCTGCCGGATAGTCCGCCGTCGCTGGACAATTTTGTGGCCGGCGGCAATGGCGAGACGCTGGCCGCGCTGACCGGGTGGCTGGCGGGCGTCTGGCCGGATACGTCTTTCTGTCTGGTTGGCGAGCCCAGTAGCGGGCGCTCGCATCTCTTGCTGGCGAGCGATTTTTGCTATGCCGATGCCGCTGCCAATCCGAGCCTCGACGGCGTGAGCGGCGAGGCGGCGCTGGCGGTGGATAACGTCGATCGGCTCGACGCGGCGGGGCAGGTGGCGCTGTTCGCCCTGTTCAACCAGATCAAGGCCGGCGGCGGCCGGCTGCTGACCGCCGCGCCGCAGCCGCCGGCACACCTGGCGTTGCGCGAGGATTTGCGCACCCGCCTCGGCTCCGGTCTGATTTACCGCCTGCGCCCCTTGACCGATGCCGAAAAGGCTGCCGCCATCGCCGCCCAGGCCAGCGAGCGGGCGCTGCGGTTGCCGCCGGAAATCATCGCCTACCTGCTGCGCCACGCCGCGCGCGACATGCGCGCGCTGTCGGCGCTGGTCGTCGCCCTCGACCGCTACACGCTCGAACAGAAACGCCCAGTCACGCTGCCCTTGCTGCGCGAACTGCTGACAATGGAAAATGGCGCATGAATTTTGCTGTTTTTCCGCCACTCTAATTCCCTCGCCCCGCATGGCGGGGAGAGGGTTAGGGTGAGGGGCGGTGCGTCGGGGCGAATAATTATTCGCCCCTACATCCCCCCACCCCGGCCCTCTCCCCGCAAGCGGGGCGAGGGAGTCATTACTCTCTCCGACCATGAATCTTGCCCTTTTCGACCTCGACAACACCCTTCTCGCCGGCGATTCCGATTACGAGTGGGCGCAGTTTTTGATTTCTCGCGGCGTTGTCGACCGCGCCGTGCAGGAAGCCAGAAATAACGCCTTTTACGAGGATTACAAGGCCGGCACGCTCGATATCGACGCTTTTCTTGACTTTCAGTTGCAGCCGCTGGCGCGGCAGCCGCGCGCGGTGCTGGATGTTTGGCACGGCGAGTTCATGGTCAGCCGCATCCGCCCGCGCATGACCGCCGCCGCCCGCCGACTGGTGGCCGGGCATCTGGCCAACGGTGATTTGTGCGCCGTGGTCACCGCCACCAATAGTTTTGTTACCGGCCCGATCGTCCGCGAATTCGGCATTCCGCACCTGATCGCCACGGTGCCGGCCGCCGACATGGCGCGCGGCGCCTTCACCGGCGCGCCGACCGGCGTGCCCGCCTTCCAGGGCGGCAAGGTCGTCCGCGTCGAAGCGTGGCTGGAAAGCCTTGGCCTGTGGTGGGGCAGTTTCGGCGAAAGCTGGTTTTACAGCGATTCGCACAACGATCTGCCGCTCCTGGGCAAGGTCAGCCAGCCGGTGGCTGTGGACCCGGACGATGCCCTGCGCGACCACGCTGGCAAGATGCGCTGGAAAATCATCTCGCTGCGGTAAAATCCGCGTTTTCCGCGACCGGGCGGCGGGGTGACCCCGACGCCGGGCAGGAGCCTCTTCCTTATCTTCACCCATCCGTGATCCGCAAATTCATTTCCCGCGTTTTCAGCGGCAAAAAAGCCCGGCCCGGCTCCCATGAGCCGGCGGTCATCCCCGTTTCCACCCACGGCATTACCCGCGACCGCATCAGTTCGGGCAGCCGCCGCGTCTGCGCGACCTTGCAGGAGGGCGGGCACAAGGCTTACGTCGTCGGCGGCGCCGTGCGCGATCTTTTGATCGGCGCCGAGCCGAAGGATTTCGACATCGCCACCGACGCCACGCCGGAGGAGGTGCGCCGCGCCTTCCGCCGCGCCCGCATCATTGGCCGGCGCTTTCGCATCGTCCATGTGATGATGGGGCAGGAGCAGATCGAGGTCACCACCTTCCGCGGCCAGCTTGGCGAGGATACGAAAAAGGACGAGCACGGCCGGGTGCTGCACGACAATGTGTTCGGCAGCCACGCCGAGGACGCCGCCCGCCGCGATTTCACCGCCAACGCGCTGTACTACGATCCGAGCAGCGAGGCCATCATCGACTATCACCACGGCGTCGGCGACCTCAAGGCGCGCACCCTGCGCATGATCGGCGAACCGCGCGGTCGCTACCGCGAAGACCCGGTGCGCATGCTGCGCGCCGTGCGCCTGGCGGCCAAGCTGGGACTGTCGATCGCGCCCGAGGCGCGCCAGCCGATCCGCGACATGGCGGTGCTGCTGGAAAACGTGCCGGCCGCCCGCCTGTTCGACGAGATGCTCAAGCTCCTGACCTCCGGCCACTCGGTCGATTGCGTCACCCAGTTGCGCGACGAGGGGCTGCACCACGGCCTCTTGCCCATGCTCGACGTGATCCTCGAACAGCCGCTCGGCGAAAAATTCGTCATGCTGGCGCTGGCCAATACCGACGAGCGCGTCCGCCACGGCAAGGGCACCTCGCCCGGCTTCCTCTTCGCCGCTCTGCTCTGGCACGAGGTGCTGGCGCACTGGGAAAAGATCAAGGCCGCTGGCGAAATGAAAATCCCGGCGCTGTTCCAGGCCATGGATGCGGTGCTCGACGTGCAGGGCGAAAAGCTCGCCATCACCCGCCGCATCGCCAGCGACATCAAGGATATCTGGCTGCTCCAGCCGCGCTTCGAGCAGCGCGCCGGCAAGCGCCCCTACGGCCTGCTCGAACAATCGCGTTTCCGCGCCGGTTACGATTTCCTGCTGCTGCGCGCCGCTGCCGGCGAGGTGGACGGAGAAATTGCCGACTGGTGGACCCGCTTCCAGGACGCCGATGGCGAGGAGCGGGCGCGCATGCTGCTGCCGGAACAGGCTGGCGACAAGAAACGCCGTCGGCGGCGCAAAAAGCCGGCTGGTGCCAGCACTCCCGCCGACGCCCCGCCGCCCGACGCCGCATGAGCCTTGCCTACGTCGCGCTCGGGGCCAATCTCGGCGACCCGGCCAGCACGCTCCGCGCCGCCTTCGGCGTCCTCGCCAATCTGCCGGCCAGCCGCGTCCTCCGTTGTTCGTCGCTGTACCGCACGGCACCGGTTGGCCTTGCCAGTCAGCCGGATTTCATCAACGCCGTCGCCCTGCTTGAGACGACCCTGGCGCCCGCGCAACTGCTGGCCGAACTGCTCGCCATCGAGGCACGCTTCGGTCGTCGGCGCGGCGAAAAAAACGGCCCGCGCAGCCTCGATCTCGACCTGCTGCTCTACGACGATTGCCAACTCGATCTGCCGGGGCTGATTCTGCCGCATCCCCGCCTGCATCTGCGCGCCTTCGTTCTGCGCCCCCTGGCCGAGATCGCCCCCGATCTGCGCCTGCCCGGCCGCGGTCGCCTCGCCGCCTGGCTGCCGGCGGTGGCGAACCAGGGCGTCGTCCGCCTATGAGCCTTTTCGGCCGACATATCCCGGCCATCGGGTAGACCTTGGTATTGACAGTGGCCGCGCCCTTCGTCATTTTTACATCCCCCAGCTACTCAAGCTGGATACCCAGTGGCCCGCCCTTTGCCTCATGGGCGCCGTCTATTTCGTCTTTCGGAGCTGATTTCCCATGTCCGTGGAAACCATCACCCGCCGCCTGACCCAGGCCGACCTCGCCAAACGCCATCAGGCGGGCGAAAAAATCGTCATGTTCACCTGCTACGACGCCAGTTTTGCCCGTCTGCTCGACGGCGTTGGCGTCGAGGCGCTGCTCATCGGCGATTCGCTGGGCAACGTCATCCAGGGCCACGACACCACGCTGCCGGTCAGCGTCGCCGACATCGCCTACCACACTGCCGCCGTCAAGCGCGGCAGCGAGCGCGCCTTCATACTCGCCGACATGCCTTTCGGCAGCTTCCAGGAATCGCCGCAACGCGCCTTTCGCAACGCCGCCGCGCTGATGGCCGCTGGCGCCCAGATGGTCAAGCTCGAAGGCGGCCGGGAAATGGCCGCCACCGTCGAATTCCTGGTGCAGCGCGGCATTCCGGTCTGCGGCCATATTGGCCTGACGCCGCAGTCGGTGCATGCCCTGGGCGGCTACAGGGTCCAGGGCAAGGGCGAGGCCGCCGCACAGCGCCTCAGGGATGATGCGCTGGCGCTGCAACAGGCCGGGGCGACGATGCTCGTGCTCGAAGCCATTCCCGCTCCGCTCGCCGCCGCAATCACGGCCGATCTGGCGATCATCACCATCGGCATCGGCGCCGGCCCGGACTGTTCCGGCCAGGTCATGGTGGTGCACGACGCCTTCGACATCCCGCCCGGCAAAAAAGCCCGCTTCGTGCGCAACTTCATGGCCGAAGGCGGCAGTCTCGCCGCCGCTGCCGCCCGCGCCGTCGCGGCCGTCAAGGACGGCAGCTACCCCGGCCCGGAGCATACTTACGCCGGCTAAATGGCTGCTATGCTCCAGCATTGCTGACTTCCCTTGCTGCGAGGAAACATCATGCCTCTGCCATCATCCCGCATCCTTCTGCGCTGCCTGGCTGCCGCCCCCATTGTCCTGGCCGTCCTGCCTGCCTCGGCGCACGCCGATACTGGCGCCTCGCATGTGGCGCGCGTCACGGTCTATCCGGGCAGCGCCACGGTGGAGCGCGTGCTGCGCCTGGCCCCCGGCGCGCGGCAGGCCAGCTTCGCCTGCCTGCCCGCCGGACTGGACGCGGCCAGCCTGCAAGTGAATAGCGATGCCAGCGTGCGCGTGGGCGAGATCGCGCTGCGCCAGCAGACGCGCGAGTTGCTGGGCAATGCCTGCATCAGCCCGCTGGAAGAGCGCATCCGCGTGCTGGAGAATCAGATTGCCGCCCTCCAGGCGGAAAGCGCCGGCATGGATTACGCGCTGATCTACCTGAAGAGCTTCGAAAACGCCGGCAGCGGCGCTGACGCCAAGCCCAGTTCAGCGGCGCAGATCGGCGCCACCGTGGCCGCGCTGCGGCAGAACGCCCAGGCCTCGCTGACGCGCCAGCACCAGCTCAAGCGCCAGCAGGAGGCGCTGGAGCGCGACCTCAAGCCCCTGCTGGCCGAACGCGATCGCGTCGGCAGCGGCGAGGCGCGCGTCAGCGTGGTGCAGGTCTCGCTCGCCGCGCCGCAGGGTGGCGAACTGCGTTTGACCTATCAGGTGCGCGGTCCCGGTTGGCAGCCCACTTATCGCGCCACGCTCGACAGCGCCACGAAAAAGCTGCGCCTGGAGCGCCAGGCGCTGGTGGCGCAAAACACCGGCGAGGACTGGGAGGGCGTGCAACTGACCCTGTCCACCGGCCAGCCCGGCGCCGCCACGCAAGGGCCGCTGCCGTGGCCGTGGCGCGTGGGGATCGCGCCGCCGGTCGTCGCAGCGCGCGCGCAATACGATGCGATGCCGATGCCGGTTGCGGCGCCCGAGGCGGCAGCTCCGGCGATGGATAATCGTCTGGCGAAACAGCCGCCCGCCGACGATATGCCCCGCTTCGACGTCAGCATTTCCGAAAGCGGCTTCGCTACCGAATTCGCGGTGCCGCAGCGCATCAGCGTGCCAGCCAATGGCCAGCGCATTACCCTGGCGCTGGGCGAACAGGCGCTGGAGGCGCGCCTCGTGGCACGCACTTCTCCGCTACAGGACGCCAGTGCCTATCTGGTGGCCGAGGTCGCGCCGCCACCCGGCGTGTGGCCGGCGGGGCCGGTCAATCTGTACCGCGATGGCGCCTACGTCGGCAGCGGCCGCTTCGACCCGGCGCAACTGGCGCGCAACGGCTTGTCTTTTGGCCGGGACGAATTGCTCAATGTGCGCGTCGAGCGGCCGGAACGCACCGACGGTACGGGCGGTTTCATCGGCAATCGCAACGAACGCCGCGTCAGCCGCGCATTTACCGTCGAAAACCGGCACCGCGAGGCCATTACGCTGCAAGTGCTGGACGCCGCGCCGCTATCCGAGCACCAGGATGTGCGCGTCGAATCGCGCTTCCAGCCCGAACCCAAGGACAAAAGCTGGCGCGAGCAGCCCGGCACCGTGCTCTGGGAACAAGGGCTGGAGGCCGGCGCCACGCAGCGCTTCAGTGCCGAGCACCTCATCACCTGGCCGAAGGATGCGCGACTGCGCGATTGAAAGCGCCCGCCGCGCAGCGGGACAGCCGTCAGCCTTACAGATAATTTCCGATCATGCACATTCATTCCAGCATTTCCGCCCTGCGCGCCGCCTTGCACAACCGCGGCCGCGTTGTTTTCGTGCCGACCATGGGCAATCTGCACGCCGGTCACATCAGTCTGATGGAACAGGCGCGGGCGCACGGCGACACGGTGGTCGCCTCGATTTTCGTCAATCGCCTGCAATTCGGGCCGAGCGAGGATTTCGCCCAGTACCCGCGCACTTTCGCGGCCGATTGCGAGCAGCTGGCGGCGGCCGGCGTCGACGTGCTGTTCGCGCCGGACGAGGGCGAGCTTTATCCCGAGCCGCAGGAATATTTCATCGAGCCGCCGGCAATCCAGAATCTGCTCGACGGCGCCTTTCGTCCCGGCCATTTTCGCGGCGTCGCCACCGTCGTTGCCAAGCTGTTCAACTGCGTCCAGCCGCAGGTCGCGCTGTTCGGCAAGAAGGATTACCAGCAGTTGCTGGTGATCCGCAACATGGTCCGCCAACTGGCTCTGCCGATCGCCATCGTCGGCGGCGAGACGGTGCGCGCCGCCGACGGCCTGGCGCTGTCCTCGCGCAACGCTTATCTCTCCGCCGCCGAGCGCGCCGAGGCGCCGCGCCTGTACCGCGTGCTGACCGGCCTGCGCGACGCCATCCGCGGCGGCGCTGGCGATTTCGCCGCGCTGGAAGCCGCCGCCGTCGCCGAACTGGCCGCCGCCGGCTGGCGCACCGATTATGTCGCGCTGCGCCAACAGACCGATCTGGCCGTGCCGCAAGACAAGGATGTGCCGCTGGTGGCGCTCGCCGCCAGCCATTTGGGAAGGGCGCGGCTGATCGACAACATCGAGATTTGACTCCCTTTTCAGCGCAGCGATGCTCGATTGCGCTTGCCGTATGACAAGTACTGCCTGCACGTACTCGATTGATCTGAAAATGAAATGAACGCCTTCCCGACGTGCCATAATTACCGCCATTGACAGGGGTGATAGTGCCGTTACAATGCGCTTCCCCAACTTCCTGGATGAGCAAAGCCATGCAGAGAATGATGCTGAAATCCAAGTTGCATCGCGTGACGACCACTCACGCCGATTTGCATTACGAGGGTTCCTGCGCCATCGACGAGGACCTGCTTGAGGCCGCCAATATTTGCGAGTACGAGCAGATCGACATCTGGAACGTCAATAACGGCGAGCGTTTCACCACCTACGCCATCCGCGCCGAGCGCGGTTCGGGCGTCATCTCGGTCAATGGTTCGGCGGCCCGCCGCGCCGCGCCTGGCGACATCCTCATCATCGCCACTTTCGCCGTCTACAACGAGATCGAGCTGGCCCGGCACGAGCCGGATCTGATCTACGTCGATGGGCGCAATCGCATCGTCCGCCGCGGCCACGATATTCCGGTGCAAGCCGCCGCCTGACCCGCTGCCGCGCCGCGAAGACTCATGCAAGCCCGCCATCGGCGGGCTTTCTTTTTGGCTGTTCCGATGATCCTGTATTTTTTTGCTGTTTCAAATTTAGCGGACATCAAAGCTCCACCTGATAACTCGGGAATAGCATCGCCCCGCCAGACTATTTTCGAAAGGGGGAAAAACGATGAGTGGCGAGTTCACCAAATCGATGGCGCGGAACATTTTCTACGGGGGAACGGTATTTTTCTTCCTCCTGTTCTTGGCGCTGTCATTCGATACCCATTCGCAACTGCCAAAGCGGGACATGCGGGACAACATTGACGCAAAAGTCACCGAGGGCAAGAAGCTATGGGAAGTCAATAACTGCATCGGCTGCCACACCCTGCTGGGCGAGGGCGCCTATTTCGCGCCGGAGCTGGGCAACGTGGTTGTCCGCTATGGCGAGGAAGGCACCAAGGCCTTCATTCAGGCCCGTCCGAAGGAGGGTATCCCGGGCCGCCGCAGCATGCCGCAGTTCAACTTCGACGACGCGCAACTGGACGCCATCGTGGCCTTCCTGAAGCACGTCAATTCGGTCAACGCCGCCAACTGGCCGCCCAACGACCAAGGCTGATCGAGAGGAGGAAACGACATGCAATTTAAATCGCAAGCGGTTGCAAAACCTTATTTCATTGCGGCCATCGGTCTTTTCGTCGGTCAGATCCTGTTCGGTCTGATCCTCGGCGCGCAATACGTGCTCGGCGACTTCCTGTTCCCCGAGATTCCGTTCAACGTGGCCCGCATGGTGCACACCAACCTGCTCATCGTCTGGCTGCTGTTCGGCTTCATGGGCGGCGCCTACTACATGATCCCGGAGGAAGCCGAAACCGAGCTGGCCAGCCCGAAACTGGCGCTGGCCATGTTCTGGATCTTCCTGGTTGCTGGCGCGCTTACCATCGTCGGCTATCTGACGGTTCCTTACGCCACGCTGGCCGAACTGACCGGTAACAACATTATCGAAACGATGGGCCGGGAGTTCCTCGAACAGCCGTTGCCAACCAAGCTCGGTATCGTCGTCGTTGCCCTGGCCTTCCTGTTCAACATCACCTTGACGGTGCTGAAGGGCAAGAAAACGGCCATCGCCATCGTGTTGCTGATCGGCCTGTGGGGTCTGGCGGTCTTCTTCCTGTTCGCTTTCTACAACCCGGTCAACATCGTCATCGACAAGTTCTTCTGGTGGTGGACGGTGCACCTCTGGGTGGAAGGCGTCTGGGAATTGATCCTCGGTTCCTTCCTGGCCTTCGTGCTGATCAAGACCACCGGCGTCGACCGTGAAGTGATCGAGAAATGGCTGTATGTGATCGTCACCCTGACCCTGATCACCGGCATTATCGGTACGGGTCACCACTACTACTGGATCGGCACGCCGGAATACTGGCAGTGGTGGGGTTCCATCTTCTCCGCTCTGGAACCGATCCCGTTCTTCGCCATGACCGTCTTCGCCTTCACCATGGTCAACCGTCGCCGCCGCGAGCATCCCAACAAGGTTGCCGTGTTGTGGGCGCTGGGCACCGGCGTAATGGCCTTCCTCGGCGCTGGCGTGTGGGGCTTCCTGCACACCCTGTCGCCGGTGAACTTCTACACGCACGGCACGCAGATCACCGCCGCCCACGGTCACATGGCTTTCTACGGCGCTTACGTCATGGTCGTGCTGATGATGATCTCCTACGCCATGCCGATCATGCGCGGCCGCGCCGCCAACGATCAGAAGTCGCAAGTCCTGGAAATGTGGTCGTTCTGGCTGATGACGGTCGCCATCGTGTTCATCACGCTCTTCCTGACCGCCGCCGGCATCCTGCAAGTGTGGCTGCAACGCGCTTCGGATACCCCGATCCCGTTCATGGCCGCGCAGGAGAAGATCGCCCTGTTCTACTGGATGCGTGAATGGACCGGCGTGATCTTCCTGGTTGGTCTGCTGCTCTACATCATCAGCTTCTTCGTCGGCAAGGGCGAGAAGGCTGCCTGAACCGGATTTTTCCGGTAACACCCAAAGCGCGAATCGCAAGATTCGCGCTTTTTTCTTGCCTGCCCGTCAGCCCTGTTCCTTTCCGGGAATGGCATCCCCATCGGCTTCTTGGGGCATATCAAATCCCTGGCCGGAGGCCGCAGCTATGATCCCCGCCATGACCGAAGCGACGACCTCTCCCGCCCCAAATCAGCCGCGCCTGCCCGGCGATTTGGCGATCTGGATTTTCATCCTCGCCGAGATGCTCGTTTTCGCGGTGTTTTTTACCGCCTACGCTTTCGCTCGGGCCAAGGATCCGGCCTTGTTCAACGAGTGCCAGATGACGCTGGATCGCAACGCCGGGGCGATCAATACCTTGCTCCTCGTCACCGGCTCGTGGTTTGTGGTGCTGGCGGTGCAGGCGGCGCATCGTGACGACAAGGCGGTGATAGCGCGCCATGTCGCGCTCGGCATGTTGTGCGGCGCCGGCTTCCTGGGCGTCAAGGTGGTTGAGTATGCCGCCAAGTTTGGCGCCGGCATTTCGCTATCGACCAACACCTTCTACATGTTCTACATTTCCCTGACCTTCTTTCATTTCATGCACGTCATCCTCGGCATGGTCATCCTGTCGGTCATCTGGAACCAGGCCCGCAAAGGCGCCTATGGGCGCGAGAACTGTCATGGACTGGAAAGCGGCGCCGCCTACTGGCACATGGTCGATCTTTTGTGGATCATTCTTTTTCCCCTCGTTTATGTGATGCGCTGATGCTCAAGGTTCTGAAAAATCCCGCCCACCGCGCCTGGCTGGTGCTCATCGTCGCCACCGGCATCACCTGGTACCTCGGCGAGATCGGCGCCTATGGCACCGCCGCCATCGTCGCCATGCTGGTCATCGCCTTCATCAAGGGCCGGCTGGTCATCCTCGATTTCATGGAATTGCGCACCGCCCCGTGGCTCTGGCGCATCCTGCTCGAAGGCTGGCTGATCGTCGTCGGCGGCCTGATCCTGCTTGCCTACTGGATCTCCCTCAAATGAGCGGGCTGCCCTTCTACGAACCCGCCGGCAACGAAATCGCGCTATTCGAGCATGCCTTTCGCCAGCGCCTGCCGCTTCTCATCAAGGGGCCGACCGGCTGCGGCAAGACGCGCTTCGTCGCGCACATGGCAGCGCGCCTCAAGCTGCCGCTGTACACCGTCGCCTGCCACGACGACCTGACCGCCGCCGATCTGGTTGGCCGCCACCTGATTTCCGACAGCGGCACCTACTGGTGCGACGGCCCGCTGACTCGCGCCGTGCGTTCCGGCGGTATTTGCTATCTTGACGAAGTGGTCGAGGCGCGCAAGGACACCACCGTGGTGCTGCACCCGCTGGCCGACGACCGCCGCATCCTGCCCATCGACCGCACCGGCGAAACCCTGGCGGCGCCGGACGACTTCATGCTGGTCGTCTCCTACAACCCCGGCTACCAGAATTTGATGAAGGGTCTGAAACCCTCGACCCGCCAGCGTTTCGTCTCGATGCGCTTCGACTTTCCCGCAGCCGAACGCGAAATTTCCATCCTGATCGGCGAAACCGGCTGCGACGCCGATCTCGCCAAGCGTCTGGTCGGCATCGCCCATGCCTTCCGCGCCCTCAAGGATCGCGACCTGGAAGAAGTCGCCAGCACCCGCCTCCTGGTCTATGCCGCCAGCCTGATCAAATCGGGCTTCGACGTCAGCGCCGCCTGCCGCGCCGCCCTGGTCGAAAGCCTGACCGACGAGGAAGAAACAGCGGCGGCGCTGATGGAGATCGTCAATGCCACCTTTGGGCGATGATCCGGTTTTACGATGAAAACCCGCGAAGCAAGCCGCTGATATGGAAGAATTCGTCGGCAAGCTCTGGCACAACTGGGTCACCAAGGCCGCGGGGGGCTATTATCCGGCGGCCGCGGTCAAGCTGGCCGAGGTGGAAAAAACCGCCGGCATTCTCTTTCGCGCCTTTGGCGGCGATCCCGGCCTGAAAATCGGCAGCGCCACGACGGAAGCGCATGGCGCGCGGCGCCGTTGGCTGCAACGTCTGGCCGGCAGCAACGAAAGACAGGCGCTGGCCCGGCGCGACGCGGAAACCCTGCGCCTGCCGCCGGAAATCGCCGTTTTTCCCGAAGCCGCGCTGAACCGCGACCTCTACCTGTGGCTGGCCGCCCAGGCGGCTTGCGACGTGGCGCCGCGGCAGCCGTGGTTCATCCGCAACCAGCGGGCCAGCCTTGCCGCCCTCAGCCGCTTCCCCGGCCTTGCGCCGCGCTACGAGCGTCTGGTCGCCGCCCATCTGGCTGCCCGTATCACCCCGGAACGAGAAGACGAAGCGGCGCAGGAAAGCGCCATTCGCCAGGCGCTGCTGCAACCCGGCTCGGCCGCGGGACTACCGCCGCTCTATTCGCGCCAATCGCGGCCGCCGCAGCCGGTGCCGCTGTGGCTTATCGCCGCCGAGGAAAATCTGGCCGCCGGTCAGGTCGCCGACCCCGACGCCGATTTGCCGCCGGAAAGCGGCGCCCGCGCCGAGGCGACGCCGGACGCGCACAAGGCCGAACAGGTCGAGGCGCCGGACAACAAGAATCCGACCCTGATCATGTTCCGCGCCGAGAGCCTGCCGACCTGGGCGGAATACGTGCGCGTCAATCGCGCCTACGACGACGAGGAGGATTCCAAGGCCCGCGACACCGCCCGCGATCTCGACAAGCTTTCGCTCACCCGCGATGGCGAAACCGCTGTCTCGCGCGTCCGCTTCGATCTCGACCTGCCTTCGGCGGCGGAGGACGACACGCCCATCGGCCCCGGCATCGCCCTGCCTGAATGGGATTACCGCAAGGCGCTCCTGCTCGAACGGCACTGCCAGTTGCAGCCGATGATCGCCCGCGACGCCGGCTGCCAGCCCCTGCCGCCGGAATTGATCGCCACCGCCAAAAAGTTGCGCGGCCAGTTCGCCGCGCTGGCGCCGCAGCGGCGCTGGCTGAAAGCGCAGCCGGACGGCGCCGAGTTGGATGTCGACGCCTGCGTGCGCAATCACGCCGACCGCGCCTGCGGCCACACGCCGCAGACTGGCGGTTATCTCGCCCAGGCCCGTTGCGAGCGCGACCTTGCCTGCCTGTTGCTGGCCGATTTGTCGATGTCCACCGATGCCTGGATTTCCGACACGCACCGCATCGTCGACGTCATCCGCGATTCCCTGCTGCTTTTTTCCGAGGCCCTTACCGCCACCGGCGACCGTTTCGGCATTTACGGCTTTTCCTCCCTGCGCCGGCAAAACATCCGCTTTCATCTGCTCAAGGAGTTCAGCGGCGCCTACGATGCCGCCGCCCGCGCCCGCATCCTCGCCATCAAGCCCGGCTTCTACACCCGCATGGGCGCGGCCATCCGCCAGTCCGCCCTGATTCTCGGCGAGCAGCCAGCGGCCCGCCGGCTGCTGCTCATCCTCACCGACGGCAAGCCGAACGACCTCGACCTTTACGATTCGCGTTACGGCATCGAGGATACCCGCATGGCGGTGCACGAGGCGCGGCGCCAGGGCCTCACCCCCTTCTGCGTCACCATCGACCGCACCGCTGGCGCTTACCTGCCGTGGCTGTTCGGGCCGGCGGGTTTCTGCGTCATCCGCAAGCCGGAAGAGCTGCCGCGCCGCTTGCCGCTCCTCTACGCCCAATTGACGAGAGATTAGTCCCGATGTGGTATTGCTGGCGTACTAAGCAAATGGGAGCATTGTATGTTTCGATCCCCTAGACAATCCATGCAGTCACATCCGCCGGTCAATATCGAAGCCCTGCTCACCCATGTGCCGTTGTTCAACGGCCTGGTGCCCGAGGAAATCGGCCGCATCGCCAAGTCCACGCGGGAAATTCACGCCAACAAGGGCGACATCCTGTTCCACAAGGGCGACCCCTGCAACGGCTTCCACCTTCTGGTCTACGGCCAGATCAAACTGGCCCTGACCTCGGTTCAGGGCACCGAAAAAGTGGTCGAAATCCTCGGTCAGGGTCAGAGCTTCGGCGAGGCGCTGATGTTCATGGACAAGCCCTACATCGTTACCGCTCAGGCGCTGACCAGCTCGTTGTTGCTGCATGTGTCGAAAGCGGCGATTTACGAAGAACTGCAACGCGACCACACACTGTGCCGCAAAATGCTGGCCGGCATGGCCATGCGCCTGCATCAGTTGATGAGCGATGTCGAATCCTATTCCCTGCACTCCGGCAAGCAGCGCATCATCGGTTACCTGCTGCGCGAGTTGCCGGACGAAATGCCGGAAGATTCCGACAGCGCCCAGGCCATCATCACGCTGCCGACCAGCAAGGGCATCATCGCCTCGCGCCTGAACCTGACCCAGGAACATTTCTCGCGCATCCTGCACGAACTCATCAGCCTCGGCCTGATCGCCGTCGAAGGCCGCAAAATCCACATTCCCTCGGTGGCACGACTGCGCCTGCACGAAAGCTGAGCGACGCCGCCAGATCAGTCCTGGAGCGAGGAAACGGTTCGCGGCAATTCGATACGAGCCAGGGCGCCGCCTGCGTCGGGATTGCTCAGGTGCAACTTGCCGCCGAGTTGTTCGATGGCGGTGCGCGTCAGCAGAAGACCGACGCCGCTGCCGCCGGCGTGCGCCGGCAGGCCGCGTTGTCCACCGTTTTCTAGCACCGTCGGGGGAAAGCCGGGGCCGCGGTCGCGGATGTCGATGCGCAATTCGCCGCTGTCCCAGTCGAGGCGGATATCCAGCGGCTGCGGCGTGGCGTTGGCGGCATTGTTGAGGAGATTGAGCAGGGCCTGTTCCAGGCGCGGGTCGGCGATGATGGTCGGGGCCGGGCCGTCGGCGGCGACGATCAGCCGGCTGGCCGCTTGCGGCCGGATCGCATGCCAGTGCTGGCGCAGGCTCTCCAGCCAGCGGTCGGCCGCTTGCAGCGGCGGGCTGGCGAGGCGTTCGGCGCCGGCCCGGCGCGACAGGCCGGTGATGATTTCCTTGCACACGGCGATCTGCCGGCGCAGCAGCTCGATATCCTCGCGCGCCGCCGCCGGCAGGCTGGCGTCGGCGACCAGTTCGCCAGCCAGAAGACTCATGGTCGCCAGTGGCGTACCCAGTTCGTGGGCGGCGCCAGCGGCCAGGGTGCCCATGGCCAGCACCCGCTCGTCGCGCAGCGCCTGTTCGCGGGCGGCGGCCAGTTCGGCGTCGCGCTGGCGGATCTGGCTGGTCAGGCGGACGACGAACCAGGCGATCATGGCCGCCGAGACGGCGAAGGTCAGCCACATGCCGATCAGGTGCAGTTGCGTCGCCCGTGCCGCGTCTGACACCGGCAGCGGCATGTAGAAGGCCAGCAGTAGCGAATAGGCTGCGACGGCAATGGCGCCGGTAGCGAATACGCAGGGAACCGGCAGGGTCAGCGCGGCGATGGCCAGCGGCGGCAGCAGCAGCGAGATGAGCGGATTGGTGGCGCCGCCGCTGAAGAACAGCAACGCCGACAGGGTGGTGATGTCGAGCAACAACTGGCTGAACAGTTCGCCGGAGGAGGCGTGCGTGGCGCGGCGCAGGCGCAGGGCGGCGAGGAGATTGAAAACGGTGGCGACGGCCAGCACCGCGAACAATGGCGCTCGCGGCAGGGGGATGGCGAGCAGGGCGGGAGCGCCGACGGCCAGCGCGGCCGTGGCGGCGAGGACGATCCAGCGCGAGGCGACCAGACGCCGCAGACTGGCCCGTTGATCGACGCCGTCGGCGGCGCAGGAAAAAAATCGCATCCCGGGATTATCCCGGAAACGGCGCTCGCATGGCGCTCACGCTGGCTGTAGGGGGTGATGTGCGTCAATTTATGGCGGCCGGGGCGATGTGATAATGCAAGCCCGTTCGTTGACGGACAATCCTTGCCGCTCAATGAAACGATGATCACCACCATCCAGGAGACGAAGGAATGAAACGCCTGTGCCTGACGATGATCTGCGCCCTGCTGCCGGCGGCGTTGGCTTGGGCCGACGACGAGATGCCGGAGATCGAGAAAATCCGTTTCTGCCAGCGTTTCCGCGACCATGCGGTGATGGCCCTGTACAACCGCGACGGCGGCACGCCGATGAAGCTTTACGAAGAAGATGGCAGCAACGGGCCGCGTATCGCCAATGTCATCATCCGCCGCATCTACGCAGACCAGCAGATCGACACGCCGAAAAAGGCCGAAACCTTCAGCCGGGCGACCTGCAGGGAAATGATGGGCGTCACCGGCGACTGAAACCGCTGGCTTCGAGAATCGGGCGCGCGGCGCCCGGGCGGCGTTGCGGGCAATTTTCCAGCGTCTTGAGGCGAGCGCAGGATCTTTACAATTCGGGCTATAAATAATACATAAATTACACATTTACGCGATTAAGTGGCACAAACTGAGTTTTACAATAAAATCACCAAAAAACTCATGCGGTGCTGCTATGTCGCCAATGAACCCCGTTTTGGCCAAAATATTGTCCCTGATCGGTGAAGCCC
The DNA here is from genome assembly GCA_009779265.1 of Betaproteobacteria bacterium. Classification (GTDB taxonomy): domain Bacteria; phylum Pseudomonadota; class Gammaproteobacteria; order Burkholderiales; family Rhodocyclaceae; genus Azonexus. The sequence goes on from WREP01000004.1 coordinate 46,684, forward strand.
ATGCCCGCAACGGCAATGGACAACTGCGCCGGCTTGAAGTCGGCGATCTTATCTACGAGGGCGAATCCGTCATCAGTACCGACGCCTACCAGGTCGTGCTGCGGCTGGCCGATGGCAGGCAATTGAACGTGGCGCCGGGCGATACCGTGCGCATCGATGCCGAGGTGGCCGGCGAATACAAACCCGGTGTCACCGATAGCATGGTGATTGGCGATGCCGGGTTTTTGCAGGGTATCGGCGAAGCTCTCACCCGTGGCGGCGATTTCGATCCCTGGCTGGAAACCCTGATTACCGGCAATGCCGATCCGATTGGGGAAGGGAGCGACTTCGGCGAATTGCTGCGCCTCATCGAAGCCGTCGACCGCTCACTCACTCGCGCGTAGTACCGGCGCGGCGCTGAAAAAGGCGTGGCCGATACCCGTCCGCTCAATAGAGGCCGGGAATGAAGCGGCGCGTGCGGCGCATGTAGTTGGCGTATTCGGCGCCAAAGTAGGCGAGACATTCGCGCTCATCCGCCAGCGCGGTAAGCCATAGACACAGCGAAGCGAAGGCAGCCAGCAGCGACCCGGCGAGGCTGGGCGCGTGCAAGTAGGCGCCCCAGGCCAGCGCCAGCAGGGAGGCATACATCGGGTGGCGGATATGGGCGTAGATGCCGCTGGTAACCAGACGGGTGGTTTTCTCGAAGGTGTACAGTGTGGCATCGTCGCGTTCTTCGGCTACCCGGCCGGCGCGTTTTAGTTGTAGCAGGCCCAGGCACACCAAGGTCAGACTGAGCAGCATCAGTAGCCGGGCAAAGAACTGGTGCAGCGAATCAGGGTTTTGTCCCCAAGGCTCGTGATTGAGGATGAACAGGCCGAGAATCGCCTCCAGGGCGAAGAAGCGGTAGAAGCCGTGAGTACCGGGGACGCGCAGGGAGCGCCAGGAAAGCCAGATATTGGCGGCGGTGCCGGCCAGGAAGGCCATCATCCCGGCCATCGCTTTAGGCCGCGAAAGCCGCCGTCAGCGCGGCGATCATATAAGCATGGTCGAGCGTGCCGGCGCTTTCGCGGATGCTGTGCATGGCCCATAGCGGCGCGCCGACGTCGACGCTGGCGATGCCCAGGCGGGCGGCGACGATCGGGCCGATGGTGCTGCCGCAGCCGAGATCGGTGCGATGGACGTACTGCTGGCAGGGAACGCCGGCCCTGGCGCAGCAAGCCATGAAGCGGGCGGCGCTGGCGGCGCTGGTGCTGTAGCGCTGGTTGGCGTTGTGCTTGATGACCGGCCCGGCATTGACCAAGGCGTGGTGGTCCGGCTCGTAGGCGGCGGGGAAATTGGGGTGACAGGCGTGCGCCATGTCGGCGCTGATGAAAAAGCTTTGCGCCAGCATCCGCCGCTGATCCTCGGCGTCGAGTCCGGCGGCGGCGGCGAGCCGGGCGACGACATCGGCGACGAAGCTGCCGCCGGCGCCGATGGCGCTTTCGCTGCCGGCTTCCTCGTGGTCGAACAGGGCCAGCGCGCAAGTGCCGCGCGACGCGGGCGCGGCCAGCAGGGCGCTCAAGGCGGCATGGCAGGAAGCCAGATTGTCGAGTCGCCCGGCGGCGATGAATTCGCCGTCGCCGCCCCAGAAAGCGCTTTTTTGCGTGTCCCAGGCGAGCAGTTCCCAGGTCAGCAGATCGGCGGGATCGGCGTCGAGCCGATCCGCCAGCAGTTGGCGAAAGCGCGCCTCGGCCTCGGCGCCGTTGGCGGCGACGCCGAGCAGCAGCGGCAATTCGGTCTGTTTGTTGAATTTGAGACCGCTTTCGTTGGCCTCGCGATTCATGTGGATGGCCAGATTGGGCAGGCGCAGCAGCGGTTCTTCGAAGCGCAGCAGGCGGCTGGCGAAGCCGTCACCGGCGCGGACATTGACGCGGCCGGCCAGCGCCAGGTCGCGGTCGGCAAAAGTGGCGAGCAGCGGGTTGCCGTAAACCTCGACGCCGAGGCGCAGCATGCCGGACGCTTCCGCGGCCGGTTGCGGCTTGAGGCGCAAGCCCGGCGAATCGGTGTGGGCGCCGATCAGGGTCATGCCGGCGGCTGCGCTGGCATCCGTGCCGACGATGAAGGCGATCAGCGAGGAACCGCCGCGCGTCGTGTAATAGCGTCCGCCGGGCGTCAGCGCCCAGCGGGCCGCCTCGTCCAGCCGGCTAAAGCCAGCCGCTTGCAGGCGCCGTTCGCATTCATGCACGGCATGCCAGGGGCTGGGGCCGGCGTCGATGAAGTCGAGCAGATCCTGCGCCTGGGCGCGGGTGGCGGCGCTATTCATGCCTTGTTTCCCGGTGGCTGGCCGGCGTCGGCGGCCAGCCAGACGCAGGCGCCCTTCGATTCCTTGTCAATGGCGGCCAGGATGCGCTCGTGCTCGGCCACTTCGTCAGTGTCGGCGCGGCGCACCAGGAGCGGCTTGCGCTGGCGGATTTGGCCATTGGCGTCGAGCTGCGGGCGCGGCGCGGCGTCCGGTTCGATCATCAGGCTGTTCTGGCCGCGCGTCATGGCCAGGAAAACCTCCGCCAGCAACTCGGTGTCGAGCAGGGCGCCGTGCAGGGTGCGGCTGGAATTGTCGATTTCGTAGCGTTCGCACAGCGCGTCGAGGCTGTTGCGCTTGCCCGGGTGCATTTCCTTGGCCAGCTTCAGCGTGTCGGTGACGCCGTTGCAGAGGGTTTCCACCGGCACGCGGTCGAGGCGGCGCAACTCGGCGTTGAGAAAGCCGAGATCGAACGGGGCATTGTGGATGACCAGTTCGGCGCCGTTGATGAACTCAAGGAACTCGTCGGCGATGTCGGCGAATTTCGGCTTGTCGGCGAGAAAATCCAGGGTGATGCCATGCACCTGCTGGGCGCCGAAGTCGATCTCGCGCTCGGGATTGAGGTACTTGTGCAAATGGCGGCCCGTCAGCCGCCGATTGACCATTTCCAGGCAGGCGATTTCGATGATGCGATGGCCCCGGTTGGGATCGAGGCCGGTGGTTTCAGTGTCGAGCACGATCTGGCGCATGTCAGTTTTCACAGCCTTTCTGCAATTCATCAATGCCGCGATTCGCCAGCGCATCGGCGCGTTCGTTTTCCGGGTGGCCGGCGTGGCCCTTGACCCAGATCCATTCCAGCTTGTGCTGGCCGGCCAGGCCGTCGAGTTCCTGCCACAAGTCGGCGTTTTTCACCGGCTTCTTGTCGGCTGTTTTCCAGCCATTGCGCTTCCAGCCGTGGATCCATTCGCGGATGCCCTTGAGCACATATTGCGAATCGGAATAAACGCGCGCCGCGACCGGACGTTTCAGGGCGGCCAGGGCGCGGATGGCGGCGGTCAGTTCCATGCGGTTGTTGGTCGTTTCCCGCTCGCCGCCCCACAATTCCTTCTCCTGCGCGCCGCGGCGCAAAATGGCACCCCAGCCGCCGGGGCCGGGGTTGCCCCGGCAGGCGCCGTCGGTGAATATTTCGATGTTCTCGTTAGCCTCGGTCATAACTTTTCTTCTGCACGGCGGGGCGTAGCGCCTTGGCGGCGATGGTCTGGGCGCGCCATTTTGGGGTGATCAGGCGCATGCCGCAAGTGCGCTTGATCGCCCGCAAAATGTAGACGCCGCCGGAAAAACTCCACCAGCGGCTACCGGCGTTTTCCATGAAATGCCAGCGGCGCAGCCACTTTTCCTGGGTCAGCGGCGGGGCGTAGCAGCCGAGCGTGCCGCGGTCGATCTCGAAGCCGAGCAGGCGCAGCCAGTCCTTCAGGCGGTTCAGCGACAGATAGGCACCGTTCCAGGGGAAATCGCCGCCGCGTCTGAAGCGGCGCTGCATGCCCCAGAGCGACAGCGGATTGAAGCCGATGATGACGACTTGGCCCTCGGGAATCAGGATGCGTTCGATCTCGCGCAGGATCAGGTGCGGATCGTCGCTGAATTCGAGCACATGCGGCAGCACCGCCAGATCGGTGCTGTGCGCGGCGAAGGGCAGGGCGTTCAGGTCGCAGACGACATTGGCGGCGTATTTGCCGACCCGCTCGCCGACCGTCTGGCGCAGCGGAATGCGGCTGGCGCGCAGGAATTCGCATTGCGGCAGGCCGATCTGCAAGGCGTGGAAGCCGAAAATGTCGACCACCGCCGCATCCAGTTCGCGCTGTTCCCAGTCGAGCACATAGCGTCCCTGGGGCGAGCGCAGCCAGGCGTCGAGGCCGGGAATTGACTTCCGGCGGCGGCCGCTCGATAGTTCCGGCATGTTTGAAATTTCGTTCATTCCCGCCTTCAAGGACAATTACATCTGGCTGCTGCGCCGCGGCCGCCAGGCGGTCGTCGTCGATCCGGGCGATGCCGGGCCGGTGCTGGCGCGTCTGGCGGACGACGGCCTCGAACTGGCCGGCATTCTCGTCACGCATCATCATGCCGACCATCAGGGCGGCATTGCCGAACTGAGGGCGCGGCATCCGGCGCCGGTTTTCGCTCCGGCAGACGAGTCTATCACAGGCCGCAGCGAGCCTCTCCACGGCGGCGAAAGCCTCACCCTGCTCGACCAGGTGGTGCGCGTACTCGCCGTTCCCGGCCACACCGCCGGGCATCTCGCCTATCTCGTTGACGACCGGCTGTTTTGCGGCGACACGCTTTTCGGCGCCGGCTGCGGCCGCCTCTTTGAAGGCACGCCGGCGCAAATGGCGGCCTCGCTGGACAGCATCGCGGCGTTGCCGCCGGCCACCCTGATCCACTGCGCCCACGAATACACCGAAGCCAACCTGCGCTTCGCCCAGGCCGTCGAGCCGGATAATCCCGACATCGCCGCGCGCGTCGCGCAAGTCGCCCAACTGCGCCGCGCCGGCCAGCCCAGCGTGCCATCCACCCTGGCCGAAGAACTGGCGACCAACCCCTTCCTGCGCTGCCGTCAGCCGGCGGTCATCGCCGCCGCCCGCCAGCACGGCGCGGCGGACGCTTCGCCCGTCGCCGTATTCGCTGCGCTACGCGCCTGGCGCAATGGCTTTTAGCGGCAGATAGTCGAGAAGAAGAACAAGCCGGTGATGGCGATGATGGCGGCGAGCAATCCCCAGGCGCCGCCGCGGATTAGCGCCCAGCGGGCCTGATAGGTGGCGCCGCGGCGGTTGAACTGGATGTAGCGCTGTACTTCGCCCAAGCTCAGCACGGCGGTGAACAGGAAGAAAATCATGCCGCCGAAGAGGCCGATGATGAGGCCGTTGTTGAGCTGGCGGCAGGCGTGGGAAAAGATGCCCAGTTCGCTGAGTTTGGAGTCGGTCCACAAGGCCATGCGCCCGAGGTGGTAGGCGAGGGTGACGAACAGGCCGAGCAGGACGATGACGACCCAGGTTTCCCAGTGCCGCAACTGGGCCAGGCCACGTTTGAATTTCTCGATGATCCAGATCATGAACGTCTTATGATGCGTAGGGCAACCGCATGAATGCTGACGCCATAAAAACCACCCCTCCCCGACCCTCCCCTCCGGGCTGCGCCCGCAAGGGAGGGGGCCAGGCTTGCAGCGCGCGCCGGTTTTCTCCCTCCCTTGCGAAGCAGGGGAGGGTCGGGGAGGGGTTGTCGGCCACGACAACGGTATTCATGCGATTGCCCTGTGAACGTCTTATGATGCCGCGATGCGGATAGCATTGCTGTGTTAAATTGTGAAACCACCCTTTCGTCTATAGATTAGCATGGCACAGGTTTCGGCAAACATGGGGGACGATGCCGGGCGTCCCGGATCGCGGATGAAATGGTCGCGCGCCAAGCGTTTCGGCGCATGGTTGCTGGCGCTGTTCGTGCTGTTTGGGCTGGTCGGTTATTTCGCCGGGCCGCCCTTGGTCAAATACCTGCTGGTCAAGCAGTTGTCGCAGCACTTGCATCGCGAGGTCAGCGTCGATGCCGTGGCCATCAATCCCTATGCGCTGTCGGCGCGCGTCGATGGGCTCGCGGTGCATGCCGCCGATGGCCGCGAGGTGGCGGCTTTCAAGTCACTCTTTGTCAATCTGTCCTCCGCCTCGCTGTTCAAGGCGGCGCTGATCGTCGATGCCATCCGCCTCGATGGCCTGCGCCTCGAAGTCGTACATGAGGGCGACGGACGCTACGATATTTCCGATCTCATCGACGAATGGACGAAGCCGAGCGATGAGCCGTCGACCATGCCGCGCTTCTCGCTGAACAATATCGAATTGACCGGCGGCCGCATCGTTTTCGACGACCGCCCGAAAAATCTGCGGCATGAAATGGCCGATATCGAACTGGCCCTGCCATTTTTGTCGAGCCTGCCCTATCAGGCGGAAATCGAGGTGGAGCCGCGTTTCTCGGCCAGCGTCGATGGCTCCCTGATCGACTTGCGGGGACGCAGCACGCCATTCGCCGGGCAGCGGGAAAGCGAACTCGACCTCAAACTCGATGCCTTCGATCTGACCGTGCTCCAGCCCTATCTGCCGCTCTCGCTGCCGCTGCGGATCGCGGCGGGTAAGCTCGATTCCAGTCTCACAATCGTTTTCAAGGAAGTGTCGGCGGAGGTTTTTTCCCTGGTCATGCGCGGCGGCGTCAAGCTTTCCGCGTTGACCCTCAACGAGGCCGGCGGTTCGCTGCTGCTCGGCTGGAATGAACTGGCCGTGGACCTCGACGAGGCCGACCTGATTAACCAAAAATTCGCCCTGCGCCGGGTGGCGCTCGACAGCCCGCGGGTCGGCCTGCGCGTTGATCGCCAAGGCGGCTTCAATGTCCTCAAGGTAATCGACCGCTTGGCCACCCCGCCGCCAGCGGCGGACGCGAAGGCGCCGACGCTGGCTTGGTCGCTCGGGGAATTCATTCTCGATAATGGCTTGGTATCCTGGCAAGACGAGTCGATGGCGCAGACGATGAGCGGCGAGTTGCGCCAGTTGCAGCTCAAGGTCGGCCCTATCGACAGCCGGCTGGCCGAGCCGATCGAGATCAGTGAACTTGGCGGTCAGATCGACTTCGGCGAGCGTTTCCGTAGCGAGGGGATAAGCGTCAAGGGGCTGCGCGTCGACTTGCCGAAGCAGCGGATCGAGATCGCCGAGATCGCCAACAGCGGTTCGCGGCTGCGCATGCTGCGCAACGGAGATGGGGGCATCGAGTGGATCAGTCCGCCGGTGCTGAAAACCAGCGATACCGGCCAAACCCAGGCGGCTGAAGCGCAACCGTGGACGGTGCATGTCGCGCGCCTGGACATCGACGATCTGGCCTTCCGCTTCGAGGATCGCGGCACGACGCCAACGGCGGTGCAGGAATTGACCGGGCTGCGCCTTACCGGCGAGAACCTGGGCAATGAGAGCAAGGGGCAGATCAGTCTTGAAGGAAAGATCAACAAGCGCGGCAGCCTCAAGCTTGCCGGCAGCGTGCAGGCGCAACCCCTCGATCTGGCCCTGACGGTCGAGACGCAGGCCATTCCGCTGCTGCCGCTGCAAGCCTATTTTACCGAGTGGGTCAATGTCGAATTGAAGGCCGGCCAGTTCTCGAACCGGGGCGAAATCAGCCTCGCTCTCGACGGCGACGCCCTGAAAGCGGGCTATCGCGGCTCGGCGACGCTAGGCGGCCTGCAAGCGGTGGACAAGGAAAACAAGGCCGATTTTCTGCGCTGGAAATCGCTCTACTTCGGCGCCATCAATTTCCGCCTCGAACCACTGGCTATCGACATTGGCGAAATCGCGCTCAGCGATTTCTTCGCCCGCCTGATTCTCAACGACCAGGGGCGTCTCAATCTGCAAGACATCGTCCGCTCTGAAGCGGCGGAAGTGGCCGAACCGGCCGCCGCGAGCGAAGCGACGGCCCCGACCGAAGCGGCCAGTTCGCCGACGCCCATCAAAATCGCCAAGGTCACGCTGCAAAACGGCTCGGTCAATTTCGCGGACTACTTCGTCAAGCCCAATTACACGGTCAATGTCACCAAGCTCGCCGGGCGGATCACCGGCCTTTCTTCGGAAGAAGACAGCTTGGCCGATCTCGACCTGCGCGCCGATTATGCCAAGTCGTCGCCGGTGCGCATCGAGGGCCGGCTGAACCCGCTGGCTGCCAAGTCTTACCTCGATCTCAAGGCCAGCGTCAAAGGCGTCGACCTGACCGGCTTCTCGCCGTATTCCGGCAAATATGCCGGTTACGCCATCGAAAAGGGCCTCATGTCGCTGGATCTCGCCTACAAGCTGGAAAACAAGCAATTGACCGCCGACAACCGGGTCTTCATCGACCAGTTCACCTTTGGCGAGCCGGTGGCAAGCCCCGACGCCACCACGCTGCCGGTCAATCTGGCGATTGCCCTGTTGAAGAACAATCGCGGCGAGATCAATGTCAATCTGCCGCTTTCCGGCTCGCTGGACGATCCGCAATTCTCGCTGGGTGGTCTGGTCGTGCGCGTCATCGTCAATCTCTTCGTCAAGGCCGTGACCTCGCCCTTCGCCCTCCTCGGGTCGATGTTCGGCAGCGGCGAGGAATTGTCGAAAATCGACTTCGAGCCAGGCCGGGCGCGGATCGGCGATGTCCAGGCCAAGACGCTGGAAACGCTGGCCAAGGCGCTTGGCGAGCGGCAGGGTCTGAAGCTGGAAATCACCGGCCTGGCCGACCTGGAAACCGACCGCGAAGGATTGAAGCAGGCGACCCTGGAGCGCCTGGTGCGCGCCGAGTGGCGGGCGGCCCAAGCCGAGGCGGAGCAGGCGGAAGCTGCCGGCGAAATGCCCGCCGCCGACTATCCGACCTACCTGACGCGGGCGTACAAAGAGGCGAAATTTCCCAAGCCGCGTAATATGATCGGCTTTTTGAAAGACCTGCCGGTCGAGGAAATGGAAAAACTGATCCTGGCCCATACCGCGGTCGAGGACGAAGATATCCGGCAACTGGCCCGACGCCGCGCCGAGAATGTTCAGGCCTGGCTGGTCAAGCAGGGCGGCGTGGCGCCGGAAAGCCTGTTCCTGGTGCCGCCGAAGGAGACAGCGGAACCGGGGGCGCGGGTTGATTTTGCGCTGAAGTAGACTGGCGTGTTCTTGATTTAAATGAGGAAATAGGGGGAAGACCTCCTCTCCTGTTTCCGCTCGTTTACGGCAAGGAGAGACAAATGAGAGAAAGTTTGGTGCAGCGCGGCATCTCGCAGGTCAAGAAATTATGGACGACTGCTATGCCGCAAACGGCGGAAAAAGGCTTAAGCGAAAAGGAAGCCGAAAAAGTCCTTGCCCTGTTGCGCGATTGCGCCGCCAATCTTGGCGGTGAGGTATCGGCGCGGCAGCGTGCCGTGCGGCTGGGAGAGATTTATCTGCATCTCAACGACACGGGCCGTAAGCACTTTCTCAGCCTGATCGTGCATGGCTTCAGCCCCGACCCGAAAAAAGTCGAAGCGGCGCACAACAACTGGCAAAAGACCTTCGGCACTCCGGAGCAATGGAGCGCCGAAGCGGCGCTACGGGCAGCCTTGCGTTCACCCCGGCTGCGCATTCTCACGCAATTTAACGCGCTTCCGCAGGGGGTCAAATTCCTCGTCGATCTGCGCGCCGATCTTTTGCGCTACATGGAAGGCGACCCGGCACTGGCGTCGCTCGACCGCGAACTGGAAACCCGTTTCGGCGCCTGGTTCGATGTCGGCTTTCTAGAACTCAAGCGGATCACCTGGCACACCCCGGCGGCGGTTCTGGAAACGCTCATCCGCCATGAGGCGGTGCATGCAATCCAGTCCTGGACCGACCTCAAGAACCGCCTCGATTCCGATCGCCGCTGCTACGGCTTTTTCCATCCGCGGATGCCGGAAGAACCGTTGATCTTCGTCGAAGTCGCGCTGATCAACCAGCTTGCGGGCAACGTCCAGGATCTCCTCGACGAAAAAGCCCCGATTTTCGACGCCCAGCGCGCCGATACCGCCATCTTCTATTCGATCTCGAACACCCAGGTTGGACTGCGCGGCGTCAGCTTTGGGCACTTCCTCCTGAAGCGCGTCATCGACGACCTCAAGCACGATTTCCCGCGCCTGACGACCTATGCCACCCTCTCGCCGCTGCCGGAGCTATCCCGCTGGGCGAAAAACAACGATGCCGCATGGCAACACGCCATCGGCGACGACGAACTGCAACGAATCGCCCAAGCCGCAAACATCAAAGCAGAGCGCAGCGCGGTAGCAGCGCTGCTGGAAACACCGGACTGGTTCGGAAATGAGAGCCTGAAACGCTTGCTTCAGACGCCGCTGACGAGGCTGGCGGCGAATTATCTCAATCAGAAAAGGATCGTGCGGGAAAAAGGTACGCGCCCGCTCGACCCGGTTGCCCGTTTCCACCTCGGCAACGGCGCCCGCGTCGAACGCCTCAATTACCTTGGCGACACGTCGGAAAAAGGATTGAAGCAGTCCTACGGGATGATGGTGAATTATCTCTACGACCCGGACACCATCGAGCGCAACGTCGAGGCGCTCTTGCAGGAAGGAAAAATCGACCAAAGCGCCAGCGTGCGCCGTGCGGCGAAGGGCGTTGTTTCGTAGAGGCTTCATCATTAGGGAAATAGGGGGTCTGACCCCTATTTCCTATCCAGTGGACGCACTGCGCGCGCCACGGATTTCAAGCGATAGGACGACGATGAGTGAAACGATGGGGCTGGTCTTGGCGGCCGGCATGGGTGTGGTCATTCTGCTGCAAGCGGTGGCGTTGTGGCGTGGCCGCGATGCCGGCGCTGCCGCGGCGCGCCTGGAGGAGTTGCGGGCGGCGCTGGGGCAGGGCTTGGCGCGGCTGGAGCGCGAATTGCGCGAGGAATTGGCGCGTGGCCGGCGCGAGGATGCCGAGGCGGCCTTCCGCGACCGCGAGGAAAACGCCCGCTCGGCAACGCTCCTCAGCCAGACCTTGAGTACCCAGGTCGGCCAGTTCGGCGCCCTGCAAGCCGAACGCCTGGAAGCCTTCGCCCGCGAACTGGGGCGTTTTTCGCTCGGCCTCGACGAGCGTTTCGGGCGGCTTCGCGAGAGCGTCGAGGGGCGGCTGGCGGCGATTCAGAGCGACAACGCCAACAAGCTCGAAGAAATGCGCCGCACCGTCGACGAAAAGCTGCACGCCACCCTGGAGCAGCGCCTCGGCGAATCCTTCAAGCTGGTCAGCGACCGGCTCGAACAGGTGCATCGCGGCCTCGGCGAAATGCAGTCGCTGGCGGCCGGCGTCGGCGACCTCAAGCGCGTGCTCACCAACGTCAAGACGCGCGGCACCTGGGGCGAGGTGCAGTTGTCGGCGCTGCTCGAACAACTGCTGACCGCCGAGCAGTTCGCCGCCAACGTGAACACCCGGCCCGGCAGCAACGAGCGCGTCGATTTCGCCATCCGTCTGCCGGGCAAGGATGACGGCGCCATCGTTTGGCTGCCGATCGACGCCAAGTTTCCCATCGAGGATTACCAGCGCCTCAGCGAAGCCCAGGAGCGCGGTGACCCGGCGGCGGTCGAGGAAGCGGCCAAGGCCATCGAGACGCGCCTGAAAAATGAAGCCCGCGACATCCGCGACAAATACGTCGCGCCGCCGCACACCACCGATTTCGCCATGCTCTACCTGCCGATCGAGGGCCTGTATGCCGAGGCGCTGCGCCGACCGGGACTGGCCGAAACGCTGCAACGCGATTTTCGCGTCAGTCTGGCCGGGCCGACGACGCTGGCGGCGCTGCTCAACAGCCTGCAAATGGGTTTTCGCACCCTGGCCATCGAGCAGCGCTCGGCCGAGGTGTGGGCGGTGCTTGGCGCGGTCAAGACCGAATTCGGCAAATTCGGCGAGGTGCTCGCCCATACCCGCAAGAAGCTGGACGAAGCGAGCAATTCCATCGGCAAGGCGGAAACGCGCACGCGCCAGTTGTCGCGCAAGCTGAAAGAAGTCGAGGCACTGCCGGCCGGCGTGGCCGAGCAGTTGATCGGCGTCGCCGATCTGGACGGCGGCGATGAGGAGTGATCTGGAAGCGGCCTATCGGGCAACTACCTATCGCGTATTCTTGCCCGACGGCCCGCTCGACCTGCGCCTCGACCGCGCCGACGAGTGCCTGCGCCGCTGGCTGGCCGCGACGGGCTGCCGCTGCTTCGCCATCCTCACCGCCTGCAATCCCGGCTCACAGCCGCTCGGCAATGAGGCCAACGCCGAACGGCAGGCGCAACTCGAATGCAAGCTGCTCGCCACCGATTACGAACCCTTCGCCGGCGAAAACATCGCCGATGACGGCGTCTGGCCGGTCGAGGAAAGCTGTTTTGTCCCCAACCTGAAACCTGCCACCGCCCGCGCCCTGGCCGCCGATTTCGGCCAGAGCGCCATCGTTTGTGGCGAAAGCGACGGAGTGCCGCGATTGGTTTGGGTGTAGTCGGTATCCGTCATTCCCGCGCAGGCGGGAATCCAGTCTCAACCTTTCCGTACCTGCTGGATTCCCGCCTGCGCGGGAATGACGGAGGATGGTGAGACTTGCTGCGATTGTCTTGGCATCACAGCCGATCCTTCAGGCGCACGGCGATTTTCTGCACCACGTCGACAATCATGGCCCGATCCGCTTCGGGCAGCGTCTGAAGAATCCGGGATATGAGTTCGGCCTGGTCGCCGTTTCTGGTACTGCAAGCGATCAGCAATTCGTCGATTCCGCAATCGTAGATATCAGCCAGTTCCGCCAGGCGCTGCACGGTGGGCATGGTGATTCCGCGCTCCATGCGCGAAACGGCTTCCGTGCCTATTTCAAGGGCTTCGGCCACTTGATCCTGGGTGAGTCCGCTGGCTTCCCGCCGTTGGGCCAGAGTGCGGCCAATACTTCTGAATAGTTCTCCGTGGCCCTCTGCTGGCATTGCTCATTCCTTGCGTTGCTGTCATTGCAACTCATATAGTTGCCTGTCAACTCAAAAAGATGAACATATGCTAGGGTTGAGTGTCTGCCTGAAAAGTTGACTCACGGGATGCCGCACTGCGTCTGATCCGTGGCATTGCCGGGTAGATCACCGAATCAACAAACAACGCAACAACTTCAACCAGCACCACAACCGGAGGGAATCACCATGCAGAAAAAATTCGCGTTTGCCGCGCTCGCAGTCTTGCTGGCCGCCTGTAGCGGCCCGTTGGATTACACAATTGCCGAATCGAATGAGCCGGAAAAGGCGAGAAAAATACTCGAAGCCTTGTCGCCGGAAGACAGGCAAGCCTTCCAGACCTACGTGGCAAACCACACCATGAAGGGCGATCTCGACTACAAGACGACCATCAAGGAAGCCGTCAAGATCGGCAAGACCGAGAAAAGCATGAATCCGATGGAAGCCTTCAGCGATGCGATGAACGATGCGATGAAAGAAGCCATGAAAGAAGCCATGCCGCAGAAGCAATAGCATGCGGGATGCTGCTGGACATCGCCTCAGCCAGGCATAGCCCTGCTCCATAGGCCAAATCTGGCGCGGCGAAACCCACCGTTTTTCCGGACATTACGAAACGATTGTGGTTGTCACAAATGTCGGGTTTCGTCGCGCCTGTCCCCATGTCAAATTTTCTGAAAGGAATATCGTGAATACCATCCCCGTGTTTTTTTCGTCAAGGCTGCGGACCATCATCATGCGGGCGCTTGGCCTTGTAATTATCTCTTTGTCGCTCGTGGCGTGTTCCGAAAGTGGACTCAGTGGAACTTACGAATCCGATGGCCCGGAAAAGTATAAGGTGAGAATCGAGTTTCGATCTGGCGACAAAGCCATCTATACCGTAATGAATACAAGATCAGACGCCTCATACGTTATTGATGGGAAATATCTCATACTGCATGTCGATAACGACAGCTTTATTTTTGATATTCAGGACAATGGCAGTCTCGGCACGGATGGTCTGGTACTCAAAAAAGTACAGAGTAGCGGCAAAGCCACTGATAAATAGCCGCGCGTGACGGGCATGAAATACAAGGTACGGAAGCAGGCAGGCCGTATTGAGCGCAATGAAGCCCGGCGCTGCGAATCGGGACTTCAGTCAATCGCTGTTCAGGGTTAACGGACACAGATAAAGAAGGAGGGAGTATGGAATCGGTTTTCGGTTTTTTGACCAGTCTGTTCTGGTTTGTCGTCGTGATCGTAGTGGTATTGAGCCTGATCGCGCTTAAATCCTACAATCGCTTGCAGGCGTTGGCGCAGAACTTGCGGGAGGCGGCCTCGAACACCGAGGTGGCGATCAGCAAAAAACTTTCGCTGATAAACCAGTTGATCGATCTGGTTCGCAATCACCAGGAATTCGAGCAATTCACACACCTGAAGCTGTCGTCCGACAACGCGGAAATGATGAGCAAGGCGTGGGCGCAAGCCGGTCAGGTACTCACCGCCATTCAGGGCATGGCGCAACGTTTCCCCGAATTGCGCACCAGCGGCCAATACGACAATCTGGCGCACAGCATCCAGGCCAGCGAGCAGGGCATCTCGGACGCACGGGAACGCTACAACGCCAATGTACGTACCTACAACACGGCACGCGCCAGCATCCCGACCGTGTTCGTTGCGCGTTACATGGGTTTTTCCGAGGCGCCTTTCCTGGAATTCGATCATTCCGGCGTTATGCAGGTGAACACGCTGCGCGATTTCAAGACTGGCGATAGCGAACGCTTGCAGCAGTTGCTGCAAAACACCGGGAACAAGATTGCCGAAGGCACCAAGGCATTGGCGAGCAGTACCGTGCAAGCAGGCCGGGCTTTACAGGAGCGGCTTCAGGATTTGACGCAAGTGGTACCGGATGACGCTGCCGCCGCCGAAGCGCCACGCAACTTTTTCCACATGATGCCAGGCGGTACGCCGCAAGGTCCGGTAAGCCTTGAGCAACTGCAAGCCATGTTTGCTGGCGGCGAAATCACGGAAGCCACCCAGGTTGCGCCGGCGGGTAGCGCGAGCTGGCAACCGATACGGGAGTATTTGTGAAATTTTTGCGGATTTCTTGCCGCGCGGCAAAGCAATCCGGAAATGGCGGCATTTTCAGTAAAACCGCCCTGAATACCTTGCTACAGCAACCCACGGGGAGGAAAAAGACATGAAACGAAGCGCCTTGCTGGCCGTTATCGCCAGAGGCACCCTGTTGTCCGGCTGCGCCGACATGCAGTCGACCATCAATCAAGTAAAGGAGTAAAAAATGAGCGGAGCAAGAAAGATGCTTGAAATGCAGGCTAATGGGGGCGCTATTTTTGCGAAGGGGGTAAAATACTTTGGGTGGTTTTGCATTGTTTTAGGCGTTTTTCTCTGCATAACCATAATCGGAATTGCAGGGGGTATACCATGTATTGGCATGGGGATTTTTGCAATATATGGGTCAAAGTATTTGGCAAAACAGGCAGAAATGTTTAAAGAGGCGACGTCCGAGCAGGCAGAGATAATTGAGCACCAACTACGGCAAGCCCGTTCACAAAAGCAGAGCGACCAATAATCTGGTGCCCCTGCTATCCAGCAGCAATCCACGGGGAGAAAAAATGAAACGACGTATCTGGCTGGCCGTCATCGCCAGCGGCATCCTGTTGTCCGGCTGCGCCGATATGCAGTCGACCATCGATCAGGTCAACACTTCGATGAGCGACCTCGGCAAGTCGCTTTCCACGGCTGGCTCCGGCCCCATCATCGGTTCTGCCGGGAGCAGCGGCACGCCCATCACGCAAACGAAGCTCGCGGGCGCTCTTGCCCGCTCGCCGTCGACCGATGGCCGCGCCCCGGAATGGCCGAAGATTGTAATCGTCAATCT
This sequence comes from Betaproteobacteria bacterium, assembly GCA_009779265.1. Lineage (GTDB taxonomy): Bacteria > Pseudomonadota > Gammaproteobacteria > Burkholderiales > Rhodocyclaceae > Azonexus. Next base: position 62,308 of record WREP01000004.1, read on the forward strand.
GACTATCCCGGTCAAGCAAATTAATGAACCAGCGGGCTACCAATTTAAGGCGAACGACTGCATCACCTTCGACGCGATTATGTGGACTGATGCCTCGCACAACGAGAAATTCAAAAACCTTTCATTATGTGCCCCTGAAATGCCGGATAGCGGAAATACTTTTATGTCCTCATGGCAGTCATTTTCCATCAGTGGAAAAACCTCTGGACAAGTGCGCGGCGACGGCCCGACGCCACCCTACATGAAGTTGCCCAGCGATCAATTGATGAGCAACTGGATCGGTATGAACCGTTGGGGAATCTACTTTGTAGGTTCTCTGTTGAAAATCGTTGGCTATGACCCGCAATTCACCAAGGACGACCGCCGCTTCTGGGTAAAGAATACCGTGCGGGGGAATTAGAGCGTTATTGCTTCAAGACCGTACAGGATTGCTGCGCTCGCAATGACGCGCACTTCTGCGCCGTCATTGCGAGGCGCGAAGCGACGAAGCAATCCAGCGGGGTTTGAACAAAAGTACTCCAGGCAATCGACTGCGTCGTGCCTGATAGCGAAACAACCGCAAAGGAGTTTGCCAGATGAAAACATTTGCCCTTCTCGTTACCGCCCTGCTTTCCGCCACCGCGCTGGCGCAAACGCCCGCGCCCAATACTGGCGGCAAGACCACAGCAGCCTCCGGCGCGGGTAAGGCCCCGCCATCAGCCATGAGCGCCAAGACCAGAAAGCAGTTGGAACAGGTGCTCGAATGCAAACCGTTTTCAGCCAAACTCGACAAGGACGGGCAGGCGCTGTTCGATAAGCTGTGGGCGGCAAATAAAGCGGTTCAGCTTCCCGAGCCGATCACCGTCTTTGGTCTGAGTACGAGCAAAGTCGAGTTTTCACAAGACGGTGACGTGTCCATGAGCCGCAGTTATCTGCCGGGCATCGGCTTGCAGCAGGCCATCAAGGCAGCCGGCCTCAAAGCAGACAAGAACGGGAACTACTCCCGGAGGACGAAAGTGGGAGATCTGACCGCCAGTGTCGAAAACGGCGAGACGACGCTGGATTGCATGGTTTCGGATTATTCAGAGTAGAAGCGTCGCCGCAGCCACGCGCTTCATGGGCGCACGCCCCGTTGGGCAAGGCGCGGGAGGCAAAGGAACCGCCCGGCTTGCCCGCAAGCGCGAACCCTGACCATCAGGCTGCGCCGCCGCCTCTCACCACAGCTTCCACCAGGCGCTCTTGCGTTCCAGGCCGGTTTCGTAGAAGCGGCTGCTGGGGAAGTTCTGGCGCAGCACGCGGTCGGCGTCGTCGCGCAGGTCGGTCAGGCCGAGTTGGTCGTAGGCGGTGATCAGGATGAACAACGCCTCTTCGACGGCCGGCGCGCGCGGATAGGTCTTGATCGCGTACTGGGCGCGGTTGGCAGCGGCGATGTAGGCGCCGCGGCGGATGTAGTAGTGGGCGACGTTGACGTCCTGCTGGGCCAGGGCGTTGATCAGATATTCCATGCGCTGGATGGCGTCCGGAACGTATTTGCTGTCCGGGAAGCGGGTGGTCAGTTCGCGCAGGGATTCAAAAGCCTCGCGCGCCGCCTTGGGGTCGCGCTCGGCGAGGTTCTGCTCGCTGATGTAGCCGAGCAGGCCGAGATCTTCGTTGAAATTGATCAGGCCCTTGAGGTAATACACATAATCGATGGCCGGATGGTTCGGGTGCAGCTTGATGAAGCGATCACAAGCGGCCAGCGCCGAGCCGGGTTCGCCGGATTTCCAGTACACGTAGCCGAGTTCGAGCTGCGCCTGCTGCGCGAAGCGGCCGTAGGGAAAGCGGGATTCAAGTTTTTCCAGATGCTTGGCCGCTTCTTCCCAGTTGCCGTCCGTCTGCGCCTCCTTGGCCTCGGCATAGAGTCGGCCGGCGGACCAGCCGGCGGTCGGGTCGGCTTGTTCGGAGAGCGAACTGCAGCCGGCCAGGGCGAGGGCGGCGAGAAGGGCGAGCAGGAAGAAGGCGGGGCGGCGGCCGAATGCGGCTAAACTTCGCATCATGAAAAATCCTGTGGCAAGTTGCGGCGATTATAGCCGAATCGAATCGTTGCACCTGATCGTGCCGGATGCCGAGTCTGGCCGCCGTCTCGACCAGGCGCTGGCGGCGCTGCTCCCCCGTTATTCCCGCAGCCGCCTGCAAGCGTGGGTGCGCGACGGCCAGGTCGCCGTCGACGGCGAGGTCGAGCGCGAAGTAAAGCGCAAGCTGTTCGGCGGCGAGCGCCTGTGCCTCAGCGCGCCGGCCGATGCCGGCGACGGCCCGGAGCAGCCGGAGGATATCCCGCTTGCCGTTGTTTTCGAGGACGAAACGCTGCTGGTCATCGACAAGCCGGCCGGGCTGGTTGTTCATCCCGGCAGCGGCAACCGCAGCGGCACCCTGATGAACGCCTTGCTGCACCATGTGCCGGGCATCGAGGCGATTCCACGAGCCGGCATCGTGCACCGTCTGGACAAGGACACTAGCGGCCTCCTGGTCGTCGCCAAGACGCTGGAAGCGCAGACCGATCTGGTGCGCCAGTTGCAGGCGCGTAGCGTGCGCCGTGTCTATCTGGCGCTGGCTGCCGGCACGATGCAACGCGACGGCGGCGTCGACGCGCCCATTGGCCGGCATCCGGTGCAGCGCGTCAAGATGGCGGTGGTGCCGGAAAGCCGCGGCGGCAAACCGGCGCGGACCCGCTTTCGCATTCTCGAAACCTTCCCCCATTGCACCCTCGTCGAATGCTCGCTGGAAACCGGGCGCACGCACCAGATTCGCGTCCATCTCGCCTCCATCGGCCATCCGCTGGTTGGCGACCCGGTTTATGGCAAGGCCGATGCCCGGTTGCCGGATTTTTTTCGCCAGGCTTTGCACGCCACGCGCCTGGGCCTGATGCATCCGGCGAGCGGCCAGGCGATGCAGTGGGAAGCGCCGCCGCCGCAAGACATGCGCGAATTGCTTGAAAAACTGCGGCTCGAAACCCTGCGCCATGCCTGAAGTATTGCAACCGCAATGGCCGGCGCCGCCCCGGGTGCGCGCCCTGCAAACCCTGCGCGGCGGCGGATGCAGCCCGGCGCCGTGGGCCAGCTTCAATCTCGGCGACCACGTCGGCGACGATCCCGAGCGCGTTGCCGCCAACCGCGCCGACCTGCGCCGCCTGCTGCCGGCGGAACCGCTCTGGCTGCGCCAGGTTCACGGTGTGCATGTGGTCGATGCCGGGCGGGCGGACGGCGAAATGGACGGCAAAACGGCAGCCGACGCCGCCTTTACCCGCCAGCCGGCAAGCGTCTGCGCCATCATGACCGCCGATTGCCTGCCGGTGCTGCTCTGCGACCGCGCCGGCAGCGTTGTCGCCGCCGCCCATGCCGGCTGGCGCGGCCTGGCGGCTGGCGTGCTGGAAGCCACCATCACCGCCATGAACGCGCCACCAGCGGAATTGCTGGCCTGGCTCGGGCCGGCCATCGGCCCCCGCCATTTTGAAGTCGGCCCCGAGGTGCTGGCCGCCTTCGCCGCACGCGACCCGGCGGCGGGCGAAGCTTTCCGGGCGTTGGGCAACGGCAAATGGCTGGCCGACATCTACGCCCTGGCCCGCCAGCGCCTGGCCGCCAGCGGCGTCAGCGCCACCTTCGGCGGCGAACGGTGCACCGTCGGCGAGGCCGGCCATTTCTTCTCCTACCGCCGCGACGGCGCGACGGGGCGGATGGCGACGCTAATCTGGCTGGCGGCGGACAGTTCCTGAGCGGCGGGAAATATCTGGAGCGGTTTTGGTTCAAGAAGTTGGATTGCTTCGCTCGCAATGACTTCTGTTCCCGCACCGTCATTGCGAGGAGCAAAGCGACGAAGCAATCCAGGCGTGGTTGTTTTGCGGCATGGCGTATATACTCAGGTATATATCAGTGAAAGGAGTCCGCGATGATCGAGACCCGTGTCGTCAAGCTGTTCAAGAACGGCGCCAGTCAGGCGGTTCGCCTCCCGGCGGAATTCCGCTTCGAAGGCGAGGAAGTCTATGCCACGCGCGATGACGCAACGGGCGATGTCGTGCTGTCGAACCGGCCGGGCGCAAACGCTTGGAACGAGTTCTTCGAGTTACTGCGCGCCGTCGAGGCGCCGGCCGACTTCATGGCCGAGCGCCCGCTGAATGTGCAGCCGTCAGAGGGCGGCATTTTCGACGACGAGGCGGCAGCGGACATGGATGGGAAGCGATAGCCATGCTGTACATGCTGGATACCGATACCGTAAGTTACCTCATCAAGGGAAAATCGTCGGCGCTTGAGAATCGCTTGCTCGCCCTCGTACCGTCCATGATCTGCATCTCGGTGATGACGCGGGCCGAGTTGCAGTACGGGCTGAAACGGCTACCCGCCGATCATCGCCTCCACCCGGCGGTGTGCAAATTTCTCAAGATCGTCCGTACCCTGCCGTGGGACGCGGAGGCGGCCGACTGGTACGCCGCCATCCGCCATCAACTCGTCAGCACCGGCCAGCCGATCGGCGAACTGGACATGATGATTGCTGCCCATTCGCTCTCGGCCGGCGCGGTGCTGGTTAGCAACAATCGCCGCCATTACGAGCGGATCGAAGCCCCGCTGATACTGGAAAATTGGGCATAAGCGAACTGGAATCAAGCGCCGCCGTCCGGCTCATCCTTTGCCGCCACCGCTTCCCGGTATTGCCGCCGCTGGCGGCGGATTTTCGCACCCGCGAAATAGAGAATCAGGCCGCAGGGCAGGGCGCCGTAGAAGAGGAAGGACAGGATGCCGACAAAGAGGCTCGGCTCGTTGGCGGCAACGAGGATGGTGACGTACAGCCAGCCGATGACGATGATCAGGGCGAAAGACATGGCGGCATTGTAAGGGCAAGGTTCGCGGGTCGGGGCGCTCGCATGGACGAACGCCCATCCAACATTTCCGTCATTCCCGCGTCGGCGGGAATCCAGTTACAGCCTCTCAGTCTCCCCGCACCTGCTGGATTCCCGCCTGCGCGGGAATGACGGATGGGGTGGCCTGCGGCCCTCTCCGTTTTACCGCCGCAGTTTGGCGAAGGCCGCCGCCATGGCGTTGCCGGCGGGCGGCGGGGTGTCGCGGCGGGGTTGTTGGCGTGGCTGCGGGGTGTTGCCGCGCGGGTGGCCTGCTTCCTTGCCCGGCTCGTCGCTCAGGCGCAGGGTGAGGGCGATGCGTTGGCGAGGGAGGTCGATGTCGAGCACCTTGACCTTGACGACTTGCCCGGCCTTGACGATTTCGTGCGGGTCCTTGACGAAGCGGTCGGAGAGCGCCGAGACGTGCGCCAGGCCGTCCTGATGCACGCCGATGTCGATGAAGGCGCCAAAGGCGGCGACATTGGTGACGACGCCTTCGAGAATCATGCCGGGGCGCAGGTCTTTCATGTTTTCGACGCCATCGGCGAAGGCCGCCGTCTTGAATTCCGGGCGCGGGTCGCGGCCGGGTTTTTCCAGTTCGCGCAAAATATCCTGCACCGTCGGCAGGCCGAAACGCGCGTCGGTGTATTTGGCCGGGTTCAGGTTTTTCAGCGCGCGGCTGTCGCCGATGATGTCCCTGAGCGGCTTGTCGAGGTCCACGGCGATTTTCTCGACCAGCGGGTAGGCTTCCGGGTGTACGGATGAGGCGTCGAGCGGATTGTCGCCATTCGTCACGCGCAGGAAACCGGCGGCCTGCTCGAAGGTCTTGTCGCCCAGGCGCGGCACGTTTTTCAGTTCCGCGCGCGATTTGAAGGCGCCGCGGGCATCGCGGTAGCCGACGATGTTGGCGGCCAGCCCGGCATTCAGGCCGGAAATACGGGTCAGCAGCGGCACCGAGGCGGTATTGACATCGACGCCGACGGCATTGACGCAGTCTTCGACCACGGCATCGAGCGAGCGGGCGAGCTTGCTTTGCGAGACGTCGTGCTGGTACTGGCCGACGCCGATGGATTTCGGCTCGATCTTGACCAGTTCGGCCAGCGGGTCTTGCAGGCGGCGGGCGATGGAAACGGCGCCGCGCAGCGAGACGTCGAGTTCCGGGAATTCCCTGGCGGCGAGTTCCGAGGCCGAATAGACCGAGGCGCCGGCTTCCGAGACGACCATTTTTTGCAGCCGCAGTTCCGGCTGGCGCTTGATCGCTTCCTGCGCCAGCTTGTCGGTTTCGCGGCTGGCGGTGCCGTTGCCGATGGCGATCAGGGTGACGCCGTGCTTCGCCGCCAGCCGGCCGATGGCCGCCAGGGAACCGGCCCAGTCGTTTCTCGGTTCGTGCGGGTAGATGGTTTCGGTGGCGAGGAGCTTGCCGGTGGCATCGACGACGGCGATCTTGCAGCCGGTTCGGATGCCGGGGTCGATGCCCATGGTCACATGCTGGCCGGCTGGCGCGGCGAGCAGCAGGTCTTTCAGGTTCTTGCCGAAAATGCGGATGGCTTCTTCCTCGGCGCGCTCGCGCAGGGCGCCCACCCCTTCCAGTTCGAGGTGGGCGTGGATTTTGATCTTCCAGGCCCAACGCACGGTGTCGGCCAGCCATTTGTCGGCCGGGCGGTTTTTGTTGCTGATGGCGAAGCGGGCGGCGATGCGCAGTTCGCAGGGATGCGGGCTGGCGGCGGCATCCTCGGCCAATTCCGAAGCGAGAACCAGCGAGAGGTTAAGAAAGCCCTCGTTACGCCCGCGCAAGAGCGCCAGAGCGCGGTGCGAGGGCATGTCGGCGATGGCCTCGGCGAAATCGAACCAGTCGCGGAACTTGGCGCCTTCGTTTTCCTTGCCCTCGATCACGGTCGATTTGAGCAGGCCGTGTTCGTGCAGATAATCGCGCAGGGTCTGCAAAAGCTGCGCGTCCTCGGCGAATTTTTCCATCAAAATCTGGCGGGCGCCGTCGAGCACGGCCTTGGCATCGGCAAAACCGGCCTCGGCGTTGAGATAATTTTCGGCTTCCGCTGCCGGCGTCAGTTCGGGATTTTCCAGCAGCGCCAGGGCCAGCGGCTCGATGCCGGCCTCGCGGGCGATTTGCGCCTTGCTGCGGCGCTTCTGCTTGTACGGCAGGTAGAGGTCTTCCAGGCGCTGCTTGGTTTCGGCCGCCGCGATTTCGGCCTGCAATGCCGGCGTCAGCTTGCCCTGCGTCTCGATGCTGGCCAGCACGGCGGCGCGGCGTTCTTCCAGTTCGCGCAGGTAGCTCAGGCGTTCCGCCAGTTCGCGCAACTGCGTGTCGTCGAGTTCGCCGGTGACTTCCTTGCGATAGCGGGCGATGAAGGGCACGCTGGCGCCTTCGTCGAGAAGAGCGACGGCTGCTTTGACCTGGGCGGGACGAACCTTGAGTTCGTCGGCGATGCGGTTTTCGATGGGAGCAAGCATGATGGGGCGCGGCAGAAAAAGGGGAGGAATGATGCGTAATCCGGGAGCAAATTACAACCGGCAATGGTGTAGCATGAATGGCTATGTTCATTACATCGGGAGAGAGGCATGAAAGTAGACACCTATTTGTTTGGAAGCATCGAGGTCGCCGACGAGAAGATCATTACTTTTCCCGTCGGCCTGGTCGCCTTTGAAAATTCCCGGCGCTACACCTTGATCCAGGAAGATGCGCAGGGCGCCGGTTTTACGCTGCAATCGCTGGATGAGCCGGGTCTGGCGCTGCAAATCGTCGATCCGACCACCCTCGGCTTCCGTTACGAGTTGGAATTGAGTGATGCCGAATCGGCGCTGCTGCAATCGCCGGCCGACGACGACGTGGTGGTGATGCAGGTGCTGTACAAGAAGGAAACCGACGGCAAGGCCGACATCGTGCCCAACCTGCGGGCGCCGCTGGTCATCAACCTGAAGGCGCGGATCGGCTTGCAGAAGGTCATGGAAAACCTCCGTCCGAACGTCACGCTGTCGAATCTCGCCAGCACCGTCTGAAGGGTCTGAACATTCGCCGCTGGGCGGCGGCAAGCGCGGGGCTACGGCCCCGCGCCGTCGTTTACAGCGGCGTCAGCAGCTTGCGGTAGCGGCTGGCGTTGGCGACGTAATGCGCCGCCGAGGCGCGCAGCCGGGCCGCTTCCTCGTCGTCGAGCCGGCGTATGACCCGGCCCGGCGAACCGACGATCAGCGAGCGTTCGGGAAACACCTTGCCTTCGGGAACCAGGGTATTGGCGCCGACGATGCTCTCCTTGCCGATCACCGCCCGGTTGAGAATCACCGAACCGATGCCGATCAGGCAGCCATCGCCGACCGTGCAGCCGTGCAGCATGACCAGATGGCCGACGGTAACGTCGGCGCCGATGTGGAGCGGCACGCCTTCGTCGGTATGCAGCACCGAGCCATCCTGGATATTGCTGTTGTCGCCGATGTGGATCGGGTCGTTGTCGCCGCGCAAGGTGGCGTTCCACCAGACCGAAACATTGTCGCCCAGGCTGACATCGCCGATCACCGTGGCGTTGGGGGCAACCCAGACATGAGCGCCAAGCCGCGGCGCCTTGTCATCAAGTTTGAACAGGGGCATTGCGTCTCCTTGCTGAAATGGGCCGATTGCCGCGCCAACTGTTCATGTTACGCCGCACCATTTGGCTGCGGAATACTGTTTCATGGAAATTTCCATGGCGATCCGGCAATGAGCGAGGGAGAGAAATTCTCCCGCTCACTGGATGGAGTAAAGGGGTTGCGACCGTATGCGATTGAATTAAAACTACGCTAAAGCAGCGAGTCGCGTTCGATCTTGCCGCGCTTGATGATTTTGCGCAGGCAATCCAGTCCTTCCATCTGAATTTGCCGCACCCGTTCGCGGGTCAGGCCGAGGTTGCTGGCGATCTGGTCGAGCGTGGCGACCTCGGTTCCACCCAGGCCGTAGCGGTTTTTGATTACCGTGCGCTGGCGCTCGCTCAGTTCGCCCAGCCAATGCGCGACCAGGCTGCTGATCTCGTTCGATTGCAGCAGGCTTTCGGGATCGCTGCCCTTGTCGTCGGCGATCAGTTCGACCAGGCTGTGGTTGGGGTCGATTTCCAGCGGCGCGTCGAGCGAGGCGGTTTGTTCATTGAGCGACAGGATGCGGCGAATGTCCTCGACCGGGCGGTCGAGCAGCAGCGCCACGCGCCTGACCGTGACGTCGCGGCGCTCGGCCGATTCCAGGTGGCGCATGGCGCGCAGCACCAGGTTGATTTCCTTGACTACGTGCGCCGGCAGACGGACGGTTCGCGACTGGTTCATGATGGCGCGCTCGATGCTCTGCCGGATCCACCAGGTGGCGTAGGTGGAGAAGCGAAAACCGCGCTCGGGATCGAATTTTTCCAGGGCGTGAATGAGGCCGAGATTGCCTTCCTCGATCAGGTCGAGCAGCGGAATGCCCCGGCTCAGGTAACGCTTGGCGATATTCACGACGAGCCGCAGGTTGTGCTCGATCATCATTTGCCGCGCCGCGAAATCTCCGGCTTGCGCCCGGCGGGCGGTGGCGGTTTCCTGCTCTGGCGTCAGCAGTGGTTTGGCGCCGATTTCGTTGAGATAGAGCTGGGTGACGTCTTCGAGCAGTTCCTGTTCGGGCGTTACGGCCTCGGCTTCGGTTTCGGACAATAGGGGAGAGTCGGGTTGCCCCGCGAATTCTTTCTCATTGTCCGGCGCGCTCATCTTTTCGGCAGGTATTGCGCGGGATCGACCGGCTTGCCCTGCTTGCGAATTTCGAAATGCAGCTTGACCGTATCGCTGTCGGTATTGCCCATTTCCGCGATTTTTTGCCCGCGTGTGACTTGCGCGCCTTCCTTGACGAGAATTTTGCGATTGTGGGCGTAGGCCGAGAGGAAGGTGGCATTGTGCTTGATGATCACCAGTTCGCCGTAGCCGCGCAGGCCGGAGCCGACATAGACGACCTTGCCGTCGCCGGCGGCGAGTATCGGATCGCCGGCTTTGCCGGCCAGATCGAGGCCCTTGTTGCCGCTTTCGCTGAACGGCGCGACAAGCTTGCCGGTCGCCGGCCAGATCCACGGCACGTCATCCGGCCCTGGCGCGGCGGGGGGCATGGCGGTGGTTTCCGGCTTCGCCTCGGGGCGCGGATCGGTCTGGGGATTGAGACGGATATAGGCGGCGTCCGAGTAGGGCTCCTTGCCGACCCGCGGCTCGGTCTTGAAGCCGCTTGCCGATGCCGGCGGCGCGTCGAGCGGACGCGCTTCGACGCTGCCGCCGCCGTCGACCGGCGAGGTCACAACGGCGCTGCCCTCGGCGACCGGCGGAATCACCCGGAGAATTTGCCCTTCCTTGATTTCCGCCGGATTGGTGATGTAGTTCCAGGCCGCGATGTCGCGGTAATCCTGGCCATTTTCGATGGCGATGCGGTACAGGGTATCGCCCCGCTTGACCGTGTAATAGCCGGGGCCGGCGGGCGCGGTCGTGGTCTGGGCCGTCGCGCCGCGATCCTCGGCCGGCGCCGGCGGTTGGCTGAAACAGCCGGCCAGCGTGGCGGTTAAAACGGACAAGGCGATGAGATAGACTCGATTCATTGCGTTCCTGCGAGAAGCGGGACAAACCGGACGGCATCCAGCCGCTTTTCGACAAATCCCTGAGGCGTGCATTCAATCAAACTAAGATACTGCTCCGTCGTGCCGAGCGGTAATACCAGACGTCCACCCGGCGCCAGTTGCTGGAGCAGCGCCGACGGCACCTTCGATCCGGCCGCCGCCACGATGATGCTATCGAAGGGCGCGGCTTCCGGCAATCCCATTTGACCATCGGCGTGCTTCAAACGGACATTGAATTGCCGCAAGAGGCGCATGTTGTCCTTGGCTTTTTCCAGCAGTGGCGCGAGGCGCTCGATGGCATAGACCTCGTTGGTCAAGCGCCCCAGCACCGCCGCCTGATAGCCGCAACCGGCGCCGATTTCAAGCGTCTTGCCGAGCGCAGTGCGCCCGTCGAGCAGCAATTCGATCATCCGGGCAACGATATAGGGCTGCGAAATGGTCTGCCCCATGCCCAGGGGCAGCGCGCTGTCCTCGTAGGCGCGCGAGGCCAGGGCTTCCTCGACGAACAGATGGCGCGGCACGGCATTCATCGCCGTCAGCACGGCTTCGTTGCGAATGCCTTGTTCGCGCAGGCGCTCGATCATGCGCGCCCGCGTCCGCGGCGATGTCATGCCGATACCGTGCAAAACCACGCGATCACTTTATCCAGTCACGCACGACGCCCAGTTGCGCGCTATGCGTCAAGTCGATCTGCAACGGCGTCACCGACACGCAGCCGCGTTCGATGGCGTTGAAATCGGTGCCCGGCCCGGCATCGGCGGCGCCGCCGGCTGCGCCGATCCAGAACACCGTATCGTTGCGCGGCGAGGTCATCGGCACTACCGGCTCGGCCTTGTGCCGCCGCCCGAGGCGGGTTACCTCCGTGCCCCGCAATTCGTCATGGGGAATGTCCGGCACGTTGACATTGAGCAGTACCGGCTGACGAATCGGATCGCGAATAAAACGTGCGACCAGTTCGCGCGCCACTTGTCCCGCCGTGGCGAAATGGCGGCCCTCGAAACTGGTCAGGGAAATGGCGATCGACGGCAGGCCGAGCAAATATCCCTCGGTTGCCGCCGCGACAGTTCCCGAATAGATGGTGTCATCGCCCATATTGGCGCCGCGATTGATGCCGGAAACGATAATGTCCGGCAGCTTTTCCAGCATTCCCGAAACGGCCAGATGGACGCAATCGGTCGGCGTGCCGTTGACAAAATGAAAACCATTGTCGGCCCGCCGCAAAAACAAGGGCCGGTCGAGGGTCAGGGAATGGCTGGCGGCGCTGCGATTCTGCTCGGGCGCGACGACGGTGATTTCGCCCAGACCTGTCAGCGCTTCAGCCAGCGCTGCCAAACCCGGCGCGAAATAGCCGTCGTCATTGCTGAGCAGAATATGCATCAATCAAACCAGGAGATTGTCGAGGTTGCCGCCATTGGCCAACCAAGCCTCGACCCATTTCGGCTTGCGGCCCCGTCCGGTCCATGTCAGCGAGCCATCTTGCGGGTGGCGGTATTTGATGCGAACCTTGGTGCCGGCAGTGGCCTTGGTCGCGCCTTCCTCGCCCCGCAAATCTTCCATGGTAAAGCCACGCGCCCTGACAAAATCCCGTACATCTTTGATAAGATTAGACTTTTCTTGCTTTTCGCGGCGCTTCAATTCGCCCGGGATCTGCTGCTGCAAATCACGCAATTGGGCAACGGACAAAGTCGATAAATCCATGATAACTCCCGTACTAAAAGAAGGAGCGGGTAATTTAATTCGTTCGGGTAAATAAATCAATAGATGCGCCACGCTTGAAGATATTTTTATCGGATTCCAGATTGCCATTCGGCAACCGCCGGGCGAGTTTCAGGGCGCGCCGTGTTGAGTCGCCTCGACCTGATGGCCGGGAATTTCTCGATATGGTTCAAGGGCGATTCGATAACGCCGTGCGTCCGCTTGCACCGACAAAGGGGTGGAGATTGAATGCCTGAGTGGCCGAGGCCGGCGAACGGAGTGTTTCCATCGCCGGACAGCTACATTCCGGCGGTTCAATCCAATCAAATGCGCCGGACGCGCCAGCATCTTGGGAAAACCGGCCTTTCGGCTTTTCGGGTTTCCCTGCGCATTCTGCGGTCATATGTCCCGCATCAATGAAAAGCCCCGCCAGTCATGCGACTGCGGGGCTTTGAATGCTGGGGCGACAGATGGGGCTCGAACCCACGACAACCGGAATCACAATCCGGGACTCTACCAACTGAGCTACTGCCGCCGCTGAAAGAAGCCGCGCATTGTACGAATTTCCGGCGAGCCTGTCCACACCCTTGCTGCTCTTTTTGCATTGGCGGCAAGGGTTTGTCTGATGCTGGTCGTGATACAATCAACGGTTTTATTTTTCGGCTCCGACGTCACAAGGAACTTTCATGGAATCCAACACCGCACAAGCCAGCGAACTCGAACGCCGCGTGGATCTCGTCATCGCCATCGCTGATGTCGAGAAGGAAATGGAACAGCGCCTCAAGCGCATGGGCCGCAATGTCAAGATGCCGGGTTTCCGCCCGGGCAAGGTGCCGCTCAGCATGGTCAAGCAGCAGTACGGCGCGCAAGCGCGTCATGAGGTGCTGTCGGAGGAACTCGACCGTGTTTTCGGCGAGGCTGTCACCGCCCAGAATCTGCGCGTTGCCGGCTATCCGCGCATCGAGCCGAAAGCCAGCGAGAGCGCGACCCATCTCGAATTTTCCGCCATTTTCGAGGTCTATCCGGAATTCGTCCCGGGCGACCTGTCGGCCTCCGAGATCGAGCGCCCGGTGCTTGAAGTCAGCGCCGCCGAAGTCGACAAGACCCTGGACATTCTGCGCAAGCAGCGCGTCGCCTATGTGGATGCCGACCGCGCCGCGGCCAAGGAAGACCGCGTGACCATCGACTTTCTCGGCAAGAAGGATGGCGTGCCCTTCCAGGGCGGCGAGGCCAGCGATTATCCCTTCGTTCTCGGTCAGGGCATGATGCTGCCCGATTTCGAGAATGCCGTCGAAGGCTGCAAGACTGGCGACGCCAAGTCCTTCGATTTGACCTTCCCGGCTGATTATCATGCCAAGGATCTGGCCGGCCAGACGGTGCAGTTCGAGATCACCGTCAAGCAGGTGCAGGCGCCGCAACTGCCGGAAATCGACGGCGAATTCGCCAAGGGCATGGGCGTGGCCGACGGCGATGTCGCCAAGATGAAGGCGGAAATCGCCGCCAACCTGAAGCGCGAGGTCAAGCGCCGTATCGAGGGCAAGATCAAGGATCAGGTCATGGAAGTCCTGCTCAAGGCCAATCCGATCACTATCCCGGTGGCGCTGACGGATATGGAAATCCAGCGCTTGATGCAGGCGGCCCGCCAGGATATGGAACAGCGTGGCATGAAGACCAAGGATTTCCCGATCCAGCCGGAATGGTTCGCCGACCAGGCCAAGCGCCGCGTCGCACTGGGCCTGATCCTCGCCGAAGTGGTCAAGGTCGAGAACTTGCGGGCGACGCTGGAGCAAGTGCGGACGCTGGTCGAGGAGACTGCCCAGAGCTACGAGCAGCCGGAAGAAGTGATCCGCTGGTACTACGCCCAGCCGCAGCGCTTGCAGGAAGTCGAGGGCGTCGCCCTTGAGAACAATGTCGTCGCCTGGGTGCTGAGCAAGGCCAAGGTCACCGACAAGGCCGCCGTTTTCGATGAACTGATGGGCCAGAAGCAGTAAGCTGGCTGGCGCCGCAGCACGTCCGTAACAGAAGCAACAAGGGTTGACATGAATATCGACAACGCAAACGACTGGAATCCGCAGGCGCTCGGCCTGGTGCCGATGGTGGTGGAACAGAGCGGTCGCGGCGAGCGCGCCTACGACATCTATTCGCGCCTTTTGAAGGAGCGGGTGATTTTTCTCGTCGGCCCGGTCAATGACGCCAGCGCCAACCTGATCGTCGCCCAGATGCTGTTCCTGGAGGCGGAAAACCCGGACAAGGACATCCATTTCTACATCAATTCTCCGGGCGGCTCGGTGACGGCCGGCCTGTCGATCTACGACACCATGCAGTTCATCAAGCCCGACGTGTCGACGCTGTGCGTCGGCCAGGCCGCCTCGATGGGCGCCTTCCTGCTTAATGCCGGCTGCAAGGGCAAGCGTTTTGCCCTGCCCAATTCGCGCGTCATGATTCACCAGCCGCTGGGCGGCTTCCAGGGCCAGGCCTCGGATATCGCCATCCATGCCAAGGAAATCCTCTCCATCCGCGACCGCCTCAATCGCATCATGGCCGAACACAGCGGCCAGCCGCTGGAACGCATCGAGAAAGACACCGATCGCGACAATTTCCTTTCGGCGGCCGAGGCGGCAGAATACGGTCTGATCGACAAGGTTCTAACCCGCCGCGACGCGGCTTGATCGGAGGCACCCAGATGTCCAAAGGCGGCCACGAAAAACTGCTGTACTGCTCCTTTTGCAGCAAGAGCCAACACGAAACCAAGAAACTGATCGCCGGTCCGTCGGTGTTTATCTGCGACGAGTGCATCGCGCTGTGCAACGACATCATCCGCGACGAACTGCCCGCTGAAACGGTCCAGGCCAGCCGCGCCGACCTGCCGACGCCGCGCGAGATCTGCGCCATCCTCGACCAGTACGTGATCGGCCAGGAAGTCGCCAAGCGCATCCTCGCCGTGGCGGTGTACAACCATTACAAGCGTCTGCGCCATGCCAACAGGAGCGCCGATGACGTCGAACTGGCCAAGAGCAACATCCTGCTGATCGGCCCGACCGGCTCGGGCAAGACCCTGCTCGCCCAGACCCTGGCGCGGCTGCTCAATGTCCCCTTCGTGATGGCCGACGCCACCACGCTGACCGAAGCCGGCTATGTCGGCGAGGATGTCGAGAACATCATCCAGAAGCTGTTGCAGAAGTGCGATTACGACATCGAAAAGGCGCAGCAGGGCATCGTCTACATCGACGAGATCGACAAGATTTCGCGCAAGTCCGACAACCCGTCGATTACCCGCGACGTTTCCGGCGAAGGCGTGCAGCAGGCCCTGCTCAAGCTGATCGAGGGCACCGTCGCCTCGATTCCGCCGCAGGGCGGGCGTAAGCATCCGAACCAGGATTTCGTCCAGGTCGACACCACCAACATCCTTTTCATCTGCGGCGGCGCCTTCGTCGGTCTGGAAAAAGTCATCCAGGACCGTTCCGACAAGGGCGGCATCGGCTTTGAGGCCGTGGTCAAGAGCAAGGATGACAAGAAGGCCGTCGGCCAGATCCTGCTCGATACCGAGCCGGAAGACCTGATCAAGTTCGGCCTCATTCCCGAACTGATCGGCCGCCTGCCGGTGGTCGCCACGCTCCAGGAACTGGAAGAACCGGCCCTGGTGCAAATCCTGACCGAACCGCGCAACGCGCTCATCAAGCAGTACCAGAAGCTGTTTTCCATGGAAAACGTTGAGCTGGAAGTGCGCACGGGCGCCCTCTCGGCCATCGCCAAAAAGGCGCTGGAACGCAAGACCGGCGCCCGCGGCCTGCGCTCGATCCTGGAACAGACCCTGCTCGATACAATGTACGAACTGCCCGGCATGGAAAATGTCGAAAAGGTCGTCATCGACGAGAACATGGTCGCCGGCGATACCCCGCCCCTGCTGATTTACGCCGACCAGCCGAAGGTTTCCGGCGCCAACTGAGCCGCTTTTCCCTTGAATTGCGGCGTTTTGCCCCCAGTTGAGGGGTTGTCACCCATTGTTAAGGCTTCTTCATGACCATCCCCAACACCCTTCCGGAAACCGTCGAACTGCCGCTGCTGCCGTTGCGCGATGTCGTCGTTTTCCCGCACATGGTCATCCCGCTCTTTGTCGGCCGCCCGAAATCCATCAAGGCGCTCGAAATGACCATGGAAACCGGCCGCCATATCCTGCTGGTGGCCCAGAAATCGGCCGCCAAGGATGAACCGGAAGCGGAAGATCTCTACCGTGTCGGTTGCATGGCCAACATCCTGCAAATGCTCAAGCTGCCCGACGGCACCGTCAAGGTGCTGGTCGAAGGCACGCAGCGCGCCACTATCGAGGCCATCGACACGAGCGCCGCGGTGTTCATGGCCACCGCCGCGCCGCTGCCGCAAGCCGCCGTCGAGGATCACGAGATCGAGGCCATGCGCCGCACCGTGCTCGCCCAGTTCGACCAGTTCGTCAAGCTGAACAAGAAGATTCCGCCGGAAGTGCTGTCCTCCATCGCCGGCATCGAGGACGCCGGCCGCCTGGCCGACACCATCGCCGCCCACCTGCCGCTCAAGCTGGAGCAGAAACAGGAAGTGCTGGAAATGGGCAGCGTGCGCGACCGCATCGACCGCCTGCTCTCGCAACTCGAATCGGAAATCGATATTCTCCAGGTCGAAAAGCGCATTCGTGGCCGCGTCAAGCGGCAGATGGAAAAGAGCCAGCGCGAGTACTACCTCAACGAGCAGGTCAAGGCCATCCAGAAGGAACTCGGCGAAGGCGAGGACGGCGCCGACCTGGAAGAGCTGGACAAGAAGATCAAGGCCGCCGGCATGAGCAAGGAGGCACTGACCAAGGCGCTGGGCGAATTGAAAAAACTGCGCCTGATGTCGCCGATGTCGGCCGAGGCCACCGTCGTGCGCAATTTCATCGAAACCCTGATCGCCCTGCCGTGGCGCAAAAAAACGCGCATCAGCAAGGATCTGCGCGCCGCCGAGAAAACCCTCGACGCCGACCACTTCGGCCTGGAAAAGGTCAAGGAACGCATTCTCGAATACCTTGCCGTGCAGCAGCGCGTCGATAAGGTCAAGGCGCCGATCCTGTGTCTGGTCGGCCCGCCGGGCGTCGGCAAGACCTCGCTCGGCCAGTCGATTGCCCGCGCCACCAACCGCAAGTTCGTGCGCATGGCGCTCGGCGGCGTCCGCGACGAGGCCGAGATTCGCGGCCACCGCCGCACCTACATCGGCTCCATGCCGGGCAAGATTCTCAACAGCCTGACCAAGGTCGGCGTGCGCAATCCCCTGTTCCTGCTCGACGAAGTCGACAAGCTCGGCCAGGATTTTCGCGGCGACCCCTCGTCCGCCCTGCTTGAAGTGCTCGACCCGGAACAGAACAACACCTTCCAGGATCATTACGTCGAAGTCGATTTCGACCTTTCCGACGTCATGTTCGTGGCTACCGCCAACACCATGAACATCCCGCCGCCGCTGCTCGACCGGATGGAAGTGATCCGCCTCTCCGGCTACACCGAGGACGAGAAGATCAACATCGCCATGCGCTATCTGCTGCCCAAGCAGATGAAAAACAACGGCGTCAAGAAAACCGAACTGACCGTCGTCGATAGCGCCATCCGCGACATCGTCCGCTACTACTCCCGCGAAGCCGGCGTGCGCGCGCTTGAACGCGAAATTTCCAAGATTTGCCGCAAGGTGGTCAAGACCCTGCTGCTCAAAAAACGCGACAGCAAGATCATCGTCAATGCCCGGAATCTCGACAAATTCCTCGGCGTGCGCCGCTACAACTTCGGCATGGCGGAAAAGGAAAACCAGGTCGGCCAGGTCACCGGGCTGGCCTGGACCGAGGTCGGCGGCGAACTGCTGACCATCGAATGCGCCAACATGCCGGGCAAGGGCAACATCCTGCGCACCGGCTCGCTCGGCGACGTGATGAAGGAATCGGTCGAAGCCGCCCGCTCGGTGGTGCGCGCCCGTGCCCAGCGCCTTGGCATCAAGGGCGATGTCTTCGAGAAAACCGACATCCACATCCACGTCCCCGAAGGCGCCACGCCCAAGGACGGCCCGTCGGCCGGCATCGCCATGACCACCGCCCTCGTTTCCTCCTACACCGGCATCCCGGTTCGCTGCGAAGTCTGCATGACCGGTGAAATCACCCTGCGCGGCGAAGTGCTGGCCATCGGCGGACTCAAGGAAAAGCTGCTGGCGGCGGTGCGCGGCGGCCTGAAAACGGCGCTGATCCCGGAAGAAAACGTCAAGGATCTGACGGATATCCCCGACAACATCAAGAACAGGATCGAAATCGTGCCGGTCAAATGGATCGATCAGGTGCTCGAACGCGCCCTCGAACACAAGCCGGAAGCCCTGCCGGAACAGAGCGAGGAAAACCCCGAGGTCAAGACATCAGGCGAGGCCGCTGCGGCCGTCACCGTGCTGACCCATTGAGATTTTTCGTCGCGCTCCCGAAGAGCTGGCCGATGCGGCGAAAATCCGCTTGACACAAGGATTTCCGGAGGGATATAAACCCGGTTTCGTTACCGCTTCGCTTTTTCGACTCATCCAACCAAGGGGTTTAAAATGAACAAGACCGAACTGATCGACCAGATCGCCGCTTCTGCGGAAATCTCCAAGGCTGCCGCCGGCCGCGCGCTCGATGCTGCTGTCGACGCCATCAAGGAAGCGCTGAAAAAGGGCGACACCGTTAACCTGGTTGGTTTCGGCACCTTCTACGTCGGCGAGCGCGCCGCCCGCACCGGTCGCAACCCGCAGACCGGCAAGGCCCTGGAAATCAAGGCCGCCAAGTCGCCGAAATTCCGCGCCGGCAAGGGTCTGAAGGACGCCGTCAACACCAAATAATCACCGTGGGTGCTTAGCTCAGTTGGTAGAGCGTCGCCCTTACAAGGCGAATGTCAGCGGTTCGACCCCGTTAGCACCCACCACAGAAATATGAACAAAAAAAGGGCTTAGAGAAATCTAAGCCCTTTTTTATTGGCATTTTACCGACCAAAATCGGAGCTTGAGAGAGCGAATACCAACCAAAAAGAGGCGTTTACCAACTGGGAATATCTTGTAAAGTGCGATGCTTGGCGATTCCAAGGAGTCATCATGCCAGCCGGCGGGTAGGAGGTTCGTCTAGGCGGCAGTCGCCTCGCGCAGAGTATCGGTTGCCCATTGGTTCAGGCTCTTGCCTGCCGCTTTCGCTGCAATCGTCGCCGCGCGGTGCAAATCGGGCGGTACGCGCAGGTTCAACGCGCCAGAAGCTTTTGCCAGCGGCTCGATGCCATCCTTGGCGCAAGCGTCCAGATAAACGCGCAGGGAGGTTGCGCCTTCGCGCTGCAACCCGGCAACGTCGGTTGCATAGAAATCCGCGCCGCCGGACAGTCCGGTAAATTCGCCACGGAACATACCGATGTCGGGATCGTAGGCAATGACGGCCTTGTGACCGTCAATGGCGATGATGTTGTTCATGGTTTCACTCCGTTTGATTCGAGCCACTTGCGGATGCTTTCGACAGCGCCTTTGTCTGTGTCCGGATTCGGGTGTGGGCGGTGGAATACTCGCACCACATCGAACAGCCTGACCGTGACGCGGGAACCTTCTGCCTCGGTGACGTTCGCGCCCAGCGCCACGAACAGAGATTCAATCTCCGACCACTTCACGTTCGCGCTGACCGGGCGCGAAAAAAGCAGTTCCAGCGTTTTCAGGTGCTTTCGTTTCATGCTCCAAATGGTAGCAAATTATGCTACCACGCACAAGCTTTCTTACTCCCATTTCAATACGGCGCTGCCATTCGCCAGATAACGCCGGGCAGGAAGCGCATTGCCACTATTGCCCCTCACGCCAAAGGAACTGGCGAATCTGGCAGAGAGGGAAGGGGCGGCGACTGGCCGCGATGAACACCGCCCAGTTCGATTTCGCCGAAGCTGCCGCCCATCACGACAATGGCCGCGCCGCAGCCTGGCAGGATTTCGCTTACCCGCTTGGCGTGGTGTCGCAGAAGATGGCCGAGGACACCATTAACCACGGCGTCACGCATCTGTACGTTACCAAGCGCGTCGCCGCGCAGTTGATGGGTCTGCCCAGCACGGTGTTCCAGCCATCGGGCATTGCGCCGCGCCCTGGCATCTTCCGGGTTGGCCGCCTGTTCGGGATGTACGAGGTCTATTACACCCCGAAGGTGCTGACCGAGACGCCGACCAGCGCCCAAATCTTGTGCGTTGGCCGCGCCACCGACGTGACGCGCAATCCGGTTGTACTCGGCGATGCCGTGCCGCCGACCGTGATCCCGCTGGCCGTGAATGCCGACTTGCGCCAGGGCGCCGGCTTCTATGCCCGCAACTTCACGGCGGTCAATCCGCATGATCCGTCGTCGCGTGGCTTTGCCATGATCGAAGTCATCAACATGTAACCGGGAGGGATGGAGCCATGACCCGCAAAGTTGAACTGGACGCTCCTTCCCCGACCGGGAAGGATGCCAACGACCTCGTCGCCGAGGTTTTCGCCGACGCAAAGTATCCGCTCAAGGTGACTGTGAGGAACCACATGCCGCGCGATGTCACTTTCCCCGGTCTGGTATCGAAGTTTTGTGTCCGGTGCGTAGTGCCCCAGTAGCGCCCTCGGAACGCGCTTTGTAATGCGCCAACCAGCGCCGTGCAACTCCATGCCTGGAGGGTAAGCCATTTCCTCGTCCATCCCGGAATCTTGGCTGAATGTCCCCAGCTTTGTCCCCAAAATGGCTGCCTGGAAGTGCTTGAATTACAAAGAATCCAGTAAAAACAAAGGCCCCGGAGGGCCTTGTGATGCTACTGGCGGAGAGGGCGGGATTCGAACCCGCGTTAGGGTATTACCCTAAACACGCTTTCCAGGCGTGCGACTTAAACCGCTCATCCACCTCTCCACGGAAGCCGCGCATTTTAACAGCTTGGCGGCATTGTTCAAACAGGCTGGCCGGATCAGAGTAATTTATTTAGCCGAGCCGCCGCAGGAGGCTGCTGGCGTGCGATTCGGCGATCAGTTGGGCGGCTGTGTCGATGTTCTTGGCGCTGGCGCGGAGCAGCAGCATTTGCAACAGACGGGCGAGGAGCAGCGCATTTTCCATGGCGTTGCGGCGGCCGCTGCCGGTGTCGAGGGCGAAATTTTTCAGCCAGTGATCGAGCGGTTGTAGGGAACTCTCTTTGTCGCCGAACATCGCCGGCAGCAGCCAGGCGAGGTCGATCCACTGCGGCTGGAAGTTGATGCCCAGGCGCTCCTTATAGGTGCGCAGCAAGTAGCCGCTGACATAGGGGACATGGTAGGTGACCAGCGGCGCTTTGGCGGCGTACTGGAGAAAGGCCAGTAGCCTGCGTTCAAGCGCTCCCTGCGCTGGCGCGCTGTCGTCGAGATCGACATAGAGCGTAGCGTCCGGCGCAATTGCCGAATGGCGCACGGCGCTGGCGGCAATGCCGAGCAGGCGGCCGTTTTTGGGTTCGCCGCCAGCGCTCTGGATATCGACAACCAGATAGCGAGTCTGGAAATGCGCTTCGTCCAGCGACGGTGCTGTGCTGTCGCGCCAGGCGGCCAGGCCGGCCCGCACATCGTCCGGCAGGCGCCCGGAGGCCGCGCTGTGAAACAGGAATTTATTGAGCCCGAGCATGATTATTGAACCTGATAGTCGAGCTTCAGGCGCAACTGGATTTTGCGCGCCTGACGGAAGGATTCCTTGAGGATGCGGCGATCCAGCTCATTGAGCTTTTCCGGGTCGATCAGGTTGGCGCTCTGACGCTCCGGTTCGCCTTCCAGGTGCTGATGCTGCAAGCGCAGCAACTGGATGAAGTTGAGGCCGTCGATCACGGCATGCATTTCCTCGGCCTTGGGGGAGAGGCGTTGCGCGGTCAGGCGCAGGCGCTGCAGGGTGTTGGTGTTGGGCACGCCGGTGGCGAGCGCGTAGATGCGGGCGACGTCGACGAAAATGCGCGAGCCGAATTTTTTCAGGTCGATCTTGCCCGGATGCTCGGCTTCGAGATCGGTGACGAAATCGCGGATCTTGCCCAGCGGCGGGCCGACATCGAGGGCGTTGCGCGCCATTGCCTGGAGGAAGAGGGGGGTTGCCGCCGCCTGCGCCAGCAGATGGCGGCGCAGCTTGTCGCCCAGTTCGCTCTTGCCGTACAGCGGGCGGAAATCGAAAAAGATGGTGGCGTGCAGCAGCGACATCGGCGCGGGCTGGCGAATCCAGGTGCTGAATTGCTCCTTCCACTCGTCGAGGGTCAGGCACCACTCTGGGTTGCTGGCCATGATGTTGCCCTTGCACAGCGGGAAGCCGACGGCATCCAGGTCGCGGTTGACGGCCAGGGCGAAGGCCAGGAAGCGTTCCTTGAGCGCTGCCTGGTCTTCGTTATCCGGTGTCGCGAAGATAATGCCGTTGTCCTGGTCGGTGCTGAAAGTCTGTTCGTCGCGCCCTTCCGAGCCGAAGGCCAGCCAGGCCCAGTCGATGCCGGCGAAGTCGTGGTGGTCGAGATGCAACTGGATGACGCGCCGGGTCAGCGCGTCGTTGAGGGTTGAGATGAATTGCGTCAATTGCTCCGCCCCGATGCCTTGGGCCAGCATGTTGAACGACAGTTGGCGAACGTCGGCCGCCGCGCCTTTGAGCGCCGCGACATCGGGCGCCACCTCGATGCTCTGGCGAATCTGGCGCAGGCCGACGCGCTGCAGGGCAAACAGGTCGCGCTCGGAGACGATGCCGGAGAGGCGCCCGGCAGGGTCGGTGACCAGCACATGGCGAATGCCGTGGGTGGCCATGCCCAGCATCGCGTCATAGGCCGTGGCATGCTCGTCGAGGGTGAAAGCCTTGACCGACATGGCCCGGCTGATCGGCGCATCGAGCGGCAGGCCGGCGAGCACGACGCGGTCGAGCAGGTCGCTGCGGGTGAAGATGCCAAGCGGTTTCTGCCCGGCATCGGTGATGACAATGGAGCCGACAGCGGCGCGTGACATGATTTCCAGCGTCTCGCGCAGCGGCGTCTCGGGCGGGACCGCCAGCGGCTTGCGGGCGCCGATGCCGCTCAAGGGTGAATTGAGCGTCTGTTGCTCGCTGGCCTTTTGCGCGAACTGCAACTGTAACTGGCGGCGCGACTGGTCGAGCAGGCTGGCGATGTACTGCGTGCAGAACAGGTTGAACTCCGGGCTGCTGGTCATCAGCGCCAGGAAATTTTCCGCCGGCAACTGGTAGCAGAAAGTGTCCTCAAGCGCCGTGTAAATATTGGTCGAGGGCCGGCCGGCGGTGACGGCGCCGATGGGAAAGCTCTCGCCGACGCCCAGGGTGAGGATGGAATATTCGGTCATCGCCACCTCGCCGGCCTGACGCGCCTGCACCTTGCCGGATTCGACCAGATAGAAGAAGCGGACATTGCCGGTTCCAGGCCCGACGATCTCGCTGCCGGCTGGGTAGAAAACGATTTCCGCCTTGTCGCTGAAAGCCTGTAGCGCCGCCGCCGACATTTTGTCGAAAGGCGCGTGCCGGCGCAGGAAAGCCTGCGTATTGCCGGCCATCCGCCGTCGCCCCTCAGCGCGCAAATCCCCGCCGATCTGGGCGATGCTTTGTTCTCCCGCTGTCTCGATCATGTTCTCGGACATGTTTTTCACCCCTTGTTTTTGCGTAGTTTAAGCTTGAGATGCTGTTGCCGATGCCACACCCGGACAGTTAAGGTTCATAGTCCCAATTTTCGTCATCCGCCGCCCAGTCAGTTAATAATTGCGCTCTGGACTCAAGCAAGGGCGCCGTATCACGTCCGCTGCAACTGCTTGTTAGGCGGCACGGTCATCAACGCCAACTTACGGCGGTGGCTGTATCAGGGCGCGGTAGGCTCTTCTCTCTCATATCCACCGTTCCGCGCTGAATTTCACGCTCTTTGTCGGCGGTTCTTCAAACAGCCTCTCCTCAATCGCCGCGAGGGGAACGAAGAACCCTTTCTTCTCGATGATGCAGGTGATCGACGTGGCAAAACATTCGGGGAAAAAATTCTTGTTGTCCGGGATCGCCGCTAGCATTTCATTGTATTGGTACCAGTCTACTTTCCTGCCCGATTGTTTCGAGATCGTGGCACCTACATAAAAAGCCAGAAGATACAGAAAGGTCTGGTTGGCATAGTCCGACATGAAACTCGAGCGGTCAGGCATCAACTGGCTTCTCACTTGATCCAACAACAGGTCGATTCGTGACAAGCTGTCGAGCGAATAGTCCAAGTCGCACTCGATCAACGCCTTCCGGAAAGACAGACCGTCAGGAAAGTCCTCGTTCCTCATGAACGTATCCAGATACCTCGAAGCAAGCTCGTTTATTGGCATAAGTCCTCCTGGGGTTAACTAATACTTGATCCGTGCGAAATAGGTTTTCTCCGCCGCCGCCAGCGCCTGTCTGACAGTGACGATACCCTGCTCCTCAAGCAGCGGCAGCAGCTTGAGGAAGACCTCGCCGGTAGCCAGCGCGTCCGCCAGGGCGTTGTGGCGGGCGTCGATGGCGATGCCCAGGCGGTCGATAACGGCGTCGAGCCTGTGCGATTCCTGGTTGGGGTGCGCCACCGCCGACAGCAGCAGGGTGTCGAGCACCGGCTGCGTAAATGAGAGGCCGGTGCGTTCCTCCTTCAATTGCAGGAAGCGCATGTCGAAGGCGGCGTTGTGGGCGATCAGCATGGTGTCCTCGCAAAAGGCGTGGAAGGCCGGCAGGACGATGTCGATATTCGGCTTGCCGCGCACCATGTCGTCGGTGATGCCGTGGATGGGGATGGTTTCCGGCTTGAGCGGCCTTTCCGGATCGACAATCTGGTCGAACACTTCCTGACGCAAAAGGCGGTTGTTGACGATGCGGACGGCGCCGATCTGGATGATCTCGTCGCCATTCGACGGGTCGAGGCCGGTGGTCTCGGTATCGAATACCGTGTAGGTCAGCTCAGACAGCTTGCGGTCGAGATCGATCGATTTGTCAGCGAAGTTGAACAGATCGAAATCGTAGTATTCCGGCCGGCCGGCGCCGCGCTTGGGCGCTTCCGCCTCGGCCTCGATCTCGGGCGTCGCCAGCGGCAGCACGAAGCGGAAGAAGGCGCGATGCGCGGCCTTCTCGCGCTGGTACCAGACTTCGCCGCCATGCCGGTCGATGACCTCGCGCAGCGACAGGGGCGAGCTTTCGTCGCCGACCTGCATGCCGTCCATTTCCCAGGTGTAGAAAGTCTCGGACGACATCGTCGGGCCGGCCCAGATCAGGTCGAGGTAAGCCAGCTTCTCTGCCGAGGTCAGGCGAAAGCGCAGTTCGCGCGGCGCACAATGCTCCTGCAACTTGCCGGCGAGGAAAGTTAGCGCGAACACCAGCGAAAAGCTGTCGGCCTTGACCCATAGGGCATCGTCGAGTTCCTCGGTCTTTGTCGGCAAGTCCAGCTTGTCGCCGATGCGCCGCTGGGCGGCGGCGATGAGGTCGATGCCCAGCACATCTTCCAGCGGCCAGCGGGTTTTCATCGTATCGGCGAAATCGGCCATCGTCCGGTCGAGGCTCTGGGACATGCGGGCGGCCTCGTCGGCGACGACGCGGACGAAGCGTTCGCGCAAGGCCGCATCCATGTCGGGGTAGTCGATCAGGTTGCCGACGGCGGCGCGGATATTGCCCAGCGCCGCCCGGTTGCCTTCGGTCAACTCGTGCAGCGCCTGGTCGCGGCGGGCTTCCTGTTCGATGTTGCGAGTGATGTTCTCGAACGTCAGCACGTAGCCCGACAGGTTCGCCTCGCCCTCGCCAGCAGAGGCCAGCACCGGCGCCATCTGCACGCGCAGGAGCTTGCCGCTGCGCGTGGTGGTGACGAAATTGGCCAACGCCGCCTTGCCCGCCGCCAGACGCAGGCGGATGACTTCCAGCGCGTGTTCGACCTGGTTTTTTTCGAGGATGGAATGGATCGAGCGCCCCAGCCCGATCAGCGCCCCGCCCGAGGCCGTGGTCGGCCCCTGGGCCAGGGCGGCGAATTGCAGGCGGGCGCGGTTGTTGTAGAGCAGGATGCGGCCGTCAAGATTGCACACGACGACGGATTGGGCCAGTTCCGACATGAGCGCCGCGAGGCGGTTTTTTTCCTCCTCGACAAAAGCCTTGGCCTGGGCGATCTGGGCCTCGACATCGTCCATCAGCGCATCGCGCTGCGCCGCCAGATCGTTGGCGGCGCCGGCCAGTTGCCGGACTTCCGGCGGCCCTTCGAGGCCAACGCGGAAATTGCGGTTGGCGTTGAGCATCAGGCGCAGCGTTTCGGCCATGCGCAACAGGCCCTCGACATACTGCTTGAACAGCTTGTAGAGCACGCTAACGCCGATGGCGAAACCGAACAGGGTCATCACCGTACCCAGCGGCAGGCGCGACAAGAGCAGTTCGGCCAGCATCCTGTGCTCGGATTCCCGCATGTCCAGCCAGACGATGAGGGAGGTCACGACGAAAGGCCCGGTCATCAACAGCCCGAGAACGACGACGGCGAGCAGAAAACGGTGCTTGGCCTTCATGATGGACCCCGCTGCGAAAAAGGCGCCGTCAGGCGATGCCGAGGAATTCCTTGATCTTGGCCAGCAGTTCCTTGGTCGAGAAGGGTTTGGTCATGTAGGCATCGGCGCCGATGGCCAGACCCTTCGCCACCTCGGTGGCGCGCCCCTTGGCGGTGAGTATCAGGATCACCAGACCACTGCGCTGCGGATCGGCGCGCAGAGCCTCACACACTTCGTAGCCGGATTTTTTCGGCAGCATCACATCGAGCAGCAGGAGATCGGGGTCGAAGGCGGCAACCTGAGCCAGCGCCTCCTCGCCATCGCTGGCGACGGCGACGGTGAAACCTTCTTTTTTCAGCAAAAACTCCAGCGACACGACGATATTGGGTTCATCGTCGACGATCAGGATCTTGTGCGCCATCGTTTAAGCCTCCTATTCTGCCGAGACCGGCAAAGGGTACCGTGAAAATGAACAGATGCCCTTGCCGGGCCATTTTTCACCCACAGCCTACCATCAAAATACTCGACGATCTGCCGGCTGATCGGCAGACCCAATCCCGTCCCCTGCGGCTTGCGGGTGAGCGTGCTTCATCGTTGCCTCTGCGAAATGGACGACGGCTGACACGCGAACGTGCCAGCCGTCGTTGGCATACGGTTTGATAACCGCACAGGAAGCCGCCTTTATGAACGGCCGTTGTCTCCTCCTTGCCCTTTTGTTCTGCGAAAGCAGCGTGGCAAGCAGCCGCCTCCTGATCTGTCGCGGCAGCGCTGTGCCGCCTCGTGTTTCGGGCGCCGGGTCCGGCCTTGCGGCAAGACCCGGCGGCACGGCCTTAGCCGCGAAGCTGCTCCAGGATCGCCGGGTTTTCCAGGGTCGAGATATCCTGCGTCAGTTCCTCGCCCTTGGCCAGACCGCGCAGCAGACGGCGCATGATTTTGCCGGAGCGGGTCTTGGGCAGGTTGTCGCCAAAGCGGATGTCCTTCGGCTTGGCGATCGGACCGATCTCGTGGCCCACCCAGTCCTGCAATTCCTTGATCAGCTTCTTGGTCGCTTCCGGATCGGTCGGACGCTGGCCCTTGAGCACCACGAAGGCGACGATGGCCTCGCCGGTCAGGTCGTCCGGACGGCCGACGACGGCGGCCTCGGCAACCAGCGGGTTGGAAACCAGCGACGATTCGATTTCCATGGTACCCATGCGGTGACCGGAAACGTTCAGCACGTCGTCGATGCGGCCGGTGATGGTGAAGTAGCCGGTCTCGGCGTCACGAATGGCGCCATCGCCCGCCAGATACAGTTGGCCCTGGAAGTCGGCCGGGAAATAGGACTTCACGAAGCGGTCCGGATCGTTCCAGATGGTGCGGATCATCGACGGCCACGGCTTCTTGCACACCAGAATGCCACCCTGACCCCACGGCAGTTCGGCGCCCGTCTCGTCGACCACGGCGAAGTCGATGCCGGGGAAGGGCAGGGTGCAGGAACCCGGCACCAAGGGCGTTGCGCCCGGCATCGGGGTGATCATGTGGCCGCCGGTTTCGGTCTGCCAGAAGGTGTCGACGATCGGGCAGCGGCTGCCGCCGACGTTGTCGTAATACCACAGCCAGGCGGCCGGGTTGATCGGCTCGCCAACCGAACCGAGGATGCGCAGCGACGACAGGTCGAAGCTCTTCGGGTGCACGGCCTGGGTCGTGTCGGATGCCTTGATCAGCGAACGGATCGCGGTCGGGGCGGTATAGAAGACGGTTACCTTGTGATCCTGGATCATCTTCCAGAACCGACCGGCGTCCGGGTAGGTCGGCACGCCCTCGAAAACGACCTCGGTAGCGCCAGCGGCCATCGGCCCGTAGGTGATGTAGGTGTGGCCGGTGACCCAGCCGATGTCGGCGGTGCACCAGAAGGTGTCGCTATCCTTGATGTCGAAGGAGTACTTCATGGTCAGGATGGCGTGCAGCAGGTAGCCGCCGGTGCAATGCTGGACGCCCTTCGGCTTGCCGGTGGAACCGGAGGTGTAGAGCAGGAAGAGCGGGTGTTCGGCGTCGACCCATTCCGGCTCGCAGGTTTCCGGCTGGCTGGCCAGTTCCTCGTGCAGCCAGAGGTCGCGGCCGGCGACCATGTTGGCGCCGCCACCGGTGCGCTTGAAAACGATGACGTTCTTGATCGATTCGCAGCCGCCCATGGCGAAGGCTTCGTCGGCGATTGGCTTCAGCGGAATCGCCTTGCCGCCGCGGAATTGCCCGTCAGAGGTGATCAGGATGACGGCGCCGGCATCGTTGATGCGATCACGCAGGGACTGTGCCGAGAAGCCGCCGAAGACGACCGAATGGATGGCGCCGATGCGGGCGCAAGCCTGCATGGCGACGATGCCCTCGATGGTCATCGGCAGGTAGATGACGACGCGGTCGCCCTTCTTGACGCCCCTGGCTTTCAGCAGGTTGGCCATCTTGCAGACCTTGACCAGCATTTCCTTGTAGGTGACCTTGGTCACTTCGCCGCCGTCGGCCTCGAAGATGATGGCGACCTTGTCGCCCTTGCCGGCTTCGACCTGACGGTCGAGGCAGTTGTAAGAAACGTTCAGCTTGCCGTCGGCAAACCACTTGAAGAACGGGGCATTGGACTGATCGAGCGCCTGGGTGAAGGGTTGTTTCCAAGTGATCAGTTCGCGGGCGCGCTTGGCCCAGAAACCTTCGTAGTCGGCTTCAGCTTCCGCGCACAGTGCCTTGTAGGCATCCATTCCGGAAACCGCCGCATTCTTGACGATTTCGTCGGACGGATAGTAGAACTGCACGGACTCATTCGACATATTTTTCTCCTCTGCGGCACTTCGAAAAATTATGCTGAGACAAACAATCTGTTGAGACAAACAATCGGTTCTCGGAGTTAGTCTCGAACGCAATAAAACCGCCCCCCGGGAAGTTCCAGACCCTCCGCGTCGGCAATCATTCATTACACGGCGATATTCTTACAAAGGGCTTACGAAATCACGCTGCGACGCAGCAATGGCGCAACGGTTGGACATTCGCGCCGCCCGGTATTCCGTCTGGGAAATTCCAGGTGCGGATTTCTTGCTGGAACACCTCAAGCGGCATTTCCCGCGAAGGCAACTTCGCCGATCGTCATTTCCGCACAGGGCGCGGCTTGGGTTGTGCGCTGCGACAAGGTCGAAGGCCGCGCAAACCCGACAGTGGGCGGCGCCGATGCCGCGCCGGGGTTGCCGTTCGGCCATCGTGTTGGGGTTCGCTGCGCTTACCGCCAACCTATGGCCCCTCGTCATTGCGAGCAAGACGAACTTGCTGGGATTACGCCATGCCTCACCCCATTAGCCTGCTGCCCCTGCGGGAGAGTGGCCGGGAGAAATGGGGGCGAGGGAAAGCGCAAACGAGCCGCCTGTCATGCGATTGCCATGGGCGGGCGGCAATGGCGGCGGGTGGCGTGGTAAAATCTTGCCCCCGCCAGATGCCATCAAGCCATGTCCCTGAACATACCGAAAAATCTCCTGCCTTCCTTCATTTTTGCCAGCCGCTGGATTCAGGCGCCGTTCTACATCGGCCTGGTCATCGCTCAGGTGGTTTATGTCTGGCTGTTCATGATCGAACTGGGCCATCTCGTGCATGGCGTCTTTGGCGACCAGAAGATGACCGAAACCGACGTGATGCTGATCGTGCTCGGCCTGATCGACGTGGTCATGGTCGCCAACCTGCTTATCATGGTCATCATCGGCGGCTACGAAACTTTCGTCTCGCGCCTGCATCTCGACGAGCATCCCGACCAGCCGGAATGGCTCAGCCACGTCAATGCCGGCGTGCTGAAGATCAAGCTGTCCACGGCCATTATCGGCATCTCGTCGATCCACCTTCTGAAGAGCTTCATCAATGCCGATGCGACGACCGCGCACACGCTGCAATGGCAGATCATCATTCACGCCCTTTTCATCATTTCCGCGCTGGGCATGGCCCTGGTCGACAAGATCATGACCCAGACGCTTATCCTTCAACACGACAACCACTGACCGGAGTCGAACATGACAGCCATCAAGCAGGAAGACCTGATCCAGTCCATCGCCGATGCTTTCCAGTACATCAGTTGCTATCACCCGCTGGATTACATCAAGGCGCTCGGCGAAGCTTACGAACGCGAGGAAGCGCCCGCCGCCAAGGATGCCATCGCCCAGATTCTGACCAATTCGCGCATGGCCGCCGAGGGCCGTCGCCCGATCTGTCAGGACACCGGCATCGGCATGGTTTTCATCAAGGTCGGCATGCAGGTCACCTGGCCGGATGCGACGATGAGCATCCAGGCGATGATCGACGAGGGCGTGCGCCGCGCCTATGCCAACCCGGACAATCCGTTGCGCGCCTCGGTGCTGGCCGATCCGTCGGGCAGCCGTAAAAATACCAAGGACAATACGCCGGCCGTGGTGCATTTCGAGATCGTCCCCGGCCACCACGTCGAGGTCATCTGCGCCGCCAAGGGCGGCGGTTCGGAAGCCAAGGCCAAGTTCGCCATGCTCAATCCCTCCGACGATCTGGTCGATTGGGTGCTGAAGAAAATCCCGGAAATGGGCGCCGGCTGGTGTCCGCCCGGCATCATCGGCATCGGTATCGGCGGCACGCCGGAAAAAGCCATGCTGCTGGCCAAGGAGTCGATCATGGCACCGGTCGATATCCACGAACTGAAGGCGCGCGGCGCTAAAAATCGCGCCGAGGAACTGCGCCTCGAACTGTACGAGAAGGTCAATGCGCTCGGCGTTGGCGCCCAGGGCCTGGGCGGCCTGACCACCGTGCTCGACGTCAAGGTGCTCGATTATCCCTGCCACGCCGCCAACCTGCCGGTCGCCCTGGTGCCCAACTGCGCGGCGACCCGCCACTGCCATTTCCATCTCGATGGCTCCGGCCCGGCCAGGATCGAGCCGCCGAAGCTGGAGGACTGGCCGGCGGTGACCTGGACGCCGGATCTCAAGGCCGCTACCCGCGTCGATCTCGATACATTGACCAAAGAACAGGTCGCTGCCTGGCAGCCGGGCCAGAAGCTGCTCCTCAACGGCAAGATGCTGACTGGTCGCGACGCCGCCCACAAGCGCATCGCCGACATGCTGGCGAAAGGCGAGAAGCTGCCGGTGGATTTCACCAATCGCGTCATTTATTACGTCGGCCCGGTCGACCCGGTGCGCGACGAAGTGGTCGGCCCGGCCGGCCCGACCACGGCCACGCGCATGGACAAGTTCACGCGCATGATGCTGGAGCAGACCGGCCTGATTTCGATGGTCGGCAAATCCGAGCGCGGCCCGGTCGCCATCGCGGCGATCAAGGACAATAAGAGCGCCTACCTGATGGCCGTCGGCGGCGCCGCCTATCTGGTCGCCAAGGCGATCAAGTCGGCGAAAGTCGTTGGTTTCGCCGATCTCGGCATGGAAGCCATCTACGAGTTCGATGTGCGGGACATGCCGGTGACGGTCGCCGTCGATTCCTCCGGCGTCTCGGTGCACAACACCGGCCCGCGGGAGTGGCAAATCAAAATCGGCAAGATTCCCGTCAGCGCCTGAGCCAAAAGATGGATGAAGGGGCGGGTTTAAAACCCGCCCTTACCGAGGAAATGGCGGGGTTCGAATAAAACCGCCTTGCCGCTCAGCGAGCGCCGGCTACTTTCCTGGCAGGTTTTCTGGATACTTCGATCTCGCACGGCGTCGGCTGCCCTTTCGGGCGCGCATCGCGGCAAACCGCGCAAATCGAGTTCACCCAGTTCTTGCAGGGCATTTCCCCCACCGTTGGCGACGCGGTCAGCAGGGATGCCAGGCGGGCGATGAATTCTTCCCGGCGCAGGCTCTGCCCGCCGTCGCTGGCATTGACGACCCGATTGCCGCCGGCTGTCGCCGCCGCGTCGAGCCGGCTCGACGCGAGGTGGAACAGTTCCTCGGCGCTTATGCTGACGCCATCCTCCTGGGTTGCCGCAATGCCGGCGCTCACCGTCACCTTGATCTGCTCGCGGCCGACGGAAAGCGTCGCCGCCGCCAGCGCCTTGCAGATCCGCCGGGCGAAGGTGGTGCATTGTTCGCGGTCGATATGGTTCGAAGCAATGCCGATCCGGCCATCGCCCAGAAGCATGAGGCTTTCCTTGGCGTTAGTTTTGCTGCGCAACAGGCCGGAAAGTTTGTCGACCACCTTCTCCCCGATGCGCCGGCCAAAATGCTGGCACAGCGCGCCATAGCCGTCGATGCCGAAAATCAGCACGCTGGCCGTCGGGCTGCCGGCCTCCTTGTTCAGATACTGTTCGAGGCAGTGCTTCAGTTCGCGCTCGCCCGGCGGCTGCTCGATTTCATCGCCGCCAGCCGCTGTTTCCAGGCCGGCCACGTGCTCCATGCGTACCTTGAGATCATCGAGGCCGATGGTGCTGTAGCGACCGACATCCGTGTCGATGTCGGCCGGCGGCGGCGCGAGCAGTTCGGACAGCATCGCTGCCGGATCCTTCTTGGGAATGAAGGCCGTGACGCCAAGCTGGCGCGCATGCTCGTGCTCGCTCGCGTCCAGATTGTCGGAGGCCAGTTGATAGAACGGCAAGGTGTTGATCCGGGGCAGCCGGCTGGCGCGGATGCGTTCGAGTAATCCGGCGCCGTCGGCGCTGGCGATGTTCAGGCCGGAAATCACGGCGACGATCGAAGCATCCAGTACCAGACTGTGCCACGCCGCCGCGCCATCCTGCGCCTCGCCCACGCTGTGGCTCTTGCGCACGCAACGCACCAGCAAGGCGCGCACGGTGCGCGAACCGTCCACTACCAGAATCTTCTGCGACTTGAGTTTATCGCTGCGCTCCATAATCGGGCTTTCCTGATCGTCGTCCAAGGTAAATGAGCAAAAGTTCTAGTGTACGCCAGTTGCCAAAGCAGGCTCAACAAACAATTCGATTTATCAAGAAATTACAATTAGTAATTAATGATGTTTTTAATGGTTTTGCAATATCAACCCATATCCCTTGTTCGGCAGCATGGCCTTACCACCGTTTTTTCAGCCACAAGGCCACATTCACCAAGCCAATCAATACCGGCACTTCCACCAACGGCCCGATGACGGCCACGAAGGCTTCGCCGGAATTCAGGCCGAACACGGCGATGGCAACGGCGATGGCCAGCTCGAAGTTGTTGGAGGCGGCGGTGAAGGAAAGCGTGGCCGACTGTTCGTAATTCGCGCCCGCCCGCTTGGAGAGATAGAAGGACAGCAGGAACATGACCAGGAAGTAGATCAGCAGGGGAATGGCGACCTTTGCCACGTCCAGGGGAAGCTGCACGATGTATTCGCCCTTGAGGGAGAACATGACGAGGATGGTGAACAGCAGGGCGCGCAGCGTCCAGGGGCTGACGCGGGGGATGAAAACCTTTTCGTACCAGTCCAGCCCTTTGACCTTGAGGCCGTAAAAGCGCGAGGCCACACCGGCGATAAACGGGATGCCCAGGTAGATGAAAACGCTTTCGGCAATCTGCCCCATGCTCACATTCACCACGGCGCCGGAAAGACCAAGCCAGCCCGGCAGCACGGTAATGAACAGCCAGGCGTAAAGCGAAAAGAACAGCACCTGAAACACGGCATTGAAAGCCACCAGGCCGGCGCAATATTCCCGGTCGCCGCCGGCCAGATCGTTCCAGACAATGACCATGGCGATGCAGCGGGCCAGCCCGATGAGGATCAGGCCCACCATGTAGCTGTTGTTGCCGGAAAGAAAGGCAATCGCCAGCAGGAACATGAGGACGGGGCCAATGATCCAGTTCTGGGCCAGAGAAAGCAGGAGTACCTTTTTGTTGCGGAACACCCGGCCAAGCTGCTCATATTTCACTTTGGCCAGCGGCGGATACATCATCAGAATCAGCCCGATGGCAATGGGGATATTGGTCGTGTTTACCTGAAAGACGTTGATGACGTCCTTGATGCCCGGCGCGGCCCAGCCCAGTCCGACGCCGATGAACATGGCAAGGAAAATCCACAGGGTCAAATAGCGGTCGAGGAAGGAAAGCCGCTGGAGTGTCGATTGGCTCATGGCGTTCTATTTCCGGGCTGCGATGGCGAGGCTGCCTTCACGACAGGCGGGCAGGAAGTCTGGCAGCGTTTCGCCATGAGCTTGCGCAAGCGTGCCGGAACAGCATTCCGCCGTCAGATAGGCGATGGTTTCCAGCATCAGGGGGATATTGGCCTTGTAGCGCGTGTTGCGGCCTTCCCGTTCCATGCTGGCCAAACCGCTGTGCACAATGTTTTTCAGGTGGAAGGAAAGATTGGTCTTGGGCATGTCGAGCAGCCGGGCGATTTCCCCGGCAACCAGCCCGTCCGGCGCGTATTTGACCAGCAGCCGGAAAATGGCCAGACGCGCCTCGGAAGTCAGGACTTCAAAGATGGTCGTGGCGGTTTGCGTTTCCATTGGACAATGGTTCAACGGCAGTTGAACAATGTCAAGGGAATCCATTGTTTTTCGTCATTCCCGTGCGGGAATGACGGATGGAATGACCTGCGGCCGTGGCATCGCCACGCCGGCCGGCGGCTATTTTTTTCTGCCTGGCTCCGCATCCGCCGGGTAGCCGGCGAACATGTTTCGCGTCTGGTTCTGCAGGCGATCCTGCATGGACTGGAACATCTTTTTCGACTGGTCCATGTAGGCCGTCATCATGCTTTGCATGGCGGGCTGCTGGAAATTCAGGAATTGGGCCCAGAAATCGGCCTGCAAATGGCTGTGGTCGCCAGCGCCGTACAGCGTGCGCGACTGGTCTTGCAGCCGGGTCTGGAAATCAATGAAGGTTTTCATGTTGTTTTCCAGGTATTTGCCCAGCATGCCCTGCATGGCGCTGCCGTAAAAGCGGATGAAACCGGAAAGCAATTCACTGGAAAACAGCGGCATGCCGCCGGATTCTTCTTCGAGGATGATCTGGAGCAGGATGCTGCGCGTCAGGTCGTCCTCGGTCTTGGCATCGACCACCTTGAAGTGCTCGAACTTGAGCACCAGATCCTTGACATCGCTCAGCGTGATATAAGCGCTTGCCTTGGTATCGTAAAGACGGCGGTTGGGATATTTCTTGATCAGACGTACCGTTTCCGACATGCTGCAATCCTTAATGCCATTTATGTGCAGCGCAACATTATAGCGCAAAAAAAAGGGCGCCCGCAGGCGCCCTTCTGGCGGTATCGCAGTGGTTTACTGGTAATAGAGGCCGCCGTTGATGTTGAGCGTGGCGCCGGTGGTGAAACCGGACATGTCGTTGGCCAGGAAGGCGCAGGCGTAGCCGATTTCTTCCGGCTTGGCGAGGCGCTTCATCGGCACGGAGTCGACGATGGTTTGCAGGATTTCCGGCTTGATGGCCATGACCATCTTGGTTGCCACATAGCCCGGGGCGATGGCGTTGACCGTCACCCCCTTGCTCGCCAGTTCGGCGGCCAGGGCCTTGGTGAAGCCGATGATGCCGGCCTTGGCGGCGGAGTAGTTGGTCTGGCCGGCCTGGCCCTTGACGCCGTTGACCGAGGAGATGTTGATGATGCGTCCCCAGCCGCGCCCGGCCATCTTGGCGGAAACCTGTTTGGACATGTTGAACAGCGAGGTCAGGTTGGTCGAGATGACGGCATCCCAGCCCTCCCTTTCCATCTTGGCGAACATCCGGTCGCGGGTGATGCCGGCATTGTTGATCAGGATATCGACCTGACCGCAGGCGGCTTCAGCTTCGGCCACCATGCGCTGGCAATCTTCGAGCAGGGAAACGTCTCCGGCGACGCAGACGAAATCCTGGGCCTTGAAGCCGGCTGCCGTCATTTCCTGCAACCATTGATCCTTGTTGTCGAATTGCGGATGGTAGGCGGCAACCATCTTGTAACCGGCTCTCGACAGCTCCTGGCAGATGGCCGTGCCGATACCGCCCATTGCGCCGGTAACGAGAGCAACGCGTTGCGTCATAATTTTTTCCTTCCTTTGTTTGCTACGTGGAACGGGGGTTGAAAACAGCGGTCAGTACATGTGCTGGCCGCCGTTGATGGAAATGTTGGCGCCGGTGAGGAAAGCCGCTTCGTCGGAAGCGAGGTAGACCACCAGGCCGGCGATTTCCTCCGGCTTGCCCAGTCGGCTGACGGGAATTTGCGGCAGGATCTTGGAGTCGAGAATTTCCTGCGGAATGGCGGTCACCATCTTGGTGCCGATGTAGCCCGGCGAAATGGTGTTGATCGTGACGCCGGTCTTGGCGACTTCCAGGGCCAGCGCCTTGGTGAAACCGTGCATGCCGGCCTTGGCGGCGGAATAGTTGGTCTGGCCGAAAGCGCCTTTCTGGCCGTTGACCGAGGAGACGTTGATGACCCGTCCCCACTTGCGCTCGACCATGCCATCTATGACCTGCTTGGTCATGTTGAACACGGAATCGAGGTTGGTGTGGATCACCGCATCCCAATCGGCCTTGGTCATTTTCTTGAAGGTCATGTCGCGGGTGATGCCGGCATTGTTGACCAGCACATCGACCGGGCCGATGTCCTGGGTCACTTCCGCGATACAGGCCTGCGCCGACGCGAAATCGGTGACGTCGCAGGCCACGGCCTTGAAGCCGTAGCCCAAGTTGTGCATCGCCTGCAGCCACTCGTCGACCTTTTTGTTGCCGGGCGAATAGGTCGTTACCACCTTGTAGCCCAAGCCGGCCATCTTGATGCAGATCGCCTCGCCAAGACCGCCCATGCCGCCTGTTACCAATGCTACTCGCATCATGATTTTCTCCCTCAGTAATTCATTGATTAAATCGCGCGTTCCTTGACATAGCGTCCGGGCGCCGGCTCGATCGGTTTGTATTTGACGCTGCTAGGCTTGCGCGGCGCCCGTGCCGCACCGAGCAGCGGCTTCATCCAGGCAGCCCAGTCGTTCCACCAACTGCCCGGGTTTTCCTCGGCGGCGGCCAGCCAGTCTTCCGGTTCGCTCGCCAGATTATCGTTAATCCAGAAACTGCGCTTGTTCTTGTTCGCCGGATTGATGACGCCGGCAATATGCCCGGAAGCGCCGAGCACGAAGCGCGCCTTGCCGCCGAGCATGCGCGTTCCGAGATAGGAAGAGCGCCACGGCACGATATGATCCTCGCGCGTCGCCAGGATATAAACCGGCATGTCGAGGGCGCCGATATCGACGCGCTCGCCGCACATCGCCAGCTTGCCCGGCAGGCGCAGGCTGTTGTCGAGATAGAGGTTGCGCATGTACCAGCAGGCGAACGGCCCGGGCAGGTTGGTCGAATCGGAATTCCAGTAAAGCAGGTCGAAGGCCGCCGGTTTCTGGCCCTTCAGATACTTGCTCTGGACATAATTCCAGACCAGATCATTGGCGCGCAGGAAGGAAAAGGTATTTTGCAGATCGCGCGCCGGCAGGAGGCCGCCCTTGCCGATGGTTGCTTCGCGCATGGCCAGCCCCTGCTCGTCGATGAACAGGCCGATTTCGCCGGTATCGCTGAAATCGAGCAGGGTGGTCAGCAGCGTCAGCGAGGCCGCCGCGTTGTCGCCGCGCGCCTTCAGCACCGCCAGGGCCGAGGTCAGGATGGTGCCGCCGACGCAAAAGCCGAGGGCATTCACCGCCTTGACCTTGCATACGTCGCGGACGACGTCGAGGGCGGCGATCGGCCCCTGTTCCAGATAATCGTCCCAGCTCAGGTGGCCGAGATCCTCCTTGGGATTGCGCCAGGAAATCAGGAACACCGTGTTGCCCTGCTCAACCATGAAGCGGATCAGCGAATTGTCAGGCTGCAAGTCCATGATGTAGAACTTGTTGATGCACGGCGGCACCACCAGCAGCGGCCGCGCGCCGACCCTGGGCGTCAGCGGCGCGTACTGGATCAACTGCATCACAGCGTTCTCGAAAATGACCGCCCCTTCGCTCGTGGCGATATTCCTGCCGATTTCGAAGACGCTCTCGTCGGTCATCGTCATGCGGCCCTTCTCGAAATCGGCGAGCAGGTTGTTGATGCCGTCGGTAATGCTCTGGCCCTTGGTTTCCAGCGCCTGCTTGATGAATTCGGGATTGGTCGCGGCGAAATTGCTCGGCGCCATCGCGTCGGCCACCTGGCGCGCCAGGAAACGCAGGCGGTTGCGCGTTTTTTCGTCGTCGGCCGGGACTGTTTCGGCGATTTGCTTCAGGTATTGCGTATTGAGCAGATAGAGCTGGTGCAGGTAATCGAAAACCGGGCTTTCCCGCCACTCTGGCGCCGCGAAACGGCGGTCGCCCGGCTCTGGCGCTACCTTGAACGTCTGCTCCTGCCCTTGCTGCTTGGCCAGCATTGACGCCCACAAGGCCGCCTGCTGATCCATGTACTGCTTCTGCAAAGACTGCCACGCCTGGGTGTCGGCGGCGACTGCCGCCGGGGAGGGGGCGCCGGCCTGGCCGAGATATTCCATAAACTGCTGCGCCATCTTCTGGCCAGCCTCCATGAACTGCATCGCGGAACCCAGAAATGCCTTGTTATTGTCCGATCCCTGCGCCATGGGAAGTCTCTTTTCTGATGTTATTGGGGCTTGAACCTTTGGATTCTGCATACCGCTCCAAGCCCTGTCAATGCAAAAATCGGTCGCCAGCCAAAGCACGGCAAGACCCGCAGTACGAGGCGAAAAAGCTTTTTCGCGCGACCCGTTCGCGGCCGCACGCAATTTTGCGGAGAATGGCTCGCTGTCAGCAAAAGCGAGCCCGGCGGCCGATCAGGAAAGCGTCTTGTCCTTCTCGACCAGCGCGTAGGCCGAGTGGTTGTGGATGGACTCGAAGTTTTCCGATTCGACCACATAGGCGTCGATGCGCGGCTCGGCGTTGAGGCGGGCGGCGACGTCGCGGACCATGTCCTCGACAAATTTCGGATTGTCGTAGGCGCGC
>WREP01000005.1 GCA_009779265.1 Betaproteobacteria bacterium
GGGCAGAGCCTCACCTATGGCGAGGGCGACGGCCCGTCGCACGGCACGGTGAAAATCGAAGCCGACGGCAGCTACACCTACACGCCGGACACTGACTATAGCGGTACGGACAGCTTCACCTACACCATCTCGGACGGCACCGACACCGTCACCTACACGGTCGCTGTGACCGTTTCGGATAATCTGGCGGTCGTGTCACCTCCTTCGGGTGTGCCGCCAGCGATCTGGGCCGCGCCACCTCCTTCGAGTGCGCCGCCAGCGATCCAGACCACGCTGGCTGTACCGGCAGCGGACAACAGCGACACGACGCTCGTCACCACCTCGCCCAGCCTGCATGTGTTGATCGCGGTGCAGGAAGCCCGGGAGAAAACCGGCGGAGAAGATTCGCCCGTGGATGTGGACGGCTCGCCAGCCGTGGGAGCAGAGTTGGCGACCGATCCGTCTCTGCATGTGTTGCCTGCTGTCGAGGCTGTTTCGCGTAGCCACCACAACGATTGGCGGAATGCGCAGCGGCAGTTCGAGCGCAACAATGCCCTGAACGCCGCCGACGACGAAGACGACTACGCGCGTTCCCGCTTACTGGGTGCCGCCGACTTTTCGCTGGACCTGACTGAGCCCGGCGCGGATACCGCTGCGCCGCCCGCTGCGCCGCCGACGAATACCGAGCTAAGCGACGCTGGCGAAGATGCAGCGCTTGGCGAAATCGCGGAGAACCGGACAGACATCGACGTCCAGTTGCAACGCCTCTCGCGCCACCACCGCACGACGGAGCAAGCAGGGGAGCTGGCTCAGCAACTCGGGGAACCCCTGGTGCCCGCTGTGTCCGTTCAACCCGTTGTCACGACTATTCATCGTTCATGAAAGGGGATGATATCGCTACCCCCTGCTATTTTCGCGACACGAACCTTGGGCCGAAGAAGGCTGGCATATAAAATGCCATTCATGAAACCCAAACGTTCTTTTGCCGCACTCGCCGCTGTCGCCGTACTCGCTGGCTGTTCAGTCATCCCGGAGCTTCTGACCCAGGAGGCTGTACGCGAACGCGTGCTGGATGACCAGTTCCGCATCTACAGCGATCAGGAACAGGTTTTTGCCCCCATCGGCTTCGACGAAGCCATGGCCCGCGCCCTCAAATACAATCTGGATTACCGTCTCAAGGTGATGGAGTCGGCGGTTAATCTCAGCCTGGCCGAAGTCAGCCGCTACGACATGCTGCCCAGTGTGCTTGCCTCCGCGGGTTATAGCGTGCGCAACAACGATGCCGGCTCCACCAGCTACGATGTGGTGACCGGGCAGGATCTGTGGGGCGGCAATCCCACCAGTTCGCAAGAGCGCCGCCGCCGCCTCGCCGGGGTCGAGTTCTCCTGGAACGTGCTGGATTTCGGTGTCAGCTATTACCGCGCGCGTCAGCAGGCCGACCAGTTCCTGATCAGCGAAGAGCGGCGCAAGCGGGTGACGCAGACCATCGTTGCGGACGTGCGCTCCGCTTACTGGCGCGCCGTGGGAGCCCAACGCCTGAAGCCGCAGACGGAAGCGCTGATGGCCCGTGCGCGTACCGCCCTGGAGCGCTCGCGGGAGGCGGAGCGCATGGGTCTGCTGCCGCCCCGCGAGGCCCTCAATTACCAGCGCCAATTGCTCGATGCCATCGGTCTGCTGGCCGCGCGCCGGCAAGAATTGGAGTATGCCAAGCGCGAGTTGGCCGCCCTCATGAACATCACGCCGGGCACCGACTTCACGTTGCGGGAGGACGGCGAGCCGGCCTTGATGAGCGCGCCGTTCAACGTCGCCGAGCTGGAGGAACTGGCCCTGCATAATCGGCCCGAGTTGCGCGAGGAGGACTACCGCCGCCGGATCACTGCCGCAGAAGCGCGCAAGCAGATGTTGTCCGTCCTGCCCAACCTGAGCCTGAACATCGGCGCCCAGTACGACAGCAACCGCTACCTGTACAACAACAACTGGGTAGATTCGACCCTGCGCGCGAGCTTCAACCTGATGCGTCTGGCCGCGCTGCCGAGTATCGAAAAATCCAGGCAGGCGCAGGAGCAACTGGACGACGCCCGCCGGATGGCCTTGTCGATGGCCATCCTCACCCAGGTGCGCGTCGCCATCGAGCTTTACCGCATGTCGCTGCACGAACTGGACATTGCGCGTGAATCCAGCACGGTGGATCAGCGTCTGCTGGACTTTTCCAAAGCAGCGCTCGCCACCCGCGCGGAATCCGATCTGGAACTGATCCGTGCCGAAGTGCGCGCGCTCAATTCCGATCACCAGCGCCACCTGACCTATGCCCACGCCCAGGCTGCCTTTGGTCGTATCTACAACGCGATTGGACTGGAGGTGCTGCCCGACGGCTTTGAGCGCCTGAGCGTCGCCGAGTTGGCCAGCCTTGTATCCAGCCACCTGCAACAGGTTGAAAGCGACACCTTCCCGACGCTGCTTCTGCCCGAAGCGCAGGCCCTGCCCAGCGTTCGGCTCGACATTGCGCCGCTGGGCGGTGACGGCGCGCCCGATACCGGCATGAGCTTGCACGCCGCCGTGCGCCAAGTCCTGGAAGACAACCAGTTCAGGTTGAATGATGGCCCCGGTGCGGGAACGACCCTGCAACTGGCCTTGGAATTGGCGCCCACGACAGGCGGCACCCGCCAGGTTCGCGCGCTGTGGACGCTGCGCCAAGCCGACGGCGCCGTGGTGGGGACACAGGAATACCGCAGCGTACTGCCCGCCAAGGTCAGCGCCCGCAGCCTGACGGCTTTTGCCGAGGCGGCCACGGTCGCTCATCTGGCTACCTTTCAGGGCTGGCTGCAGCGGAGTCCGACGCCGTGAGCAAGGCTCAGGGTGCAGTCTGAGATGAAAGCGAAATTGCTTTTCCCCCCGCGCGCGAGGGCAGGGCGTGCGGCCATGTCGAAACCGTGATCCTCGTCATTGATGGCGAATCCAGAAAAAGGAAATGAAATGAAACTGCCGTCGATACTGATCCAGGCCACCCTGTGGGCAGGCGTGGCCTTGTTGAACCAGGCTGCGTGGGCACAAGGCGCGGCCAGTGTCGATGCCACGCCCGTGCGCGTGCTCTTGGCGCCGGCTCTGGAAACTACGCTGGTTAGTCAGATGCCCGGCCGCGTCGTGGAAGTGAATACCGCGCTGGGTCAGGCATTTGCCAAAGGCCGTGTGCTGGTGCGCTTCGATTGCGCCGAACAGGAGGCCCGCGTCGCCATGAGCGAGGCCGAACGCACCAGCGCGGAGCAGGAACTGGACGTCAAGCTGCGCTTGCAGGGGCTGCAACAGGCTAGCGAAGTGGAGGTGGGTCTGGCCGCCAACGCGGTAGACCGGGCGCGCGCACAAGTACGCATGTACAAGGCGCAACTCGCCCATTGCAGCGTGAGCGCGCCATTCTCGGGCTATACCGCGAAGGCGCTGGTGCGCCCCTTCCAGGGCGTGGCGGCCAACCAGCCCTTGCTGGAAGTGGTCAGCAACGGCCCGTTGAAACTTCGCCTGAACGTGCCGGGCGTCTGGCTGCGCTGGCTCAAGACCGGCACTCCCTTCAGCGTTGCCATCGACGAAACCGGCAAGACTTACGAGGCCCGCGTCACCGCCATCAATGCGCGGGTGGACGCCGTGAGCCAGACGGTGGAGCTGGAAGCGAGCCTGGCGACGCGCCCGTCCGAATTGCTGCCGGGCATGAGCGGCAATGCCCGCTTCAACCC
Organism: Betaproteobacteria bacterium; assembly: GCA_009779265.1. Classification (GTDB taxonomy): domain Bacteria; phylum Pseudomonadota; class Gammaproteobacteria; order Burkholderiales; family Rhodocyclaceae; genus Azonexus. Next base: position 3,702 of record WREP01000005.1, read on the forward strand.
GCCCGCCCCGTGACCACGGTTGATCCGGCCGGGCTGTGGCCCGTGTATGCCAGTCTGCAACGCCAGGCTCTGCTGGCGGAGGACGTCGCCGCCCTGGGTTTTGTGGTGGCCAACGAGACCTGGCATCTGGTGCCTTACCAGCAAGCCTGCGTGTGCCTGATCGACGGGCTGGGCCGCTGGCAACTGCAAACGGTATCCGGCCTGGTCAGCGTGCACGAGTCCACGCTCTTTATCCAGTGGGTGCAAAAGCTATGCACCCACCTCCTGGCCGAATGCCCCCCGCGAGGCGGTTCGCCGGAGCCTGTCATTGCCGACGATCAGGCCAAACGCGAGCGGAGAAAATCGCGTCAGGCCCAACCCTTCACGGCGGCCGATCTGCCTGCCGATCTGGCCTCGTCCTGGCAGGAATGGTGGCCTGCCCATGCCCTGTGCCTGCCGCTCGATACCTTGCGCGGCGTGCGCGTCGGCGTTTTGCTGCTCGCCGCCGAGCAGCCCTGGTCCGAAAGTCAGTGCCACTGGCTGCAACTGCTGCGGGACACCTACGCCCACGCCTTTGCCCACCTGCGCGACCGGCCGCTGCGCTGGCGCGCGTACTGGCAACGCTGGAAGCAACAGCCCCGGCGCTGGCTGTGGCTGGCCGCCGGCGTGCTGGCCTTGCTGGTTCTGCCCGTGCGCACCTCGGTACTGGCGCCGGCCGAAATCATCGCCCTGCAAGCGGAAGCCGTCACGGTGCCGGCCGATGGCGTGGTCAAGACTTTTCACGTCGAACCCAACCACAAAGTGCACGCGGGCGATCTGCTGGTGTCGCTGGACGATACCACCTTGCGCAACCGCCTCACCGTGGCGACCGAGGCTCTGGCCGTGGCCAGGGCCGATGCGCTGGCCGCCCAGCAAAAGGCGTTCGACCAGAACCAGAGCCGCGCCGACCTGGCTACCCTGCAAGGCCGGGTAAGGGAACGCAGCGCCGAACTGAGCTACCTGCAAGAGTCCTTGCAGCGGCTTGAGGTGCGCGCCTCCCACGACGGGGTGTTCGTGTACAGCGATCCGAACGACTGGCTGGGCAAACCCGTGGCGACCGGCGAGCGGCTGGGGCAATTGGCCCAGCCCGATGCCCTGGGCGTGCTGGTGTGGCTGCCGGTGCCGGATGCCATCAACCTGCGCGAAGGCGCGGACATGCGGGTCTACTTGCAGGTGCGCCCGCTGAGCGCGCTCTCGGCGATCCTTGAACAAACCAGTTATCAAGCCAGTCTGTCTCCGGAGGGGGTGGCCAGTTACCACATCCGGGGCCGGCTCACCTCTGGCAAGGCAGAGCACATCGGCCTGCGCGGCGTGGCCAAGGTTTACGGCGACCGCTATCCGCTGGCCTACTGGATTCTTCGTCGTCCGCTGGGCACCCTGCGGCAATGGGTGGGGCTATGAGCGCGACGCACTCGTCAGCGCCCTTTTCAGGATGATTTCTTCCGACTCGCCGCCCCTTGCCGAGCTGCTGCCTTTGCGGCCGGAACTGCAAATTCGTCCTGCCGGCCACGACCGCGACGGCGCGCCCATCTGGGCGCTGCAAGACCCTGTCAACAACCAGTTCTACCGGCTGGGCTGGGTGGAGTTCGAACTGCTCTCGCGCTGGCCGGCGGGGCGGGCCGACGAGGTCCTGCGGCAAGTGGCGGCGGAAACCCTGCTGCGACCCACGCAGAATGAAATCGAGGCGCTGCACCAGTTCCTGATGCAGAACCAACTGCTGGAGGTGCGCGCTCCCGGCCACGCCCGCAATTTGCACGCACTGCACCAACGCAGCCACGCCAGCCGTTTGCGCTGGCTGCTGCATCACTATCTGTTTTTCCGGGTGCCGCTGCTGCGGCCGGCGGTGGCGCTGGAGCGCCTGTCCCGGTGGCTGGGCTGGGTTTACCACCCGTGGACAGCCTGGCTGGTGCTCGGCCTTTCCGCGCTGGGGCTGGGGCTGACCGCGCGCCAGTGGGATAGCTTTGCCGCCACGTTTGCCCAATCCCTTTCGCCGGCAGGTTTTCTCGGCTATCTGGTGGCGCTGGCCGTGACCAAGAGCGCGCATGAGTTGGGCCATGCCCTGACCGCGACCCGCTACAAAGTGCGCGTGGCCCACATGGGAGTGGCTTTCCTGGTGATGTGGCCCATGCTCTACACCGATACCACCGAATCCTGGCGATTGTCGGATCGTCGCCAACGGCTGGCCATTGCGTCGGCGGGGGTGGTCAGCGAGCTGGCCCTGGCGGGACTGGCCACGCTGGCCTGGCACCTGGTGGGCGAGGGGCCGATGAAAGAGGCCCTGTTCTTTGTCGCCACCACCGCCTGGGTGATTTCCCTGACCCTGAATATCAGCCCCTTCATGCGCTTCGATGGCTATTTCGTGCTCTCGGATGCGCTCGACATGCCCAATCTGCACGAGCGGGCATTCGCGCTGGCCCGGGCGCAGCTTCGCCGCACCGTGCTGGGTCTGCCGGAAGCTGATCCCGAGGCGCTGCCGGCGCGCTTGCGCCGCTTCCTGGTCGCATTTGCATGGATCACCTGGATTTACCGCCTCATCGTGTTCACCGGGATCGCCATTGCGGTCTACCTGTTCTTCTTCAAGCTGTTGGGTCTGTTCCTGTTCGCGGTGGAAATCTGGTGGTTCATCGCCAGGCCCGTCTGGCGTGAACTACAGTACTGGTACAGCCAGCGCGCGCAGACGCCCGCCGCTCGGCGAGCCTTGCTGCTGGCGCTACCCGTCACGCTTCTCGCCGTGGCCCTCTGGCCCTGGCCCACGCCGGTACGCGCGGTGGCCTGGCACCATCCCGGCCAGGGTATGACGCTTTACAGCCCGCTGCCGGCGCGGGTGCAGTTCCTGGGGCAGCAAGGCGGCGCTTTTGCCGCCGGTTCGCCCCTGCTTGTACTTGAGCAGCCGGATTTGAGCTACCGTACCGAGCGCGCCGCGGTCACGCGGGACACCCTGGAGGCGGAGTGGCGCAGCGTGTCGTCCCTGGACGAAGGGCTTGAGCGCCTGCCGCTGGTTTTGCAGGGGCGGGCCTTGCGGGCAGCCGAATGGCAGGCCGAGGTGGCCGAAGGCGAGCGCCTGACCCTGACGGCGCCGTTCGCCGGCAAACTGCTGGATGTGGACCCGCATATCGGCGTTGGCGCCTGGGTCAGCCCGCGTCAGCCCGTCGCCAGCCTGGTCGGCCCCGGCCCCTGGCTGGTCGAAGCCTTTGTCAGTCAAAGCGAGCTGCCGCGACTGCAAGCCGGCGCCACGGCTCGCTACTATCCGATCCACCTGCCGGGCACGGCCTGGGCCGCCACGGTGGTGGATGTCGAACACACCCGGCTGACCCAGTTGCCCCACCCCATGCTGGCTGCCAGCCACGGCGGCCCCTTGCCCACGCTGCCCGATGCCCATTCACCTTTGCAGGCGCGCGACAGCCTCTACCGTGTGCGGCTGGTGCTGGAACTGGACGGCGAACCGCCTGCCACCGTGGGCTGGGGAGATGCCGCGATTGATGGCAAAGCGCGTAGCTGGCTGATCGAACAACTCAAACCCGTGGCCATTGTGCTCATTCGCGAACTCATTTTCTGACAGGAGCCGCCATGAAAAACGCTTGCTTTTGCCTCTTCACCATCACCGCCCTGCTCGCGGTGGTTGCCAGCGCCGAGGCCGCGGAGCCGTCCGCCCCACAGGACTCCGGCGCGGCGAGCCGGCTCGAACGCATCCGCCAGACCGGCACCCTGGTGTTGGCTTACCGGGAAAGCGCCGTGCCTTTCAGTTATTTGCACCAGGGCCAGCCCGTGGGCTTCAGCGTGGACATTTCCCAGGCCGTGGCCGACGACCTGCGGGAATATCTGGGCTTGCCCCAGTTGACCATCCGCTGGAATGCGGTGACGCGCAGTACGCGCATGCCGCTCATCACGACCGGCGCCGTGGATATGGAGTGCGCCACGACCACGCACACGCGCAGCCGGACGCGCCAGGTCAGCTTTTCGCACACCTTCTACGTTGCGGAAGATGGCGTGGCCACGCGCATGGCCGACACCCCGGCCAGCCAGACGGGAAAAACCGCCGCGGTGGAAAGCACGGTCACCGCCAGCCGCTTGCGCGCCGAGGGCAGGGACGAGCTTTCTGTGCGCAGCTACCGCAATGGCATGCTGGCCGTATTGCAGGGACAGGCCGATGCCTTCGTGGGAGACATGCCTTTGCTGGCAAGCGCGCGTCTGCAACTCGGCGAGGCCGGGCGGATGATCGCTCTCACCGCCACCTACGATGATGTACCGCAAGCCTATGCGTGCATGCTGCCGCTGGGCGACACCGCCTTCGTCGCGCAGGTGAACAAAACATTGGAACGCCTGATGCGCGACGGCGAAATGCTCAGACTGCATGACCGCTGGTTCACCCAACCGATCCCGCCCGGCAACCGGGCATTGAATCTGCCCTTGAACAAGGCCACGCGCGAGGCTTACGACACGCCCAACAGCACGCCGTTCGAGTGAGCGGCCATCCGTTGCGGCGCCGGGTGCTTGGCATTCGCCGGCCGCACGCGCTTCGCCCGGAATGGCAGGGCAATCGCATGAGTGCCGTTGTCGTGGCCGACAACCCCTCTCCTGCTGAACCGCTTTTACCCCTCCCCGTCCCTCCCCTTCGCCTGCGGCGAAAGGGAGGGAGAAAACCAGCGCACGCTTTGGGTTTTACCCCCTCCCTTTCGGGCGCAGCCCGAAGGGGAGGACTGGGGAGGGGTTGTTTTTATGGCGTCAGCATTCATGCGATTGCCTCGCCCGGAATAGCGGCACGGTGCCCCGCAGGTCTTGCTACGCTACAATGACGCGCGATTTGTATCGTCATCCCCTTTGATTGTGGCCGCGACGCTGATTTTTGCCGCCCCGTGGTTACTGATGGAGTGAAATAAATCTTGTACAAGAAAGTTTTGGGAAAAATAACCAGCCATCAGGAACTGACGGAAAGCGAAGTTTCCGACCTGATTGCCGCCATCAACGCGGGCAGCATCAGCGACGTCCAGATCGCGGGCTTTCAGGTGGCGCTGCTGATGAAGGGCGCGTCGCTGAAGGAAATCGCCTATATCGCCAAGGCCATGCGCGACAACTGCGTGCCCCTGCGGCCGAAGGTGGCGGGCGAGATGATGGATACCTGCGGCACCGGCGGCGGGCTGTCCACCTTCAATATTTCGACGGCGACGGCGCTGGTCGCGGCGGCGGCGGGCATTCCCGTCGCCAAGCACGGCAGCCGCTCCATCGCCAGCCTGTCCGGCAGCGCGGATGTGCTGGAGGCGCTCGGCATCAATATCCACTTGCAGCCGCGCGAGGTGGAAAAGATGATCGAGGAAATCGGCATCGCTTTTCTCTACGCGCCGCTCTTCCATCCCGTGATGGGCAAGGTGTTGCCTGCCGAGGCCGATCTCGGCATCAAGACGATTTTTTATTCCATCATCGGGCCGCTGATCAATCCGGCCTTCGCTCCCCGGCACCTGCTCGGCGTTTACAGACCGGAATTGCTCGACACGGTTGCCTTTGTCGCCAAGGAACTGGGCTACACCAATGCCATGTTTGTGCACGGTCTGGATGGTCTGGATGAAATCTCGCTGCTGGGAAAAACACGAATCAAGCACCTGAAGAATGGCGAGATCAGCAGCATCGAGATCGCGCCGGAGGATTTCGGCCTGACCCGCTGCTCCCTCGCGGACATCAAAACCGGCACGCCGCAGGTGAATGCCGAAACGATCAACGGCGTCTTTGCCGGCCAGGTGAAAGATGCCAGGCGCGATGCCATCGTCCTGAATGCCGCTGGCGCGCTGATCGTTGGCGGCAAGGCCGGCGATTTCCGAAGCGGGATCGGCCTGGCGGGCGAATTGATAGGCAGCGGCGCGGCGGCCAGAAAATTGCATGAATTGAAGGAGATGTCCCGCAGCTTCAGGAAGGCCGCATGAGCGCCGGGCCGGCGGAGCGATTCGCCGCGGCTATCCGCGCGGAAAACGCGGCTGGGCGGGTCGCCGTCATACCCGACATCAAATGCATTTCGCCCAAGGAGGGCGACCTGCTGCGCGGGCGCGACCCCGTGGCGACGGCGCAAATGCTCGTTCGCTGCGGCGCGCCGGCACTCTCGGTGGTGACCGAGAGCGAACGCTTCGGCGGCAGCATGGCGCTGCTCGAAGCCATCGCGCGGGCCGTGGCGGTGCCGGTGCTGAGAAAAGACTTTATCGCCAACGAAGATCAACTTCTGGAAACGGCGGCGTCGGGCGCGGCGGCCGTCCTGCTGATTTGCGCGACGATAGACGAAAAAAAACTGCCGACGCTTTACGAAAAGGCGCTGGCGTTGGGGCTGGAAGCCTTGGTGGAAGTCCATACGGCGCAGGAAATGGCGCTGGCGAATGCCTTGGGCGCCCGCCTGGTCGGCATCAACAACCGCAACATCGTTGCGCTTGAGCGGGATGACGGCGGACCCGAGCGGACGGCCGCGCTCGCCGCCGGCCTGCCTCTTGGCGCGCTGCTGATCAGCGAAAGCGGCATCCAGTCCACGGACGACGCGAAACTGGCGGCGGCGGCGGGCGCCAACGCGGTGCTGGTCGGCACGGCGCTGTGGCAGGCGCGCGACATGGAAGCGATGTATCAGGATCTGCGGGTCGAAAGGAAAGCTGCCTCTTGCGGCCCATCGTAAAAATCTGCGGCCTGATGCGTATAGAGGACGTGCGGATGTGCGTCCGGCGCGGCGCGGACATCGTGGGATTCGTCGTCGACTATCCGCGCCCGGTACCCTGGACTTTGAGCGTGGCGCAAGCCAGTGAACTCATGGCGACCGTCGGCGGGGCGGCGCAAACCTGCGTCGTTACCGGCGGATCGCCGGAGCATGTACTGCATATTGCCGCGCAAACCAAGCCGGACTATGTTCAGTTGCATGGCGACGAGACGCTCGCGGATACCGCGCGCCTGGTCAGCGAGTTGGGAAAATGCGGCATAAAAGTCATCAAGGCGCTTTTCCCGGATACCCCCGATCTGGAACAAACGGCGGTCGATTTCTGCGCGGCGGGGGTTTACGCGGTGCTGTTCGATCCGCGCACGCCGCATAACGCCAGCCACGGCGGCGCGGCTGATTTGTCCGCCTATCAGAAACTCCGCGCCGCCGTGACTTGCCCGGTCGTCCTTGCCGGCGGCATCACGCCGGAAAACGCGGCAGCAATCCTCCGCCAAACCCAGGCCCCCATGATCGACTTGATGACCGGCGTGGAACTTCGCCCCGGCGTCAAGGACGAGGCCAGGGTTATCGCGCTCTTTCAGGCTGTTCCAAGGGAGTAATCGCTTGCCGGGCGGCTGCTGGAGAAGCGGGCGCGGCTTGGGGCGGTGTTAAAATCGCGCTTCCCCTTGCCCCAACTGCCCGGAAACCGGGCTTGCCCATGTTCGCGTCCCATCGCCCGCCGTTCTTGCTGCCCTTCGCTCTGCTGCTGGCGCTGCTGGTTTTCGCGGGTTGCGGCGAGGATGCCAGAACGGCGCCCGCGCCCGCGCCAGCCCCCGCGCCGGCCATCGCCGAAGATCCCGCCAGCGCCGCCGCGCCCTTGTTGGCGGCAATGCAGAAGCAATTGGCTACCCACCGCCGCATCATCGTGCTGCTGGCCGACGAGGAGTCGCAATCCGCGCGCGACCGCGCCACCTCGACCCAGATCGGCCAGCAACTGTTTCATGACGGGCTGGAGCAGCGCGATGCCAGCGCGCGCCTGTTCGCCGCCTTGCTCGGCGACGGCCGGCCGCAGCGCTTCGCCACGCTGGGCATGGTGCTGGATTACGTCGAATCGGCTCCGGATCTGTACGACGCCGACCGTCTGGCTTTCCGCGAAACGCTGCGCGACCTGCACGAGCGCGTCGGCGCCGATTCCTCGCTGCCGGCGGTCAAGCTGCACCAGCGCATCGGCGAGGATCTGGAGGCGCTGGATACGATCGAGCGCAACTACAGCCAGGAAATCACCCGCATCTTCAGCCGTTTCGACCGCACCCGCGCCATCGCCATGAAGCGCGAGAAATGGGAGGATTACGTCGCCTACCTGCACACGCAATACAGCCGCGAGGCGATCCTGCGCGACTACGGCGTCATCGAGCCGTACCCGATGTCGATGCAGGACAGCGAGCGCGAGATCTTTGGCCGCGACCTGCCGCCCAAGACCGTGGTATTGACCTTCGACGACGGCCCGCACAAGGCCTGGACCGAGGAGATCGTCGCCATCCTCAAGCGCTATGACGTGCCGGGCGTATTCTTCGAGGTCGGCCGCAACCTCGGCACGGTGGACGCCGAAGGCCAGGTCAAGCTCGGCGCGATGGCCGGCATCAGCCGCCAGTTGATGGCCGATGGCTACGCGGTGGGTAATCACAGCCTGACCCATGCCCAGCTCTCGCACACCAGCGGCGATGCCTTGCGCCAGCAGGTGATGGCGACCGACACGCTGCTGCGCCATGTCGGCGACCAGCGCGCGCCGCTGTTCCGCTTTCCCTACGGCGCGCGTAACGCCGAAGGGCTGCAATTGCTGAACGAGGCCGGGCTGAAGTCGATCATGTGGAACATCGATTCGCTGGACTGGGCCGACCCGGTACCCGAATCCATCGTGCAGCGCGTGCTCGACCAGGTGCAAAAGCAGCAGCGCGGCATCATCCTGTTCCATGACATCCACGACCGCGCGGTGAAGGCGCTGCCGCAAATCCTGGACCGGCTGGTGGCCGACGGCTACCAGTTTGGCGGCTGGAACGGGCGCGATTTCTCCGTCAGCCGCCCGCGCGCCAGCGCCAGCAACGCGGCGGCCACCATCACCACCGGCTACGAGAAGTCATGGGCCATCGTCATCGGCATCGATGATTACGCCAAGTGGCCAAAACTGGAATACGCCAGCCGCGACGCGCAGAGCGTTGCCGACGTGCTGACCGGCCAGTTCGGTTTCCCATCCGCGCAGGTGATCGTGCTGAAAAACCAGGAAGCCACCCGCAACAACATCCTGGCCGCCTTCCACGATCGCCTGGGCGAGGGGCGCACACAGAAGAACGACCGCGTGTTCGTGTTCTTCGCCGGCCACGGCGCTACCCGCCGGCTCGCCTCCGGCCGCGACCTGGGCTACATCATCCCGGTGGATTCAGACCCGAAGGAATTCGCCAGCGACGCCATCGCCATGACCGATATCCAGAACATTGCCGAGAGCCTGCCGGCCAAGCATGTGCTGTTCGTGATGGATGCCTGCTACAGCGGCCTGGGCCTGACGCGCGGCGGGCCGTCGTCGTCGGCCTTCCTGCGCGAGAACGCGCGCCGTACCGCGCGGCAGATGCTCACCGCCGGTGGCGCCGACCAGCAGGTGGCCGACAGTGGCCCCAACGGCCATTCGGTGTTCACCTGGGTGCTGCTGCAAGCGTTGTCGGGCAAGGGCGACCTCAATGGCGATGGTCTGATTACCGGCACCGAACTGGCCGCCTACCTGGCGCCAGCGGTCGCGGCGGTGGCGCAGCAAACGCCGGCCTTCGGCAGCCTGCCCGGGTCGCAGGGCGGCGAGTTCGTGTTTCAGGTGCCGGGCAGCCAGGAATTCCTCACCGCCGACACGACCCAGCTTTCGGCCGAGGCCATCGCCCTCAACAGCCGCGTCGATGCCGCGCAGGATGCCAAGGCCGGCGGCGAGGCGCCGGTGAGCGTCGCTAATCTGCAAGGCGGGCGCAGCACCCTGGTCGTCCCCGCCGCCGTACCCGTTTCCGAGCGCCAGCGCGCCCAGCAGGCCAACGACCGGGGCCTGCAACTGTACCGTGAGAAACGCTACGATGAGGCGGTGGCGCAATTCACCGAGGCGCTGAAGCTGCGCCCGGATTTCGCCTTGGCGGCGAACAACCTCGGCTTCGTCTACTACCGGCAGCAGCGTTACGCCGAAGCGGCGCGCTGGCTGGAGAACACCTTGAAAATCGACCCGTCGCGCGCGGTGGCTTACCTCAACCTTGGCGACGCCTATTTTCAGGGCGGCGACAGGGTGAAAGCCAAGCAGGCCTACGCCACCTATCTGGAACTTCAGCCGCAGGGCAGCGGCGCCGACCAGGCGCGCGCCCAATTGCAAAACCTGTAAACCATGCAACTCGCTTTCTGTCTCTACAAATATTTCCCCTACGGCGGCCTGCAACGCGATTTCCTGCGCATTGCCCTGGCCTGCCAGGCGCGCGGCCATGCGGTGCGGGTTTATACCCTGAGTTGGAGCGGCGATATTCCAGAAGGCTTTGAGCTTATCCGGGTGCCGGTCAAGGCTCTCACCAATACCCGCCGCTATGCGAAATTCACCGCCTGGGTGGCGCGCGACTTGCAAGCGCGACCCGCCGGGCGCGTCATCGGCTTCAACAAGATGCCGGGGCTGGATTTTTATTACGCCGCCGATCCTTGCTATGAAGAAAAGGCACGCACGCTGCGCAATCCCTTCTATCGCCTGTCGGCGCGGTACCGGCATTTCGCCGCCTACGAGCGGGCGGTGTTCGCGCCGCCGAGCCGGACCCGGTTCCTGATGATCTCGCGTATTCAGCAGACCCTGTTCGAAAAGTATTACGGCACCCCGCACGAGCGTTTTCATCTGTTGCCGCCGGGCATTGCCCGCGATCGTCGGGCGCCGCCGGAGGCGCCACGCATTCGCGCCGAATTCCGCGCCGAGTTCGGGCTGGCTGAGAGCGATTTGCTGCTGCTGCAAGTTGGCTCGGATTTCAAAAGAAAGGGCTTGGACCGCTCGTTGCGGGCGCTGGCCGCTCTACCCGACGATCTGCGCCAGCGGGCACGCCTGATCGCCATCGGCCAGGACGAACCGAGCGTCTTCCTGAACCTGGCGCGCTCGCTCGGTCTGGGCGAGCAGGTGAGTATCCTGCCGGGACGCGACGACGTGCCGCGCTTCCTGCTTGGAGCCGACCTTTTTCTGCATCCGGCCTACCACGAAAACACCGGCACCGTGCTGCTCGAAGCCTTGGCCGCCGGCTTGCCGGTGCTGTGCACGGCGGTTTGCGGTTACGCGCATTACATTGCCGAGGCCGACGGCGGCCTGGTCATTCCCGAACCCTTTGCCCAGGTGGAGATGGATCGCCTGCTCCAGCGCGCGCTGCGCGACGACGACGAGCGCCGCCACTGGCAGGCCAATGCCTTGGCCTTCGCCGAAACCGCCGACATTTACAGTCTCGTTGAACGGGCGGTGGATCTGATTCTGGCGGAGCGCGGCTGATGACGGCGGAGCTTGTGCTCGAAGCGCCGTTTGCCGAACTGTGGGCCGGCCAGGATCCCTTCGTCGCTGTCGAGGCGCTACGCGGCGAGGTTTTCCGCGAACTGGAAGGCCGCCGCACCCTGCGCACCGAGGTCGCCGGGCGCGGCTATTTCGTCAAAATTCATCGCGGCATTGGCTGGGGCGAGATTTTCAAGAACCTGCTTTCCCTGCGCCTGCCGGTGGTGGGGGCGGCCAACGAATGGCAGGCCAGCCGCCGCCTGACCGATGCCGGCGTTGCCACCCTGCGTGCCGTGGCCTATGGCCGGCGCGGCTGGAATCCGGCCCGCCAGCATTCTTTCGTCGTCAGCGAGGAACTGGCGCCGACACTCAGTTTGGCGGACTTCTGCCGCGACTGGCCGCAACAGCCGCCGCCCTTAGCCTTGAAACGGGCGCTGATCGCCCGCGTTGCCGACATGGCCGGGCGCATGCACCGCGCCGGCATCAATCACCGCGATTTCTACATCTGCCATTTCCTGCTGCATCTCGATCCGGCGCCGACGGCGGCGGACTTCCGGCTGTCCCTCATCGACCTGCACCGCGCTCAGTGCCGGCCGGCGACGCCGCGCCGCTGGCGCAACAAGGATCTGGCCTCGCTGTATTTCTCGGTGCTGGAAATCGGCCTCACCCAGCGCGACTTTCTGCGCTTTTTGCGCGCCTATTTCCTGCGCCCGCTGCGCGACATCCTGCGCGACGAGACGCCGCTGCTGCGCCATCTCGTCCCCGAAGGCGAACGCCTGCTGGAACGTTACCGGCGCAAATTCGCCCCGGGCGTGCAATGAATCCGCAGCAAGCCGATCCGGCCTTGCCCGTCGAGGTGTCGCTGGAAGATTTGCGTCAGGCCGGACGACAGCCGGCCTTGCCCTTCGCGCTGATGCTGGCCGACGGCAGCCGGCTGGAATTCACCCGCCTGCTGCGCCTGCTGCCGGGTAAGCGTCTGGCCGGCTTGGCACTCTGGAATGGCCAGCCGGTGTTCGCCAAGCTGTTCATCGGTGCCGATGCGCCACGGCATGGCGAACGCGAGCGCGCCGGCCTGGCGGCGCTGGCGGCCGCTCGCCTGCCGACGCCCGCCGTGCTTTTTGCCGGCAAGGTCGGCGAAGTCGGCTATCTGGTACTCAGCGCGTGGCTCGACGGTGCGGCGACACTCAATGAACAAGCCCTGTCGCCGCGCGATCCCGAACCCTTGCTGCCAGCCCTCGTCCTGCTTGGCCGCCTGCACGCAGCAGAGCTGGTGCAACACGACGCGCATCTGGACAATTTCCTGCGCCATGATGGGCGGCTGCTGTTGATCGACGGCGACGGCGTGCGTCCGCTCAATACGGAAGGCGATTGCCTCGCCAACCTGGCCCACCTGCTGGCGCAACTGATTCCTGCCTGGGACAGGCAGCGCGACCGGCTGTTGCAAGCCTACGGCCATCCGGTCGACGTCGGCGCGCTGGCGGCGGCGGTGGCGCTCGCCCGGCAGCGGCGGCTGAACCATTTCCTCGCCAAAACCGTGCGCGATTGCAGCCAGTTCGCGGTGTACAAAAACTTCCGGCGCTTTACCGCTGTGTTGCGTGAAGAAGTGCCGGCGCTGCAAACCCTGCTGCAAGACCCGGATACGGCGATGGCCACCGGGAAATTGCTCAAGGATGGCGGGACCTGCACGGTTGCCGCCGTCGACATCGGGGGCCGGACGCTGGTGGTCAAGCGCTACAACCTCAAGCACTGGCGTCACGCCCTGTCGCGCCTCTGGCGGCCAAGCCGCGCCTGGCATTCGTGGCAGGCGGCGCATCGCCTGGCCTATTGCGGTATCGCAACGCCCAAGCCCTTGGCCATGAGCGAAGAGCGCATTGGGCCGCTGCGCCGTCGCGCCTTCCTCATCACCGAGCATTGCCCCGGCGCTAATTTGCTCTCCCTGCTCGACCCGGCGCAAGAACCCGAATCGGCCATGCAGGCGGCGCTACGCGAATTATTCGCGACCCTGTACGAATTGCGCATCAGCCACGGCGACCTGAAAGCCACCAACCTGCTCTGGCATGACGGCCAGATCGTACTGATCGACCTCGACGCTCTGACCCAGCACCGCTCCGAAAAAGCCTTCGCCCGCCTCTGGCGGCGCGACCGCGCCCGCTTTGTGCGCAACTGGCCGGCGGATTCGGTGCTGGCACAATGGCTGGAGCGGGTATTGCCCGGCCAGCCCGTGAGGCAAAAGGGGAAGCTTTGCACAAACCACCGCCACACAGCATGATTGGGGGCAATCGAGTCGCAGTCATTCATGGTGTCGAAGTGATGAATCCGATGCCGCCAACCGCGAGCGCGGGACGGTCATCGCACACGCTGATCGCAGCATCTGGCCTCACTGGAAACACGGGCAAACAACTGTGTTCCGGAGGTCGTCCCATCGCGGCGGTCAATGGAAAAATCATCTGGGGTAAATAATGGGTTGTTCGTTGCCAAATACTTTTTCGTCATGCTCTGAAAAAATCAGTGATTTTCTTGGCTCTCGGGTATTTCCAGTCGGTCTTTTTTTACTGCTGACGGGAATGTTCTGGATTGGCAGACATGGGCTTTACCCCAAGGTTTTCTATTGGGCGGTCTTGCTTCCCACTGTGTTCTCGATAGCCAGCTCCCCATGCCGCCTACGGCAGCTCGCGTCATCGCGGGTTTTCCTGGCTTGCCTCGTGTTTTCCGGCTATGTGATGCTGTCGTCCCTATGGTCGGAAAGCGAGAAGAGCACGATTGACTTGGTAAAGATTCCATTTTTTGTTCTGTTGCTTTTTTATTTCGTTATGGAACTGGGGCGCCAACGCTTCGATCTTCTCGTTGCAACGGTAAAGTGGGCGGCTGTATTTGCGGTTGCTGCTGGAATATATATGCTGGGGATGTTTTTCGGTTTCGGGGGCAGTGACCGGTTTGCAGGCTATGGTGCGTTTTACAATCCGCTATTGGTTTCCCATGTTTTCGGGTTTTATCTGGCATGGTGGCTGGGCATTTATTTTTCCCGGTGCCAGCTATTCGAGCCTCTGACGCTGGTCATGATTCTGGTTCTGGTCGCTTTGTTGCTGGCAACTGGGTCACGGACGCCATTGGTTGCCATGACGGCAACGATATTCTGGTTGGCGGCAGTCGCCAGGAATCGCCAGGGGGTGCTGGCCTTCGCTGCACTGGTAATCGCTGTTGCCGCGATTCTCCTGTTGGCGCCGGAAATGCTCATGCAGCGTGGTTCATCCTATCGCACCGAAATATGGGGGAACGTTCTGCGGCAAATCGGTGAAGCCCCTTGGTTTGGCCATGGGTTCGATACGCCGCTACGAATATGGATCGAAGGGATTCCTTACCCTTTTTGGGATCCACATAATCTCACCCTGTCGGTTCTTTTCGATGGCGGCGTCAGCGGCGGCCTGCTTTGGCTGGCGCTTTACCTGACCGTCTTGCTGGAAAGCTGGCGTTGGCGCAGCAACCCATGGGTGATGGCCTGCTCGGCAACCGTGATTTACGGGCTGATGGCGGGAATGACCGAGGGCGGGGCCTTTTTCTCCAGGCCGAAAGAACACTGGTTTTTGATCTGGATACCGTTGGCACTGCTTGCTGCTGTAATTCAGCAGGCGAAAGCGACGGCTGGCGCCACTCAGGAAACGACGGGCGCGAACGGGTAGCGCAACAGACTGGCGAATGTTCGCCTGTTCCAGGCGCGCAACGGGAGTTGCGCCAAAATTTCCCCGGCCAGCTTTTTATCGCGCCGGGAGGATTTGACGAGCATGGAATTGAGGAAACGGCAGCGGACCTGTTCGTAGTCCGGGTGGTCGGCATAATCCTGATAAATGCGCAGAACGCTTTCCGTCATGAAACGAATGTTCTTGTACGTATTTGTCGGGTGTTTCCGGTAGCGGGCGCAAAGATGATTGAGAGCGTCGATGACGTAGCCGGCGTGGGTGATCTTGAGTTGGATGTAGAGATCTTCCAGCCGTATCTCCGGGTTGAAGCCGCCAACCCGGTCAAAAGCCTCGCGCCGGATGAGCATTGTCGGGGCGGGGATGAAGATTTTTTGTTCGAGGAAGACATCCTCGAAATTCAAGCGGCGGTGAGGCGCGTCCCGGTCTTGTGCCGCATCGGGGTAGAGTGTTCCGTCGGCGTGCATCAGTTCGATGTTGCCGCCGCAGATGCCGACCTCGGGCTTGTCGGCGATATAGGCCATTTGAACCGCCAGACGATCGGGATACATGATGTCGTCGGAGCCGAAAGGTGCGAAAAAAGCCCCCTGGCTGCGGGCGACGGTTTCGTTGAGGGTACGCGTCAGTCCCTTGTTTTTTTGCACGCGAAAGTCGAATGGGTGCGATTCGCGCAGTTTTTCGATGCGTTTTACGCTGTCGTCCGACGATCCATCGTCCACAACGAAAAGTTCGACATGCGGGTAACTCTGATCGAGCACGCTCATGATGGCCTCTTCGATGTAGGGGCCATGGTTGTAGGAAGCGATGATGACCGAGACGAGATCGTTGTTCATTGCGAAGTTGCTTGCTCGGGGAAAGGGATATGTCTCATTCAGCCATGACGCCATGCGCCGCGAGCGCCTGCTCGACGAGCGCGCGGTAGGCCGCCCGGTATTGCTCGATGGTGTGATGCGCTTCCAGGTAAGCGTAAGCCTGCTCGCCCTTGCGCCGAAGGGCTTTCTCGTCAAGACCCAGATATTGGGCGAGCGCGGCTGCCAGGGCGTCGGCGTCTTCTGGCGGCACGGAAATGCCGCCCGCGCCATCGACGAATGTTTGCATGGCCGGGATGTCGGAGGCGATGACCGGCAACCGACCGCACGCTCCTTCCAGCAAGGCGCGTGCAAATCCTTCAACCAGCGACGGCATGGCCCAGATATCGAAGGCGCGGATGTAACGCATGGCGCGAGTTCGCCAGCCGAGCAGATGAATCCGGTCGGCGAGGCCATGTTGTGCCACAGTTTCGCGCAATACGGCTTCCTCCCTGCCTTCGCCAATGATGGCGAGATGGGCGTCGGGGTAGCGGGTGGCCATGGCGGCGAAGGCCCGAATCAGATACACATGCCCCTTGGCGGGCGTCAGGCGTCCGATGGTGCCGATCAGCCGGGCTTCCTGGGGTAGCCCCAGCTCCGCCCTGGCTTCTTCGCGATGTAACAACATGTCCTCGACGAGTTTGATGTCTATGGCATTGGTGATGGCGACCGTGTTGTCGCGGGCAAAGCCGCAACCCAGGCCGGTCAGGTAATCGCGCACCGCTGGCGAAACGCCGACGAAGCGCCAGTTGGGGCGAAGCGAGGCGGCGAAGCGGCGGCGGCGCTGGAAAGTATCGTACTCGCCGGAGATATGCGAAATGCCGATGCAGACCGGAATGCGCCACCAGCGGTTGATGGTCATCAGCAGGTTGACGGGCTTGTAGCGATTGCAGATGACGACGTCGAATTTCCCCGCGCGGCAATAGCGCCACAGGGCGTGGAGCGCACCGAGGCGCAGCCCGCGCATTGCCCTGTCCGGCAACTCGAAGTAATGGACGTGCTCGGCGCAGCTTTTGGGCTGATCGGGCGTGGGCCGTCCTTGCAGGAAGGCCGAGGTGACTTCATAGCGATCCCTGGGGAAGGCGGCGACGATCTGCTCGGCGAGATCGGTGGGGTCGTGCGAGCGGTCGTGGCATTCCGGCTGCAATTGCAGGATGCGGATACGCTGGGATATTGGCTTTTCGCTCATGTCAATCTGCTATCGAAGCAAGCATGTCTGTCGCGCGCTGCCGCCAGGTGTGCGCCTTGCAGAAGGCGGCGTGGCCGTTCAGAGCGATTTGCTGGCGTTCTTCGGGGTGGGCGAGATAGTAGCGTACCTTGTCGGCCAGTTCGGCGGCCGAGCGATAGGTTTCGATTTCCTCGCCGACCTTGAACAGTATGGCCAGTTCGTCGCAATGGTCGGTGAGTAAAAAACAGCCAGCGGCCAATGCCTCGAAGATGCGCAGGTTGATGCCGGTTTCGGCGCCGTAGAAATCGGCGCGCGTGATGTTGAGGACGATTTTGGCCTGCCCGAGCAGCCGGTGCAGTTCCGCGCCCCAGACCGGGCGGTCGTCGACGCGCGCCCACAGCGCCGCCGACATCAGCGGCTTGTTGCGCCGCCAGCGGTTGCCCCGGATGCCGACATGGTCGCGGATACCTTCGAGCAGGAAGATGCGCCGCAAATCGCAACTGCCGACGAACAGGACATCGATGGAGGGTTCGTCAGCAATGCCCTCGATCGGCTGTGCGCCAAAAGGTAGGAAGCTGGCTTTCAGGTTGCGGGTATCGCGGAAAAAACGGGTGGTGACCTGGGAGCAGGAAAAGATGTGGTCGTAGGCCGGCAATTCCTGTTCGATGAAGAAAATGAATTCCCGCCGCCGCCTGAAAAGATTGCAGGTGTCGGTATCGTAAAGCAGCAGCTTGGCGCCCGCCTGATCGGCCAGCCGGCGCAGCAGTTCAGGATCGAAAAACTTGTAGATGAAGCCGACGACCAAGATGTGGCTGGGCTGTTCGCGGGCGATCAGTTGCCGGAGATCCTGCTCCCGCAACTTGGGCAGGAAGGTGAAGCCATCCCTATCCGCCATGCGGTTGCGTGTTTTGGCGTAGGCCGAACGGATGCCGTAAAGCGGGCGCGCGGTTTGCCGCAGACAATCGAAATGGGCGCAGGCAACACCGAGTTCCGAAAAGGTCTCGGTTAGTTCCCGGCCAAGCGGAACGCCGCTGATGCCGTCGAGGAAAAGAAATTTCATGATCGGGATGGCGGCGCGTAACGATCCACCGCAGCGAGTATTTGGCGTACCGGGATGAAGGGTTTCCAAGCGTTTTCACCGAACCGGGACAACGTCAGCAGCGGGCAAATCACCGTGCCCGCGGACCAGTCGGGACGCCAATTGAATCGCGGATTTTTCTTGCGGTAAAGGGTGATGGTCGGAATGCCGAGAAAGGAGGCGAGATGGCCGTTGCCGGAATCGTTGGCGACCAGGCAGCGCGATTCGAAAATGAAGGCCGCCAGGGCGTCGATGGTGTCGAAACGGGGAACGGGGAAGTTCCCTTGGGCCAGATCCCGCCAGCGGTCGTGATTTTTCGGCGCGACCACGATGTGCGGCTCATAGCCGCGAGCGCTCAGGCGACGGCATAGTTTCAGGAAACGCCACGGCGTCCAGTCCTTCTTTTCCGGGCCGGCGGAATCGGGGCTGACCACGACCCGGCGGTGGTATCGGCGATGCGCCAGATCGGGCGGCGGCGTCAGGGGAACCTGTTTGTCCGCGTGGGTCAGGCCCATCCGTGCGCGCATGTAGTCCACCGTGATGGCGACGACGCTTTCGCCGTCGAAGTGTTTGTAGCGGATGGAACCGGCGCTTTTCAGCAATTTGCCGAGTTGCGCGTGCACGGCTGCCGGGCAGCGCTCCCGGTTGCTTTCCGTATGGTCGTGAACCCAGGTTTCGGGCGCTTTCTGGCAGACCAGCAGCCATTTTTGGCGCAGTATTTCGATGCTTTCCGGCGTCATGGCGTCGCGCATGAATTGCGGTGGGCTGCAAATGACCAGATCGAAGCCGGCAAGCGCCTGATCGAATTCGTCGCGCGCCGGATAGGGCCGGATATCGAGTTGCGGCAGCCAGCCGCGCATCTGGTGGAGCAGATCGCCGAAATAAGTGACCGCGAAGCCGGCGCGTTGCAGATTGACGGCCATCATCGCGTACAGCAGACCGTCGCCCAGCGAATTGAAGGCGACGATGGCGATGCGGGCGGACGTTGCCGCCGACGGCTGGCTGGGGTTGGCGTTCATGAGCCGAGCGCCCTTTGCGCCATCGGCAGGGCGAAGAAACGTCGTCGCGCCGCTTCGTCGGAGAAACCTTCCTTCAGGCGATCGAGGGGGGGCTCTCCGGTCGGTGGTGTTGAGAAGAATGCAATGAGCTTTTCCGCCAACGTTCGGCTGTCGCCAAGTGGGAAGAGGGCGTTGCCATCGGCGACAATTTCCGGAGCGCCGCCGCAGTCGGTGGCCATGATGGGTACATTGGCCGCCATGGCTTCCAGCAACACCATGCCGAAAGGTTCGTGGTCGGAACTGAGGACGAACAGGTCAAAGGCAGCGAACAGTCGTCGTATCTCCGGCACCTGGCCGAGAAATACCACCCGTTCCGCAATGCCCGATGCCTGGGCCTGTGTCCTGAGGTCGCTCTCCAGCCGACCGCTGCCGGCAATCGCCAGCAGGGTGCCGGGAGGCAGATGCGGCAGGGCTTGGGCAAAGCCGGCCAGCAGCGTTTTCTGATCTTTGTCCGGGTGCAGGCGGCCGACGTTGCCGATAATTTTGGCGTCTTGCGGTAGGTTCAAGGCGGTGCGGGCGTCTTTTCTGGCAAGAATTCCCCGCTGGCTGGCTTCGACGTCGATGCGATTGTGCAGGGTTTCGATCCGGTCGGCGGGCCAGTTGGGCAGATAGCGGCGCATGTCGTCGCGCACGGCATCCGAGACGCCGAGCAGCGACAGGCGCTGACTAAACCGGTTGACGAACCAGCGCCGCGATGCCCGGTGGAAATCGCCAAAGGAATGATGTACGCCGATGACCGGCAGCTTGGTGGCGAGGCAGGCGACGTAGATGGGCTTGGCGCGGTGAGCGATGACCAGGGCGAAATCCCGACTGGCGGTGATTTTACGCAGGGCGCGGATGGCCGCCAGCTTGAGGCCGGCAACAGCCTTGCTGGAGAAGCCGAGAAAAATCACCTCATCCGAAGCGCCGTCGTTCTTTGCTGCCTCGGTCGGCTCGCCGGTCAGGTAGACGGTCAGTACCTTGTAGGGCGAATCCTTGAACAGCGCGGCGTATTGCCGGGCGACATCGAGGAATGGCCCGTAATGGCAGTGGCAGAATTGCAGGATCCAGCGTTCGCTCATGGTCTAGGCCGGGGCTTTCACGACCAGCACATCCTGCATGATGAGATATTGCAGGTCGGAGCCGTAGAACATGTTCAGCGCGTCGGTCGGCGAGCAGATCATGGGTTCGCCGCGGCGGTTGAGGGAGGTGTTGAGCACCACGCCGTTGCCGGTGAGTTTTTCCATTTCCTTCATCAGGTCGTAGTAGCGCGGGTTGTGTTCGCGCTGCAAGACCTGGGCGCGCGAGGTGCCGTCCTCGTGCACGACTTCCGGCACGCGGCTTTTCCATTCCTCGTTCACCGCGAAGGTGAAGGTCATGAAGGGCGCCGGGTGGTCGCTGCCGAGCATGTGCGGGCCGACGGTGTCTAGCATGCTCGGGCAGAAGGGTCGCCAGCGTTCGCGGAATTTGATCTGCTCGTTGATGCGGTCGGCGACGCCGGGGGCGCTCGGGCAGCCGAGGATGGAGCGCCCGCCCAAGGCGCGCGGGCCGAATTCCATGCGCCCCTGGAACCAGGCGACCGGGTTGCCGTCGGCGAGAATGCGGGCGATGCGCTCCGGCACGGCGGCGTCGCCGTCGGCGATGACTTCCCATTGCGGCTTGGCCGGGTGGCGGGCGCAGGCGGCGATGATGTCCTCGTTGCGGTATTCGGGGCCGAGATAGACATGTTCCATTTTCTCGACCGGCACGCCGCGCGCGACCGAAAGCCAGGCGGCAGCGCCGATGGCCGTGCCGGCGTCGCCGGAGGCGGGCTGGACGAACAATTCCTTGAGTTCCGGGCGGGCGATGATCTTCTGGTTGAGCTTGACGTTGAGCGCGCCGCCGCCGGCGAAGGCAAGGCGGCCGGTTTCCCGGATGATGTCGCCGAGGTAATAATCCATCATTTGCAGCGACAAGTCCTCGAACAGCTTTTGCATACTCGCCGCGTAATGGATGTAGGGGTCGTCGGCGATGTCGCCGTGGCGCATCGGGCCAAGCCAGTCGATCAGTTTGGGCGAGAAGTAGTAGCCCTTGCCCTGTTCCTTGTAGCGGCGAAAGCCAATGACGTTGGCGTAATCGGTATTGACGATCAGCTCGCCATTCTCGAAGCGGGCGAGGCGAGAAAAATCATAGCGGGTCGGGTCGCCGTAGGGGGCCATGCCCATGACCTTGTATTCGCCATCGAGCATCTCGAAGCCGAGGTACTCGGTCAGCGCGCCGTACAGGCCGCCGAGCGAATCGGGGTCGTAAAACTCCTTGATCTTGCGAATCCTGCCCTTCTCGCCGACGCCGAAAAAGGTGGTGGCGTACTCGCCCTTGCCGTCGATGCCGAGAATGGCCGTTTTTTCCTGGAAGCCGGAGCAGTGGTAGGCGGAGGAAGCGTGCGCCAGATGATGCTCGACCGGCACGATTTCGGTCTTGCCAAGATCGAAGCCGAGCTGCTGCAAGCACCACTCGATGCGCTTCTTGTAGCGCCGGAAGCGCCGGTTGCCGGTGAACAGCGCGTCGAGGGCGCGATCCGGCGCGTACCAGTAACGTTTGGCGTAGTGCCAGCGGGCCTTGTCGGCGAGGCTGATGGGGGCGAAGGGAATGGCCACGGCGCTGACATCCTTGGGCCGGATGCCGGCGAAATCCAGGCAGAAGCGCGCCGCCTCGTAGGGCATGCGGTTCTTGGCGTGCTTGTCGCGGACGAAACGCTCCTCCTCGGCGGCGGCGACCAGCTTGCCGTCAATGTAGAGGGCGGCCGAGGGATCGTGCGTCAGGGCGCCGGAAAGTCCAAGAATGGTGAGGGCCAAGGTCGGGTTCTCTTTGCGGGTAGCGGGAATCAGGAAGGAAGTATACCCGGCATCGCCAGCCGCCGGCTTGGCCGGCCGCACTGGTTCGGGTTCAGCGGGCCGCCTTCAGTAAGGTCTGGCCTCGCCGAGCGGCCGCGTCTTGAAGCGGCGATGCACCCAGTAATACTGCTCCGGCATGGTGCGGATCATGCCTTCCAGCCAGGCATTCATGCGGGCGGCGTCGGCTACCGGGTCGCTGCTCGGATAATCGGCCCAGGCTTCGCCGATTTCAACCCGGTAGCCGACGCCGCCCGGCAGCGTGCGGGTGACGCAGGGTAGCACCACGGCGCCGGCAACGCGAGCGAGGCGAGGCAGGCCGGTATTGGTGGCGGCCGGAACGCCGAAAAAAGGCACGAAAACCGCGTCGCGGCGGCGGGCGTTGAGATCGGGCAGGTAGTAGAAGGGCCGCCCCGACTTCATCGCCTTGATCGTGGCGCGCGTGCCATCCTGGCGCGACAGCAGCAACTGATCGCCAAAACGCTGGCGGCCGCGCAGCAGCAGGCGGTCGAACAGCGGGTTGCGCTGCGCGGCGTAGAGGGAAACCGAGTCATGGCGCATGGCGATGCCGACGCCGCCGGCATCGAGGCCGAGAAAATGCGGGGCGAGCAGGATGACCGGGCGGCCGGCGGCCAGTTGCGCTTGCAGATGCTGTTCGCCCTCGACCTGGATCAGCTTTTTCAGCCGTCGGCTACTACCCCACCAGAGAATGCCGCGTTCGAGAAAACTGCGGCCAAGCGCCTCGAAATGGCGGCGGGCGAGATCGCCGCGCGCCGCCGTGTCGAGTTCGGGAAAACACCAGAGCAGATTCAGCGCCACCACGGCCCGCCGTTTTTTGCCGATGCGCATCAGCAGGCGGCCCAAGCCGCGCCCGATGGCGGCGAGCGCGGACAGCGGCAGGAAATGAAGCAGCCAGAGCAGGGCGGCGAGCGGCAGACTGTAGACGGCGCTCAACATGCAAGGGGCGACACGGAAGGAAGGGGGGGCGACATTGCGGGAGAAGGACGATTGGTCGCGCCGGCGCGGCTGGATGGAAAGGCGGCCATGTTAACGCAAGAGCGGGCGCCGGCCAAAATCCGGGGGGAACACCAAAGATCAGCGGCTCGGGTTTACTTGAAGAGCGCATGGTGCGCAATGAGAGCCGTAGTCGGGTACGTGAGAGCTACGATGACCGTACAAAAAATACCTTGCTTTTGCGACAACCACGCTTGAGATGACACCACATACTGAAACCAGATCCACGTGACGGCAAGCAGGACAATCAGACCCGCCAGTGCGGAATGAAGTGAAGTGGAACTGGCCGCGCCCCAAGTGATACCGAAAATGATGGCAGCCAATACAGCGACGAAAGTACTGGTTGATTGGGAGGTGGAGCCAGCCGGTGAAGGCCGGGCTACTTCTTCCCAAATGGCTCCAGGCAGGAAGCCAAGCGTCGCGAAGAGGATAGCCTGGAGGCCGTTAAACCAAGGGAAGAAATAAACCAGCAGGAGCGCTCCGAGGCTGCTGACGGCCAAACACAAAACGATACGCCACCACAGCAACAGGCCACCGACTATACCCGCCACATCGTAGAAGT
Source organism: Betaproteobacteria bacterium (assembly GCA_009779265.1). Classification (GTDB taxonomy): domain Bacteria; phylum Pseudomonadota; class Gammaproteobacteria; order Burkholderiales; family Rhodocyclaceae; genus Azonexus. The sequence goes on from WREP01000005.1 coordinate 27,166, forward strand.
GCATAACCGCGAATGCAGCCTGCCTAACTGCGAACCAGATAATCAAATGCCGACAGCGAAGCGGTGGCGCCGGAGCCCATGGCAATGATGATCTGCTTGTAGGGCGTGATCGTGCAGTCGCCAGCGGCGAAGACGCCGGGCAGCGAGGTGTGGCCCTTGGCGTCGATGACGATTTCGCCGGAGGGCGAGAGTTCGAGCGCGCCTTGCAGCCATTCGGTGTTGGGCAGGAGGCCGATCTGGACGAAGATGCCTTCCAGTTCGAGGCGCTTGATTTCGTTGCTGACGAGATCTTGATAAGCGATGCCGTTGACCTTCTCGCCGTCGCCGGTGACTTCGATGATCCGCGCCGGTTTGATGACGCTGACGTTGGGCAAACTGTTGAGCTTGTTTTGCAGCACGGCGTCGGCGCGCAGGGTGTCGCGGCGGTGGAACAGGGTGACATGGCCGACGATGCCGGCGAGGTCGATGGCCGCTTCGACGCTGGAATTGCCGCCGCCGATCATCGCCACCCGCTTGCCCTTGAACAGCGGGCCGTCGCAGTGCGGGCAGAAGCAGATGCCCTTGGCCTTGTATTCCTTTTCGCCGGGCACGTTCATTTCGCGCCAGCGGGCGCCGGTGGCGAGAATCACCGTTTTCGATTTCAGGATCGCGCCGCTTTCCAGGTGCACTTCGACCAGTTCGCCCGGCGTCAGTTTGGTGGCGCGTTGCAGGGTCATCACATCGACGCCGTAGTGTTTGACGTGCTGTTCCAGCGCCGCCGCCAGCTTCGGCCCTTCGGTTTCCTTGACCGAGATGAAATTTTCAATGCTCAGGGTATCCAGCACCTGGCCGCCGAAACGCTCGGCCAGCACGCCGGTGCGGATGCCCTTGCGCGCGGCGTAGATGGCCGCCGCGGCGCCGGCCGGGCCGCCGCCGACGACCAGCACGTCGAACGGCGCTTTTTTGCCCAGTTCTTCGGCGGCGCGGGCGGCGGCGCCGGTGTCGAGCTTGGCCAGGATTTCCTCGACCGTCATCCGGCCCTGACCGAATTCCGCGCCATTCAGATAGACGATCGGCACGGCCATGATCTGGCGGCTGTTCACTTCGTCCTGGAACAGCGCGCCGTCGATCATCGTGCAGCTCACGCCCGGGTTGAGCACGGCCATCAGATTGAAAGCCTGCACGACATCGGGGCAGTTGTGGCAGGACAGCGAAATGAAAGCCTCGACCTGGAAGCGGCCCGACAAGTTCTTGATCTGCTCGATCAGCGCCGGCTCAAGCTTGGGCGGGTGGCCGCCGGTCTGCAAGAGGGCAAGGACCAGCGAGGTGAATTCGTGGCCTAGCGGCAGGCCGGCGAAGTGGATGCGCGGCGCTTCGCCGGGGAGGCCGATGGCGAAGGAGGGGCGGCGGGCGGCGTCGCCATTTTCGCGCAGGCTGATCTTGTCCGACAGGGCGGCGATGTCGGTCAGCAGGCCGCGCATTTCCTGGGCCTTGGCGCTGTCGTCGAGGGAAGCGACGAGTTCGATCGGGCGCTGCAATTTTTCCAGGTAGGACTTGAGTTGTTCCTTGATGGCGTCGTCGAGCATGGGTTTTCCAATCAGGTAAGTCGCTGGACACTGGCCGCTGATCGCGATTGATCAACAGCCAGGAGCCAGAAACCGGGGCGGACGGGCGTCCGCCCTTCAGGTTGTCAGACTTAGATCTTGCCGACCAGATCCAGCGACGGCTTCAGGGTTTCGGCGCCTTCCTGCCACTTGGCCGGGCAGACTTCGCCGGGGTGCGAGGCGACGTACTGGGCAGCCTTGACCTTGCGCAGCAGTTCGGAGGCGTCGCGGCCAATGCCCAGGTCATGAATCTCGGCCACCTTGATCTCGCCTTCCGGATTGACCAGGAAGGTGCCGCGCAGGGCCAGGCCCGCTTCCTCGATCATCACGTCGAAATTGCGGGTGATGGCGCCGGTCGGGTCGCCGAGCATGAAGTATTTGATCTTCTTGATGGTGTCGGAGGCGTCGTGCCAGGCTTTGTGGGTGAAGTGGGTGTCGGTCGAGACCGAATACACCTCGACGCCCAGCTTCTGGAACTCGGGGTAGAGATCGGCCATGTCGCCCAACTCGGTCGGGCAGACGAAGGTGAAGTCAGCCGGGTAGAAAAAGAACACGGACCACTTGCCCTTCAGATCGCTGTCGGAAACGCTGACGAACTGGCCATTGCGATAGGCTTGGGTGGCGAAGGGCTTGATTTTGCTATTGATGATGGACATGTGAGGTTTCTCCAAGTGGTTGGTGGTGGGCTGCTCAAGTGAGACAAGTGCATAGTAGGACCAAGTCAGTAATTGCGCCAATTGATTGACTAAATTTTCCGCATAGCAAGCGGCTATTGCTGGCTGGTCTGGGTTTGAGCATCGGCGCCGGGGGGCGAGACCGAAGTCCTCGTTTGCCGGCGGGTTCCATCGCCCATATTACCTAATCCAAAAGTGCTATTTCGGCGCTTGCATTGGGACTAGGGTTTATCCATCCACACTTTCACTTGATGCGTATCAAGTCGTGCCTTCGGCGCGGATGGGAATAATAACGCCCCGTGAGTCCTTGCCCCCCACTGTTTGCGGAAGGAATTAAACCCAATGAACATATCGAGCGCCATTTTATATGTCGCCCCGGCGCGTCTCGACGAGGCTTGCGCCCTGCTCGGCGCCATGCCCGGCGTGGAAATCCATGCCCGTTCGGCGGCCGGCAAGGTGGTGGTGACGCTCGATGAGGACGACGCAGAAACGGCCGCGAATCGTTACGTGGCCTTGCATGGTGTACCCGGTGTCGCATCGGTGGCCATGGTTTATCAATACAGCGACGACACGTCAGATACAGATACCAAGGAGGTAGAGTCGTGAAACTCAATCGACGGGATTTCATCAAGGCCAATGCGGCGGCGGCGGCCATGGCTACTGCCGGCCTGCCGGTCGGTAGCGCCCTCGCGGCGGACGAGATACGCTGGGACAAGGCGCCCTGCCGCTTCTGCGGCACCGGTTGCAGCGTCCTGGTCGGCACTCAGAACGGGCGCGTCGTCGCCACCCAGGGCGACCCGGACGCCCCGGTCAATCGCGGCCTGAATTGCATCAAGGGCTATTTCCTGTCAAAGATCATGTACGGTCACGATCGCCTGAAAACGCCGATGCTGCGCATGAGCGACGGGAAATACGACAAGAATGGCGAGTTCGCGCCCATTTCCTGGAAACAGGCCTTCGACATCATGGAAGAGAAGGTCAAGGCGACGCTCAAGGCCAAGGGGCCGGACGGTGTGGCGATGTTCGGTTCGGGCCAGTGGGCGATCTGGGATGGCTATGCCGCCGTCAAGTTCATGAAGGCCGGGCTGCGCACCAATAACCTCGATCCCAATGCCCGTCACTGCATGGCCTCGGCCGTCGTCGGCTTCATGCGCACTTTCGGTATCGACGAGCCGATGGGCTGCTACGACGACATCGAGCATGCTGACGCCTTCGTGCTGTGGGGCTCGAACATGGCCGAGATGCACCCGATCCTGTGGACGCGCCTGACCGACCGCAAGCTGTCGAACAAGCATGTCAAGGTTGCCGTGCTCTCCACCTTCGAGCATCGCAGCTACGAGCTGGCCGACATTCCGATGATCTTCACGCCGCAGACGGATCTGGCGATTCTCAATTACATCGCCAATTACATCATCCAGAACGGCAAGGTGAATCAGGCTTTCATCGACAAGAACGTCAATTTCAAGCAGGGCGAAACCGACATCGGCTACGGCCTGCGGCCGACCCACGAGCTGGAAAAGGGCGCCAGCAACAACGGCTACCCCGGCGAGGACGGCAAGCCCAAGGGCAACCCGATGGCGGCCAGCGACATCAGCTTCGATGATTTCAAGAAGTTCGTCGCCGAATACACGCTTGAGAAAGTTTCCAAACTGTCCGGCGTCGCCGCGAAGGATTTGAAGGCGCTGGCCGAGTTGTACGCCGACCCCAAGATCAAGGTCACCTCGTTCTGGACCATGGGCTTCAACCAGCACACGCGCGGCACCTGGGCGAACAACCTCATCTACAACATCCATCTGCTGACCGGCAAGATTTCCGAGCCGGGCAACAGCCCCTTCTCGCTGACCGGCCAGCCGTCGGCCTGCGGCACGGCGCGCGAGGTCGGCACCTTCGCCCACCGCCTGCCGGCCGACATGGTCGTCACCAATCCCGAGCACCGCAAGCACGCCGAGAAATTGTGGGGCCTGCCAGATGGCGCGCTGCCGGAGAAGGTTGGCCTGCACGCCGTCGCCATGCAGCGCGCGCTGAAGGACGGCAAGCTCAATTTCTACTGGCAGCAGTGCAACAACAACATGCAGGCTGGCCCGAACATCAATGAAGAGATGTATCCCGGCTGGCGCAATCCGGACAACTTCATCGTCGTCTCCGATCCCTATCCGACCGTCTCCGGCATGGCCGCCGACCTCATCCTGCCGACCGCCATGTGGGTCGAGAAGGAAGGCGCTTACGGCAACGCCGAGCGCCGCACGCAGTTCTGGCGGCAGCAGATCAAGGCGCCGGGCGAGGCGCGTTCCGATGTCTGGCAGATCATGGAATTCGCCAAGCGCTTCAAGGTCGAGGAAGTCTGGCCGGCCGAACTGCTCGCCAAGGCGCCGCAGTTCAAGGGCAAGACCCTGTACGACGTGCTCTTCGCCAACGGCGTGGTCGACAAGTACAAGCTGAGCGAACTGGCGCCGGGCTTCGACAATGACGAATCGAAGTATTTCGGCTTCTATGTGCAAAAGGGCCTGTTCGAGGAATACGCCGCTTTCGGCCGCGGCCATGGCCACGATCTGGCGGCGTTCGACCTGTATCACCAGGCGCGCGGCCTGCGCTGGCCGGTGGTCGACGGCAAGGAAACCCTGTGGCGCTTCCGCGAAGGCTACGATCCCTACGTCAAGAAAGGCGAGGGGGTCAGGTTTTACGGCCACAAGGACGGCAAGGCGGTGATTTTCGCGCTGCCTTACCAGAAACCGGCCGAAGCGCCGGACAATGAATACAACCTCTGGCTGTGCACCGGCCGCGTGCTGGAACACTGGCACACCGGCTCGATGACCCGGCGCGTGCCCGAGCTGTACAAGTCCTTCCCGGATGCCGTCGTCTTCATGCATCCGGACGATGCCAAAAAACGCGGCTTGCAACGCGGCATGGAGGTCAAGGTCAGCTCGCGGCGCGGCGAGATTACGTTGCGCGTCGAGACGCGGGGGCGCAACAAGCCGCCGCGCGGCCTGGTCTTCATTCCTTTCTTCGATGCCGGGCGTCTGGTCAACAAGCTGACGCTGGACGCCACCTGTCCGTTGTCGAAGGAAACCGATTACAAGAAGTGCGCGGTCAAGGTCGTCCGCGCCTGAGTGCCTGAACATGAGCGAAAGGTAAGCAATCATGAGATTCATCACTGCGCTGACCCTGGCATCCGCCCTGCTCCTGTCCGGAGCGGGTCTTGCGGGCGCCCAGGAAAAACTGCTGTCGGAGCGGGGCGACGTGGCAATTGACGAGGAAATGAAGGTGGATATGTTCCGTCCGGAAAAGGATTCGGATCTCATTCCCCGCGATTTCCAGAAGCAGCCGCCGCTGATTCCGCACACCGTCAAGGGCTACAACATCACCCAGAACTTCAACAAGTGCATGGACTGCCATTCCAAGGAACGCGCCGAGGAAACCGGCGCCACCCTGGTCGCCAAGTCGCACTACCTGGATCGTGAAGCCAACAAATTGAAAAACATCTCGCCGCGGCGCTATTTCTGCATGCAGTGCCATGTACCGCAGTTCGACGCCAAGCCGCTCGTCGAAAATACCTACAAGCCGGCCAGGAGGGAGGAATGATGAGACTCGACAAATACATGCCGGCCTGGCTCAAGCGCATCGGTCTGACCTCCGCCCTGCTGTTGTTCGTCGCCGGCATCGTCTTCTGGGGCGGCTTCAACTGGGCGCTGGAATGGACCAACCGGGAAGCTTTCTGCATCTCCTGCCACGAGATGGAGGAAAACGTCTTCCGCGAGTACCAGAACACCATCCACTACACCAACCGCACCGGCGTGCGCGCCACCTGCCCGGATTGCCATGTGCCGAAGGAGTGGGTGCCGAAGATCATCCGCAAGATTCAGGCGTCCAACGAGGTTTTCCACAAAGTCCTCGGCACCATCAGCACGCCGGAGAAATTCAACGCCAAGCGCAGCCAGTTGTCGCAAAACGAGTGGCGGCGGATGAAGGCCAACGATTCTCAGGAATGCCGCAACTGCCACAACTACGACTACATGGACTACACCGAGCAGGGCAAGCGGGCGGCTAAACAGCATCCCGAGGCCTTCGTCGCCGGCAAGACCTGTATTGATTGCCACAAAGGCATCGCTCACCAGTTGCCGGCCATCGATCAGCACATTGGCGTCCAGAACGAAGGCGCTGTCGTCATGAGCCACGGCGAGGAGGATGAGGCCGAGAAGCCGCCGGCCGAGGGCGAAGGGCAGAACTGAGCAGATAAGGGTGATGCCCCGGCCTGGCCGGGGTTCTTCCTCCGCATCTGCCGTGTTTAAAGCGCAAAATTGCGGCGGAGCCCATGAAAAAGCGCCTTGCGGCGCAACATTTCAACCACAAGGTATGTTACTTTTCCCGTACTGCCGTTCCGACGGCCAGTTTTTTTTATTCAACACAGGTAACTAGGAGGCACTTAGATGAACAAATCCGAGCTGGTCGAAGTTGCTGCAAAAGAAGCTGGTATCACCAAGGCTGCCGCCGACAAGGCCTTGTCGGCCATCGTCCAGGCGGTCGTCAAGACCGTGACCAAGGGGGAGTCGGTCACGCTCGTCGGATTCGGCACGTTCAAGTCTGCCAAGCGCGCCGCGCGCACCGGCAAGAATCCGAAAACCGGCGCCACGCTGAAGATTCCGGCCACCACGGTGCCGAAATTCACGGCCGGCACGGCCTTCAAGGCCGCTGTCGCCGCCAAGAAGCCTGCTGCCAAGAAGAAATAAGCTGGCGTTTTTATTCCTGCTGCGGGGTCCGTGACGAACGGGCTCCGCTTTTGTTTTATTTGCGATGACCCAATCAGACACCGAAAATCCTTCCGAAATCCCGAACGTCGCGCCGCAGCCCAACGATGGCCGGCGTCGCCTGCGCGAACTCCTGTCGATCCCGGAGCGCGACCGCAGCGATGAACAATGGGATGAAATCATCGAGCTGGAAATCCAGCTCGCGCCCGGCAACCGCATCTCGGGTAACGAGTCCGGCCCGGGCGGTCGCCCGCCCATGCCCCAGGGTAAACCCGGGGGCGGTGGTAATGCCCAGAAGAAACATCGCCCGCGCGCCAACAATAATCGGCGTTCGCGCCAGAACAGGCCGCCCTCTGGCGGCAATGCCGCCTGAGCCGGTGCGCGTCGTCGTCCGCTCGTGCCGCGCGGCGTCCGGCGGCATAGCCTGCGTCCCGTTTGCCGGGATGCCTGGCGGTGCGGCTGCGGGCCGAACTTGACCGGGCGTCCCTCCTTCGTCAAAAATGCCCTGATGCGCTGTGTGTTTGGCGTCTTCTAGGAGAATTGCATGTTGAAGAAGTTGTTGGCCTTGGCTTGTGTCGTCCTTGCCTCTCCCCTGTTCGCGGCCACCGAGGACGATATCAGCAAGGCCATGGAGGGATATCTCGGCATCAAGATCGAGAGCGTCGTCAAGGCCGGCTATTTCGGCCTCTACGAGGTGTACGCCGACGGCAATATTTTCTACACCGACGAGAAGGTCAGCGCCATCATGGTGCGCGGCGAGTTGTACGATCCCCGCAGCAAGAAGAATGTCACCGAGGAACGCCTGCTCAAGCTGACCGCCATCCGCTTCGGCGACTTGCCGTTCGCCCAGGCGATCAAACTGGTGCGCGGCGACGGCAAACGGCAACTGGCCAGTTTCGAGGACCCCAATTGCGGTTATTGCAAACGGCTGGCCAGGGAGTTGCAGAAGCTCGACAACGTCACCATCCATGTTTTCCTTTACCCGATCCTGTCCGAGGATTCGCTGCGCAAGTCGCGGCAGATCTGGTGCTCGGCCGATCGCGCCAAGGCCTGGACCGACTGGATGGTCGATGGCAAGGAGCCGAGCGGGCGCGAGGACTGCGATACCTCGGCGCTGACGCGCAACCAAGCCTATGGCAGGCGCCTCAACATTTCCGGTACGCCGACCCTGTTCTTCGCCGATGGCGAGCGGGTGCCGGGGGCGATCCCCCTGGCGCGCATCGAGCAGAAGTTGACCCAGGCGCGGTAGCGCCGCCTTCCCACGGCGCCGACGGAGCGACAACCGCCACAGGGCGTTAAGGCGATTCCGGAAGACCTTCATGTCCGAACCTGTTCCGCAACTTGTGCAACCCAGCCATTGGCGAGGGCGCCGGCTACTCGCCGTCTTCGTCGCCACCGTGGTTGGCGCCGTCTTGTTGCTCGGCCTGGTGCTTGGCGAGGTCTATCGGCAAGCCGGCCGCCAGGCCGAGGCGGATGCCGACGATCTCGCCGTGGCGCTCGAGGATCGCTTGGGCAGCGTCTTGCGCCGCCTGCAGGCCGATCTCGAATATCTGGCGGTGGCGCTGCCGGTCGAAGCCCTGGCGCCGGGCGGCGACAAACAGTGGGAGCTGGTGGTCGAGCGCCAGTTGGCGCTGGAGGCCGCGCGTTTTCCCGAAATTCTCGGCTACCGGCTGCTCGATGGCACAGGCCGCTTGCGCTATTCCTCGCACCCTGGCCGGATACCGCTCGACGCCAGCGATCGCGACTATTTCACCGCTTTGCGCGACGATCCGAGCTTGCGGCTATTTTTTTCACAGGTACTGACTAGCCGCTACAACGGTCGGCCGATGTTGGCCGTTGCCGTGCCCCTGCGCGATGCGCGCGGCGTTTTTCGCGGCGTACTGATGGCGCCGCTCGCCCTCGATTATTTGCAGCGCCTGCTCGACGCGGCCCGGCTCGGCGAAAACAGCGTCCTCGCCCTGCTCCGCAGCGACAACGAAAGTCTGATACTGAGTCGGCAACAGCGCTTGAAGGAGGGCGAGCACGTGCTGACCGGCAACCCTTTGCAAGGCCGCTTAGAGGCCGGCGAGCGCGCTGGCAACATCTCCTTTCGGGGCTTGCGCGACGGCGTTCAGCGGCAGTATGCCTGGCGCCAGGTTAGCGACTATCCGTTCTACGTTGTCGCCGGCATTGCCGCCGAGGATTATCTGGCCAACTGGCGGGCGCTGGTGCTGCTGACCGGCCTGTTTGCCTTGTTCCTGGCGCTGGTCCTGGGCCTCTTGCTGCGCCGCCTGTTGCGTGTCGAGCGCGAGGATGCGGTGATCGGCGCCCGTCTCGCCGACAGCGAGGAGCGCTATCGCCTCTTGGCCGAGAACAGCCACGACGTGATCTGGACCCTCGATATCGCCTCGCGCAGCCTCACCTATGTCAGTCCGTCGGTGCTTAACCTGCGCGGCTATACGCCCGATGAAGCCGTCGGGCAAACGCTGGAACAGTGGTTGACGCCCAATTCGGCCAGCCGCCTGGGGGGCGAGATCAAGCGGCATCTCAAGCGCATCGCCGCCGGCGACCATGCGGCGCAGATCGTCACCTGCGAACTGGAGCAACTGCGCCGCGATGGCGGCAGCGTGCCGACCGAAGTGGTTGCCAGCTACCTGTTCGACGCCGAAGGCGTGCCGCGCCAGATGCTCGGCATTACCCGCGATGTCAGTGAAAGGAAGCAAGCCGAAGAAACGCTGCGCGAGAGTAACCGGCAATTGCAACTGCGTCTCGACGAGATCGGCCGCCTGCAGTCGGCGCTACAGGAACAAGCCCTGCGTGACGGCCTGACCCACCTGTACAACCGGCGCTATCTCGACGGCATGCTCGAGCGCGAAGTGTCGCGGGTGCGCCGCGAGGGTACGCACTTGTCTCTGGTGATGCTCGATATTGATCATTTCAAGCAGGTTAACGACACCTACGGCCATCAGGCCGGCGACGAGGTGCTGCGCGTTCTGGCGGCCACCTTGCTGGCCGACATCCGTGCCGAGGATACGGCCTGTCGCTACGGCGGCGAGGAATTCCTCATCCTGCTGCCCAACATGCCGCTGGAGGCGGCCATTCAGCGCGCCGAAAACTGGCGGCTGGCGGTCGAGGGGCTGACGGTGGAGCACGGCGAATTCAGCATTGCCTTTACCATCTCGCTTGGCGTTGCCGCCTATCCCGAGCACGGCAAGACTTCCGACGACCTGATTCGTTGCGCCGATCAGGCGCTGTACCAAGCCAAGGCCGCCGGTCGCAACCGGGTACTGGCCTACGCCGCCTGAGCCTTTTCCGGGCGCTCTCGATTCCTCCCACTTGAGTTTGTCGCTACCCGGTTGGAATGACCGGCAAGGCTGGGCGCGCGCCCGCGCAAACTGCTTATAAATCACTTTAAGAGTCGTTTTCCAGCCATTGATTTTTAAGGATTAATTTTTCAAAAACTGCCTCACAAAACGCCCCTAAGTCATTGTTGCGTAAGAAAAAAATTCACTTTTACCTTGACGCTGTTGGCGCCTTGTCCTAAAGTGGGAAAATGTGTTGAAAAGTGGGTAAACAGGGGTGGCGATGTTCGAAGGGGCGACGGCGCTCAGTCTGGATGCGAAGGGGCGGCTTGCCATACCGGCAAGGCACCGCGAGTCCCTGCTCGCCGCCGCCGAGGGCTCGCTGGTTCTGACCGCGCATCCGCACCGTTGTCTGCTGCTTTACCCGGCCCCGGCCTGGCAGCCGATCCGCGCCCAAGTGCTGAAGGCTTCCAGCCTCGATCCGCGGGCGGCGGCGATCAAGCGCGTGCTGGTCGGCAATGCGCGCACCGAGGAGCTCGATTCGGCCGGGCGCCTCCTTATCGCGCCCGAGTTGCGCGCTTACGCCCAGCTTGAAAAGACCATCTATCTGGTCGGCATGGGCAGTCATTTCGAGATCTGGAGCGAGGCCGCCTGGCAGCAACAGAACGATCTTGCCGCCGAAATCATGAGCAGCGGCGAGTTGCCGGACTGTTTCGGAGATCTGGCGCTATGAGCGCCGCTGGCGCCCACGTCGCGGTATTGCTCGACAAGGCGGTGGAGTCCCTGGCAATCAAGGCCGACGGCATCTATATCGATGCCACTTTTGGCCGCGGCGGCCACAGTCGCCGCATTCTCGCCGCGCTCGGCGCGGGCGGTCGGCTACTGGCTCTCGACCGCGACCCGGAAGCCATTGCCGCTGGCGCGGCCATCGAGGACGCGCGCTTTTGCCTGCGTCATCGGGCCTTTGGCGAATTGGCCGAGGCCGCGCGCGAGGCGGGGTTTTCCGGGGTGGATGGAATTTTGTTCGATGTCGGGGTGTCGTCGCCGCAAATCGACGACGGGAAGCGCGGCTTCAGCTTCCGCCACGACGCGCCGCTCGACATGCGGATGGATACGACGCAGGGAGAGACGGCAGCGGAGTGGCTGGCGCGGGCCGAGTTGAGGGAAATTACGGAGGTCATCAGAAACCATGGCGAAGAACGGTTTGCTTTCCAGATTGCAAAGAAGGTTGTGGCTGCTCGGCTCGAACAGCCTATTGTCAGCACAGCACAGTTCGCGGCCCTCGTACGCGCGGCCGTGCGCACCCGTGAACCAGGGCAGGACGCGGCGACGCGCAGCTTTCAGGCTCTACGGATTCATATCAATCAGGAGCTCCGCCAGTTGGCGTTAGCCTTGCCGCAGGCGCTCGATTTGCTGAAACCGGGCGGGCGGCTGGTGGTGATCAGCTTCCATTCGCTGGAAGACCGCATCGTCAAGAACTTCATGCGCGCCCAGGCGACGCCCGACACGCTGCCCAAGGCCATGCCGCTGCGCGCCGACCAGTTGCCGCCGCCGAAGCTGCGCTGCATCGGCCGGGCGATCCGTGCCGATGCCGCCGAGACGGCGGCCAATCCGCGCGCGCGCAGCGCCGTCATGCGGGTCGCGGAGAAGCTCTGATGCTGCGTTTCAATATGAGTCTCCTGCTCATCCTCGTGGTCTGCGCGCTGGCGCTGGTGACCTCGCAGCACCGGGCGCGCAAGCTGTTCCAGGAACTTGAACAGGATCAGGAGCGGGCGCGCCAGTTCGAGGTCGAATACGGCCAGTTGCAACTGGAAATGTCGACCTGGGCCACGCATGCGCGCATCGAGAAAATCGCCCGCGACCGTCTGCGCATGATCCAGCCGGACGCCGCCGGTCGTCCGCTGGCGCTCAAGACGGCGGGAGGGCGCTGATGGTCGTTCGCCGTCGTCCGCAACGCGGTCATCGCTATACCGAAAGTCCGGTGCTGGAACTGGCGCTGCAAGGCTGGCGCTCGCGCATGGTTGGCCTGTTGCTGATGGCCGCGCTATTCGCCCTGATCATTCGCGCCTTCTATTTGCAAGTGATCCAGAACGATTTCCTGCAGGAAAAGGGCGATTCCCGCTATCGCCGCGACATCGAGGTATCGGCCTCGCGCGGGCGCATCGTCGACCGCCACGGCGACATGCTGGCGGTGTCGACGCCGATGCAGTCGATCTGGGCCATTCCCGCCGATGCGCGGACCATGACGGCGACGCAGAAGCAGCAACTGGCCGGCATGCTGGAGATGACTGCGCGCGAACTGGATGGCCGGATCGCCGCCGACAAGAATTTCGTCTACCTCCGCCGTCAGGTTTCGCCGGAAAGCGGCGAGCGCATCGCCGCGCTCAAGCTACCGGGCATCCACCAGGAAAAGGAATACCGCCGTTTCTATCCGGCCGGCGACATGACGGCGCACATCGTCGGTTTCACCGGCGTCGACGACAAGGGCCTGGAAGGCGTCGAACTGGCCTTCCAGCAGAGCCTGCTCGGGCGGCCCGGCAACCGCACGGTGATTCGCGACCGGCGCGGCAATATTGTCGAGGATGTCGGCGCCATGCGGCCGCCGCAGGATGGCAAGGACATCCGCCTGGCGCTCGATTCGAAAATACAGTACCTGGCCTACAGTCAATTGAAGGCGACCGTCGACGCGCACCGCGCCAAGGCCGGCGGCGCCGTCGTCATCGACGCCCGCAGCGGGGAAATCCTGGCCCTCGCCAACTGGCCGGCCTACAACCCGAACAACCGGCAGAACCTGTCCGGCGCGCCGCTGCGCAATCGCGCCATCACCGACGCCTTCGAACCCGGCTCGGTGCTGAAGCCCTTTATCGCCGCCCTGGCGCTGGAACAGGGCAAGCTCACCATCAATACGCCGATCCACACCGAGCCGGGGCGGATGACCCTCAACGGCGCGACCATTACCGATCCCTATCCGCATGGCGTCTTGACCGTTGCCGGCGTTATCCAGAAATCGTCCAACATCGGCTCCGCCAAAATCGCCCTCGGCTTCTCGCCGCGCGAGATGTGGGAGTTGTACGACAAGCTCGGTTTCGGCCAGACGCCCAGCCTCGGCTTTCCCGGCGAGATTGGTGGCCGCCTGCGGCCGTGGAAAAGCTGGCGGCCCATCGAGCAGGCGACCATGTCTTACGGTCACGGCATTTCCGTCAGTCTGATCCAGTTGGCGCGCGCTTACACCGTGTTCGCCAACGATGGCGAGGTGATGCCGCTCTCCCTGTTGCAAGTCGATGAGATGCCGGTGCGCGGCGAACGTGTCTTTTCCCCCCAGACCGTGCGCGAAACCCGACTGATGCTGGAAATGGTCGTGCAGCCGGGCGGCACCGCGCCGCGCGCGCGCGTCGCCGGCTACCGGGTCGGCGGCAAGAGCGGCACCGCCTACAAAATCGAGGACGGCGCCTATGCCCGCAAATACGTTGCTTCCTTCGTCGGCGTCGCGCCCATCAGCGACCCGCGCCTGGTCATCGCCGTCATGATCGACGAGCCCTCGCTCGGCCATTACGGCGGCGATGTTGCTGGCCCCGCATTTTCGCGCATCGCCGCCGGCGCCCTGCGCAGCCTCGGCGTGCCGCTTGACGCGCCGCTTCAGTTGGCCGCCGCCGACAGCGGCAAGGAGCCGCTATGAGTACGGCGTACGACCTGATCGACGCGCTCGGCGTCGCCCTGAGTGGCGCCGCGGACGATAGCCGCCAAGTGCGCCCGGGCGATTTGTTCATCGCCTATCCCGGCGATCTGGCCGACGGCCGCCGCTATATCGCCGACGCCATCGAGCGCGGCGCCGCCGCCGTGCTCTGGCAGCCGGGCGGCGATTTCGTCTGGGATGCGGCGTGGCAACTGCCCAATCGCCCGGTCGAGGACCTGCGCCCGCTGGCCGGGCCGCTCGCCCACGCCATTTACGCCCATCCGAGCGAATCCCTGTCGCTTATTGCCATCACCGGCACCAATGGCAAGACCACCGTTAGCCAGTGCCTGGCCCAGGCGTATGCCAAGCCCTGCGCCATTATTGGCACGCTCGGCGCGGGTTTTCCCGGCGAACTGGCCGAAACCGGCTTCACCACGCCGGAAGCGACGGTGCTGATGCGCTGCCTCGCCGAATTCCGCGCCCGCGGAGCCGCCGCCTGCGCCCTGGAGGCCAGTTCCATCGGCATCGAGGAGGGGCGGCTGAACGGCGCCCGCGTCGATGTGGCGGTATTCACCAATATCACCCGCGATCATCTCGATTATCACGGCAGCATGGAAGCCTACGCGGCGGCCAAGGAAAAACTGTTCCGCTGGCCGCGCCTGCGCACCGCCGTCGTCAATCTCGACGATGCGCTCGGGCCGCGCCTGGCCGCCGAAACCACCGCCCTGCGCGTGCTCGGCTACGGCATTGGCGGCGAGCGCCGCGATTTCTTTGCCCAGGTGCGCGCCGAAAATCTGGAGGAAACGCCGTTCGGCCAGCGTTTCACGCTGATCCTGCCGAATGGACGCGGCACCGTCGATAGCACCCTGGTCGGTCGCTACAACGTTTCCAACCTGTTGGCCGTGGCCGCCGTGCTGCACGACGCCGGTTTGGCGGCGGCCGATGTCGTCCGCCGTCTGGCCGAACTGACGCCGCCGCCGGGGCGCATGCAGCGGCTCGGCGGCAATGGCGAGCCGCTGCTGGTCATCGACTATGCCCACACGCCGGATGCCCTGGACAACGCGCTGGCCGCGCTGCGCGCCGTGGCTGACGGGCGCGGCGGCCGGCTGGCCGTGGTTTTCGGCTGCGGCGGCGACCGCGATCGCGGCAAGCGTCCGCAAATGGCCGAAGTCGCCTGCCGCCGCGCCGACCGCGTGCTGGTGACCAGCGACAATCCGCGCGGCGAGGCGCCGGCGGCCATCGTCGCCGACATCATGGCCGGCCTCACCCATGGCGAAGCTGAAATCGACCGTGCGGCGGCCATCGTCAGGGCGGTGCGCGAGGCCGACGCGCGCGACGTCATCCTGCTGGCCGGCAAGGGACATGAGGCTTATCAGGAAATCGCCGGCATCCGTTATCCCTTCTCCGACATCGAAGAAGCGCAAAAGGCGCTGGCCGCGCGGCGCGGCGACGATAGCCAGGAGGTCGCCGCATGAACTGGCTGCTTTCCCGCGTCGCGAGTGTCACCGGCGGCCGTCTGATCGGCGCCGACACAGCCCTGCACGGCGTCAGCACCGACACGCGCGGCGTGCGCCCCGGTCAGTTGTTCATCGCCCTGCGCGGCGAGCGTTTCGACGCCCACAATTTTCTCGCCCAGGCCGTCGCCGCTGGCGCCGCCGCCCTGCTGGTCAGTGACGAAACGAAGCTGCCGGCGGAGGCGCCGGCCGTCGTCGTCGCCGATACCCGGCTTGCCCTCGGCGCCCTGGCTGGCGCCTGGCGGGCGGCGTTGGCGCTGCCGTTGATCGCCGTCACCGGCTCCAATGGCAAGACGACGACCAAGGAAATGATCGCCGCCATCCTCAAGGCCGCCGTTGGCGAGGCGGCAGTGCTGGCGACGCGCGGCAATTTCAACAACGACATCGGCCTGCCGCTGACCCTCTTGGAACTGCATGCTGGCCATCACGCGGCGGTGATCGAGCTGGGCATGAATCATCCCGGCGAGATCGGCTATCTGACGGGCGTGGCGAAGCCGACGGTGGCGCTGGTGACCAACGCCCAGCGCGCCCACCTCGCCGGCATGGGCGATCTCGACGAGGTGGCCCGCGAAAAAGGCAGCATTTTCTCCGGCCTTGCCGCCGACGGTATTGCCGTCATCAATGCCGATGACGTCCATGCTGGCCTCTGGCGCGAAATGGCGGCGCCCCATGCCGTGCGCAGTTTCGCCATCGACCGCGACGCCGATGTGCGCGGCCATGTCCGCCTGCATGGCCTGAGCACCGAACTGACGCTGACATCCGCTGCCGGCGAGGCGACGCTCAAGCTCTCCGTCCCCGGCCGGCACAATGCCCGCAACGCCGTGGCCGCCGCCGCCGCCTGCCTCGCCGCCGGCCTGCCGCTGGCCGCCGTGGTTGCCGGCCTGGCATCCTTTGCTGGCGTCAAGGGCCGCCTGCAACGGCGCGCTGGGCGCAAGGGGGCGGAAATTCTCGACGACACCTACAACGCCAATCCCGATTCGGTGCGCGCCGGCATCGACGTGCTGGCCGCCACCATCGGTCGCAAGATTCTCGTCCTCGGCGACATGGGCGAAATCGGCGAAACCAGCGGCCAGTGCCATGACGAGATCGGCGGTTATGCCAGGAGCCAGGGCATCGACCGCCTGTTCGCGCTGGGCGAGGCGAGCCGCCAGGCGGTGCGCAATTTCGGCGAGGGCGCCCGCCATTTCTGCCAGGTGGAAAAGCTGCTCGCCGCCGTGGACAAGGAACTGGGGCCGGAAACCACCGTGCTGGTCAAAGGCTCGCGCTTCATGAAGATGGAACGGGTGGCCGACGCGCTCGCCGCCGCCCCGGAGGAGAAGGACTAATGCTGCTCGCGCTGGCGCAATGGCTCGCCCAGGATATTCGCTTTTTCAATGTCTTCAATTACATCACGCTGCGTACCGTGCTGGCGGCGATGACGGCCTTGCTCATTTCCTTCGCCGCCGGGCCGCGCGTCATCCGCTGGCTGGCGGCGAAAAAAATCGGCCAGGCGGTGCGTACCGATGGGCCACAGACCCATCTCGTCAAATCCGGCACGCCGACCATGGGCGGCGTGCTGATCCTCATCGCCATCGGCATCACGACCCTGCTCTGGGGCGACCTCTCCAACAAATACGTGTGGACCGTGCTGGTGGTCACCCTCGGCTTCGGCATCGTCGGCTGGTACGACGACTGGAAGAAGGTGGTGTACCGCGACCCGAACGGCCTCTCCGCCCGCTGGAAATTTTTCTGGCAATCGGCGCTCGGCATCGGCGCCGCGCTGTTCCTCGCTTATTCCGGCGCGCCAGCGCAGACCGAACTGATCGTGCCCTTTTTCAAATCCGTCGCCTATCCGCTGGGCATCGTCGGCTTCATCGTGCTGACCTATTTCGTCATCGTCGGCACCAGCAATGCGGTCAATCTGACCGACGGCCTCGACGGCCTGGCCATCATGCCAACCGTCATGATTGCCGGCGCTTTCGTGCTTTTCGCCTACGTCACCGGCCACGCCATTTACGCCAAATACCTGCTCATTCCCCATGTGCCGGGCGCTGGCGAATTGTGCATCCTGCTCGGCGCCATCGCCGGGGCCGGCCTTGGCTTTTTGTGGTTCAACGCCTATCCGGCCGAGGTTTTCATGGGCGATGTCGGCGCCCTGGCGCTGGGCGCCGCGCTTGGCACCGTCGCCGTCATCCTGCGCCAGGAAATCGTGCTGCTCATCATGGGCGGCGTTTTTGTCGTCGAAACCCTGTCGGTGATGCTGCAGGTCACCTGGTTCAAGTACACCCGGAAAAAATTCGGCGAGGGCCGGCGCATTCTGCGCATGGCGCCGCTACACCACCATTTCGAACAGAGCGGCTGGAAGGAAACGCAAGTCGTCGTCCGCTTCTGGATCATTACCATCATGCTCGTGCTGATCGGGCTGTCTACCTTGAAGCTGCGCTAACCATGGACCTCCAGGGCAAACGGGCGGTCGTGGTCGGGCTTGGCGAGTCCGGGCTGGCCATGGCCAAGTGGCTGCATCGCCAGGGCGCTGGCGTGCGCGTCGTCGATTCGCGCGCCACGCCGCCCAATGCCGAGGCCCTGTTCCAGGCGGCGCCGGATGCCGAACTGGCGGCCGGGCCGTTCGCCGCCGCCGCCTTCGCCGATGCCGACCTGGTGGCCCTGTCGCCGGGCGTCGCCAAGGCCACGCCGGTCATCGCCGAACTGGCCGTGCCGGTGATTTCGGAAATCGAATTATTCGCCGCCGCGACGCGCGCCCTGGCCCCGGCGAGCAAAATCCTCGCCATCACGGGCAGCAATGGCAAGAGCACGACCACGGCGCTGGCCGCGCATCTGCTCAACGGCGCCGGCATTCCCGCCGTCGCTTGCGGCAATCTTTCGCCGTCGGCGCTCGATGCGCTGATGGCGGCGCTCGATGCCGACGCCCTGCCGGCGGCCTGGGTGGTCGAACTGTCCAGTTTTCAACTGGAAACGACGCATTGCCTGAATGCCGCCGCCGCCACCGTGCTCAATGTCACGGAAGACCATCTCGACCGCTACGACGGCAGCCTGGCCGACTACGCCGCCGCCAAGGCGCGCGTTTTCCAGGGCCAGGGCGCGATGATTTTGAATCGCGACGACGACTGGTCGATGGCCAATGGCCGCTGCGGGCGGCGCATCGTCACCTTCGGCCTGAACCCGCCGCCGCGCGCCGCCGATTACGGCCTCAGCGACGGCGCCATCGCCCGCGGCCAGGAAATTCTCGTCGCCCTCGCCGATCTGCGTCTGGCCGGTCTGCACAACGCCGCCAATGTCATGGCCGCGCTGGCTTTGTGCGAAGCCTTTGGCACCGTGCCGGCGGATCTGCTCGCCCCGCTGAAAACTTTTCGCGGCCTGCCGCATCGCGTTGAGACGGTGGCCGAGATCGGCGGCGTGCTTTACGTCGACGATTCCAAGGGCACCAATGTTGGCGCCACGTTGGCCGCCATCGCCGGCATGGGCCGGCCGGTCGCCGTTATTCTCGGCGGCGACGGCAAGGGCCAGGATTTTGCGCCGCTCGCCCCGGCGCTGGCGCGGCATGGCCGCGCCGTGGCTTCGATTGGCCGCGACGCGCCGCGCATCGAAGCGGCCATCGCCGCTTGCGGCTTGCCGCTGCGCCGTTGCGCCGACATGACCGAAGCCGTGACTTGGCTGGCCGGCCAGGCTATTGCCGGCGACTGCGTGCTGCTCTCGCCGGCCTGCGCCAGCCTCGATATGTATCGCGACTACGCTCAGCGCGCCGCGGCTTTCATCGCCGCCGTCGGGGAACTGCCATGCTGATCGCGGCGCTCGACGCTCCCCGCCGGCAACTGGCCGAAATCGACCACGCCCTCCTGTGGAGCGCGCTGCTCTTGCTGTTCGCCGGTCTGGTGATGGTTTATTCGGCCTCGATCGCCATTGCCGAGGGCAATCGTTTCACCAACAATCAGCCGGCCTATTTTCTCGTGCGCCACGGCGTTTTTTTGTGCATCGCCCTGGTCGCCGCCGCTGCCGCTTTTCAGGTGCCGCTGACGCTGTGGCAGAAATGCGCGCCCTGGCTGTTCCTGGTCGGCGTCGTGCTGCTTGTCATCGTGCTGATTCCCGGCATCGGGCGCGACATCAATGGCGCCCGCCGCTGGCTGTCGCTCGGCTTCGCCAATTTCCAGCCGTCCGAATTGATGAAGCTGTTCGTCGTGCTCTACGCGGCCGACTACACGGTGCGCAAAATCAATGTCATGCACAAGCTGGGGCAGGCTTTTCTGCCGATGTTCGGGGCCATGGCCGTGGTCGGCATGCTGCTGTTGAAGGAGCCGGATTTCGGCGCCCTCGTCGTCATCATCGTCGTCGCCATGGGCATCCTTTTCCTCGGCGGCCTCAAGGCGCGCCTATTCACCCTGCTGATCATCGGCCTGCTGGTCGCCTTCACGATCCTGATCATCGTCTCGCCCTACCGCCGTGACCGCATTTTCGGCTTCATGGACCCGTGGGCCGACGCCTACGGGCGCGGTTACCAGTTGTCGCATGCGCTGATCGCCTTTGGCCGTGGCGAATTATTCGGCGTCGGCCTCGGCGGCTCGGTCGAAAAGCTGTTCTACCTGCCGGAAGCGCATACCGATTTCCTGCTCGCGGTGATTGCCGAGGAGCTTGGCTTCGTCGGCGTGCTGACGGTGATCCTGCTGTTCGCCGTGCTCGTCCAGCGCGCCTTCGCCATCGGCCGCCAGTGCGTGCAGCTCGACCGCCTCTATCCGGCGCTGGTGGCGATGGGCATCGGCATCTGGCTGGGCGTCCAGTCCTTCGTCAACATGGGCGTCAACATGGGTCTCCTGCCGACCAAGGGACTGACCCTGCCGTTGATGAGCTTCGGCGGCTCCGGCCTCTTCGCCAACTGCGTGACCCTCGCCATTCTCCTCCGGGTGGATTGGGAAAACAGGCAGCTCATGCGCGGAGGAAAACTATGACTGCGTTGGCGCTGCCTGTTTCGTCGCAGGCTAACTTGCGCAGCAAGTTAAGGGCGCAGCCCGGCCGGAGACAAAATCGCCAATTGATGCGCGGAGGCAAATTATGAGGCCAATGCGCTTTGAGGCAGCTCCTTTCAAGGAGGCTCATCATGTCTAAAACCATCCTGGTCATGGCTGGCGGCACCGGCGGGCACATCTTTCCGGCGCTGACTGTCGCCCACAAGATGCGCAATGCCGGGTGGCGGGTGGTCTGGCTGGGCAGTCCGGAGGGCATGGAGGCGCGGCTGGTGCCGCAGCACGGCTTCGAGATGGCCTGGGTGCGCTTCGCGGCGCTGCGCGGCAAGGGGCTTTTGCGCAAACTGCTGCTGCCGCTCAATCTGCTGCGCGCTTTCTGGCAGGCTTTGCAGGCGCTGCGTCAGGCGCGGCCGGACGTGGTGCTCGGCATGGGCGGCTATATCTCCTTCCCTGGCGGCATGATGGCGGCTCTGACCGGCGTGCCGCTGGTGCTGCACGAGCAGAATGCCGTGGCCGGGCTGGCCAATCGCGTCCTGGCCGGCGTCGCCGACCGCATCGTCACCGGCTTTCCGGGAACCCTGGCCAAGGGCCGCTGCCTGGGTAATCCGGTGCGCGACGAGGTGGCCGCGCTGGCGCCGCCGGTCGAGCGTTTTACCAAGCGCGAGGGCGCCCTGCATCTGCTGGTCATCGGCGGCAGTCTCGGCGCGCAAGCCCTGAACGAGGCGGTGCCGCAAGCCATGGCGCAATTGCCGGCCAACGAGCGGCCGTGCATCGTGCATCAGGCCGGCGAGAAGATGATTGAGGCTCTGAAAGCCAATTACGCGGCGGCCGGCGTCGAGGCCGATTGCCTGCCCTTCATCGAGGACATGGCCAGCGCCTATGCCTGGGCTGATCTGGTCATCTGCCGCGCTGGCGCGCTGACCATCGCCGAACTGGCGGCGGCGGGCGTGCCCGGCGTCCTGGTGCCCTTCCCGCACGCGGTGGATGACCACCAGACCGCCAATGCCCGTTATCTGGTCAGTATCGGCGGCGCTTTCCTGCTGCCGCAGGAGGAATTGAGCGCCGACAGCATCGCCCTGATCCGCAATTACAGCCGCCACCAATTGCTGGAAATGGCGGAGAAGGCGCGCAGTCTGGCGCGGCCCGAGGCCGCTTCCGAGTTGGCGGATATCTGCGCCGAGGCGGCGAAATGAACACGAAAGACAGGACATGAAACACAAGGTCAAAAATATCCATTTCGTCGGCGTCGGCGGTTCGGGCATGAGCGGCATCGCCGAGGTGCTGGCCCATCTCGATTTCACGGTCAGCGGTTCCGACCTCGCCGCCAGCGCCACGACGCGCCGTTTGCAGGACGAGGGCGTCAAGGTGACGATCGGCCATGATGCCGCCAATATCGGCGGCGCCGACGCCGTCGTGGTGTCGACGGCGGTCAAGGCCGATAACCCGGAAGTGGTCGCCGCCCGCGCGCGCAAAATCCCGGTCGTGCCGCGCGCCCAGATGCTGGCCGAACTGATGCGCCTGAAGCGCGGCATCGCCATCGCCGGCACGCACGGCAAAACCACCACCACCAGTCTGGTCACCAGCATCCTGGCGGCGGGCGGCGCCGATCCGACCTTCGTCATCGGCGGCCGGCTGAACGCCGCTGGCGCCAATGCCCGCCTCGGCAGGGGCGATTTTCTCGTAGCCGAGGCCGACGAGTCCGACGCCTCCTTTCTGTTCCTGTCGCCGGTGGTATCGGTGGTCACCAATATCGACGCCGACCACATGGAGACCTATGGCCACGATTTCGCGCGCCTGAAGGGGGCTTTCACCGATTTTCTCAATCGCCTGCCGTTTTACGGCGTCGCCATTCTCTGCGCCGACGACCAGAATGTGCGCGAAATCATGCCGCAGGTCAGCCGCCAGATTGTCACCTACGGCCTGACGCCGGATTGCAATTTCTACGCTGAAAACATCGTCGCCGACGGCTGCCGCATGCACTTTGACTGCGTGCGCGTCAATAGCCGCACCAGCCGCCTGCCGATCACCCTCAACACGCCGGGCCGGCACAATGTGCTCAACGCCCTGGCGGCGATCGCCGTCGCCAGCGAGGTGCAGATTGACGATGCCGCCATCGTCGCGGCCCTGGCCGAATTCAGCGGCGTCGGTCGGCGCTTCCAGCGTTACGGCGAGGTGGCATTGCCGGCGGGCGGGGGCTTCACGCTGATCGACGATTACGGCCATCATCCGGCGGAAATGGCTGCGACCCTGGCCGCCGCCCGCGACGCTTTTCCCGGCCGGCGCTTGTTGCTGGCTTTCCAGCCGCACCGCTACACACGCACCCGCGATTGTTTCGAGGATTTCGTCAAGGTCCTGAGCGGCGTTGATGCGCTCTGTCTGGCCGAAGTCTATGCCGCTGGCGAGGCGCCCATCGTCGCCGCCGACGGTCGCTCGCTGGCGCGCGCTGTGCGCGTCGCCGGCAAGGTCGAGCCGGTGTTCGTCGAGGACATCGCGGCGCTGCCGGCAACGATCATGGAAGTCGCCCGCGACGGCGACGTGGTGTTGATCATGGGCGCCGGCTCCATCGGCGCCGTGGCGGGCCGGCTGACGGAGGGGCAATGAAAAGTTTCGGCAAAGTGGCGGTGCTGTTCGGCGGAACTTCCGGCGAGCGCGAGATTTCCCTGAATAGCGGCGCGCGCGTGCTGGCCGCCCTGCAAGGGCAGGGCATCGACGCCCAGGGCTTCGATCCGGCGCGCGAACCGTTGGCCGCGCTCAAGGCTTACGACCGCGTTTTCATCGCCCTGCATGGACGCTACGGCGAGGATGGCACGATCCAGGGGGCGCTTGAATTGCTGCGCATCCCCTATACCGGCTCCGGCGTCCTGGCTTCGGCGCTGGGCATGGACAAATTCCGCAGCAAGCTCCTCTGGCAGGCCGCCGGCCTGCCGGTTCCCGATTACGCGCTGCTCGCCGCCGACAGCGATTTCGCCGCCGTCGAGGCGGCGCTCGGCCTGCCGCTGTTCGTCAAGCCGGCGCGCGAAGGCTCGTCGATCGGCATCAGCAAGGTCGAGGCGCCCGGCGCGCTGGCCGCGGCCCATGCCGAGGCGGCTCGCCACGATGCGCTGGTGCTGGCCGAGCGCGCCATTCTGGGCGGCGAATACACGGTCGGCATCGTCGGCGGTGAAACGCTGCCCATCGTCAAGATTGAGCCGGCAACTGGCTGGTACGACTACGAGGCCAAATATAACCGCGACGACACGCGCTATCTCTGCCCCTGCGGCTTGCCGCCGGAGCAGGAGGCGGAAATCCGCCGTCAGGCGCTGGAAGCTTTCCGCCTGCTCGGCGGGCGCGGCTGGGGGCGGGTCGATTTCCTGATGGACGAGGCCGGCCAACATTACTTCCTGGAAGTGAATACCGCGCCGGGCATGACCGATCACTCGCTGTTGCCGATGGCCGCCCGCGCCGCCGGCATGGACTACCCGGCGCTGGTGCGGCGCGTGCTCGAACTGGCCGCCAACGACTGAGACGATGAATGTGGCACAAAGCACACCTGCTCAACGCCCTGGCCGATCTGCTGCTCTTGGCGGGCACAGCGGTTCTGCTGGCGGCCGGCGCCGTCTGGCTGGCGCGCGTGCCGGCCTGGCCGGTTGCGCGGGTGGATTTCGCCGAAGCGCTGGTCAACACCCGGCGCGCGGAAGTGGAACAGGTGCTGCAACCGGCGCTCAAGGGCAATTTTTTCAGCGTCAATCTGGACACGGCGCGCACCGCGCTGGAGCGCCTGCCCTGGGTGCGCAAGGCGGAGGTGCGGCGGGTCTGGCCGGCGCGCCTGCTCGTGCGGGTCGAGGAACATCGCGCCGCGGCGCGCTGGGGCGAAGGGCGGGGCGAGCTGGTCAACAGCTATGGCGAGGTATTCGTCGCCCTGAGCAGCGCCGAGCGGCTGGCGGCCTTGCCGCTACTGCACGGGCCGGCGGGAACGGCGCCGGAAGTGCTGGCCCGCTACGCCGATCTGGTTGGCCGCTTCGCGCCCCTCGGCGAGCGGCCGGCGCAATTGCTGCTGACGCCGCGCCTGGCCTGGCAACTGAAACTGGCCAGCGGCATGGCGCTGAATCTTGGCCGCGAACAGCCCAAGGCGCCGTTGAGCGCGCGCTTGCAGCGTTTCATCGCGGTCTGGCCGCAGACCATCGGCAAGCTGGCGGCGCGTCCGGAAAAGGTCGATTTGCGGTATCCGAATGGTTTTGCCATGCGTCTTGCGGGCGAGGGGAAGGGAAATTAGAAACATGAGCAGGGATAACAAGGATTTGATCGTCGGACTGGATATCGGCACCTCGAAAACCCTCGCGCTGGTCGCCGAGATCGATGCCGAGGGCCATCTCAACGTGATCGGCATGGGTTCGCAGGATTCGCGCGGCTTGAAAAAGGGCGTCGTGGTCAATATCGAGGAAACCGTGCACGCCATCAGCCGGGTGATCCAGGAAGTCGAACTGATGGCCGACTGCAAGGTGCGCGAGGTGTATACCGGCATCGCTGGCAGTCACATCAAGAGCTTCAACTCCAACGGCATGGTGGCGATCAAGGACAAGGAAGTGACCCAGGCCGACATCGAGCGCGTCATCGAAACGGCCAAGGCGATGCCAATACAAGCCGAGCAGGAAATCCTGCACATCCTTCCTCAGGAATTTGTCATCGACGGCCAGGACGGTATCCGCGAGCCGATCGGCATGAGCGGCATGCGTCTGGAAGTAAAGACTCACATCGTCACCGGCGCCGTCTCGGCGGCCCAGAATATCGTCAAGTGCGTGCGCCGCTGCGGCCTGGAGGTGAATGATTTGGTGCTGCAACCGCTGGCTTCCAGCTATGCCGTGCTCTCCGAGGACGAAAAGGAGCTTGGCGTCTGTCTGGTCGATATCGGCGGCGGCACCACCGATCTCGCCGTGTGGACCCAGGGCGCGATTCGCCATACCTCGGTGATTCCCATTGCCGGCGACCAGGTCACCAACGACATCGCCATGGCCCTGCGCACGCCGACGCGCGAGGCCGAGGACATCAAGTGCAAATACGGCTGCGCCTTGCCGCAGATGGCCGATGCCGATGCCCATATCGACGTGGCCGGCGTCGACGAACGGCCAAGCCGCAAGCTGTCGCGCAAGGCGCTGGCCGACGTGATCCAGCCGCGCGTCGAGGAACTCTACGAATTGATCCAGAACGAGTTGCGCCGTGCCGGCTTCGAGGACGTGCTGTCCTCCGGCATCGTGCTCACCGGCGGCGCCAGCGTGATGCCGGGCATGGTCGAACTGGGCGAGGAAATTTTTCACATGCCGGTGCGTCTGGGCAGCCCCAAATACGCCGGCAGTCTGGCCGACGTGGTGCAAAGCCCGCGCTTCGCCACCGCCTGCGGCTTGCTGCTCGAAGCCCAGGCACAGCGTCGGCGCGGCCAGAAGATTCAGGAAAAGCAGGGGTTTACCGACATCCTGCGGCGCATGAAGTCGTGGTTGGCAAAGAATTTTTGATTGCATCTGGCAAGCTTTTTCAGAGGAGGTAGTAAGTCATGTTTGAAATCATCGACAAGGAAGAAAGCGGCACCATCATCAAGGTGTTCGGCGTCGGCGGGGCCGGCGGGAATGCTATCGAGCACATGATTCGCGAAGGGGTCAACGGCGTCGAATTCGTCGCCGCCAATACCGATGCCCAGGCGCTGGCGCGCAATACCGCGCCGAACCGCCTGACGCTCGGCGGCAGCGGTCTGGGCGCCGGCGCCAAGCCGGAGAAGGGGCGGGAAGCGGCGCACGAGCATCGCGACGAGATCCGCGCCAATCTCGAAGGCGCGCACATGGTCTTCATCACCGCCGGCATGGGCGGCGGCACCGGCACCGGCGCCGCCCCGGTGGTCGCCGAGGTGGCCCGCGAAATGGGCGTGCTGACCGTCGGCGTGGTCACCAAGCCCTTCTCCTTTGAAGGCGGCAAGCGCATGAAGGCCGCCGAGGCCGGCATCGCCGAATTGACCAAGCATGTCGATTCGCTGATCGTCATCCTCAACGACAAGCTGATGGAAGTCATGGGCGATGACGCTGATGCCGACGCCTGCTTCAAGGCGGCTGACGACGTGCTGAAAAACGCGGTCGGCGGCATTGCCGAAATCATCAACTACCCCGGCATGATGAACGTCGATTTCGAGGACGTGCGCACGGTCATGGGCGAACCGGGCCGCGCCATGATGGGTTCTGCCGCCGTTTCCGGCGTCGACCGCGCCCGTCTCGCCGCCGAGCAGGCGGTTGCCTCGCCGCTGCTGGAAGGCGTCAATCTGAACGGCGCGCGCGGCGTGCTGGTCAACATCACCGCATCCAAGGGCAACCTGAAGATGAAGGAATATTACGAGGTGATGAACGCCATCAAGAGCTTCGCCGCCGAGGATGCCCACATCATCGTCGGCGCCGTCTATGACGAGTTGATGGGCGACGCCCTGCGCGTCACCGTGATCGCCACCGGCCTCGGCCAGGCCGCTGTCGCCAGGCGGCAAAGCTTCGAGGTCGTCAATACCCCGGTGATTCAGGCGACCGGCACCAGCGACGCTGTTGCGTTCGGCAATCTGCCGCAGATCGACTACGCCCAGATCGCCGAAGTGCCGGCCGTGGTGCGCAAGCGCAATGCCACCGTCGAGGCGCTGACCAACAGCGGCGTCGATCGCTACGACATCCCGGCCTTCCTGCGCAAGCAGGCGGATTGAGGCGTCGCGCCTTCTCTGAAAAAGGGGAGCGCCGTGCTACAATACGGCGCTTTCCCCAGACACTTTCTAGGCATCCGGCATGCTCAAGCAACGCACCTTGAAGTCCGTGATCCGCGCCTCCGGCGTCGGCCTGCACGGCGGTTTCAAGGTCAACATGACCCTGCGCCCGGCTGCCCCGGATAGCGGCATCGTTTTTCGTCGCACCGATCTGCCGGAACCGGTGGATATTCCCGCTGCCGCCCTCCTGGTTGGCGATACGCGCATGTGTTCCTGCCTGGAAAAGGACGGTGTCAAGGTTGGCACCATCGAGCACCTGATGTCCGCCTTCGCCGGACTCGGTATCGACAACGCCTGGGTCGATCTGGATGCGCCGGAAGTGCCCATCCTCGACGGCTCGGCCGCGCCCTTCGTGTTCCTCATCCAGTCCGCCGGCATCGAGGAGCAGAACGCCGCCAAGCAATTTATTCGCGTCACCCGTCCGGTCGAGGTCCGCGACGGCGACAAGTGGGCGCGTTTTGAACCTTACGACGGCTACAGCCTGACTTTTTCCATCATTTTCAACCATCCGGCCATCGACAAGTCGGCGCAGCGCGCCGAGATCGACTTTGCCCGTCATTCCTACATCCGCGAAGTCGCCCGCGCCCGCACCTTCGGCTTCATGCAGGAAGTCGAATACCTGCGCGAGCACGGTCTGGCGCTCGGCGGCGGTCTGGAAAACGCCATCGTCCTCGACGAATTCCGCGTCCTCAACCAGGACGGCCTGCGCTACGGCGACGAATTCGTCAAACACAAGATTCTTGACGCGGTGGGCGATCTCTATCTGATCGGCCATCCGCTGCTCGCCGCCTATTCCTCGCACAAGGGCGGCCACGCGCTGAACAATCTCCTCGCCCGCGAACTGCTCAACCGGCAGGATGCCTGGGAAACGGTCAGCTTCGCCGACGCCGCCACGGCGCCCGCCGGCATCACCCGCTGGCTGACCCAGGCCGCTTGATCGCCGATGTGGCTGCTGCGCCTTCTGGCAGTCATTCTGCTCATTGCCATCGGCGCTGGCCTCGTGCTTTACGCTCTGACCCGGGATCGTTCCTGGCTGGCGCTGTCCTGGCGCCTGTTTCGCTGGGGCATCGTCTTTGCGCTGATCGTATTCGCCCTGATGTTCGTCGAGCGCCTCGCCGTCATTCCGATCTGACGCGCCCCAGCAGCGCCGCCAGCGCATCTTTCAGCGAGCCGGCCGGCAGATCGCCATACACCGTTTCCAGACTGGCAACGGCTTGGGCGGAAAGCGACTTTGGCGGAACACTGGCTGGTCGCGCGGGCAGTTGCCGGGGTTGAACTTTTACCACCATGTCGCTACACTTAAATTTCGAACTGGATAAATCGTCGCACAAGCGCAGGCTCATCTGGCGCAACTTGGCGGCGACCGCGCCGTTTTCGGCGTGAATAATAAGAGTCCCCGACTTGTAATTGGCAACATGGGCGGCGTGCCGCAAACCTGCAGGAACGAGTGCCGCAAAGCGCTGGGAAAGCTTGAGCAGCAGTCTGGCATGAGCCATCAGCCGTGAGGTGTTGGCGTCGCTGTCGAGATACTGTTCTGGCCCTTGGTACATGGGAGGTATTTGCATGCAGATCATTCTGGTGTCCCGCCATTTTCGCACGGCGCGCACGATCGCCATTATGCCCCGGCATGTTCTTCTGGCGGCGGCTGGTTTCGTCGCGCTGGTGCTGTCCACCTCCCTGCTCTTGTCCTGGCTGTCGGTGCACTGGCGTCTGCCCCTGGTCGAGAATCTGGTCATGGATGTGTACCTGAAGGAAAGCCAGCGCATCGACGATCACGTCAGCAACAATCTGCGCCTGCTGGCCAACAGGCTGGGCGAACTGCAAGGGAAGCTGATGCAACTCGACAGCCTTGGCGGGCGCGTCGCCAGTCTGACCGACAGCAAGCCTGCGCCCGCCGCCGCCCCCGCCCCGGCCCTGGCGACCCTGCCGAACGTCTTGGCGCCGCGCGCAGGGCAGGGCGGCCCGTTCATGCCGGTGCCCCTGAATGCTACTGAATTGCAGCAGGAAATCGAGCGCCTGGCAGCCGCCGTCGACAATCGCGCGGCGGATCTGGAGGCGCTCGAATTCCAGTTGCTCGAAGAGCGGGTTCGCAATCGCCTGTTGCCGACCACGCTGCCGGTCAAGGCGGCCTATTTTGGCTCCTCCTTCGGCGTGCGCACTGATCCGATTGTCGGCGAGCAGGCTCGCCACGAGGGCATCGACTTCGTCGCCCCGGCCGGCACGCCTATCGTCGCCGCCGCCGATGGCGTGGTGCTGACGGCCGGGTTTCATCCGGAATTCGGCAATATGATCGACATCGATCACAGCGGCGGCCTGACTTCGCGTTATGCCCACCTCTCCCGCATCAATGTGGCGCCCGGCGCCCTGGTCAAGCATGGCGAGCGCATCGGCGCGGTTGGCAGCACTGGACGCTCGACCGGCCCGCATCTGCATTTCGAGGTGCGTATGCTCGGCGTGGCCCAGAATCCGGCGCTATTTCTCAAGCAGAACAGCGAGTTCGCGCGCTTCGCGCGGCGCTGATTCGCCGTCGGCGATCCTTCGTTTCCCGGCGCGCCGGGGTGGCATGCTAAAATCCGCATTTTGCCGCGCTTGGCGCCACCATTACGGATTGCGATGATTCCCGGCCTCCTCAAAAAGATTTTCGGCAGCCGCAACGAGCGGTTGATCAAACAATATTCCCAGACCGTCAAACGCATCAACGTCCTCGAGCCGACGCTGACGGGACTGAGCGACGCGGAGTTGCGGGCCAAGACGGACGAGTTCCGCCAGCGTCACGCCAATGGCGAAACGCTCGACGACCTGCTGCCGGAAGCCTTCGCCGTGGTCCGCGAGGCCGGCAAGCGCGAACTGGGCATGCGCCATTTCGATGTCCAGCTGATCGGCGGCATGGTGC
Organism: Betaproteobacteria bacterium; assembly: GCA_009779265.1. Classification (GTDB taxonomy): domain Bacteria; phylum Pseudomonadota; class Gammaproteobacteria; order Burkholderiales; family Rhodocyclaceae; genus Azonexus. The sequence continues at coordinate 57,235 of WREP01000005.1, forward strand.
TGCATTACGGCAAGATCGCCGAAATGCGCACCGGCGAGGGCAAGACCCTGGTCGGCACGCTGCCGGCCTACCTCAACGCCATTTCCGGCAAGGGCGTGCATGTCGTTACCGTCAACGACTATCTGGCCAGCCGCGATGCCGAGTGGATGGGGCGTCTTTACCGCTTCCTCGGTCTTTCCGTCGGCGTCAATCTGTCGCAGATGGAGCACGAGGCCAAGCAGGCGGCTTACGCCGCCGACATCACCTACGGCACCAATAACGAATTTGGTTTCGACTACCTGCGCGACAACATGGTATTCACCGCCGATCAGCGGGTGCAGCGCGGCCTCAATTTCGCCATCGTCGACGAGGTGGACTCGATCCTGATCGACGAGGCGCGCACGCCGCTCATCATTTCCGGCCAGGCCGACGACCATACCGAGCTTTACCGGCACATGAAGGACGTCGTGCCCAAGCTGACGCGGGCGGCCGAGGAGAAGGGCGAGGGCGATTACTGGGTGGATGAGAAGGGCCATCAGGTGCACCTCTCCGAAGCCGGCTACGAGCACGCCGAGGAACTGCTCGTCGAGCACGGCCTGCTGGCTGAAGGGGCCAGTCTGTATGACGCCGCCAACATCCTGTTGATGCACCACCTGAACGCCGCCCTGCGCGCCCTGACGCTGTTCCACAAAGATCAGCAGTATGTGGTGCAGAACGGCGAGGTGGTCATCGTCGACGAATTCACCGGCCGCCTGATGGCTGGCCGCCGCTGGTCGGACGGCCTGCACCAGGCGGTCGAGGCCAAGGAGGGGGTGAAAATCCAGGCCGAGAACCAGACCCTGGCCTCGATCACCTTCCAGAACTATTTCCGCATGTACGGCAAGCTCTCCGGCATGACCGGCACTGCCGACACCGAAGCCTACGAATTCCAGCAAATCTACGGCCTGGAAACCGTCGTCATCCCGACGCACATGCCGATGGTGCGCAAGGACATGAACGATCTGGTGTTCAAGACCGCCGACGAAAAGCACGCGGCGATCATCGCCGACATCCGCGACTGCCATAAGCGCGGCCAGCCGGTGCTGGTCGGCACGACCTCAATCGAGGCTTCGGAACTGCTCTCCGGCCTGCTCGCCAAGGAAAAACTGCCGCACTCGGTGCTCAACGCCAAGCAACACGCCCGCGAAGCCGAAATCGTCATCGAGGCCGGCCGGCCGGGGCAGATCACCATCGCCACCAACATGGCCGGCCGCGGCACCGACATCGTGCTCGGCGGCAATATCGACAAGGCCATCGCCGCCCTGCGCCACGACGAATCACAGTCGGAAGCCGAGCGCGAGGCGAAAATCGCCGCCCTGCGCGAGGAGTGGCAGAAGCTGCACGAGCAGGTGCTGGCCGCTGGCGGCCTGCACATCATCGGTTCCGAGCGCCACGAGTCGCGGCGCATCGACAACCAGTTGCGTGGTCGCTCCGGCCGTCAGGGCGATGCCGGTTCCTCGCGCTTCTATCTGTCGCTCGACGATCCGCTTCTGCGCATCTTTGCCGGCGAGCGCCTGCGCGCCATCATGGATCGCCTGAAAATGCCGGAGGGCGAGGCCATCGAGCATCCGCTCGTGACCCGTTCGCTGGAATCGGCGCAGCGCAAGGTGGAGGCCCGCAACTTCGATATCCGCAAGCAGTTGCTCGAATACGACGACGTCGCCAACGACCAGCGCCGGGTCATTTACCAGCAGCGCAACGAACTGCTGGAAACCCAGGACATTTCCGAAACCATTGAGGCCATGCGCGCCAGCGTCATTGCCAGCATTTTCCGCAGCCATGTGCCGGTCGACTCGGTCGAGGAACAGTGGGACATGCCGGCGCTGGAGAACGAACTGCGCGCGGAACTGCTGATCGAGGCGCCGGTCGTCCGCTGGTTTACGGACGAGCCGACCCTGTCCGACGACGAAATCCTCGCCCGCATCCAGCAGGGGGCCGACGAAACCTACCGGGCCAAGGTCGCCCTGGTCGGCGCCGAAACCTTTCAGCAATTCGAACACAATGTCATGCTGCAAAGCCTCGACACCAGTTGGCGCGAGCATCTGGCGGCGCTGGATCATCTGCGCCAGGGCATCCACCTGCGCGGCTACGCGCAGAAAAACCCGAAGCAGGAATACAAGCGCGAAGCCTTCGAATTGTTCGAGGGGCTGCTTGAGCGCGTCCGCCGCGAAGTGACCCGCATCGTCTTCACCGTGCAGATCCGCACCCCCGAGGACGTCGAGGAAACGGCGCCGCAAGCCGAGGTGCACAACGTCCGCTACCAGCACGCCAATTACGACGACGCGCTGGGCAACGAGGCCGGTGAAAACGCCAGTGCGGCGCCGCGCCAGCCCGTCCAGGCCGGCCCCAAGATCGGCCGCAACGATCCCTGCCCCTGTGGCTCCGGCAAGAAATACAAGCAGTGCCACGGCAAACTCAGTTGATGTCCCTTACCGCCGCTCGCCAGTCGACCTGGCGCGCGGCAACATGATTCCGAATCGTCCCCATGCCCGTCAATTACGCCACCCCTGCCGCCGATCAACTCTTGCCGGTCGCCGGCATCCGCCTTGGCGTCGCCGCGGCGGAAATCCGTAAGAAAAACCACCGCGACCTGACCCTGCTTGCGCTCGACGCCGGGTGTACCGTGGCCGGAGTGTTTACCAGCAACCGCTTTTGCGCCGCGCCGGTGCAATTGTGCCGCCAGCACCTCGCCGGCAGCGGGGAAATCCGCGCCCTGGTGATCAACACCGGCAATGCCAATGCCGGCACCGGCGAGCCGGGATGCCGCGCCGCCCAGGCGACTTGCGACGCGGTGGCCGGCCTCTTCGGCGTGGCGGCGGAGCAGGTGCTGCCTTTCTCCACCGGCGTCATTCTCGAACCGTTGCCGGTCGAGCGCCTCATCGCCGGCCTGCCGGCGGCCCAGGCCGATTTGCGCGGCGACAACTGGCACGCCGCCGCGCATGCCATCATGACCACCGACACCGTCGCCAAGGCCGCCTCGCGCAGCCTCGTCAGCAATGGCCGCAAGGTTGTCATCACCGGCATCTCCAAGGGCGCCGGCATGATCAAGCCGAACATGGCGACCATGCTCGGCTTCCTCGCCACCGACGCCGGCATCGCCCAGCCGCTGCTCGACCGTCTGGTCAAGGAGGCGGCGGATGCCTCCTTCAACTGCATCACCGTCGATGGCGACACCTCGACCAACGACTCCTTCGTCATGATCGCCAGCGGCCAATCCGGCGTCAGTTTCGCCAGCGAGGGCGACGCCGGCTGGGCCGAATTCAAGGCCGCGATCATTGCCGTGGCGATTGAATTGGCCCAAGCCATCGTGCGTGACGGCGAAGGTGCGACCAAGTTCATCACCGTCGCCGTCGAAGGCGGCAAGAATGTCGAAGAATGCCGCCAGGTCGGCTATGCCATCGGCCACTCGCCGCTGGTCAAGACCGCCTTCTTTGCCTCCGATCCCAACCTCGGGCGCATCCTGGCGGCCATCGGCTATGCCGGCATAGCCGATCTCGACGTCGACGCCGTCCGGGTCTGGCTCGACGACGTGCTGGTCGCCGAAGCGGGCGGTCGCGCCGCCACCTACCGCGAAGAGGACGGCGCCCGCGTCATGGCCGGCGCCGAAATCACCGTGCGCGTCAATCTCGGCCGCGGCCCTGCGGCGGCGCAGGTTTATACCTGCGACCTGTCCTACGACTACGTCAAGATCAACGCCGACTACCGCAGCTAGTCAAAACAGCCCGGACAATGCCAGCAAGCCCGCGAAAATGCGGGCTTTTTTGGCTGTGGCGAATGCTTTATGACTTTCGCCGTCAGCCGCAGACCGCCGCGCGCACGACCTCGGCCAGTTGTTCGGCCATTGCCGCGACTTCGCCGGCATCCTCGCCTTCGACCATGACGCGCAGCAGGGGTTCGGTGCCGGAGGCGCGCAGCAGTACCCGGCCACGGCCGTTCATCCGCGCTTCCACCGCCGCCAGTCCGGCGGCAATGCGGGCGTCGGTGCGCCAGGGGAAATCCTTGCTGATCGGCACGTTGATGAGTTTTTGCGGATAAAGCACCAGCCCGCCGAGGAGCGAACGCAGATCGCCGCCGTTTTGGCGCAGCGCGGCCAGCGTCTGCAAGGCGGCAATGGTGCCGTCGCCGGTGGTGTGGCGGTCGAGAGCGAGGATATGGCCGGAGTTCTCGCCGCCGTACAGCCAGCCCTTTTCGTTGAGCATTTCCAGCACATAGCGGTCGCCCACCGCCGCCCGGGCGAAAGGTACGCCCATCTTGGCCAGTGCGTGTTCGAGCGCGAGATTGCTCATCAGCGTGCCGGCGACGCCCTTGACCGGGGCCAGCCGGGCGCGGCTGCGGACAATGGCGTAGAGCACCTGGTCGCCGTCGTAGAGATTGCCTTCGGCGTCGACCATCTGGACGCGGTCGGCATCGCCGTCGAGGGCGACGCCGAGATCAGCGCCGTGGGCGATGACGGCCTCGGCCAGCGCCCTGGGCGCCGTGGCGCCGACGCCGTCGTTGATGTTCAGGCCGTTCGGCTGCACGCCGATACTGACGACCTCGGCGCCGAGTTCGTGGAAGATGCTGGGCGCCGTGTGGTAGGCCGCGCCGTGGGCGCAATCGACGACAATTTTCAGGCCGCGCAGATCGAGATCATTGGGGAAAGTGCTTTTGCAGAACTCGATGTAACGGCCGCGCGCATCCTCGATGCGGCGCACCCGCCCAAGGCCGTCCGCCGGCGCGCAGGCGATGGGCTGGTCGATCGCGGCTTCGATGGCGCGCTCGACCTCATCCGGCAGCTTCGTCCCTTGGGCGGAGAAAAATTTGATGCCGTTGTCTTGATACGGGTTGTGCGAGGCCGAAATAACGATGCCCGCCTGCAAGCGCAGCGCCCGCGTCAGGTAGGCGACCGCTGGCGTCGGCAGCGGCCCGGTCAGGATGACATCGACGCCCGCCGCCGAAAACCCGGCTTCGAGCGCCGATTCGAGCATGTAGCCGGAGAGCCGGGTGTCCTTGCCGATCAACACCTGTGGCCGCTCGCCAGCCGGCATCTGGCTTTCGCCGATGAGGACGCGGCCGGCGGCATAGCCCAGGCGCATGACGAAATCCGGTGTGATCGGTGTTGCGCCGACCCGTCCGCGCACCCCGTCGGTGCCAAAATATTTTCTGCTCATGGTGATTCTCCTTGATTTTCCTTGCCGCCTGGTTTCTCGACTCGCGCCCGCCTTTCCACCATTCTGGCGATCAGGGTATCCGCCACTGGCAGCAGCAAAAGGAGCAGCGAAAGGAGTAGCAAGGTTTTTTGATAACTGTTTAAGGCTTTATTGACACTCTGGCTGACGATGCTATTAACAAAATTGCCTAACAGCAATTCAGTCACGCTCTGCCGCCACAATTTTGAAAGATTTTCCTTGTCCAGGCCGGAAACATCGGAAATTTTCTTGTTGAACTCGTCCGTCACGTAATTGACAAGCGTTTCAGATGCCTTTTCCATGAACGGGACAGGCAGCTTGTTGATGAGGTCGCCAAGGCTGTTCGCCGCATCCGTATCCTTGAAACGCAGTTCGATCTCATTTTGCATTTGCCTTTTGAGCGCGGGCAGTGAGAGATTGCTGCCGACCTCCGGCGGGATATCCTGAAGAAATTCGAGCGCCGCTTGCTTGAAAGGCTGCAAGAGGACGTTGACGACGCCCTCGTTGATTTCTTTTGCATGGTGCAGCAAGCCAAAACCGGCGCCAGCGCCAAGGCAAACGATGGGAATATAAAGCAAATACAACTTGGCGGCGATATTCCAGTACCTGTTTCGCCGCCAGAAAAATTTGAATTTCGCACCGACAATCAGTGCCGCCAAGGCCAGAGCGAAGCCCAATGCCGCGAACTTGGCGCTACTCCAAAGAGCATCCAGCGGGCTGGAAAAAATACTCGAATGCCCAAGTAATGAAAGGAAGGAAAACCAGGATTCAAGACCAAACATGGCGCATATTCCGGTTGTGGTGGGAATAAGAAGGTGATCTTGGTGCGCCTGGAATCGCGGGTTTCAAGTGTCGTCTCCAGATTCAAGCGCCGCCCAGACGGCCAAGGCATCGCGGGTCGCGGCGACATCGTGCACGCGCAGAATGCGCGCGCCCTTGCCGGCGGCCAGCACGGCTGCCGCGACGCTGGCCGGCAGGCGCTCGCCGACTGGCCGGCCGGTCAGTTCGCCAAGCATCGACTTGCGCGAAACGCCGGCCAGCAGTGGCAAATCGTCGACGGTCACGGCCGTCAGGCGGCGAAACAGGGTCAGATTATGGGCGAGCGATTTGCCGAAACCAAAGCCCGGATCGAGCAGCAGGCGGTTGTCGGCGATGCCGGCGCGGCGGCAGCGCGCCACCGCCGCCGCGAGAAAGGCGCCGACTTCGGCCACGACATCGCGATAGGCCGGCGCCCGCTGCATGGCGTCCGGCTCGCCCTGCATGTGCATCAGGCAGACAGCGCAATCGCTGGCGGCCACCGCCGCCAGCGCCTCGGGCTGGGCCATGGCGGTGATGTCGTTGATCATCGCCGCGCCGGCCGCCAGCGCCGCGCGCATCACGGCGGGCTTGCGCGTATCGACAGAAATCGGCATGCCCCAGGTGGCGACTTCTTCCAGCACCGGCAGCAGGCGGCGCAATTCCTCGTCTTCCGGCGCTGGCATGGCGCCGGGGCGCGTCGATTCGGCGCCGAGATCAAGCACATCCGCGCCCGCGTCGCGCTGCATCCGGGCATGGGCGATGGCGCGCTCAAGGTCGCCATTCAGGCCGTCGCCGGAAAAGGAGTCGGACGTCAGGTTGACGATGCCCATGACCAGCGGGCGTTGCAAGGGTAGGCGGTAAGGCCCGCAATGAAGAAAACGCATGGTAGGGCAGTTTTGATTTAAATCCGCACGAAACGGGATTGCTTCGCGGCGCTCGCGTGACGGCTGGGCCTTGTCATTGCGCGGCGCGAAGCGGCGAAGCAATCCAGAAATGTGAGTATTTGAACAAAATTTGTGCTGGATGAAAATGAAAAGGCCGGGTTTTGCCCCCGGCCCATGATGTTTTCCGCCCGGCTCAGGCCGGCGCCGTGGCGTCCGGTTCCGTTCCTCCCGGCGAGTCTTCCGGCGACGAGGGCCGGGCCGGACTCGGACTCGGCTTCGGCGGGCGCGGTTCCTTGCCGGCCATGATGTCGTCGATCTGTTCGGCGTCGATGGTTTCCCATTCGAGCAGGGCCTTGGTCATCGCTTCGACCTTGTCGCGGTTATCCTCAAGTAGCTGGCGCGCCAGGGCGTATTGTTCGTCGATGATCTTGCGGATTTCGCTATCGACCTGCTGCATCGTCGCCTCGGAAACGTTCTTGTGCTGGGTCACCGAGCGGCCGAGGAAAATTTCGCCCTCATTCTCGCCATAAACCATGACGCCGAGATCGGACATGCCGTAGCGGGTCACCATGTCGCGCGCCATCGCCGTCGCCCGCTCGAAGTCGTTCGAGGCGCCGGTGGTCATCTGGTTCATGAACAATTCCTCGGCGATACGGCCGCCGAACAGGACGGCGATGCGGGAGAGCAGGAACTGGCGGTCGTAGGCGTAGCGGTCCTGCTCCGGCAACTGCATGGTGACGCCCAGGGCGCGGCCGCGCGGGATGATGGTGACCTTGTGTACCGGGTCGGATTTCGGCATCAGGCGGGCGATCACGGCGTGCCCGGACTCGTGGTAGGCCGTGTTCATCTTCTCTTCCTCGGTCATGACCATGCTGCGGCGCTCGGCGCCCATCATGATCTTGTCCTTGGCCATCTCGAAGTCGTCCATGTCGACCAGGCGCTTGTTGCGGCGGGCGGCGAACAGCGCCGCCTCGTTCACCAGGTTGGCCAGATCGGCGCCGGAAAAGCCCGGCGTGCCGCGGGCGATGATGTCGGCCTTGACATCCGGCGCCAGCGGCACCTTGCGCATGTGCACCTTGAGGATTTCCTCGCGGCCGCGGATGTCCGGCAGCGGCACGACGACCTGGCGGTCGAAGCGGCCCGGGCGCAGCAGCGCTGGATCGAGGATGTCCGGCCGGTTGGTGGCGGCGATGACGATGATGCCGGCGTGGCCCTCGAAGCCGTCCATTTCGACCAGCAACTGGTTGAGGGTCTGCTCGCGCTCGTCGTTGCCGCCGCCCAGACCGGCGCCGCGATGGCGGCCGACGGCGTCGATTTCGTCGATGAAGACGATGCACGGCGCGTGTTTCTTGGCGTTCTCGAACATGTCGCGCACGCGCGCCGCGCCGACGCCGACGAACATTTCGACGAAATCGGAGCCGGAAATGCTGAAGAAAGGCACCTTGGCCTCACCGGCGATGGCCTTGGCGAGCAGGGTCTTGCCCGTGCCGGGATTGCCGACCAGCAGCACGCCCTTGGGAATGCGCCCGCCCAGCTTCTGGAACTTGGACGGATCGCGCAGGAAATCGACGAGTTCCTGCACCTCCTCCTTGGCCTCGTCGCAGCCGGCGACATCGGTGAAGGTGACGGTGTTTTGCGCCTCGTCGGTCATGCGCGCGCGCGATTTGCCGAAGGAAAAGGCGCCGCCCTTGCCGCCGCCCTGCATCTGGCGCATGAAGAAAATCCAGACGCCGATCAGCAGCAGCATCGGGAACCACGAAACGAGGATGCCCATCAGGGAAAATTGCTCTTCCTCGTACTTGGCTTCGATCTTGACATTATTTTTGAGCAGGTCGGAAACCAGCCACAGATCGGGCGGCGCAGTGGCCGTCAGGCGCTTGCCCTCGGTTGTCGTCGCCTTCAGGGTGCGGCCGGTCCGGCTTTCTTCTATGACCACCTTGGCGATGCGGCCGCTTTTCACTTCGTCGATGAATTCGGAATATTCAATCGAGCCCGTCGCGATCTGGCGGGGAGTGAACTGTTGGAAGACGGTCATCAGCACGAGGCCGATGACCAGCCAGACGACAAGATTTTTGAACAGATTGTTCAAGCAGGCTCTCCTTCTACAACGTCGAGCGGCAAAATAGCCATTTTAACGCTTCTATTAGCGTAAGGTACGGCCGAGCAGATAAAGCTCGGCGCTGCGGTCGCGCGAGGCGTCGGGCTTGCGCACCGCCACCGTGCGGAAAGTTTCGCGCATGGCGCGCAGAAATGCTTCGTAATCCGTCCCCTGAAACACCTTGACGAGAAACGCGCCGTCCGCTTGCAGCCGCGCCCGGCAGAATTCGAGGCCCAGTTCGGCCAGATGCATGACGCGCGCCTGATCGACCAGCGGCACGCCGGACATGTTGGGCGCCATGTCCGACAGGACGAGGCCGACCCGGCGTTCGCCGAGTTGCGCTTCCAGTTGCGCCAGCACGGCCTCCTCGCGGAAATCGCCTTGAATGAAGCTGACGCCGGGGAGGGGCGGCATTTCCAGCAGATCGAGGGCGAATACCAGGCCGCCAGCGCCCACCCGCTTGGCCGCCACCTGCGACCAGCCACCGGGCGCGGCGCCGAGATCGACCACCACCGCGCCGGGCTTGAGGAGCTTGTCCTTGTCGTCGATTTCCATCAGCTTGAAAGCGGCGCGCGAACGCCAGCCTTCCTTCCTGGCAAGCTGGACGTAGGGATCGTTGACGTGTTCCTGCATCCACGCCTTACTGGTTCGGGTGCGTTTCATTCGATAGTAAAATATGGTTTTTCAAGAATTTTCACATGCAACAACTGACTTCCGCCCAAGTGCGCGAACTACGCGCCAAAGCCCACGCCCTGAACCCGGTCGTGTCTATTTCCGACAAGGGACTCAGCGCGGCGGTGCTGAAGGAAATCGACACCTGCCTCAAGGCGCACGAGTTGATCAAGGTCCGCGTCCACGGCGACGACCGCGAACACCGCCTGGCCTGCCTGGAAACCATCTGCCGGGAACTCGACGCCGCGCCGGTACAGCATATCGGCAAACTGCTGGTGGTCTACCGGGAAAATCCCGAAAAACCCGCCGCCGCCAAGGCGCCGGCCAAACCGCGCGCCGCCGCGCCCCGGCGCAGCAAGCGCAGTTTTCAGGGTTGAGGATAAGCGCACGAAGGGGAAAGATGCGGCGCGCGTAGGGGCGAATAATTATTCGCCCCTACATCGACCATGATCGCTCCGCTCACTCGTAGCGAACGTCAATAATCTCGTACTCGCGGATGCCGCCGGGTGCCTGGACCTGGGCGATGTCGCCGGCGTATTTGCCGATCAGGGCGCGGGCCATGGGCGAGGCGACGGACAGCTTGCCGTTCTTGATGTCGGCCTCGTCCTCGCCGACGATCTGGTAAGTCACGGTATCGCCGCTGTTTTGTTCTTCAAGTTCGACGGTGGCGCCGAAAACGCAGCGGCCGTCGGCGTCGAGCAGCCGGGGGTCGATGATCTGGGCGTTGCTGAGCTTGCCCTCGACCTCCTTGATGCGCCCTTCGAGGAAAGCCTGACGCTCCTTGGCCGCGTCGTATTCGGCGTTTTCCGACAAATCGCCGTGCGAGCGCGCCTCGGCGATGGCGGCGATGACATTGGGGCGATCCACCGTCTTCATGCGATGCAGTTCGGCGCGCAGTTTCTCGGCGCCGGCCACGGTCAGGGGAACTTTGCTCATTATTTCATCCGGCAAAAGCAAACCGCCGGCGCCCGCAATGGGCGGCCCGGCGGCTCGGGTTGATTTCAGTGAAGTTGTTCGTGCAGCGACTGGATCGGATAAACGACCAGTTCGCCCAGGTGGCGGATGCCTTCGGCGGCCGCCTCGGCGCCCCAGATGGTCGTGTACATCGTTACCCGCGCCTGTAGCCCGGAGGTGCGGATGGAGCGCGAATCGTTGATCGCTCCGCGCTTTTCCTCGACCGTGTTGATGATCAGCGCGATTTCGTCGTTCTTGATCATGTCCACGATGTGCGGCCGGCCTTCGGTGACCTTGTTGACCGCCTGCACCGGCAGGCCGGCGGTGGCGATGGCGTGCGCCGTGCCGCGCGTGGCGACCAGCTGGAAGCCGGCCTCGTGCAGGTGGCGGGCGACTTCGATGGCCTTGGCCTTGTCGCTGTCCTTGACCGAGAGAAAGACGCGGCCGGATTTCGGCAGCTTGACGCCGGCCGCCAGTTGCGATTTGACGAAGGCTTCGGCGAAGGTGTTGCCGACGCCCATGACTTCGCCGGTCGATTTCATTTCCGGGCCGAGGATGGTATCGACGCCGGGGAATTTGATGAAGGGGAATACCGCTTCCTTGACCGCGAAGTAGGGCGGCACCACTTCGCGGCTGACGCCCTGCGCCGCCAGACTCTTGCCGGCCATGCAGCGGGCGGCGATCTTGGCCAGCGGCATGCCGGTGGCCTTGGAGACGTAGGGCACGGTGCGCGAGGCGCGCGGATTGACTTCGAGCACGTACACCTCGCCGTCCTTGATGGCGAATTGCACGTTCATCAGGCCGCAGACATTGAGCGCCCCGGCCAGCAGCCGGGTTTGCCGGCGCAATTCGTCCTGGATGGCGGCGGACAGCGAGTAGGGCGGCAGCGAGCAGGCCGAGTCGCCGGAATGCACGCCGGCCTGTTCGATGTGTTCCATGACGCCGCCGATGATGACTTCCTTGCCGTCGGAGAGGGCATCGACGTCGCACTCGACGGCATCGTTGAGGAAGCGGTCGAGCAGCACCGGCGAATCGTTGGAAACCTTCACCGCCTCGCGCATGTAGCGTTCGAGATCCTTTTGCTCATGGACGATTTCCATGGCCCGACCGCCCAGCACATAGGAGGGGCGGACGACCAGCGGATAGCCGATTTCCGCCGCCAGCCGCAGCGCCTCTTCCTCGGTGCGGGCGGTGCGGTTGGGCGGCTGCTTGAGGCCGAGTTCGTGCAGCAGTTTCTGGAAACGCTCGCGGTCTTCGGCGATGTCGATCGACTCCGGCGTCGTGCCGATGATCGGCACGCCGTTGGCTTCCAGCGCCAGCGCCAGCTTGAGCGGCGTCTGGCCGCCGTACTGGACGATGACGCCTTCGGGCTTTTCGATGGCGCAGATTTCCAGCACGTCTTCCAGGGTCAGCGGCTCGAAGTAGAGGCGGTCGGAGGTGTCGTAATCGGTGGAGACGGTTTCCGGGTTGCAGTTGATCATGATGGTCTCGTAACCATCTTCGCGCATCGCCATCGCCGCATGCACGCAGCAGTAGTCGAACTCGATGCCCTGGCCGATACGGTTGGGGCCGCCGCCGAGAACCATGATTTTCTTCTTGTTGCTCGGCAGCGCCTCGCACTCGTCCTCGTAGGTCGAGTACAGGTAGGCCGTGTCCGTGGAGAATTCGCCGGCACAGGTGTCGACCCGCTTGTACACCGGGCGCACGCCCAGTTCGTGGCGGCGCTGGCGCAATTCGCCTTCGCTGGTTTTCAGGAGATAAGCCAGACGCCGGTCGGCAAAGCCCTTGCGCTTCAAAAAGCGCATTTCCTCGACGGTGATCGAGGCCAGATCGCGCTTTTCGACGGCCAGTTCGAGATCGACGATTTCCTTGATCTGGGCGAGGAACCACGGGTCGATCCTGGTCAGTTCAAAGACGCGCTCGACCGACATGCCGATGCCGAAGGCATCGGCGACGTACCACAGGCGATCCGGCGATGGACAGGCCAGTTGCTCGTCGATGGTGTCCGGGTCGACCGATTTCAGGTTGAAGCCGTCGACGCCGACTTCCAGACCGCGCAGCGCCTTTTGCAGCGATTCCTGGAAAGTGCGGCCAATGGCCATCACTTCGCCGACCGACTTCATCTGCGTGGTCAGGGTCGAATCGGCCTGCGGGAATTTCTCGAAGGCGAAGCGCGGCACCTTGGTGACGACGTAATCAATGGCCGGCTCGAAGGAGGCCGGCGTCTTGCCGCCGGTGATGTCGTTGGCCAGCTCGTCCAGGGTGTAGCCGACGGCCAGCTTGGCGGCGATTTTGGCGATGGGGAAGCCGGTGGCCTTGGAAGCCAGGGCGGAAGAGCGCGAAACGCGCGGATTCATCTCGATGACGATGCAGCGGCCATCCTTCGGGCTGATGGCGAACTGTACGTTGGAGCCGCCGGTATCGACGCCGATCTCGCGCAGGATGGCGATCGAGGCGTTGCGCAGCAACTGGTATTCCTTGTCGGTCAAGGTTTGCGCCGGGGCGACGGTGATCGAGTCGCCGGTATGCACGCCCATCGGGTCGAGGTTTTCGATGGAGCAAATGATGATGCAGTTATCCGCCTTGTCGCGGATTACTTCCATCTCGAACTCCTTCCAGCCGAGCAGCGATTCCTCGATCAGCAATTCGTTGGTCGGCGAGGCTTCGAGGCCGCGCTTGCAGATTGTCTCGAATTCTTCCAGGTTGTAGGCGATGCCGCCGCCGGTGCCGCCGAGCGTGAAGGAGGGGCGGATGATGGCCGGGAAGCCGATCATGGCCTGCACCTGATAGGCTTCCTCCATGCTGTGGGCAGTGGCCGAGCGGGCGGAAGCAAGGCCGATGCGGGTCATCGCGTCCTTGAACTTCTGGCGATCCTCGGCCTTGTCGATGGCGTCCTTGGAAGCGCCAATCAACTCGACGCCGAATTCCGCCAGCACGCCTTCCCGGTCGAGATCGAGGGCGCAATTGAGCGCCGTCTGGCCGCCCATGGTCGGCAGTAGCGCGTCCGGGCGCTCTTTCTCGATGATCCGGGCGATGACCTGCCAGGTGATCGGCTCGATGTAAGTGACATCGGCCATTTCCGGGTCGGTCATGATGGTCGCCGGGTTGGAGTTGACCAGGATGACCTTGTAGCCCTCCTCGCGCAGCGCCTTGCAGGCCTGGGCGCCGGAGTAGTCGAATTCGCAGGCCTGACCGATGATGATCGGACCGGCGCCAATAATCAGAACGCTTTGAATGTCTGTACGTTTCGGCATGGGATGGTTCTCGCTGATTGCGCCCGTTACAGGGCCGCGACGCCGCGCGTCATGGTGTCGAGGAAGCGGTCGAACAGATCGACCACGTCATGCGGGCCGGAACTGGCCTCCGGATGTCCCTGGAAGGAGAAGGCCGGCACGTCGGTGCGGGCGATGCCTTGCAGGGAACCGTCGAACAAGGACACATGGGTGGCGCGCAGATTGTCCGGCAGCGAATCGGGATCGACCGCGAAACCGTGGTTCTGGCTGGTGATCAGCACCTTGCCGTTATCCAGATCCTTGACCGGATGGTTGGCGCCGTGGTGGCCGAATTTCATCTTCACCGTCCGGGCGCCGGAGGCCAGGGCCAGCAGTTGGTGGCCGAGGCAGATGCCGAAAAGCGGCACGCCGCGATCGAGGAATTCGCGGATGGCGGCGATGGCGTAATCGCAGGGTTGCGGATCACCCGGGCCGTTGGAAAGGAAAACGCCGTCGGGATTCATCGCCAGTACCTCGGCGGCTGGCGTCCAGGCCGGCACGACAGTCAGCCGCACGCCGCGTTCGGCCAGCATGCGCAGGATGTTGCGCTTGACGCCGAGATCATAGACGACGACATGGAAGCGTTGTTCGCTCGCCGTCTGGTAGCCTTGCAGGGTCCACCCGGCTTCGTCCCAGGTGTAGCTCTCCTTGACCGACACCAGTTTCGCCAGATCCATGCCGGCCAGCCCGGGAAAGGCGCGGGCGGTGGCCAGCGCCTTCGCCTCGTCGGCGCTGCCGGCGAGGATGCAGCCGGACTGGGCGCCCTTGTCGCGCAGGATGCGGGTCAGCTTGCGCGTGTCGATGCCGGCGATGGCAACCATGCCGCGCTTCTTCAGCCAAGAGGACAAATCCTCCTGGCTGCGCCAGTTCGAGGCCAGCGGCGGCAGATCGCGAATGACCAGACCGGCGGCGAAATTTCCCGCCGACTCGAAGTCTTCCGCATTGCAGCCGGTATTGCCGATGTGCGGATAAGTCAGCGTGACGATCTGCCGGGAGTAGGACGGGTCGGTCAGGATTTCCTGATAACCCGACATCGAAGTATTAAACACCACCTCGCCGCTGGCCATGCCGTCGGCGCCGATGGAGTGGCCCGTGAAAACCGTTCCGTCGGCGAGAGCGAGAATGGCGGGGATAGATGAGGGCAACAGCGGCATGTCGGCTCTCCTGTAATTTTTCTGTTCGTTTACACGCCAAGCGGGAAGGCTTTTGCCTCCCCGCTTGTGTTTTTTTAACTCTAAGATTCTACCCCGAAACCGTCTTTTAAGCCATCCCGGCCTTCCGGTTTGGGATTTTCTGGCCGCATTCAGGGGCTTGCGCCGCTGGCCACGAACTGTTCGAGCAGCGGCCGGATGCGCGCCATTTCCTCGGCCAGGGTGGCGAAATCGCGGCGACAGACGGCCCAGTCGGGAACATTGCCGGGCAATGCCGCCTGTTCGAGGGCGGCTGCCTGGCGTCGCGCCGTTTCGGCATGGAACATGGCGAGCAGGCTTTTCAGGGCGTGCGCCCGCTGGCGCAGGCCAGCGCCGTCCTCTGTCGTCAGCACCTGGTGCAGCGCAGCGAGATGTCCGTCCCATTCGGCCAGCAGCATGCGGGCCATGGTGGTGAACAGCTCGACGTCGCCGATTTCGTGCAGCGCCGCCTGCAGGTCGAGGCCGTCGGCGTTCGTCGTTTCCGTCGGCGCTGGCGTGATCTTCAGCGTCTCTCCGCCGCTGGCGCGCGCTAGCGCGGCGGCCAGTCGCGGCGCGCGCAGGGGCTTGGTCAGGTAGTCGTTCATGCCGGCATCGAGGCAGCGCTGGCGGTCGTCTTCCGAGGCATTGCCCGTCATGGCGATGATGTGCGTGGGCCGGAATTCATTCGATACCACCCAACTGCGCCGCATCTCGCGCGCCCGGATGGCCTCGGTTGCTTCCAGGCCGTCCATTACCGGCATCTCCATGTCCATCAGGATGATGTCGAAATTGCTGCCGTCGTACAGATCGAGCGCCTCGGCGCCGTTGTTGGCGACCGTGACGCGATAGCCCTGGCGTTCGATCAGCCGCCGCGCCAGTTCCTGATTGACCGGGTTGTCCTCGACCAGCAGGATGTGCCGGTCCAGATCCAGCGCATCTGTTTGCGTATCGACCTCGAAAGGTTCCAGGGGCGCCGTTCCGCCATTGTCGATCAGGGCCAGGGCATCGGCCAGATCGCTGACGCCGATCGGCTTGACCAGATAGGATCTGACCGCGAACTGGCGCAGGCGTTCCAGATCGGGGC
The DNA here is from genome assembly GCA_009779265.1 of Betaproteobacteria bacterium. Classification (GTDB taxonomy): domain Bacteria; phylum Pseudomonadota; class Gammaproteobacteria; order Burkholderiales; family Rhodocyclaceae; genus Azonexus. The sequence continues at coordinate 73,352 of WREP01000005.1, forward strand.
GCTGGTTCTCGGTGCTGAGGGTGACTAGAAGCCGCTCGCGGGAACCGGCGCGATACCAGTTCTCGATCAGGGCGAAGCCGCCCGGCGCCGCCATGTGCGCATCGGCCAGCAGGTAGTCGCAGGGATGATCGAGCGCCCGCGCCTTGACCAGCGTCGCTTCGGCGGCGGCAGGGTCGAGGTAGGCCGCCGCGATGCCGAGGCGGCCGAGCAAGTCGCACAGCACGCGGCCCGCGGTCGGACTGCTGTCGACCACCAGCGCTCGCCGGCCGCGGTAGCGCCCGGTATCGGTGTCCGGCGGGTAGGCGTCGACGCCGACGCCGAGCCGCACCGTGAAATGGAAGGTCGAACCCTTGCCCGGCGCGCTCTCCAGCCAGATGCGCCCCCCCATCAACTGGGTCAGGCGCGAGGAGATGGCCAGTCCCAGCCCGGTGCCGCCGAAGCGCCGGGTGGTCGACACGTCGGCCTGGGAAAAGGCTTCGAAAATGGCCTGCTGTTTGTCGGGCGCCACGCCGATGCCGGTGTCGCGCACGGCGCAGCGCAGATAAAGCTGGCGCTCACCGGCTGGCTCGATATCGACGGTGAGCGCCACTTCGCCGCGCTCGGTGAATTTGACGGCATTGCCGAGCAGGTTGATGAGTATCTGGCGCAGCCGGGTCGGATCGCCGATGGCCCGCGCCGGCACCGCCGGGCGCACATCGACGACCAGTTCCAGCCCCTTGCGGTGGGCATCGACGGCCAGCATGCGCGCCGTTTCCAGCAACAAATCATGCACCGGGAAGGGTACGGCCTCGATTTGCAGTTTGTTGGCCTCGATTTTCGAGAAATCGAGAATTTCGTTGACGATGGCCAGCAGCGATTCGGCCGAGGATTTGACGATTTTCAGGTAACGCTGCTGCTCGGCATCAAGCTGGGTGTCGAGCGCCAGTTCGGTCATGCCGATGATGCCGTTCATCGGCGTGCGGATTTCGTGACTCATGTTGGTCAGGAAAGCGCCGCGCGCCTGGTTGGCGGCTTCGGCCTGCTCCTTGGCGGCGATCAGGGCCGCCTCGGCGGCCCTGATTTCGCTGATATCGCGCTGCAACAACAGTAAGCGCGTCGGCTCGCCGTGCTCGTCGCGGGAAATGACCGCGCCGCGCAAGAGAAACCAGCGCCATTGGCCATCGCTCGTGCTCAAGCGGCATTCGCACTGGAAATAACGCTCCCGGCCGCCGGCCTGGGCTGCCATCCGGCGCTGCAATTCGCGCCAGTCGTCGGGATGCACCCGCTGCTGCCATTCGCCGATGCTGTCGTCGAACTGCTCGGCGCCATAGCCGAGCATGCGTTTCCAGAGATGTCCGGATTCGATCTGACCGCTACGCAAATTCCAGTCGAGCAGCGCATCGCCGGAAAGCAGCACCTGCCAGCTATTGCGCCCGGCATAGGCGCTGTAGCCGGCATCGACCAAGGCGACCAGGCGTTCCATTCCCTGCGCCAGTTCGCCCTGGCCGGCGGTGCGGGCCGCCGCCAGCAGATCCTGCAAGCGCCCCGCCCCTTCAACGCCAAAGATTTCCTGTAACTGGCGGTCGAGCAGTCGGGATCGGATCGGCATCAGCGCAGGCCGAGCACGTCCTGCATGTCGAACAGGCCGTTGCGGCGACCGGCCAGGAAATGGGCGGCGCGCAGGCTGCCGAGGGCGTAGGGCATGCGGCTGCTGGCCTTGTGCGTCACCTCGACCCGTTCGCCGAGGCCGCAGAACATGACCGTGTGGTCGCCGACGATGTCGCCGCCGCGCACCGTGGCGAAACCGATGGTCGAGGGATCGCGCTCGCCGGTGACGCCTTCGCGCCCATACACGGCGCATTGCGCCAGATCGCGGCCAAGCGCGCCGGCGACGACCTCGCCCATGCGCAGGGCAGTGCCGGAGGGCGCGTCGACCTTGAGGCGGTGGTGGGCTTCGACGATCTCGATGTCGTAGCCCTGGTTGAGAATACGCGCCGCGGTGTCGAGCAGCTTGAACACCAGATTGACGCCAACCGCCATGTTCGGCGCGAAAACCACCGGGATCTCTTTAGCGGCGGCGGCAATCGCCGCCTTGCCCTCGGCCTCGAAGCCGGTAGTGCCGATGACGATGGCGACGCCGGCGCGGCGGCACAGTTCGAGATGGGCCAGGGTGGCCTGGGGGCGGGTAAAGTCGATCAGGCAGTCGATGTGCTTGATGCCGGCGGCGACATCGTCGCCGACCACGATCCCGGAGTCGAGGCCAGTCAGTTCGCCGGCCGTCTTGCCGATGCAGGGGCTGCCCGGCTGGTCGAACAGGGCGGCCAGCGTCATCCGCTCATCCTTCAGGGTCGCCTCGATCAACATCCGGCCCATGCGCCCGCCGGCGCCGACGATTCCGATTCGCGTCCTGTTCATTTCAGAATCCAATCATGTCCATCATGCGGCGGAAGAAACCCGGCTCCTCGCGCCCGCCCTCTGGCGCCGAGGCGTCGGCCGGCAGCGAGCCGAGGTCGACCACCCGCGTCTGCGTGCCGGGTAGCGTCAGATCGTCCTCGCTGGCCGCCGCGACATCGCCGTCGACCCGAGCCAAGCGATTGTCGGCGTCGAAAAACAGCGTCAACCGCCGCCTGTCGACTTCGCCGGTGCGCCCGCTCTTGAAGTGATAAACATAGTCCCAGCGCTGCTGGTGGAAGACGTCGACGATCAGCGGCGTGCCGAGCAGGAAACGCACCTGATCCTTGGTCTGCCCCGGCTTCAACTGGGCGACCGTGTTCTGGTCGAGGACGTTGCCCTGCTGAACGTCGATCTTGTATTCGTTGATGAAACTCGGCTTGTACGAACAGGCGCCCAAGACGGCGCAGACGACGGCGATGAGCAGCGGACGGGTAGGGAACATGCGGGTTTCCGGAATTTCTATCGGTCACGAAGCGGTATATCATAACCGAATTCCCTTTGCCGCCCGCGCTGCCGCGCGCCTTGAAAGCATCCCCCTGAAAGCCTCACCCATGAGCGATCCCAAAAGTCTTCAGAACATGGGCCTGAAAGCCACCTACCCGCGCCTGAAAATTCTTGAACTGTTTGAAAAAAGCGACCGCCGCCACCTCTCGGCGGAAGACGTCTACCGCGTGCTCGTCGCCGAAAACATGGATATTGGACTGGCCACTGTCTACCGCGTGCTGACGCAATTCGAGCAGGCCGGGCTGCTCGAACGCCACTTTTTCGAATCCGGCAAGGCCGTGTTCGAGATTAATCGCGGCAAGCATCACGACCATCTGGTGTGCGTCGACTGCGGCCGCGTCGAGGAATTCTACGATGCCGAAATCGAGCGCCGGCAACACGCCATCGCCAAGGAACGCGGCTTCGCCATCCAGGACCACGCCCTCTACCTCTACGCCCAGTGCACCAAGGAAACCTGCCCGCACCGCGCCGCAGCGGATGACAAAACCGCCTGACGCGCCATGAGCGAAACCGCCGCTGCCGGCGCCTGGCTCTCGTCGGCCGGCGCCACTTTTCTGCTCATCGCCCTGGCCGAATTCGGCGACAAGAGCCAACTCGTCTGCATGACCCTGGCCGCCCGTCATCGCGGCCTGCCGGTGGCGCTCGGCGCTGTCGCCGCCTTCGCCCTGCTCAACTTGCTCGCCGTCCTGTTCGGCGCCGCCGTTGCCGCCTGGCTGCCGCAATGGGTCGTCATCGCCGCCGTCGCCGTACTGTTCGCAGTTTTCGGCATCAACGCCCTGCGCTACCGCGAAGAAAGCGAGGACGATGAAGTCGAGGAAAAATCCGGCCACGGCGTTTTCGCCACCACCTTTCTGCTCATTTTTCTCGCTGAATTCGGCGACAAGACGCAAATCGCCGTTGCCGGTCTCGGCAGCGCCGCCGACGCCGCCGCCGTCTGGTCCGGCGCCACCCTGGCCCTGACCGCCACTTCGCTACTCGGCGTCTACGCCGGCCGCCGCCTTCTCAAGCGCCTGCCGCTGCTCTGGATCCACCGCGTCAGCGGCATTCTCTTCCTGCTTCTCGCCGCCTACGCGGTGATGCAGTTGTTTTAGGGCGGATTTACTTCACGGCTGTACGAAAGGCTGTACGAAACTGGATTGCTGCGCTCGCAGTGACATCAACTTCAGCGCCGTCATTGCGAGGAGCGAAGCGACGAAGCAATCCAGAAATATGCGCGCCTGAGCAAAAATTACTTCAGGCCGCTGCGGCAAAACTGATGTCTGGCGCATCATTAACGGCCACCTGACGGTAGGCGGCAATTGCGGCGTTGCCCTGGCCGCTGCTGGCTTGCGCCTGCCGGGACTTGGCCAGTTCCTGCTGCGCCTGCATTTCCATCTGGCTGGCGGCGGCGGCGACCTGCCGGTCCGCCGTCGAAGGATCGGCCGGCGCCATGGCGGCGGCGCGGATCTGGCGGGCCTTGGCGATGGTTTCCTCGGGCGTGCGGCCGGGCGAGGTGTCGATCGAGACTTCGCCGGCCACGGCATAGCGGCGGTTGTCCGGCCCGGATTGGTAACTGTAGCTGCTGCCGCGCACCAGACCGGCCCCGGCGGACATGTGCGCCTGTTCGTGAGCGCGCACTTCGCGGTCAGCCCGCGCCAATGCCTCGACTTGCCGCTGCTGCTCGGGCGACAACTCGCCGCCGCGCGCGGCAGGAGCCGTGGCGTTGGAGTACGAAGCGGAGGAGGAAGCAACTGCGCCGATCATGGGTTTTGTCCGTCAGACGCTCACCTATCTTTCACTATAGCGCCTGCGGCGCGATATTTCAGCCCGCCTGACCGGCAAGACGGTTGCCGAGTAGTTCGCTGGCGTGTTGGCGGGTGATTTCGGTAAGTTCGACGCCGCCCAGCATGCGGGCGATTTCTTCCACCCGGCCGGCGGCGTCGAGCGGCTGGATGGCGCTCAGGGTGGCGCCGTCGCGCTCCGCCTTGCTCACCTGCCATTGCCAGTCGGCCTGCGCCGCCACTTGCGGCAGATGGGTGACGCACAGCACCTGGCGCTCGCCGCCCAGTTCGCGCAGCAGGCGGCCGACGATTTCGGCGACGCCGCCGCCGATGCCGACATCGACTTCGTCGAAAATCAAGGTCGGCACGCTGGCCGAGCGCGAGGTGAGTACCTGGATGGCCAGGCTGATGCGCGACAGTTCGCCGCCGGAAGCGACCTTGGCCAGCGGCCTGGCTTCGTCGCCGGCCAGCCCGGCGACGCGGAATTCGATCTGTTCGAGGCCGTAGACCGCGCCATCGACCGGCACCAGGGCCACTTCAAAGCGCCCGGAGGAGAGCGCCAACTGGCGCATGACGGCGCTGACGGCAGCGCCCATTTCGGCCGCCGCGCGCTGCCGGCCGGCGCGCAAAGTCTCGGCCTTGGCCCGGTAATCGGCTTCTGCCTGGGCGGCGGCGGCGGTAAGCGACTCTAGGTCGCCCGCCGCTTCGAGGCTGGCGAGGCGTTGCCGCCCGCCGTCGAGCAGGCCCGGCAGTTCTTCGGGCTGGACGCGGTATTTGCGGGCGGCGGCGAGTACTGCTTCGAGGCGGCGCTCGACTTCGGCGAGGCGCGCCGGGTCGAGGTCGACGCGGTCGCCGTAGCGGCGCAGGGTGGATACGGCGTCGGCCAGTTCCGCCTGCACCGATTGCAGCAGCGCCGCCACGTCGCTCAGGGCCGGGTCGTATTCGGCCAGCGCGGTGAGGCGGCTGGCAACGCTGTCGATCCGGCGCTCGCAGGCGTCGTCGTCGTCGGCCAGCGCGGCCAGGGCGAATTGCGCGCCTTCCATCAAGCTGGCGGCGTGGGCGAGGCGGCGGTGTTCGCCTTCCAGTTCGCCCCATTCCGCCGCCGAGAAGGCCAGGGATTCCAGTTCGCGCACTTGCCATGCGAGTTGTTCGCGCTCGCGCTGCCTTGTCTCGGCTCCGGCGCTGGCTTCGGCCAGGGTTTGCGCAGCGGCGCGCCAGGCGCGGAAGTCAGCGGCCACTTCGGCGGCCAGCGCCAGCAGGCCGGCGTGGGCGTCGAGCAGGGCGCGCTGGGCGTCGGCGCGCAGGAGCGACTGGTGCGCGTGCTGGCCGTGGATGTCGACCAGCCATTCGCCAACTTCGCGCAATTGCTGGACGGTGGCCGGCGAGCCGTTGATGTAGGCGCGCGAGCGGCCGCCGGCATCGACGACGCGGCGCAGCAGCAATTCCTCGCCGGCTTCGAGATCGTTGGCCGCCAGCCATTCCCGCACGGCCGCGCAGCCGGCGATGTCGAAAGCGGCGCTGATTTCGGCCTTGTCGCGGCCGGCGCGGACGACGCCGGCATCGGCCCGTTCGCCGAGCGCCAGGGCCAGGGCGTCGATGAGGATGGATTTGCCGGCCCCGGTTTCTCCGGTCAGGGCGCCGAAACCGCCGGCAAAATCGAGTGCCAGGCGGTCGACGATGACGTAGTCGCGGATTGACAGGTGGTGCAGCATGATCTAGTGCCCCTCGGGCCGTTCGCTCCAGTGCAATTTCTGGCGCAGCATGGCGAAATAACGGTAGCCGGGCGGGTGCAGGAAGCAGATGGTGTGGTCGGAGCGGCGCAGGCGGACGCTGTCGCCAATGTGCAGGTCGCGCGTCACTTGGCCGTCGAAGTGCACGCGCGGATCGTCGGCATGGACGATGCGGAATTCGATCTCGCTCTGGTCGTTGACGATCACCGGGCGGTTGGTCAGGGCGTGCGGATAGAGCGGTACCAGAGCGATGCCGGTCAGCGTCGGGTGCAGGATCGGGCCGCCGGCGGAAAGCGAGTAGGCGGTGGAGCCGGTCGGCGTCGATACGATCAGGCCGTCGGCGCGCAGGTTGTAGATGAATTCGCCGTCGATGAACAACTCGAATTCGATCATCCGGCCAATCGCGCCCTTGTCCAGCACGACGTCGTTGAGGGCCATGTTGGCGCCGATTTCGCGGCCATCGCGGATGATCTCGGCATCCAGCAGCATGCGCTTTTCCGGCTGGAAGCGGCCATCGAGCAGATCGTTCATGCTGCCCAGCAGATTTTCGCGGGCGATGTCGGTCATGAAGCCGAGCCGTCCCTGATTGACACCGACCAGCGGCACGCAATAGCGGGCCAGGCGGCGCGCCGCGTTGAGCATGGTGCCGTCGCCGCCGAGGACGATGGCAAGATCGGCGTGGGCGCCAATGTCGTTAAAGCCGCAGGTCACCCAGCGCGAAAGATCGACCTGGCGGCCGATCTGCTCCGACGTATCGCGCTCGATGAATACCGAAACGCCGCGCTCGTGCAGGTATTCGGCGAGGCGGCGCAGCGACTCGGCGATTTCCATGCTGTTGTACTTGCCAACCAGAGCAATGGTGCGCGGCGCTTTCCAGGATGCGAAGTGGTCATTCATGGCATGGATTCTTGCACAAAAAAGCGTCTCCGCCTTGCCCGCGTGTACAATCCGAAGCCATGCTGGACGAACGCTCGCGCACCCTTCTCAAAGCCCTGGTCGAACATTACATCAGCGATGGGCAGCCGGTCGGCTCGCGGGCGTTGGCGAAATTTTCCGGCCTCGACCTGTCGCCAGCCACCATCCGCAACGTCATGGCCGATCTGGAGGAGGCCGGCTTCGTCGCCAGCCCGCACACCTCCGCCGGCCGGGTGCCGACGGCGCGCGGCTACCGCCTTTTCGTCGACACCCTGCTCACCGTGCAGCCGCTCGAAGCCCAGCAGATGGGCGCGATCGAGGAAGCCTTGCAGGGCCGTCTGGCCAACCAGATGATCGCCAGCGCCTCGCACCTGCTCTCCAACCTCACCCACTTCGCCGGAGTCGTCATCTCCCCGCGGCGCAAGAGCAGCCGGATACGGCAAATCGAATTCCTCGGCCTCTCCGAGCGGCGCATCCTGCTCATCATCGTCACCGTCGAAGGCGAGGTGCAGAACCGCATCCTCGACACTGAGCGCCCCTATTCGCAGAGCGAACTGATCCACGCCGCCAATTACCTGACACAAAATTGCGCCGGCCTCGATTTCGAGCAAATCCGCCACCGCCTGGCCAACGAAATCCAGCAACTGCGCGACGACATCAAGCCCCTGATGACCCTGGCGCTGGCGGCCGGCGATGATGCGCTGGCGGAAAGCGCCATGCCTTACATTATTTCCGGCGAGCGCAACCTGCTCGATGTCGAGGAACTGTCCTCGAACATGAAACGCCTGCGCGAACTGTTCGATCTCTTCGAGCAGCGTTCCAGCCTCGTGCGCCTGCTCGACCTGGTGGGCCGCGCCGAGGGGGTGCGGATTTTCATCGGTGGCGAATCGGGCATCGCCTCGCTCGACGAATGCAGCGTCATCGCCGCCCCCTACGCCATCGACGGCCAGGTGGTCGGCTCGGTCGGCGTCATCGGCCCGACGCGCATGGCCTACGAGCGCGTCATCCCCATCGTCGACATCACCGCCCGTTTGCTTTCCGGCGCGCTGTCGGGCAAGGAAGAACTGTAGAAACGTCAAACACCCTATGACTGTTTGACGGACAGAGCAGGCTTGCGCTTTACGATTGTTTGCGCCATCGGCTATGATTGATCGCGTTGCAAAACCGAAAGACGAGGAGTTATGGCTGACACGATAGATCACGGCACATTGTCCCGTCTGGTGGAAGCCGGGGCTGTTCAAGGCGCGCACATCATCGGACAGCCGGGCGGCTGGTCGATCATGGTCAGGTACGGCGCACATGAGCGCCCCCTGGCCGCGCAGCGCAGCCGCAATATCCGGCTGTTCCGCCGTTTCGAGACACTGGTTTCGTATTTGAAGGGTGTCGGCATTGCCCGCTTCGACGTAGACGCCGCGTCCTACGATCCGGCCGCAGCCACCCGCCGCCCCGACCGCTCGGCGGCGATGAAGCGCGCCAATGCCGCCGTAGCCTACGACGATTGGTTCAGGGAGCGGTTGCAGGCCAGCATCGACGATCCGCGCCCAAGCATCCCGCATGAGCAGGTCAAGGCGAAATTCGCCGCCAAGCGTGAGGCGCTGCGCCAGCGCATCGTCGCCCAATGAAAATCATCTGGCGGCCCCAGGCCGAGGCCGACCGCGACAGCATCTTTGAGTACATCGCCGAAGACAACCCGCACGCCGCCCTGGAACTCGATGAGGAATTCGACGACAAGGCAGAAACCGCCGCGCGAAATCCACTGATGTATCGGGCGGGTCGTGTGTCAGGCACGCGGGAAATCGTGGTGCGCGCCAACTACATCATGGTTTACCGCATCGAGGATGGCGGCGCCATCGAGATACAACAGATCGTGCACGCGCGCCGCCAGTGGCCGCCGAAGGAGTAACTTCGTGAGCAGCTTCAGGACAATTTCTTAGACATGCCGCATTCCCGCCCCGAACCCCCCGTCCAGCACCTCCCCGCCGCGGCCATCGTTCTGGTCAACTTGGGCACGCCGGACGCGCCCACGGCGTCGGCGTTGCGCCGCTATCTCAAGCAATTTCTTGTCGATCCGCGCGTCGTTGAAGTGCCCAGGGCGCTGTGGTGGCCGATTCTGCACGGCATCATCCTGCCTTTTCGGGCCAAACGATCCGCCGCCAAATACGCCGCCATCTGGCAGGCGGAAGGTTCGCCGCTGCGTTTCCACACCGAACGCCAGGCCAAGCTGCTGCAAGGTTTTCTCGGCGAGCGCGGCCAGCGCGTTGCCGTCGCCTGGGCCATGCGCTACGGCCAGCCGTCGCTTGGCGACGTCCTCGACCGGCTCAAGGCCGAGGGCGTGGACCGCATCCTGCTCCTGCCGCTGTATCCGCAATACGCCGCCAGCACCAGCGCCACCGTCGTGGACGAAGCCTGCCGCTGGCTGCTGCAAACGCGCAATCAGCCGGAATTGCGCGTTGTCCGCGCTTTTCACGATCACCCCGGCTACCTCGCCGCGCTCGAACAGTCGGTGCGTCGCCACTGGCAGCGGCATGGCCCGCTCGCCGCCGATGGCCGCCTGCTCATGAGCTTCCACGGCCTGCCGCAGCGCAGTGTCGATCTTGGCGATCCTTATCGCGGCGAATGCGAACAAACCGGGCAACTACTGGCCGAACGCCTGCAACTGCCCGCCGGGCAAACCCAGATTTGCTTCCAGTCGCGCTTCGGCAAGGCTGCCTGGCTGCAACCCTACACCGCGCCGACCCTGCACGAGTGGGCCAGGCAGGGTGTGCGGCGGGTGGATGTGCTGTGCCCCGGCTTCGTCGCCGATTGCCTGGAAACGCTGGAAGAAATCGCCCTCGAAGGCCGCGCCAGTTTTCTCCAGGCCGGCGGCGGGGAATACCACTATATCCCCGCCCTCAACGAGGACGACGCCTGGCTGCGGGCGCTGGCCGATCTGGCCGAACAGCATCTGGCCGGCTGGCCGACCCTTCCCGCCGCCGTGACTGACTGAGCACCCGCCGCCGCTCTCCCTGAAACCCTTTCCCTTCAGCGCGACGCCCGCCGCCGCAGGCTGAGACGCGCTCTGCCCCTGCGTTTTCAGCGGCCTCAACTTTCCCTCCCCGGGGCCGTTAGCAAGTGGACAGCCCCAAGTTTCGGAGGGATTTCCCATGAAAATCGCCAGCACCGATGTGCAAATGAGCGCCTCGCACGCCAGCCTGCAACGCCATGAAATTACCCAATCCATGGAGATATGGACGAATGGCGGCCGCTCGCAACGCAATGATCTTTTCCTCGCGGATGGCGCGCGGGAGCGGCTTGATGGCAACCTGGCGCTAGCCAGAGCGCAGCAGACCGAACTGGTTTCGCTCTCGGCGGCCGGCCGGGCAGCCCAGGCCGCCGCCGATACCGCCGAGGCCGTCAATGCCGCCGCCGAAGAACTCGCCGTCAAAGACCCCAAACTCATTCTGATCCGCCAAATGCTCGAAATGTGGCTTGGCCATTCGGTCAGGGTTTTCGCTGGCCTTGCCCGCTCGCCGCAGGTGCATGTTCCTGGCGGAGCGCCCGCTCCCCCGGCTCCGGCGGCACAGTCGGGGCGTGCCGGCTTCGGCCTGGTGTACGAGCGGCGCGAAATTTATGCGGAATTCGAGCAGACCAACTTTAGCGCCAGCGGCACGGTCAAGACCGCCGATGGCCGCGAAATCAACTTCCAGCTTGAACTTTCAATGAGCCGCTCGTATTACGAGGAGAGCAACATCAGTCTGCGCCTGGGCGCGGCGAACAAGGCGGTGGATCCGCTGGTGCTCAATTTTTCCGGCGCCGCCGCCGAGTTGACCAACCAGCGTTTCGCCTTCGACCTCAACGCCGACGGCACGATGGAATGGATCAATTTCGTCGCGCCGGGCAGCGGCTTCCTCGTTTTCGACCGCAACGGGGATGGCGTCATCAATGACGGTAGCGAACTGTTCGGCCCGAGCACCAACGACGGCTTCGCCGAACTCGCCGCCCTCGATGACGACGGTAATGGCTGGATTGACGAGAACGATGCCGCTTTCAGCCAATTGCAAATCTGGAGCCGCGACGCGGACGGTAATGACCGGCTGCAATCGCTGGCGGAAGCGGGCGTCGGCGCGATCTTCCTGGGCCGCGTCGCCACCCCGTTTGACATCAAGACCACGGGTAACGAGATGTTGGGGCAGGTGCGTGATACCGGTATTTTCTTGCAGGAAAACGGCATAGTTGGCACAATTCAAAAAATTGATCTGACTACCTGACTCGCTACGACGTTGTCAAAAATGAGGGGACAAGATGCCGCGTTTTGCCGATATGAAGATTTGGGTGCGTTTGACCGCCGCGATTTGGAGCATTCTGGCAATTATCTGGATTGGCGCCATCATCTGGACTTCCAAGGCAGAACGGGAAACGGCAATTCACCAGGCGCAGGATTTCTCGAAAAGCATCCACGAGATGACCATGGCCGGCCTGACCGGCATGATGATCACCGGCACCGTCGACCGGCGCGAAGTTTTCCTCGACCAGATCAAGTACCTGTCGATCATCAAGGATTTGTACGTCGTCCGCAGCGAGGCCGTGAGCAATCTGTATGGGCCGGATACCCAGGGTGAGCGCGCGCTCGATGCGATCGAGCAGCAGGTGATGCAAAGCGGCCAGCCGTACATGGCTGTCGAATCCTCCAAGAAAGGCTCTTTCCTGCGTGTCGTCAACCCGACCCATGCCTCCGCCAACTATCTCGGCAAGGACTGCATCTTCTGCCACCAAGTGCCGGAAGGTACCGTGCTCGGCATCGTCAGCATGAAAATCTCGCTCGACTCGATCGATGCCGAAGTCGCCGCCTTCCGCCTGAAGATCGGCGGCCTCGCCGTGGGCGCGCTGGGCCTGCTGCTGCTCATCATCTACCTACTGACCAAGCGTTTCGTCACCGCCCCACTGCGAGACCTGCGCCAGGGCCTGAGCGAAATCGCCAGCGGCGAGGGCGACCTGACCCGCCGCCTGCCGGTCAAGGGCAAGGACGAGATCGGCCAGGCGGCGCAGGTGTTCAACGAGATGATGGAAAACTTCAACCAACTGGTGCGTCAGGTGCGCGATTCGGCCAGCCAGGTTTCGGCCCGCGTCAGCGCCTTGTCCGACAGCGCCGACAGCGTTTCGCAAAGCTCGCATCAGCAGAACGAAAAGTCGCTGGAAGCCGCCGAAGCCGTCGAGCAACTGGTCGCCAGCATCTCCTCCATCGCCCAAAGCGCCGAGCACGTGCAGCACCAGTCGCAGGAAAGCCTGGCCCGCGCCAACGCGGGCGGCCACAGCCTGGAAACGCTGCTTGCCGAAATGCGGGTCGTTGAAGAGGCGGTCAAGGAAATGGCCGACTCGGTCAATAATTTTGTCCGCAACACCGAGGCCATTACCCGGATGACCCGCGAGGTCAGGGAGATCGCCGAGCAGACCAACCTCCTGGCGCTCAATGCCGCCATCGAGGCCGCGCGCGCCGGCGAGCAGGGCCGCGGCTTCGCCGTGGTCGCCGACGAGGTGCGCAAGCTGGCGGAAAAATCCTCGCGCTCGGCCAGCGAAATCGACACCATCACCGCCAGCCTGAGCGCCCAGTCGGTCACTGTCCGCAACAGCATCGAGGAAGGTCTCAGTCACCTCGACAGCAGCCAGGCCGCGGTGGGGGCCGTGGCCAACGTATTGCAGGGGGCCAGCGGCTCGGTTGCCGAAGTCGATCACGGCCTCGACAGCATCGTCGAGTCGACCGAGCAGCAGCGCCGTTTCTCCAGCGATGTCGAGGCCAGCATCGACGCCATCGCTGCCATGGCCCGCGCCAACAATGACGCCGTGGAGCAGACGGCCGACGCTGCCCACGACCTGAAACGCCTGGCCGACGGCCTGGCGGCGATGGTCGGCCGCTTCAAGGTCTGATTCCGGCACTCACCGGAAACGGGTAAACGGCCTCGACAGAGGCCGTTACTACATCGGCGTCAGTTCCAGGTTGCCGGGGCGCGCCATGCCGCTGAGCGAGCCGGAGCCGGGAAGCGCCGCCGGCTGGCCCTGTTTCGCGGCGATTTTGTTGACTTGGCGCAGGCGGTCGATCATGCGCGTCAGGAGGCCGTTGCGCATGCGTTCGAGCAGTTCTTCCGAGGATAGCGTCAGCGCCGCCGCGTTGATTTCCAGGAATAGCGTTGGTTCCAGCGTCACCGCCGTGGCGTGGCGCAGGTCGTTGTTCGGGTGCAGGAAAGCCACTTCGCCGACCGGCTCGCCGGGGCCGAGGCGGCACAGGGCGCGGCGTTCGACAGAAATTTCGACGCAGCCGCTGATGATGATGCCGAACAGCCTGTTGTTCTCGCCTTCGCGGATGAGCGCGATATTGGGCGCGACCTGACGCCATACCGAGACGCGCAGCACTTCCCAGATCTCGATGTTCTCGAATTCGGTGAAGAAGCTGAGCTTGCGCAGGGTCTCGAAATGCTGGGTGTCCAGCACCGTTTCGTCCTCGTCGAGAATCTTGTAGCGCACCGCCGAAAGATCCTTGGCGAATTCGGCGCCGTTGCGATAGCGGCTGTAGAGATCTTTTTCCAGCGCCCGCTTGAGAACGGGATTGAGTCCTTCGGGCAGGTTGGGATTGAGCGCCGTCACCGCCGGCGCCTCGGTATTGATGATGCGGTAGACCAGCGTCGCCTGGTTGGCGGCGCGGAAGGGCAGACGTCCGGTGAGCAGTTGAAAGAGCAGGACGCCGAGCGAATAGAGGTCGGTTTTCTGGTTGAGCGGGTAACCCTTGATCTGTTCCGGCGACATGTAGGCCGGCGAGCCGACGCCCATGATGAAGGTCGAGTCGCGGTCGATATCCTTGTTCATGTTGAGCGCCAGGCCGAAGTCGGCGATCTTGGCTTCGTCGTTGGCGGCGACCAGGATGTTGGCCGGCTTGATGTCGCGGTGGATGATGCCCTGGCGGTAGGCGGCGTCGAGGGCCATGCAGCATTTGAAGACGATGCTGATGGCGCGGTGCATCGGCAGCAGCCGGTCGATGCGGGTGTGCTGTTCGAGGCTGAAGCCGTCGACATATTCCATGACCAGATAGGCGAAATTTTCCTCGACCACGGCGTCAAAGACGCGCACGATGTTGGGATGGTCGAGGCGCTTGGAAACCATGTTCTCGTTGCGGAACAGCTTTTTCATGCGCCGCGACAGCGCCGCCGAATCCCCGACGAAACGAATGAGTTTAACCGCTACCTGGCGGTCGGCATCGGGATCCTCGCAGAGATACACCGTGGCCGTGGCGCCTTTGCCCAATTCACGCAGCACGCGGTATTTGCCGATGTTTTCCATGCTAGATAGGTTGGTCGTCATTTGTTGAACATCGTAGCATGCGGCGCGCGCGCCTTTGGCGCGCGGCGCGGGAAGATTTCCAATTTGCCTTCTATTTGGCTCTTGAAAGCGCGGTTTTCGTCCCCATTATAGACGAGGTATTTTTTGGAGAA
>WREP01000006.1 GCA_009779265.1 Betaproteobacteria bacterium
ACAGCACCGTCGTGATCGCCGCCGTCAGCGTCGTCTTGCCGTGGTCAACGTGACCGATCGTGCCTACGTTTACGTGCGGCTTCTTGCGCTCAAATTTTTCCTTAGCCATTGTCGGTTCTCCAATCGTCTAAATGTGCAACAAACCCAAAAACCAAGCCAATCGGTGGTGCCCATGGGCAGGATTGAACTGCCGACCTCTCCCTTACCAAGGGAGTGCTCTACCACTGAGCTACATGGGCTCGCCTTGCAACGTCACGCATGGCCGCAAGATGGAGCGGGTGAAGGGAATCGAACCCTCGTCTTAAGCTTGGAAGGCTTCAGCTCTACCATTGAGCTACACCCGCCTGACTTCCACCCGCGGCACCAACAACCACAAAACATCAACCTGGTGGAGGGGGAAGGATTCGAACCTTCGAAGGCAGAGCCGACAGATTTACAGTCTGTTCCCGTTGACCGCTTGGGTACCCCTCCAGAAGAACATAGGATTATCCGCATAGGCCGAAAATCTGTCAACACCCGAGACAACAAAAAAGCCGGCGGCTGCCGGCTTTTTCACGCGCGAATCGGGATTACTTGATGGACAGAATCCAAGCCGTCAGCTTTTTCGCTTCGTCTTCGGTGACATTGTTCGGGGGCATCGGAACCTGGCCCCAGTTGCCCTTGCCACCCGCCTTGACCTTGGCCGCCAACGTAGCCGCCGCACCGGCGTCGCCCTTGTACTTGGCGGCAACTTCCTTGTAAGCCGGGCCGACCAGCTTCTTGTCGACGGTATGGCAGGACATGCAGTTCTTGGCCTTGGCCAAAGCTTCGTCGGCTTGCACCTGACCGACCATCGCGACGCCTGCGATTGCCATTATGGCGACATACACGGATTTCATTCTCTCGCTCCTAGTGTGGATGGGGTTATGGAATAGACAGTCTTGGATGATAAAACCTTTTCCGACGCTTGCAAACCATTGCCATAACCCAAGCGGCAGTCGCAGCAAGCCATCTATCCGAATTAACGAAGCGCGGCGGCGACGGTTGACGGCGCTCCGGCCAAAATCATTTACGCCTCTGGATTTGTCTGATGTCGCGCACCGCGCCCTTGTCGGCGGAAGTCGCCATCAGGGCATAGGCTTGCAGCGCTGGCGAAATCGTCCGCTGGCGGGCGGTGGGTTGCCAGGCGTCCTCGCCGCGCGCTTCCATCGCCACCCGCCGCCGCGCCAGTTCGTCGGCAGCAATGCCCAGATGAATGCGGCGCTGGGGAATGTCGATTTCGATCATGTCGCCCTCGTTAACCAGCGCGATGGCGCCGCCGTCGGCCGCTTCCGGCGAAGCGTGGCCGATCGACAGGCCGGAGGTGCCGCCGGAGAAGCGGCCGTCGGTGAGCAAGGCGCAGGCTTTGCCGAGACCCATCGACTTCAGATAGGAGGTCGGGTAGAGCATTTCCTGCATGCCCGGCCCGCCTTTCGGGCCTTCGTAACGAATGACGACAACGTCGCCGGCAACGATCCGACCGCCGAGAATGCCCTCCACCGCCGCCTCCTGGCTTTCGAATACGCGCGCCCGGCCGGTGAAGCGCCAGATCGACTCGTCGACGCCAGCGGTTTTGACAATGCAACCGTTCTCGGCGATGTTGCCGTAGAGCACGGCCAGCCCGCCATCACGGGAATAGGCGTTGGCCTGGTTGCGGATGCAGCCGTGTTCGCGGTCGAGATCGAGTTCGCTGTAACGGTTCTCCTGGGAGAAAGCCGTCTGGGTCGGCACGCCGCCCGGGGCGGCCTGGAAAAATTCATGCACCTTGATGTCGTGTTTGCGCGCCACGTCCCAGAGGTCGATCGCCTCGCCGAGGGTTCTGGCGTGCACGGTCGGCGTCGCGCGTTGCAGCAGTCCGGCGCGATCCAGTTCGCCGAGTATGCCCATGATGCCACCGGCGCGGTGCACGTCCTCGATGTGGTACTTGTCGGTCATCGGCGCGACTTTGCACAGACAGGGCACGGAGCGCGAAATACGGTCGATGTCGGCCATCGTGAAATCAACGCCGGCTTCCTGGGCGGCGGCCAGAATGTGCAACACAGTGTTGGTCGAGCCGCCCATCGCCACGTCGAGCGTCATCGCATTCTCGAAGGCGGCCTTGGTGGCGATCGAACGCGGCAGCGCCGAGGCGTCGTCCTGCTCGTAGTAGCGCCGGCACAACTCGACGGCCAGACGGCCGGCGCGCAGGAACAACTGCCGGCGCTCGGCATGCGTGGCGACGAGGGTGCCGTTGCCGGGCAGGCTGAGGCCGAGGGCCTCGGTCAGGCAGTTCATCGAATTGGCGGTAAACATGCCGGAGCAGGAGCCGCAGGTCGGGCAGGCGGACCGTTCGATTTCGTCGAGATCGGCCTGGGACACCGCGCTGTCGGCGGCCTTGACCATGGCGTCGACGAGGTCGAGATGGATCACCTGCCCCTGCACCTTGGCCTTGCCGGCTTCCATCGGCCCGCCGGAGACGAAAACCGCCGGAATGTTCAGGCGCAGCGCCGCCATCAGCATGCCCGGCGTGATCTTGTCGCAATTGGAAATGCAGACCAGGGCGTCGGCGCAGTGGGCATTGACCATGTATTCGACCGAATCGGCGATCAAATCGCGCGACGGCAGGGAATAAAGCATGCCGTCGTGGCCCATGGCGATGCCGTCGTCGATGGCGATGGTGTTGAATTCCTTGGCGACGCCGCCAGCCGCTTCGATCTCGCGCGCCACCAGTTGCCCCATGTCTTTCAGGTGCACATGCCCCGGCACGAACTGGGTGAAACTATTGACCACGGCGATGATCGGTTTGTTGAAGTCGCCATCCCGCATCCCGGTTGCCCGCCACAGGGCGCGGGCGCCGGCCATGTTGCGGCCGTGGGTCGAGGTATGGGAACGATATTGCGGCATGACTTTTCTCCATCTGGCCGGGCGGCGAAATCCAGCCATCCCGGGGGCGAACTATAATGGGCCGATTCTAGCCCACTCCGCCCCGCCCATGCTGTTGCATCCCCAGTTCGACCCGGTCGCCTTTTCGCTCGGCCCCTTGGCTATCCGCTGGTACGGCCTGATGTATCTGCTCGCCTTCGCCCAGTTCCTGCTGCTCGGCCGCTGGCTGATCCGTCAGCGCCAGAGCGCGCTGACCGTCGAGCAACTCGACGACCTGCTCTTCTACGGCATGCTCGGCGTCATTGTCGGCGGCCGTCTGGGCCAGGTGCTGTTCTACGAACCGGGCTATTACTTCGCTCACCCGCTGGAAATCATCGCCATCTGGCAGGGCGGCATGAGCTTTCACGGCGGCTTCCTCGGCGTCCTCGTCGCCATGGCGCTGTGGGCGAGGAAGCACGCCATGGCCTGGCTGGCCATCACCGATTTCATCGCGCCGCTGGTGCCGCTCGGGCTGGCCGCCGGGCGCATCGGCAATTTCATCAATGGCGAACTGTGGGGCCGCCTCGCCGATCCCGCCCTGCCCTGGGCCATGGTCTTTCCGCAGGCCGGCGATCTCGCGCCACGCCATCCGTCGCAGCTTTACCACGTCGGCCTGGAAGGGCTGGCGCTATTCGTCATCCTCTGGCTGTACAGCCGCCGGCCACGGCCGCGCGGCGCCGTCTCCGGCGTCTTCCTGATTGGCTACGGCGCCTGCCGCTTCATCACCGAATACTTCCGCGAGCCGGATTACGGCATCTTCGGCCAGTCCTACACGGTCAGCATGGGCCAGTGGCTATCGCTGCCGATGATCGCCGCCGGCATCCTGCTGCTACTGCTGGCTTACCGGAAGAAAGCGTCTTTCACTCACTGACAGGAGTTCCATCATGACACGTCCCTTCAAAGTTCTCGGCATCCAGCAAATCGCCATCGGCGGCCCGTCCAAGGACAAACTGCGCACGTTGTGGGTCGACATGTTCGGCCTCGAGGTCAGCAGCACCTTCGTTTCCGAGCGCGAAAATGTCGACGAGGATATCTGCGCCATGGGCAGCGGCCCGTTCAAGGTCGAGGTCGACCTGATGCAGCCGCTCGATCCGGAAAAAAAGCCGGCCGTGCACGCCACCCCGCTCAACCACGTCGGCCTGTGGATCGACGACCTGCCCAAGGCCGTCGAATGGCTCTCGGCCAACGGCGTGCGCTTCGCCCCGGGCGGCATCCGCAAGGGCGCGGCCGGTTTCGACATCACCTTCCTGCACCCCAAGGGCAACGAGGAATTCCCGATTGGCGGCGAGGGCGTACTGATCGAACTGGTGCAGGCGCCGCCCGAGGTTGTCAGCGCCTTCGCCAAACTCGCCGCCTAATTCTATTTATAGATCAATCGAGTACGCGAAGGCGAAGCGCAGACAGTACTGGCGTACGGCAAGCGAAGCCGACAAAGTAATCGGTTGAGATAGAAATGGAATTATGAGGGGCGGATGATCTCCAGCGCCAGACGCCGCCCCTGAGCGACCTCGGCTTCCTCGGTGGCGATCGTGACGGCGCGCACGCCGCCGTCGGCGCGGCGCAATTCGGCGGCCACCGGCTCGCCCGGGGAACGGATGGCCACGGCATCGCCATCTTTCCCCGGCAGCAGACGGTACAACTGCCGCCGCCAGCGCCCGATCAGTTCGTCGCGGCGGCAGCCGAACAGCTTTTCCGCCTGCGGGTTGGCGTCGAGCACGCAGCCGCTGTCCGCATCGAACAGCAGCATCGCCTCGCGCGCCAGATCGAACAGCAATTTCAAACGTTCGTCGGCGCGGCGCGCCTTGCGCCGCGCCTCCTCGGCCTCGTATTCGACCAGGGCCAGCGTCACCAGATTGGCCACGGCCTGCGCGAAGGCGCGATGCGCCAGCGTCCAGGATTGGCGGGACCCCACCTGTTCAAGGCTCAACACCCCCTGGAGATCGCCGCGAATGTAGATCGGCGTCTCAAGCAAGGCGGTGATGCCGTGTTGCGGCAAGTAAGCACGGGCCAACTCGGCGATTGCCGGATGTTCGTAGACATCGTCGGCGGCAATGCAGGATGTCTCGCGCAGAGAGCGGAAGTAGTCGGGATAATCGGCGGCGGATAGCTGCCCGCCGCTACTGTGCCGCCCCGACGAGCGCTCGAACAGTTCCAGACAGCGCAATTCACGCAGATCGTCGGTCAAGGCCCAGATGCTGACCCGCTCGACGCCGATCACGTGCGCCGCCGATTCGGTCAGCAGGCTGAAGGTCATGTCGAGCGAGGCTTCCTTGAAATAGGCGCCGCGCGACAGGCTGGCGATCCCCTCGAAAAGCTCGTCCGCCGACATCAGTGCCATGGCGGCACCCGGAAAAAGAAGGACTCTGGTCGACTCACGGTAAGCAGAATATCCGCCGATATCAGATTGACTACTTTACAAAAGAGCAATGCCAATAGACCGTGAAATAGCGCACGGTTTGCCCGCCTATCCCAAACGCATCACTTCCGATCCAGAGCGGCGATACGCTGCTCCAGTGGCGGATGGGTGGCGAACAGCGCCTTGATGCCCTCCTTGCCGCCGGCAATGCCGGAAGCGGCCATGTTCTGCGGCAACGGCTCGGTATGCAGGTTGCCGAGGCGGCGCAGGGCGTTCTGCATCGGCAGCGGCGTGCCCAGCAGGCTGGCGGCGCCGGCATCGGCGCGGAATTCGCGCTGGCGGGAAAACCAGGCGACGATGATGCTGGCCAGCACGCCGAGAACCATCTGGCAAATCAGGCTGGCCACCATGTAGCCAACGCCCGGGCCGCTGCTGTGGGAATCGTTGCGGCGCAGGAAGGAATCGACGAGAAAGCCGACGACGCGCGACAGGAAGATGACGAAAGTATTGACCACGCCCTGGATCAGGGTCAGCGTCACCATGTCGCCGTTGGCGATGTGGGCGACCTCGTGCGCCAGCACCGCTTCCACCTCTTCGCGCGTCATGCTTTGCAGGAGGCCGGTGGAAACGGCAACCAGGGAACTGCTGCGGGTCGCGCCGGTGGCGAAGGCATTCGGCGCGCCGTCGTAAATCGCCACTTCCGGCATCGGCAGGCCGGCCTTACTCGCCAGCTTGGCCACGGCATCGACCAGCCAGACCTCGGTGGACGACGACGGATTTTTGATGACCCGCGCCTTGGTGCTCCACTTGGCCATGAATTTCGACATCAGCAGCGAAATGAAGGCGCCGCCGAAACCGATGACGGCGGCGAAGGCCAGCAACATGCCGAGATTCAGGCCGTTTTCGGTAAGAAACTGATCGACGCCGAGCAGGCTGGCAACAATGCTGAGCACCAGGACGACGGCGAGATTGGTAACGAGAAAAAGCAGAACGCGCTTCATGGCGAACTCCTGACGAAAACTTAAATATCTCATGTTAACGCATTGCGCGCCCAATAAAAACCGTAGCAAAATTGGATGATCGTTCGTTTTTTTCTGAATCGACCCGCGATGACCCCGCTCAATTTCAAGCATCTGCACTACTTCTGGGTAGTCGCCCACGAAGGCAGCATCACCCGCGCCGCCGGACGCCTCGGCGTTGCCGTGCAGACCATCAGCGGCCAACTGTCGCTACTCGAACGCCAGCTCGGCAAGGCCCTGTTCACCAGCCAGGGCCGCGGCCTGGCCTTGAGCGAAGCCGGCCGCGCCGCCCTCGGCTACGCCGACCGCATCTTCGAACTGGGCGATGCGCTGGTCGAAGCCGTGCGCGGCAGCGACAACGATAACGCCCTGCGCCTGCGCGCCGGCATTTCCGACGGCATTCCCAAACTCCTGGCTTACGGCCTCCTGAGCAGGGTCACGGCGATGAACGGCAATGTCCGGCTGATCTGCGACGAAAGCGAGTTCGAGGATTTGCTTGCCGATCTCGCCCTGCACCGTCTCGATGTCGTGCTCACCGACCGGCCGGCGCCGGTCGGCGGCAACCTGAAAGTATTCAGCACCCATCTCGGCGAATTCGCCACCGGCCTGTTCGCCAATGCCGAGCTCGCCGCCCGCTACCGCCCCGGCTTTCCCCATTCCCTCGCCGACGCCCCGCTGCTTCTGCCGACCCGCCACCATGCGCTGCGCCACCACATCGAACGCTGGTGCGAGCGCAACGGCGTGCGCCCGAACGTCGTCGGCGAATTCGAGGACAGCGCGCTGATGACCACCTTCGGCCGCGGCGGCCTGGGCATTTTCCCGGCGCCGCTGGCGCTGGCCGGGCAGATCGCCGCCCAGCTCGACGCCCAGCCGATCGGCGCCCTGGATGGCGTCAGCGAGCAGATTTACGCCATTTCCAACGAACGGCGCATCCGCCATCCGGCGGTCGAACTGCTGTGCGCCAGCGGCAGCGCCGGCGAAGCGGCCGCCGTGGCGGGGGTATAATCCCTGCCCCCCAACAGCCAAAAAGAAAAGCACATGTCCCTGTTTCGCCAAGCATTCCTCGTTCTGACCGCGCTGCTCTGCGCCAGTCAGACCGTCGCCCAGACGCTGCCGGCGGCCCCCACCCTGGCCGCCAAATCGTGGCTGCTGCTGGAAATCGGCTCCGGCCAGACGCTCGCCGCCGAAAAAGCCGACGAGCGCCTCGACCCGGCCTCGCTGACCAAGCTGATGACCGCCTACCTGACCTTCGCGGCGCTGCGCCAGAAGACCCTGGGCCTCGACCAGACCCTGCCGGTTTCGGAAAAAGCCTGGCGCACCGGCGGTTCCAAGATGTTCGTCCGTGTCAATCATCAGGTGCCGGTCGATGACCTGATCAAGGGCGTCGTCGTCCAGTCCGGCAACGATGCCTGCGTCGTGCTGGCCGAGGGCATTGGCGGCAGCGAGGAAAATTTCGCGCACATGATGAACCGCGCGGCGGAACGGCTGGGCATGAAGAATTCCAATTTCCGCAACGCCACCGGCCTGCCCGACCCGCAGCACTACAGCACCGCCCGCGACCTGTCGATCCTGGCCGCGGCGCTGATCCGCGACTTCCCCGAGGAATACCGCCGCTACTACTCGATCAAGGAATTCAGCTATAACAACATCAAGCAGCCGAACCGCAACCGCCTGCTCTGGCTCGATCCGAGCGTCGATGGCATGAAGACCGGCTACACCAAGGCCGCCGGCTATTGCCTGATCTCGTCGGCGCAGCGCGACCAGCGCCGCCTGCTCTCGGTGGTGCTCGGCACGGATGCCGACGCGACCCGCACCCGCGAATCGAAAAAATTGCTCGACTGGGGTTTTGCGGCCTTCGCTGTCGTGCCCTTGTACACCAAGGAGCAAACGGCGTCCGCGCTGCGCGTCTGGAAGGGCGCGCAAAACGAAGTCAAGGCCGGTTTCGCGCACGACATCGCCGTCAGCGTCCCGAGAGACATGGCCGACAAGCTGAAGGCCGAAATCGTCCCGCACCAGCCGCTGCTGGCCCCGATCGCGGCCGGTCAGCAAATCGCCACCCTGAAGCTGAGCCTCGACGGCAAAGCCTACGGCGAACAGCCGGTGCTCGCGCTGGAAGCCGTGCCGCCGGCCGGCATCTTCGGCCGGGCGCTGGATAGCGTCCGCCTCTGGTTCAACTGAGCGTTTGCCGTGTCCTCCTACGTCGCCGATCCCGTTTACCTCAACGGCCGCTACCTGCCGCTGGCGGAGGCCGGCATCTCGCCGCTCGACCGAGGTTTTCTTTTCGGCGACGGCGTCTATGAGGTGATCCCCGTCTATTCCCGGCAGGCTTTTCGCCTCGACGAACATTTGCAGCGTCTGGCGGCGACCCTGGCCAACGTCCGCCTGACCGATCCGCTGTCGCCCGCCGCTTGGCGTGAAGTGGTGGCCCGGCTGATCGCCGCCGCGCCATGGGAAGATCAATCAATCTACCTGCAAGTCACGCGCGGCGCTGACGCCAAGCGCGACCACCCCTTCCCGCCCTCCACCGTGCCGCCGACGGTGTTCGCCTACGCCGCGCCGCTGGTGACGACGCCGGCCGAAATCCGGGCCGTTGGCGTCGCCGCCATCACCCTGCCCGACCTGCGCTGGGCGCGCTGCGATCTCAAGGTCGTCTCCTTGCTGGCCAATGTGCTGGCCCGCCAGCAGGCCGCCGACGCCGGTTGCGGCGAGGCGCTGCTGATCCGTGACGGCCGCCTCGCCGAAGGCACCGCCTCGAACATCTTCCTGGTCAAGGACGGCGTGCTGCTGGCGCCGCCCAAGACCCGCCTGATGCTGCCCGGCATCACCTACGACGTGCTGCTCGAACTGGCCGCGGCGCACGGCCAGCCGGTCGTCGTGCGCGACATCGCCGAAGCGGAACTGCGCGCCGCAGACGAAATCTGGATGACCTCGTCGACGCGGGAAGTGCTGGCCATCACCCAACTCGACGGCCAGCCGGTCGGCAACGGCCGGCCCGGGCCACTCGGCGAGCAGATGTGGCAGTGGTATCAGGATTTCAAGAACACCGTGATGCGCAAGGGCTGACATGAGCCATAGCCAAGACACCCTGCTCGAATTCCCCTGCGCCTTTCCCCTGAAAATCATGGGCCGGGCGCACGACGATCTGGCCCAAACCGTGCTCGCCATCGTCAGCCGCCACGCCCCCGATTTTGCCGGCGAGACAATGGAAATGCGCGCCAGTTCCGGCGGCAATTACCTGAGCCTGACCTGCACCGTGCGCGCCACCTCGAAAGCCCAGCTCGACGCGCTGTACCGGGAACTGTCAGCCCATCCGCTGATCAAGGTCGTGCTCTGACGTGAAGCCGCCGCTGCTCAAACGCCTCGGTCGGGTCGACTATCTCGCGGCCTTCGCGGCGATGCAGGCATTCACCGCCGCCCGCGACGCCGCGACGGTCGACGAGTTATGGCTCGTCGAGCATCCGCCGGTGTACACCCTGGGCCAGGCCGGCAAGCCGGAACACATCCTGCGCGACATCGGCATTCCCGTGGTCAAGATCGACCGCGGCGGCCAGATTACCTACCACGGCCCCGGCCAGGCGGTGATCTACCTGCTGCTCGACCTGAACCGGCGGCAACTGAAAATACGCGAACTGGTCAGCGCCATCGAGCAGGCGGTGATCGACCTCCTGGCCGAACACGGCGTCGCCGCCGAGCGCCATGCCGGCGCCCCCGGCGTCTATGTCGGCGGCGCCAAGATCGCGGCGCTCGGCCTGCGCGTGCGCCACGGCTGCTGCTACCACGGCGTCGCCCTCAACGTCGACATGGATCTGGCGCCCTTCGCCGCCATCAACCCCTGCGGCTATCCCGGCCTGGCGGTCATTCAGACCCGGGATCTGGGCATTTCGCTGACTCCCGATGCAGCCGGCGAACGCCTGGCGCATCACCTGTTGCAAAAACTGGAGCCTGTTCATGACTGAGACGAAGCACGTCAAACAGAAAGGCGAGCTGAAAACCGCGCGCATCCCCATCAAGATCGTCCCGGCCGGCGAAACGCTGCGCAAGCCGGCATGGATTCGCGTCAAGGCCGGCAACAGCGCCGGCCGCTTCGGCGAAATCAAGGCCATGCTGCGCGAAAAGAAGCTGCACACCGTCTGCGAGGAAGCGGCCTGCCCCAACATCGGCGAATGCTTCGGGCGCGGCACGGCGACCTTCATGATCCTCGGCGACATCTGCACCCGCCGCTGCCCCTTCTGCGACGTCGGCCACGGCCAGCCGCTGCCGCCCGACCCCGACGAGCCGCGCCAGTTGGCCGCCTCGGTCGCTGCCCTGAAATTGCGCTACGTCGTCATCACCAGCGTCGACCGCGACGACCTGCGCGACGGCGGCGCCGGGCATTTTGTCGACGTCATCCGCCACATCCGCGCCCAGTCGCCCGCCACCACCATCGAAACCCTGGTGCCGGACTTTCGCGGCCGCCTGGAAACCGCCCTCGACATCCTCGGCACAGCCCTGCCCGACGTCCTCAACCACAATCTCGAAACCGTGCCGCGCCTGTACAAACAAGCCCGCCCCGGCGCCGATTATCAGCATTCGCTGACCTTCCTCAAAGAATTCAAGGCCCGTTACCCGCAGGTTTCAAGCAAATCCGGCCTGATGGTCGGCCTTGGCGAAACGGACGAGGAAATTCTCGACGTCATGCGCGACCTGCGCGCCCACGCCGTCGACATGCTGACCATCGGCCAATACCTCGCCCCTTCCGGCCACCACCTGCCCGTCACCCGCTACGTCCATCCCGACGTGTTCAAAATGTACGAGGCGGAAGCGCAAAAAATGGGCTTCTCCGCCGCCGCCTGCGCCCCCATGGTCCGCTCCAGCTATTGGGCCGACCGCCAGGCGCATGCGGCTGGGATATAGCGCCGCAGCATCCGCCAGCAGCAAAGTGTCGGACTTTTTTACAGAAGACTGGCAAATTAATATATAGAAAAATATAACATGCTAAAAAATAACAATTATTGGCTTATGGCATAAAACCTGCTCAAGGGGAGTGAGCTTATTTCATTGGAGGATGTAACATGAAAAAAATCTTGGCGGCCATCGTCGCTTTTGTCGCCCTGACCGGCTTGGCCCAAGCTGTGCCGGTCAACGCTACCGGTGCCATCGAAACCCAACACGACATTGGTTGGGTTGATTTCGAGCTGACCCAGGATGTAACCGATTTCAGCCTTTGGTCGGACTCTTGGACGGGTACGACCAACTTCAATCCGATCGTGGCGCTGTGGGATGCGGCAACGGGCGCTTTTATCGGTAGAAATAATGGACAGGATTCCACTTTTGCGTGGTCTGCTCTGAATACCGGCTCGTATGTCATCACCATTACCGCCTTCAACTACAATCCTTCGGGCAATAGCAATCTGAACGACGCCGACCCGTTCGGTTTCAAAAAAGGTAACGGCGATTACAAGGAAGAGACTATGCCTATCGAGCTCTGGTCTCAGCCAGGACCTGGCACGGGCACGGGCAATACAGGTTTCTGGAGCATCTGGTACGACTTCACGCCGGTTTCCAATAACGTTCCCGAGCCGGGTACGCTGGCGCTTGCCGCGCTGGGTCTGATCGGGCTGGCTATGCGTCGGCGCAAGACGGCCTGAGCATTTACTTCCCTTTTACAGGCGCTCTGCACGGAGCGCCTTTTTTTATGCACTGCCGTCAGTTTGGCGGCGGGGCGGGCGGGTTGCCCGGCGGTGGCGGCGGGATGCCGGCTTCGGCGGCATTGACCGGCGGCTGGTTGTTAACCGGGCTGCTGACCGGGCGCTGCTCGATGCGCTGGCTGGAGAAATTGCCTGATACCGGCACCCGGTGTCCCTGGCTGTACATGCACTGAATGTAGGCGTTGTCGTACTGGCGCTGGGTGCCGATGCCGGAAGCGCGGGCACTGTCGGAGCCTATCGCGCTACCGAACAGCAGGCCCGTGCCGGCGCCGATGCCGGCGCCGCGGCTGTTGCCGCCAATGGCCACGCCGGCAAGCGCGCCGACCAAGGTGCCGACGGCGGCGCTGGTTACCGCCGATTGCTGTGAAGCCTCGCCAGCCGTGCGGCCGCCGATCTGGTTGAGGGCGTATTGCCGGCAGAGGACATCGTCAGCCTGGAATTGTTCGAGGCTCATGCCGCTGCCCGGCAGGGTCATGACGCTCGGCCCGGTCGGCGTCACGGCGCAACCGCCGAGTGCCGCCAGTAGCGCGAGCAGGGCAAGACGCGGGCGATTCATGGTCATGGCGCATTTCTCCTGTTACTGCGGTCGCACTTTCAGCCAAGCTTCGCGGCATTCGTTGACGTAAGGGTAGTAACCGGCGGGGTTGCGGCAGTAGTACCAGAAGGCGCCGCCGGGCGGCGTGGCGTTGCTGGCCGGCTGGGCGCTCCGCGGCGGCGGACTCTGCTCGATGTAGACCGGCGCCGGCCCGGGAGCGGCGACGATCACCGGGGAATACCAGGGCGATGCATACCAAGGGGAGGAGTAATAGCCCCATCCCGGCCCCCAGAAGCCCCCGAATCCAACGCCAATGCCCACGCGAACGCTGCTGTGGCCGTGGCTATGACCGTGACCGCCACGGCCACGGGCTTGCGCCTCGTCGATGCCAGATGATGCGACGGCCACGAGACAGAAAAGGGCCGCCAGGATTCTTGCTGCTTTCATCGCATCCTCCGTTGTTATCTTTTCAGAGTAGACGATTCGGCGCCAAATGACAGAGGGAAATTGCTACGGATTGTAAGCGTGACGTCCGCCATCCCGGCAGTTCCCGGGCGGTGGCCGGGCGACTGCCGGGGTGGCGTTTGCGGCTGTTTAGAGCAGCTTCATCTTCTTTGCAGCCTCGCGCAACTCATCGCGGAAGTTCGGGTGGGCGATGGCGATCAGGGCTTCGCAGCGCTGTTTGGCGCTCTTGCCGCGCAGTTGGGCGACGCCATACTCGGTAACGACGTAGCTGATGTCATTCTTGCTGGTCGAGACATGGGTGCCCTGCGTCAGGGTCGGCACGATGCGAGAGATGGTATCGTCCTTGGCCGTGGACGGCAGCACGATGAAGGATTTGCCGCCTTCGGAGCGATTGGCTGCGCGCACGAAATCGGCCTGGCCGCCGGTACCCGAGTAGGGGGTGGCACCGAGGGTCTCGGAACCGCACTGGCCGGCGAAGTCGATCTGCAAGGTGGCATTGATGGTGTGCAGATTGTCGTTCTGGCCGGCGATGAAGGGATCGTTGGTGAAATCCACCGGGTGCATTTCCAGAGCCGGGTTGCGATCCATGAACTGGTACAGTTTCTTCGAGCCGAGCGCGAAGGTAGCCAGCATCTTGCCCGGCAGGAAGTTTTTCTTGCGGTTATTGACGATGCCGGCTTCGAGCAGGGTCAGGATGCCGTCGCCGACCATTTCGGTGTGAACACCGAGATCGTGTTTGTCGGTGAGTTGCATGACCACGGCGTCGGGAATGCTGCCATAGCCGATTTGCAGCGTGGCGCCATTGGGGATCATGTCGGCGACGTACTTGCCGATGGCCTGCTGGACCGGGCCGATGGCGGGCAGGCCGACCTCGGAGATCGCTTGCTCGTCTTCGCACAGCGCGGTGACCTGGGAAATGTGGATGTAGCAATTGCCATAGGTGAACGGCACGTTGGGATTGACTTCGAGCACCACGGCGCGCGCCTTCTTGACCGCATCCAGGATGTAGTCGGTGCCGAGCGAGCAGCAGAAATAACCATGCTTATCCATCGGCGAGACCAGCGCGAAAACGACATCGGACGGCAGCAGGCCGCGCCGGATCAGGATGGGCACTTCGGAGAAATAGGCCGGAATGTAGTCGATCCAGCCCGCCTGGCCGCCCTTGCGGGTGGCGCCACCGAAGAAATAAGAGGTATGGCGGACATGCTCGACCGTCTCGGGATCGTAGTAAGCAAAATTGCGCGGCGCCAGGATTTGCGACACCTGCACATCGCGGAAATCGCGGCGCGCGTCGGAGAGGGCGGTCAACAAGGCCGGCGGCTCGCCAACGCCGGTCGGCACAACGATGGTATCGCCATTCCTGACAACGCGAATGGCATCGGCAGCGGAACAGCGTTTTTGCTGGTACTGGGCTTGGACGGACATGCGGTTTCCTCCTCTGTTATGTTCGCGAAAATGACAATGATTGCACAGTTCCCGGTGATTTTGCTGACCGGAATCAAGCAGTGTCATGCAATATGAACGCGATCCGCAGTATAAATCAGTGCCGCCGGTTGCTGCCGGCCACCATGCGTATCTCGAACAGACGGCATTCGAGCGGGCCGTTGAACAGCGGCGTCTTGCGGCTGGGCCGCAAACCGAGCAGCCCCGGCAAGCGCAGGTCGGCGGTGAAGAAAAAGCAGTTCCAGCCGGCCCAGTGGCGTTTCAGGGCGCTGCCGAGGCGCGGATAAAAGGCGGCCAGTTCGTCCGCCTCGCCGATCCGTTCGC
Source organism: Betaproteobacteria bacterium (assembly GCA_009779265.1). GTDB lineage: Bacteria > Pseudomonadota > Gammaproteobacteria > Burkholderiales > Rhodocyclaceae > Azonexus. The sequence continues at coordinate 14,749 of WREP01000006.1, forward strand.
CGTAAGGCGGATTGGCGAGCAGGATGCCGCCGTCGGCCGGCGGCTGGATATCCAGGATGTCGCCCGCTTCCACCGTCGCCACATTCTCCCAGCCGGCTTCGCGCAAATTGCGCCGGGTGGCGCGCACGGCCCGCTCGTCGTTGTCGTAGCCGTGGATGGCCAGCGCCTCCGCCGGCTTGACGCGGGCCTCGGCAGCGGCGCGGATTGCCGCCCAAGCCGGCGCAGCGAAGTCGCTCAACAACTCGAAGGCAAAGGCGCGATCGAGGCCGGGCGCCCGGTCGAGGGCGATCTGCACCGCTTCGAGCAAGAAAGTGCCGCTGCCGCACATCGGGTCGAGCAACGGCTGCCCCGGCTGCCAGCCCGTCATTTTCAGGATGCCGGCGGCGAGGTTTTCCTTCAGCGGCGCCTCCACGCTGGCCCGGCGCAAACCGCGCTGCCACAGCGGCTGGCCGGAGGTGTCGAGATACAGCGTGCATTCGTTGCCGCTCAAAAAGACATGCACGCCGACATCGGGATTGCGGGTGTCGATATTCGGCCGCTCGCCGCACGCCTCGCGGAAGCGGTCGCAGACGGCGTCCTTGACGCGCAGCGTGATGAAGTCGAGGGATTTCAGCGGACTCTTGATCGCCGTCGTCACCACGCGCAGTGTCCGCGTCACGGCGAAATGTTCGGGCCACGGCTGGCGCAGGGCAAGGCGGTAGATATCCTCCTCCCCGGCATACGGCCCCTTGGCGATGCGCCAGAGTATGCGGGTCGCCAGCCTTGATTCGAGATTGGCGCGATAGCAGACGCGCCAATCGCCGGCAAACAAGACGCCGCCGTGGGTGGCGCGCAAGGCTTCGCCGCCGACGGCGCGCAGTTCGTCGAGCAGCAGGTCTTCCAGGCCGCGCGGGCAGGTGGCGAAATAGTGGTTCATCTTAGCGGTTCATCTTAAAAAGGCTTGAGCACGACGAGATAGAGCACGGCCAGCAGCGCCAGCACCGGCAGTTCGTTGTAATAGCGGAACCAGACGTGCGAGCGGCGGTTGCGGCCGGCACGGAAAGCCGCCAGCAAGCGGCCGCAGTGCCAGTGATAGGCGAGCAGAACGACGACCAGCGTGATCTTGACATGCAGCCAGACGGTAATCAGGGGGAAGCCGAATTCGTACCACAGCCAGAGGCCGGTCACTACCGCCAGGATGCCGAGCGGCGTCATGAACTTGTACAGCTTGCCAGCCATCAGCAACAGCCGGTCGCGCTCGGCGACGCTGTCGGCGGGCACCATGGCGAGATTCACATAAATGCGCGGCAAATAGAAAAGGCCGGCAAACCACGAAATGACCATCCACAGGTGCAGGGTTTTCACGATCAACAACATATTGTTCTCCTGGCGGCCTCGGCAATGCCGTCAGCGACGGTCGGGTAAGCAAGGCGCAATTTCAGTTCCTGTTTCAGGCGGCGGTTGCCGATCCGTCGCGATTCGCGCATGAACGACCATTGCAGCGGCGACAGGCGCAGCGCCGCTTCCTCCCGGGAGAGACGCGGCGGTCGCGGCAAGGCGAAAGCGTCGGCGACGCGGTCGAAGTAATCGGCCATGCACAGCCGCGAATCGTCGACCGCGTCATACACCCGGTTGGCGCGCCCGCGGCGCAAGGCCGCGAGGCAGGCGGCGGCCAGATCGTCGGCATGGATATGGTTGCTGTAAACATCCTCGGCGGCGATCAGGGCCGGCAGCCCCTGGCGCAAGCGTTCGAGCGGCAAGCGGTCGGCGGCGTAAATACCGGGCGCGCGCAGGATGCTGACGCGCACCCCGCGCCGCCGCCCCCAGGCGCGCAGACGGCGCTCGGCATCGAGGCGGCGCGCGGCGCGGGCGCTTTGCGGGCGGCAGGGCCGGGTTTCGTCGATCAACGCCCCGGCGCAATCGCCGTAAACCCCCGTCGTGCTGATGTAGATCAACTGCCGCGGCAGGCTGCCGCCAGCGCCCAGAGCCGCCAGCAGATTGCGCATGCGCCGGTCGGTATAGCCATCGCCGGGCGGCGGCGCCAGATGCACAACGCGCTCGGCCAAACCGGCCAGACGACGCAGGCTGGCCCGGTCGTCGAGATCGCCGGGCAGCGGAATAGCTCCCGCCGCGCGCCAGACGGCGGCCTGCGCCGGCTCGCGCAGCAGGGCATAGACGCGGTAACGAGCAACAAGAGGCGGGAGGATGCGGCGGGCGATGTCGCCGCTGCCGACAATCAGGATTTTCTGCACCCCGGCATTGTAGCCGACGACCCGCAGGAAGCGCCGGCCCGCTCCGCGTCCACTCGGGCGACCGCTGCTCACCGCTGCCAGGCGCAACCTTGCAAGGTCTGCTCGCCGACGCGGAGAGTCGCCGTCCAGCCGAGTACCGTATCGGCGTCACGGCACAGTTTGTGTTCAAAACGCGCTTCGAGGCGGACGCTCGCCGCCTCGCCACTGAATTGCGCGACCTCGCCCTGGCGCGTAAAAACGCGATACGGCAGGCTCACCTCCGGCTGCCCCTGCCGTTGCAGCGTCACCCGCTCGCCGCCAGCGGCCAGCGCCCAGCCCGGGCCGCCGGCCAGCCAGGCTTCGTCGCTACCGCCCGGCTTCTGGCAGCGGCCATCGGCCCGCGCCAGATTCAGGTCGCTGGCGCGCAGCGTGGCGCCGTCGGATGTCCCGAGCAGTTCGACGTAAAACTTGCGCTCGTCGCTCAGACCGGCCATTTCCAGGCCGCGCGTCACCCGGCTATCGGCCGAAACGTCCTCGACCTGCGCGTAGCTGCGGTCGCGGCAGGGAGAGAAGATCAGCTTTCCCGCGTGCCGCATCAGCCAGCCGTAAGCCAGACGCGGCGCCTCAATGGCCGATGGCGCGGGCTGCGGCGCGCCCGGCTCGGCTTGGGCGGCAAGGGCAAACAGGGCGGCCAGAAAGTTCAGGGCAATGCGCGGCTTCATCATGGCGGGCGAAAAAAGACGAATGGAGGCGCATTGTCGCCCGCCGGCCACGGCGACGGTTTGATACAGGCAAAAAAGCCGTTCGGGGCAAGCGCGCGCCGCCGCCGGTTCGCCGCGCACCTGGTGGCATAATCTCCGCCATGTCTACGCCGCTTCGCCAACTCGCCCTGCAAGGGGCCGCCGTCATTCTCGTCCTCTCGCTGGCCTGGCCCTATTTCGGCTGGCGAGCGGAGGCCATGCCCTGGCTCGAAACCAGCCTGGTCATCGGCGCTGTCGCCCTCGCCTTCGCCACGCTGATGCGCCAGCCGTGGTGGTGGCGCCTGATCCACGCCGCCTTCATGCCGCTGGCCTGGGCGACGGCGCAACTGGCGATCGACCCCGGCTGGTTCCTGCTGGCTTTCATCCTCTTGCTGCTGGTCTATCGCGGCGCGCTGTCCGGCCAGATACCGCTCTACCTGTCCAATCGCCAGACGCTGGCCGCCCTCGACCAATTGATCGCGCGCGAGGACGCCGGGCGCATCCTCGATCTCGGCGCCGGCCTCGGCAGCGTGCTGATTCCGCTGGCCGACGCCTGGCCGGAACGGCAATTCACCGGCGCCGAGAATGCGCCGGCAAGCTGGCTGCTCAGCCGTCTGCTCGGCATCGGTCGGCCCAATCTCGACCTGCGCTGGGGCGATCTGTGGCAAACGCCGCTGGCCGGGCAGGATCTGGTCTATGCCTTCCTCTCGCCAGCGCCGATGGAACAACTGTGGCAAAAGGCGAGGGCCGAGATGAGGCCGGGCAGTCTCTTCGTCAGCAACGATTTTCCGGTACCCGGCGTCGCCCCGAGCGAGCGGATCGAAGTGCCCGACGCGCCGCCCTTGTACTGCTACCGGATCTAGCCGCCATGCCGCGTTACCGCAAACCGGAAACCCTGGCTCTGTACATCGCCCTGATCAGCACCCTGACGGTGCTGACGGCCTTCATGACCGACCTGGCGCTGTCGCGGCAACGCAATCTGAATACCGGCGAAGAGCGCGTGCGGCAATTCAGCATCATGATGGCCGAGCACGCGGCCCGCTCCTTCGAGGCCGCCGACCTGATGCTGCGCGAAATAGCCTCCGACCTGTCGCTAATCCATCGCGCCTGGCCTGGCTGGAATCGCGATCAGGGCTACGACTACCTCGCCCAGCGCCGTTCCTGGGCGATGCCGCAAGTGCGCGACCTGATCATTTTCGACCGCTTTGGCACCCAGCGCTTCGGTCTGGCCCCCTTCCCGCCGTCGCCGGCCAATGTCCGCGACCGGCCGTATTTCACCGCCCTCGAAAACGGCGACAATGTTGCCCTTTTCGGTCCTTACGTGGGCCGCAACTCGGGCCGCTACACCTATGGCCTCGCCCACCGCATCGTCGATGCCGAAGGCAATTTCCTCGGCCTCGTCCTGGCCTCGATGGAACCGCTGGGCTTGCAGGATTTCTGTTGGCCCAATCGCCTTTCCCATGATTTCGAGTCGGTGCTGATCAATGCCGGCGGCCAGATCGTCGCTTCCTGCCGGCCGGTCGACCTCGGCCCCCAATCGCCGCTGCTCGGCCTTCCCGCCGCAGAAGCCCTGTTCGCCGGCAGACTGCGCGGCCAGCTGCCGCAAACCGGAACCCTGCGCGCCAACGGCCTCGTCGTTTCGCTGGCGCCGGTACCCGGCTTCGCCGATTTGCGCGTCCTCACCGCCATCCCGGAAACGGCGCTGCTGGTCGGCTGGCACAGCCGCCGCCTGCAGTTGACCGCGCTCGGCGGCCTGATCGCCTTGGTACTGCTGGTCGGCGGCCTGGTGGTGCGGCGCCAGGTGCGCGACCTGGCGACGATGTCCGAGCAGTTGGCGGCCAGCCATAAATATCTCGAAGAAAGAATCCATACGGCGGTCCGCGAACTGGCCGAGCAGAAAGATGCGGCCGAACGCGCCAACCGCGCCAAGAGCCGCTTCCTGGCCGCCGCCAGCCACGACCTGCGGCAACCGCTGCACGCCCTGTCGCTGTTCGCCGCCGACTTGCGGCATCAGGCGCACAGCGGCTCGACGCAGGAACTGCCGCGCCTGGCCAAACAGATATCGGCCACCAGCAGCATGCTCGGCGAATTGCTCGATTCGCTGCTCCATATTTCCCGCCTCGACATCGCCGAAATCGCGCCGGAAATCCGCGATTTCCCGCTCCAGTCGCTTTTCGATCACCTCGACGACACCTTCCGCCGCAGCGCCGTCGAGCGCAATCTGGCGCTGCATTTCCGGCCCACTCCCCACTGGCTGACCTCGGACCCGGCGCTGGTCGAGCGCATCCTCGCCAACCTGCTCACCAACGCCCTGCGCTTCACGCCGAGCGGCGGACGCATCCTGGTCGCCGCCCGGCGGCGCGGCAAGGATGCGCGGATCGAGGTGCGCGATTGCGGTATCGGCATCGCGCCCGAGCACCAGGAGGGAATCTTCGCCGAGTTCTACCAGGTCGATAATCCGATGCGCGAGCCGAGCAAGGGACTCGGCCTCGGCCTGTCGATCGTCGACCGCCTGGCCCGCGCGCTTAACATCCGCATCAGCCTGTTGTCACGCCTGGGCGCCGGCACCACCGTGGCCCTGCACATTCCCTTGCATCGCCCGAGCATGGGCGAGTTAGCGCCGCTGCCGCCGACGGCCGGCAGCGTGTACCTGTGCGGCGACTCGGCGGAACTGAACGCCTGCCGCGCCTGGCTCAGCGGCTGGAATTACACCGTCAGCGCGGCCTCGGCGCAGTGCCGGCCGCCGCCCGCCGCCATCGTCATCGCCGATGCGGCACAGCGCGGCGCAACGGCACATTGCTGCCCGCCAGCGCCGCTGATCGTGATCGGCGCCAGCGGCCTGGAACTGCCGCCCGGCGCCCATCTTCTGCCGACGCCGGTGCGCCCGGCCAAGCTGCGGGCGCTGATTGTCCAGCTTCAAAAAACATCACTGAAATCAACGCCATAGCGCGCGACAGCGACCAGCGCCTGGGTTCGGCTGCTGACGCCGAGCGCCTTGAATGCCGCGCTCGCATGAATCTTGACGGTGCCCAGGGATAGCTGCAATTGCTCGGCGATATCGCGATTGGACAGACCGTGGATCATCAGCCCCAGCACCTGCGTCTGGCGCTCGGTCAGGCCGATTTCCTCGGGACGGACCCCCTCCCGCGACGGCGGCAGCGGCGTTGCGGCATCGAGATGAGTGCGGCCAGCGGGGCGATAAATCTTGCCGGCCAGCACTTCGCGGATGGCGTCGAGTACCGCCTCGCCGGAAAAAGCCTTGGGAATGAAACCGGAAGCGCCGAGATTGAACACCCGGGTCACCGTCGGCGTATCGTCGAAGGCCGAAACGACCACCACCGGCATCGCCGGATAGTGGCGGCGCAAAATGTCGAGGCCGGCGAAGCCGTCGATGCCCGGCAGCGCCAGGTCGAGCAGCACCAGATCGAACTCGCCGCCATTTTCGAGGTGATTCAGCGCCACCTCGAAATCGGCGCTCTCGACGACGCTGACCCCTTCGCCCAGTTGTCCGAGCAAACGGACCAAGCCTTCCCGGACCAGCGCGTGGTCCTCGATCACCAGCAGTTTGAACATCATCCCGCTTCCTGTCATTTTTTTTAGTCTACCATCTCGTCACGCTGACCGGCGAAGGTCGGAAATTGCCCTTATCCATGGCGGCGAAAGGGTTAAGATGGGAACACTCTGAGAAAAGGAGATGAAAATGGCCGAGGAACAAATCCACGATCCGCTCAATTTCATGCGCAATCTCTGGAGCAACATGGGTTTCACGCTCCCCGGCATGGTCGCGCCGACCTTCGATATCGACGAACTGGACAAGCGCATCAAGGACATGAAGGCCGTCGAGGGCTGGCTGCGGATGAACCTGTCGATGCTGCAAATAACCATCCAGGGACTGGAAATGCAGCGCAGCACCGTTTCCACCGTGCAGGCCATGGGCCAGATGGCTTCCCGCGCCGCCCAGACGATGCAGGACGAAACCGACACCGGCGACGCCGCCGCGCCGCTATCCGAAGTGGCGCTGTGGCCGTGGCAGATGATGCAGCAAATGCGCGAACAGCTACAGCAGGCGGCCGACGAAGTCGCGCCGGAGGCCAAGCCCGCCCGCCGACCGGCGGCCAGAAAACCATCGACAGCCAAGCCGGCCGCCAGCCGGACAAAAAAGTAGACGCAGTTTGTCAGTCGCTGACGCAGCCAGGAGAATTTAATGCAAATAGAATGGTGGTACTGGGTCGTCGGCGGCCTGTTTCTGATTCTCGCCGAATTGCTCGTTCCCTCGTTTTTCATTCTCTGGTTCGGCCTCGGGGCGCTGGCCGTCGGCCTCCTGGCTCTGGCCTTCGATTTGTCGCTGCCGGCGCAACTGGCGACTTGGACGCTGGCCTCGCTGGCCATGGTCTGGCTGTGGTTCAAGGTTTTCAAGCACAGCTTCCATAAAACCCGGATCGGCACCGCCGACGGCGAGGTGATGGGCGAAATCGGCCTCCTGGTCAGCGCCGTCGCCCCCTTCGAGCGCGGCAAGGTGCGTTTCCAGCGACCGCTGCTCGGCACCGACGAATGGGCGTGCCGGGCCGAATCCTCCATCGCCGCCGGCGAGCGGGTGCGCGTCACCGGCATCGAAGGCAGCTTCCTCAAGGTCGACAAGGCCTAAATTAAAGAAAGGCAGGATATGGAAATGAGCGCAGGATTCATGGTCACACTGGCCATTCTGGTTTTCGTCGTCGTCACCATCGCCAAGGGCGTGCGCATCGTGCCGCAGGGCGAGGAATGGATCGTCGAGCGTCTGGGCAAATACCACAACACCCTGAAGCCCGGCCTCAACATCGTCATCCCCTATCTTGACAAAATCGCCTACCAGTTGGTGACCAAGGACCTCATTCTCGATGTTCAGGAACAGGAAGTGATCACCCGCGACAATGCGGTGATCCTGACCAACGCCATCGCCTTCATCAAGATTACCGACCCGGTCAAGGCGGCCTATGGCGTCACCAACTTCGCCGAGGCGATCCGCAACCTGATCATGACCACCCTGCGCTCCATCATCGGCGAAATGGAACTCGACGAAGCCTTGTCCTCGCGCGACAAAATCAAGGCCCGGTTGCGCGAAAGCATTGCCGACGAAGCCATCGACTGGGGCCTGACCGTGAAATCGGTGGAAATCCAGGACATCAAGCCCTCCAGTTCGATGCAGCGGGCAATGGAAATGCAGGCCGCCGCCGAGCGCGAGCGCAAGGCCGTGGTCACCAAGGCGGAAGGCGCCAAGCAGTCGGCCATCCTGGAAGCCGAGGCACGCCTGGAATCGGCCAAGCGCGACGCCAACGCCCGCGTCATGCTGGCCGAAGCATCGGCCGAGGCGATCCGCCGCGTGACCGTGGCGATTGGCCAGGAGAGCGGACCGATGGCCTACCTGCTCGGCGAGAAATACATCGCGGCGCTGGAAAACATGGGCACGAAGGACAACGCCAAGGTCGTCGTGCTCCCAGCCGACCTGCAGGAAGCCGTGCGCGGTCTGTTCGGCCGCAAGGGCGCATAGAACGCTGCGGCTTCAAGCCCGCGTGTGCACCGGCATTGCGCGGCGCAAAGCGGCGAAGCCATCTGAAAATGGCGGTATTTGCCGCACATATCGCCTCCTACCCTGCCCAATGCCCGGCCGCCGCGTCCCCGGCCGGCCGCGGCCTTGCTCAGGTGTCCGCTTCGGCTTCCGGCGCCGTGGCGGGCGGCGTCTCGCCCGGTTCCGGCAGGCGCGTCGCCAGTACCTTGTCGATGCGCTTGCCGTCGAGATCGACGACCTCGAAATTCCAGCCTTCCCACGGCGTCGCATCGCCGGTGCCGGGCAGCCGGCCAAGGAGCAGCATGACCATGCCGGAAAGCGTGTGGTAGCGCCCCTTGTCTTCTTCCGGCACGCTTTTCAGGCCCAGCCGGTCCTTTAGTTCGAGCAGCGGGATCAGGCCGTCGAGCAGCCACGAGCCGTCCTCGCGCTGCACCGCCCAGGCGTCTTCGGTATTCTGCGGCTGGAATTCGCCGGTCACCGACTCGATCAGGTTTTGCAGCGTGACCAAGCCCTGCACTTCGCCGTATTCGTCGATGACGAACACCATCTGCGCGCCCGAGCCGCGAAAATGCGCCAGCAATTCCATGCCGGTCAGCGATTCCGGCACATAGACCGGCGCCTGTAGCCGCTCGGTCAGATCGGCCGAATCGCCGCGCAACATCTGGTTGAACATCTGCTTGGCGGGGACGATGCCGAGAATATCGTCGAAACCGCCGCGGCAGACGGGAAAGCGGGAATGGTCGGATTCCGCCATGAGCAACAGGCTCTCCTCGATCGGCCGGTTCACATCGAGCCAGACGATGTCGGCACGCGGCACCATGAGCGATGAAATCTGGCGGTCGTCGAGGCGAAATACGTTGCGCACCATTTCATGCTCGTCCTTCTCGATGACCCCGGCGGCCGAGCCCTCGACCAGCATGGCGTGGATTTCCTCCTCGGTGACGCTCGGCGCCTTGGCGTCGCGCTGGCCGAGGATGCGGAGGATGAGCGCGGTCGAGGTCGACAACAGGTAAACGAAGGGGCGGGACATGACCGCCAGCATATCCATCGGCCGGGCCACCACCCGGGCGATGCCCTCCGGGTTGATCTGGCCAAGGCGCTTGGGCACCAGTTCGCCGATCACGATCGAGACATAGGTGATGACCAGCACCACCAGCACCGTGGCGCCGATTTCACTGGCCCGCTGTGGCGCGCCGTGACTCACCAGCCAGTGCGCCAGCGGATCGGCCAGGGCGAGCTGGCCGAGGATGCCGTTGAGAATCCCGATCGAGGTCAGGCCGATCTGGAGGGTGGACAGGAAGCGGTTCGGCTCATCGCCCAGCTTTACCGCCACCGCCGCGCCGTTGTCGCCTTTTTCGGCGAGGCTGACAAGACGGGCGCGGCGGGCGGTGACCAGGGCGATTTCCGCCATGGCGAACAGGCCGTTCACGATAATCAGGACAATGAGCAGGATTATTTCCATGGCAATTTCGGGCAAAAGACGACCGCGCGGCAAAGGGCGCAAGCCGAGACGGCGCGCCGAACGGCATCCGGAGCAAAAGTGCGGTGAGGGGGCGGGGATTCGCCGCGGGCGGCAGGCCGGGCGGCGGAAAGCGCCGAGGCGGCGATTTCAGGGGCTGGCGAAAGGTAACTCATAGGGCAGGACCGGACGATCCCGCTTTTTCCTTGATTCATTCCGAGGCAGTCATCATGCCGCAAGCACGCCGCCTTGTCACGCCCCGCCCGCGCGCTCAGCGGCGGCCGCGCAGCAGATAGACCTCGACCCAGTGCCGGTGGTTGTCGCGCCGCTGCTCGTGTTCCCCGCCGAAAACGGCAAGCTGGATGCGGTAGGCCGGCACGCGCAGCGACTCCAGATAGTCGCGCACCAGACGCAGCGACTTCTCGGCGACGCCGAGATTCCAGGCCGGACTGCCACCAACGGGCACATAACCCTCCAGGCGCAACTGGCTGCGCTCGTCCTCTTTGAGCAGGCGGGCGATCTCGGTCAGGCGGGTACGCATTTTCGGGGCCAGCTTGGTGCTGCCCGGCTCGATCTCGATCACCGCATCCGGCACTGGCCGCTCCGAGGGCGCATCCGGCGCCGGCTGGGAATCAATGGCGACAGGCAAGTCCGGCCTCGCCGGAGCACTGGCTGGCGCCGTCGGCGCAGCGTCGACGACCATGGTCGGAGACTGGCTGGTCGTGGCGCAAGCGCCCAAAACCAGCATAGAAAGCAAAAGCAACAGACGGGAAACCATTTTCATGAATCGGATCTGCCGGTTATTTGAGCATGCCGCGCACCACCCGCACCCGCGCCGGATCCTTGACGTCCAGCTTGCCGCCGGCACCGGAGAGATTGCCGCAGGCGCAGGCGGTTTTGATGTGGGGCACGGAATTGACGATGACGGCGCAATCCAGGCACTCGTAATACAGATCGCCGCCGCTCGGCAGGGCTGCGGGATCGGGCGTGGGTTCGACGGGATGGAAGTTGTAGATTTTGCGCAGGTCGATATTCAACACGATTTCCTCCTCCGGGAAGGCGGCGCTAAAGCAGGACGCTGGCCCGGTAGTTCCGGTTGGCTTCGTCGCCGCGTTCGAGCTGGTCGAACAGACGGGCCAGTTCGAGGTGCGCCTGCTGCGTCGGGGCGATGGCCAGCGAGGCTTCCAGATAGCTCTGCGCCTTGCCCCACAGCCGCTGGCTCCGGCACATCCGGCCCAGGGCTTCGAGCAGCCGGGCGTCGTGCGGATAACGCCGCAGCCAGGCTTCGCCGCGGGCAATGCGGTCGAGCGGCTCGCCCCCGGCCAGACGGCTGTAGAGGGTGAGCGCTTCGTCCTGCCATTCGTCGTGCGGGGTGGCCTCGCAAGCGGCCTCGATCAATTTCTGTGCCTCGCTGTCGGCGCCGTCGGCGACCAGCGCCCGCGCCCCGGCCAGCACCACGCGCTGGCCGCGCTCATCGGCCGGCAGGGCGCGCAGGTAGGCGATCAGCGCCGCCTTGTCGGCGGCCAGCCGGGCGATGTTGCCGAGATGGGCCTGGCGGCGCGCCTCGCGCACCACCTCCGGCGTCAGCGCATCGCGCTTGCTCAATTGGCGCAGCAGGCGCAGCACGCCATCCCAGTCGCCGATGCCCTGACGCGCCCGCAATTCCAGGCGCAGCGCGGCGATGTGCCGCCCCTGCTTGTCCTGCAAGCGGGCCAGCGCCGCCAGCGCCTCGGCGAAATGGCGGCCCTCGTTCATCATTTCCGCTTCCAGCATCAGCGTCGCCGCTTCGGTGCGCGGATCGCCGCTCTTGGCCTTGTCCATCCAGTCCTGCTGTTTTTCCGGCTCGCGCAGACGCTGGGCGGCGCGGGCCGCGATCAGCGCCGACAGGCCGGGGGCGGCGCCAGCCGCATGCGCCGCGTCGGCTTTTTTCAGGGCCTGACCGAAGCGGCCCTCGAACAACAGGCGCACGGCGTCCTGAAATGCCTGCCCGGCCTTCTCGCGGGCGCGGCGCTTGCGCCAGCGGCGCGCCCGCTCGGGCAGGCCGAAAGTGAAAAACAGCGCGCGCAGGACAGCGTAAGCCAGCACAAAGAGCAGGATCAGCGCGAGCAGGAAGAGATTCAGCGTCACCTCGACGCGCCAGGGCGGCAGCACGAACAGCGCGTAGCCGTCATTCATCCGCGCCCCGACGGCGACGGCCGCCGCCGCCGCGAACAGCGCCAGAATCCAGAACAAACCTCTCACTTTGGATCCTTGCCGTCGCGCAGCTTGTCCAGCGCCGCCAGACTGTCGGCGAGGTCGGGCGGGGCGGCGTCGAGGTCGACGGTCAGCCATTGCCGCAAGCGGCCCTGGATTTCCTCGAGCGCCGGATCGCCAGCGACGAAATGGCGTTGCAGCCAATCGCTCGCCACCTGCAGTTCGCTGCGGAAGCTGCCCTGTTCATGGGCGAACAGGGCCAGCCGGGCCGTCAGGAGGCGCAGTTTGAGATTTTCGCGCAGGAAGAAACGCTGCTCCGGCGCCAGCAAGGCCGGCTCCTCGCGGTCGAAACGCTGGATGCGGACGAGGCCGCGCAACTCCTGCCACATATCGGCCAAAAGCAGACGCCAGACGGGGCCGTCGCTCGTCGTGGCAGCGGGCGTCGCCGACGTGGCCGCGCCGGGGCGGACATCGGCGGCCAGCGGCAGCTTGTCGACGCGGCCGATAATTTCTTCGATGCCCAGGCTGATGCCGACGACATCGACGGCGGGCAGCGCCTTCAGGCGGGCCAGATCCTTGGCCAGCGCGCTGCGCAGCGGCAGATGGCGCGGCTGGTCGAGGCGGGCGAGCTGGGCGTCGGCGGTTTGCAGGGCGCGCGTCGCGGCGGCGACATTGCCGGCCAGTTGCAATTGCTGCGCCGCCAGCATCAGCGCCTGCTCGACTTCGCGCAGGGTCGCGTCCTCGCGGCCATGCGCCAGCCCCTCGTAAATGCCGCGCAGGGTTTCGCCCTGGCTTTCAAAGCCGCCCAGACGGCTGTCGACGGCATCGAGCCTGGTCCGCAATGCCTCGATCTGTTCCAGCAACTGGCCGCGCTCCGTCTTGCCGGCGGTTTCGGCCGCGGCCAGACGGGCCGCCTCGCCGCGCGTTTCGTCGAGTTGGCGGTGGGTTTCTCGCCATTGCCAGCCGGCCAGGGCAAGAAGCGCCACGACGAGGAGGACGAGCAGCCACGGCGCGGTCCGGCGCGGCGCGGCGGCGGGCGGCGGTTCCGGCGGAGCTACTTCGGGCGGAGGGGAAATATTATCGGTCGTCATTCCAGCCAATTATAAGCAAGCAGAGCGGCCATGATGCCCTTATCGGCGCCGCCGCTCAGGATGATTTTATCGAGACCCAGTTGCCGCGCCGTTTCCGCGATCCGCTCATGCGGCACGAACAGGGGCGTGGCTTGCAGGCAGCGGCGGCCCTCGGCATCGAGCAGATCGAGCAGGTAGCGCAGGCCCTCGCTGCTCGACACGGTCAGGGCGGCGAGCCGCCCTTGCCGCCAGGCGGCGAGCAGGGCTTGGGCATTGTCGGCGGGCGGCGAGCGGCGGTAGCAGGCGATGCAATCGACGCTCGCGCCGCGCGCGCGCAGGGTGTCGGCGAGCAATTCGCGGCCGCCGTCGCCGCGAAAAATCGCCACCCGCCGTCCGGCCACCCGCTCGGCGGCAAGTTCTGGGCAGGCCAGCAGGGCTTCCGAGTCGTAGCGCTCGTTCGGCGCCAGGCAGTCGCCGATGCCATGCGCCGCCAACGCCCGCACTGTGCCCGGGCCGACCGCCGCCGGTCGCAAATGCGGCGGCCAGGGGCCGGCGGCGAGCAGGGCCGGCAGGGCGTGATCGACGGCATTGGGGCTGATGAAAACGGCCCAGTCATAGCTCGCCAAGCGCCCGGCGGCGACGGCCAGCGGCTGCGGATCGGCAGCGGGCGCGATGGCGAGCAGCGGGAAGAGCAGCGGCACGCCGCCCGCCGCCGCGATGGCCTCGGCCAACGGCCCGGCCTGCGCCGCCGGCCGGGTGACGGCGATGACGCGGCCGGCGAGCGGGCCGGTCGGGTTCATCCGGTGTGCGCCAGCTTTTCCAGAATGGCGTCGGCCCCCTGGGCGCGCAGCGTCGCGGCCAGTTGCCGACCCAGCGCCTCGGCCTCGGCCGGATCGCCGCGCAATTCGCCGGTCGCCATTTCCTGGCCATCGGCAGTGGCGACGAAGCCGCGCAACCACAGTTGGCCGCCGTCGATCACCGCGTAGCCGCCGAGTGGCACCTGACAACTGCCGCCGAGGGCGCGCGAGAAGGCGCGCTCGGCCTGGACACAGTAGGCGGTTTCCACATCGTTCAGCGGCGCGACAACGGCAGCCATGGCCGCGTCGCCGGCCAGCAACTCGATGCCCAGCGCCCCCTGGCCCGGCGCCGGCAGCGACTGCTCCGGCGTCAGCACGGCGCGGATGCGCTCTTTCAGGCCAAGACGCACCAGACCGGCGGCGGCCAGGATGATGGCGTCGTATTCGCCGGCATCGAGCTTACGCAAGCGGGTGTCGAGATTGCCACGCAGGCTCTTGATGGTCAGATGCGGATAGCCGGTGCGCAGGACAGCCTCGCGGCGCAGGCTGGAGGTACCGACCACGGCCCCCGCCGGCAGGTCGTCAAGACCGGCGTACTGGTTGGAAACGAAGGCGTCGCACGGATTTTCGCGGGCCGAGATGGCGGCCAGCGTGAAGCCTTCCGGCATCACCATGGGCACATCCTTCATCGAGTGCACGGCGAGGTGGGCGCGGCCTTCCTGCATTGCCACTTCCAGTTCCTTGATGAACAGGCCCTTGCCGCCGATTTCGGCGAGCGGCCGGTCGAGAATCTGGTCGCCCCGGGTGGTCATGCCTAGAATGGCGACTTCCGCCCCCGGATTGAGGCTGGCCAGACGGCCCTGAACATGGACGGCCTGCCACATGGCGAGGCGGGATTCACGGGAGGCGATGATGATTTTCGACAAAGCGGACATGAAACGGCACACCACGACAGGGGGAAGGCGGGCATCTTAGCATGAGCGGACAGACGCCTTTCCCGACCCGGATCAAACCTCCCGAACAGCGCCCGGAATTGCCGGAATTCTGGGACAAACGCTTTGGCGCGGGCGTCATGCCCTGGGACGCCGGCGGCGTGCCGGCGGAATTCGCCGCCTTCGTCGCCAGCCGGACGCAGCCGCTCGCCACCCTGATCCCCGGTTGCGGCAGCGCCTGGGAAGCCGCTTGTCTGGCCGCCGCCGGCTGGCCGGTGACGGCGCTCGACTTTTCGCCAACCGCCATCGCCCAAGCGCGGCAAATACTCGGCCCGGCCGCCGTCGACCTGCGCTGCGCCGATTTCTTCAGCTTCGCCCCGGCCCGGCCTTACGACCTCATTTACGAACGCGCCTTCCTCTGCGCCCTGCCGCGCAAGCTATGGGCTGACTGGGGCCACCGCGTGGCCGAACTGCTGCCGCCCGGCGGGCTGCTGGCCGGTTATTTTTATATTTGCGACCAGCCGAAAGGACCGCCCTTCGGCATCCTGGCGGAACAGTTGAATGAACTGCTGGCCGCTCAATTCGCCCTCGTGGAAGATATTCCGGCCAGCGACCCGCTACCGGTCTTTGACAGGGGCGAACGGTGGCAGGTGTGGCGGCGGCGGTAATGCACTGCCTCGCAAATGGCTGTGCATGACCAATTCACTGGAGGCATTTCACTCATGGCGCCACTTCAAATGAGACAGATTTACAAAACGCTGATAGCGGCAACGCTTACTGCGGCCTTTTTCAGTATGCCCATGATGGGCGGGGGTCTTATATTTATAATCTTTATACAAATCATATACATTCCATTTTTAGCCCTGGCTTACCTCACAGGGCCAGAGCGGCGAAAGCTCTATGTTGCAAAAGCCATCATATGGGCACTGGCGTCGGTTGCCATTTTCACCACGCACTTTGTTCGACATGTATTAAACAGGTATCATGCCAATGAGATTACTTATTCGATCAACACATTCATTTCGGCAAATAAAAGATGCCCTCACAATCTGGAAGAAATAGGACTATCCAAAGAATCAATCCGAAAACACCTTCCCATGTTCGGTTATTCATGCAGCGAAAGCGATGGCCGACCCCTGCTTTATTATTCGGTCGGGTATATGCCGTATGCCATGTATAAATACGATTTTGACAAACAAAAATGGCACAGATGGGACTGATGGAGGCGTAACGCCTCGTGATAGCCTTGCGATTTTTTGCGGGCCGCGCCCAAAAACATGAATCCCAACACCCCGCCGACCATTTACCTCAAGGACTACACCCCGCCCGCCTGGCTGATCGACAGCGTCGATCTCGATTTCGACCTTGGCGCCGTCACCACCGTGACCGCCACGCTGGCGCTGCGGCGCAATCCGGCGGTGGCCGCGCAGCCGCTGGCGCTCGACGGCGAGGAACTGGAGACGCTGGCCGTGCTGCTGGACGGCCAGCCGGCGGCGTTTGAACTGACGCCAACCACGCTGCCCCTCTCCGATCTGCCCGAATGCTGCACCCTGCAAACCGTGGTGCGCATCGCACCGGACAAAAATACCCGGCTCTCCGGCCTTTACCGCTCGCGCGACGGTTATTTCACGCAATGCGAGGCCGAGGGCTTTCGCCGCATCACCTGGTTTCTCGATCGACCGGATGTGATGTCCATCTACACGGTGACGCTGCGCGCCGAGCGGAAGCGATTCCCGGTTCTGCTCGCCAACGGCAATCCGGTCGCCGCTGGCGAAGGCGCGGATGGGCAGCATTGGGCGACATGGCGCGATCCTTTCCGCAAGCCGGCCTATCTGTTCGCCCTCGTCGCCGGCAGTCTGGATGTGCTGCGCGATGTTTTTCGCACTGCCTCGGGCCGCGAGGTGCAACTCGCCATTTACGTCGAGCCGGGCAAGCTCGACCAGTGCGCGCACGCCATGGCCGCCCTGAAGAAATCCATGCGCTGGGACGAAGAGCGTTTTGGTCTGGAATGCGATCTCGACCATTACATGATCGTCGCCGTCGGCGATTTCAACATGGGGGCGATGGAGAACAAGGGCCTCAACATCTTCAACACCAAATATGTGCTGGCGCGGCCCGATGTCGCCACCGACACGGATTTCGAGAACATCGACCGCGTCGTCGCGCACGAATATTTCCACAACTGGACGGGCAACCGCGTCACCTGCCGCGACTGGTTCCAACTGTCGCTGAAGGAGGGGTTGACGGTATTCCGCGATCAGGAATTCGGCGCCGACCTGCACCACCGCCAGACCGCCCGCATCCGCGAGGTGCGCGCCCTGCGCGCCGCGCAATTCCCCGAGGATGCCGGGCCGATGGCGCATCCGGTGCGGCCGTCCTCCTACATGGAGATTAACAATTTCTACACCGCCACCGTCTATGAAAAGGGCGCCGAAGTCATCCGCATGATGCACACGCTGCTCGGTCGCGACGCTTTCCGCGCCGGCATGGATGAATATTTCCGCCGCCACGACGGGCAGGCGGTGACTTGCGAGCATTTCGTCGCCGCCATGACCGCCCATGCGCCCGCCGAGGCCGGTTTCGACGTGACGCGCTTCATGCGCTGGTACGAACAGGCCGGCACGCCGCGCGTCGCCGTCAGCGGCGTCTGGGATGGCGAGCGCCGCCGCTACACACTGAGCTGCGCGCAGACCAACCCGCGCGCCACGGACGACGCGCCCTGCCTGATCCCGCTGCGCGTCGCGCTGTTCGCCGCCGACGGCAGCCTGTTGCCGGGCAGCGAGCGCCTGCTGTTGTTAAAGGAAACAACGCAAAGCTTCGTCTTTGACGATATCGCCGCGCCGCCGGTGCCCTCCCTGCTGCGCGATTTCTCGGCGCCGGTGGTTCTCGATTTCAACTACACGGCGGAAGAACTGACCCTGCTGCTGGCGCACGAAACGGACCCGTTCACCGCCTGGGAAGCCGGCCAGCGCCTGGCGACGCGGCTGATTCTCGACGCCACCGCCGCCATCGCCGCCGGCCGGACACCCGTCTGGCCGGAAAGCTTCGTCGCCGCCTGCCGCCGCCTGCTGCGTGCCGGACGCGATGCCGCTTTCGTCGCCGAGGCCCTGAGCCTGCCCGGCGAAACGACGCTGGCCGAGCAGCTCGACCCGGTCGACCCGGAAGCCCTGCACGCCGCCCGCAACGGCCTGCGCCGGCATCTGGCCGAAAGCCTCGAAAGCGAGTTCGCCGCCCTTTACGCCGCGCTCGCCGCCAGCCAGCCCTACGCCCCGGATAGCGCGCAGGCGGGCCGCCGGGCGCTGCGCAACCTGTGCCTCTCCTACCTGCTCGAACTGGACACGCCGGCCATGCGCCAATTGGCGCTGCAACAATTCCGTACCGCCGACAATATGACCGACCAGTTCGCCGCCTTGAGTGCGCTGGCCAATATCAATGCCGCCGACTGCGCCGAGCGCGACGCGGCGCTGGCCGAGTTCTACCAGCGCTGGCAAGGCGAGGCGCTGGTCATGGACAAGTGGCTGGCCGTGCAATCGACCAGCCGGCGGCCAGAGACGCTGGCCGTAGTGAAGGCCCTGACGACCCATCCGGCCTTCGACCTCGGCAATCCGAACAAGGTTTATGCGCTGATCCGCGCCTTCGGCGCCAATCTGGTCCGCTTCCATGCCGCCGACGGCGGCGGCTACGCCTTCATGGCCGAGCAGATCCTCGCCCTGAATGACCGCAATCCGCAGCTCGCCGCGCGTCTGACGCGCTCATTCGATCACTGGCGAAAATTCGACGCCGCCCGCCAGGCGCTGGCCCGCGCCGCGCTGGAACGCATCGGCGGCCACCCCAACTTGTCGCGCGACGTGCGAGAAGTGGTCGGGCGTGTGTTAAATCGCACAGCCTGATACAAAAAAATGAACACAAATCAAAAAAGTGGCAGCTACCTTTTTATAATGTCGGGTAATTTTTGTGCCGGCGCTCACCCGAGCGCCGGCCTCTCGACGCCGAAGGAAGAACCATGGGTCTGTTCGCCCGACTGCAAGCTCTGTTCCGCAAACCGCCGCCCGATACTGCCCCCCCGCCTGCCTCCTCGCCGTTGGTCACGCCAATCGCCCTCCCGACCGGCCAGGAGCGCCGCCAGCGGCCCCGGGTCAATGCCCGCGAAGGCACGCGGGTTCTGATCATCGACGATTCCAAGACCATTCTCGCGGTGCTGCGCAAATTCCTGCGCTCTGCCGACTACGAAACCTTCGAGGCGCTGGATGCCGAATCCGGTCTGGCCGCCATACCCATCCAGCGTCCGGATCTGATCTTCCTCGACATCGTGCTGCCCGGCATGAACGGCTTCGCCGCCCTGCGCGCCATCCGCCGCGACCCGGCGATGCGTCACATTCCAGTCATCATGATGAGCGGCAATGAGCAGGCCATGGAGCAATTTTTCGGCAGCCGCATCGGCGCCGATGCCTTCTTGAAAAAACCCTTCTCGCGCCAGGAAGTTTTCTTCCACATCGAGAGTCTGCTCGATGAATTGCAAATCCCCCGCCGTGCCGTGCCGCGCGTTGCCGGGGCGGCGCAGTAGCTTGTAACTCCGTATATCAAGCGGATTCCACCGCAGCCGCCTCGAACTTGCCCGAATAACGGAACACCTGCCCAAACAGCGGGTGCGTGAGGCGGAAGTCCATGACGAAGTGGTTTTCGTCAACGGCCTCCTCAACGATGGTGGTGTGGCCGAGCAACAGCCATTCCGGGATCGGCAGCAGGAGCGGCCCAAGTTTCGCCACGAAGCGGATGCCGCGATAGCAGAGCCGGCCATCTTGCCAATAGGGCGCCATTTGCAGGCCGAGCGCCGGGTTGACGAATTCAATCAATTCCCCATTCCCGGCATCGACCCAGAAGCTGTTGAAATGGATCACCCGGCCATCCGGGTAGCTCAGGGTTCGCCGCCAATATTGGCGGTCGCCAACGACGCGCTTATCGACGACGGTTCGCACATCCTTGCCGCCGCGATTCACCAGCGCGCCGATAACGCCGAGGATGGTGAGAAAGGGCTGCATGAAGCGCGGATACTCGATATCCATGTAACCGCTGTCGATGCTCGCGCCGAATCGGTAATGCGTCCGCAAGGCGGGCGGCAGTTCCTCCCAATCGGCGCCGAGCGCCCGCTGCATCAGGCTTTTCATGATTCGGCTCCGGGCATGTATTTGAACACCATCAGCGCCACGATGAGCACCATCGAGATGAAAGCCGGCACGCCCAGCCAGAACCAGCGGCGGGCCATGCGCCAGTAGAGCGCGGGTAGCGGCGTGTCGGCGCGGACGGCTTCGGCGGCGATTTTTTGCATACGAATCTGCAACCAGACGACCGGCAGCCAGCAGATGCCCGCCAGCGCGTATAGAAACAGGGTGGCGGCAAGCCACGGCGTGGTCAGCGGAATATCCAGCAGATGCACCAGCCACAAACCGCTGATGGGCTGGAAGATGACCGTCGGCGTGGTGAACAGCCAGTCCGCCAGCACGACATGGCGGTTGGTCACGGCGATGTGCGCGACATGGCCGCTGCGGTCGGCCATCCATTTGTAGAAGGCGCTGCCGAGTCCGGTGCCGAACAGCAGCACCATGCTGAGAATGTGCAGGGTTTTGAGCAGGGTGTAGTTCATTTTCCTGAATCCGTGAAAAAAAGGCCGGCTTCGATTTTCAGCGGCGGACGCCCGAGGAAGCGGATCAGCGGCCCGGGGTCGGCCCAATAGCCGGTTTGCAGCATGCGCAGGTTTTCCGGTTGCAGCAGCGGATTGAAATGGCGTCCGGCGTGGGCGGCAAGCAGCGCCAGCCGGAAGGGAAGGTGAAACAGCGGCGCGCGCGGAAGAGCCTGCGCCCGGCGCATGCTTTGCAGCCATTCGCCAAAGCCGATAGTTTCCGCCCCGACGATATCGAGCGTTTGCCGTGGCTGCGGCGAGGCAAGGCACTGCATCGCGGTGGCAACCACATCGCTGATATGCACCGGCTGAATCATCTGCTGTCCATCGCCGAGCACCGGAATCAGCGGTAGCCGCGCCAGACGCATGAACAGGCCGGCGCTTTTGCCGCCCGGGCCATAAATCAGGGAGGGGCGCAGAACGAACCAGTCGAGATCGAGGCCGCGCAGCGTGTCGTCCGCCGCCCGCTTGCTCAAGTGAAAGGCGGAAAACGCAGATTCGTCGGCGCCGAGGGCCGAGATTTGCAGCACCCGGCGCACTCCGGCTTCGGCGCAGGCGCGGAACAGCGCGGCGGGCGCCAGATGATGCAGCGGTTCAAATCGCTGTCCGCCGCTTTCGCCGATGATGCCGACGCAGTTGATCACGGCATCCACTCCGGCAAGGCGCGGCAGCCAGTCGCGCGGGGCAAGCATCCGGCCAAAATCGACGCCATTGGCGCGCGAGGCCGGGATGACGCTGTGGCCGGCGGCCATGAGCGCGGCGGCGAGATGGCGGCCAATGAAGCCGCTGGCGCCGGTCAGCAACACCTTCACGCCGCATCTCCCGGCGGCGGCAGCCTGATGAACTGGGCGAGATGCGCGCCAATCGCGTAGAGGCCAATCAACAAACCGAGCAAGGCCACCATCAAGGCCAGGCGCGCGCTGTCCAGCGGATTGCTGAAACGCGCGAACATGTCCGCCGCCAGAACGAGGAGCAAAGGCGTGATGGTCAACATCAGCCGGCTGTAGCTCACCCAGAAAGCGGCGGCCTCCTCATCCGGGCAGACGCGGCCGAGGATGTTCGCCAGCGGCGCGGACAAGACGCGCAAAACGGCAAAACTGATGGCGATGCTGATACAGGACAGCGCCAGCAATTGAAGGTAGGCATTCATGCAAGGCTCCTCGCGGTGATTGGAGCCTTCAGTCTGGCGTTTGGCGGCGGGGGAATCCTCCGCTCTTATCGAAACGGAGCCTTTTTCTATTGCGAAAATATCATTCCGGAACCATCAGCCCGCCGGTTTCGCACCCTTGAGCTTGCGGAATTGCCCGGGCGTCATTCCCTCGATTTCGCGGAAGGCTTCGTAGAAGTTGGATTGCGCGCTGAAGCCGACATTGAGGCCGACAGAAAGCACCGAAGCGGCGGGTTCGTCGCGCAGCATGACCTTGGCGGCGGCGACGCGCAATTCGCGCAGATAGCGGGCAAATCCTTTGCCCAGGCGGGCATTCAGCAATTCCGACAACTGGTGCGGGCTGAGATCCAGTTTTTGCGCCAAGGCCGGCAGATTCAGATCCGGGTCGGCGTAACCTCGCTCCGTCGTCATCAGTGCGCCCAAGCGGTCGAGCGCCGCCGCGCAATCCACCTTGTCGAGCGTCGACCGGGCATAGGACGCCTGTGCCGTTTCCCTGACCTCGACAGTCAGGCGCGGTCGCAGGGTGAGCGTCGTCTGGACGAGAAAGAAAGCAAGACCGATGGCGCTGGCGTACAGGCTGAAAAACAGCTTGTCCGGCAGCGCCGCCTGAAACAGCCCCAAGGCGGAGACAGCGAGGGCGATGACGAAAACCGCTCCCAGCATCGGCATTTCAAAGCGGAAATTTGCGCGTTCCCGGCGCAGCGCGTAAAGACCGCGCGCCAGCCAGAGCAGGTAAGCGGCGCCGATGACGAAGGCCAGCGGTAAGGCCAAAGCCTCCGGCAAAAAGGGGGAAAGCAAGACGGGAACGGCATGTCCCGCCAGGGAGGGACGAAAGCCCGGATGGCTGCGCGGCTGGATCAGGGGCTGGCTGAACAGGAAAAAGGCCGGCGCGACGGCAAACAGCGTCATGCGGTAGGGCATCGCCGTCACCCACGGCTGGCCGGAATAGAGCCACGCAAAATGCGCCACTTGCAGCCCGGCCAGCGCCAGAAGCAGCAGCAGGCCCATGACCTTGGACACCGCCTGATCCCGGTACGCCTCACCGCGAAAATGCGTCAGTGCGATGGAAAAGGCGCTGAACAGCGAGAAGCCGGCGAGAAGGATGGCGAGCGGGATCACGCTAAACCGCCAGCACCGCCTTTGCCGCCGCCCACTGGCGGCGGCTGACCGGCAGGCGTTCCGGGACGCCGCGCAGGAGCGCCCAGCCGTAGGCTTCGGCGTCGTCGCTGGCGATTTTCTCGAAGCCGGCCAGCGCCGTGCGCGCTACCAGCACGGCCCGGTGCAGGCGGATGAAGCGGTCGGCGAATTCCGATTCCAGATGCGTCAGCGCCTCGTCGAGCAGAAATTCGCGCTCCACGGTGCGGGCCGTGACGTATTTGAGATCGGCCTTGAAGTAGAGCACTTCGCCGACCGGCACCAGGAGCAGCCGCCCGCGCTCGTGGCAGGCGAGGTGCGAGCGCCCGCCGCCGCGCAGTTCGCGCCCCAGGCCGGCGAGCAGGGCCGGATCTGCGGGCGGCCGGGCGCGTTGCAGCGCGGTCAAGAGGCGCTGGGTACGCACCGGCTTCAACAGGTAATCGACGGCATTGAGGTCGAAAGCCTGCACCGCGTAATTGTCGTAGGCGGTGACGAAAATGACCGCCGGCGGCGCTTCGCCGAGGCCAAGGTGGCCGGCCAGTTCGATGCCGTCCATGCCCGGCATGCGGATGTCGACAAGCGCCACGTCGACCGGTTGGCGGCGCAGCAATTCGAGGGCGGCGAGGCCGTTGCCGGCTTCGCCGATGACTTCGTTCGGCGCTTGCAGCGCGATGTCGGCGAGCAGCGCGCGCAGGCGCTCGCGGGCCAGGGGTTCGTCGTCGACGATGAGGATGGTCAGGGGTTTTTCTGGCGCCATGGCAGGATAATGCGGACTTCGTGGGTGGCGGGGCCGTGCTCGATGTCGAGACGGGCTTCGAGATCGTAATACAGGGCCAGGCGCTCGCGGATGTTGCCCAGCGCCATGCGGTTGCCGTCGACATGCGCTGGCGAGGCGTCGGCGGGATTGCCGATGACGATGCACAACTCCTCATTGCGGCGGCTGATGGCGACGCGCACGGTACCGCCGCCCGCCATCGGCTCGATGCCGTGATAGACGGCGTTTTCCAGGAGCGGCTGCAACATCAGCGGCGGAATGCGCAAATCGCGCCGGACATCGGCGGCGATTTGCCAATCCACGGCCAGCCGCTCGCCGAGGCGCAGATGCTCCAGTTCGAGATAGCGTTCGGCCAGTTCGATTTCCTCGTCGAGACTGACCAGCGCGCCGGGGTCGCGCATGGCGGCGCGGAACAGGTCGGACAGCGATTCCAGCGCCTCCTCGGCCTGTTGCGGCCGGGCGCGGATGAGCGAAAGCACGGTGTTGAGGGAATTGAACAGGAAATGCGGCCGGATGCGGGCATTGAGCGCGGCCAGCCGCGCTTCGGCCTGGCTCGGGCTGAAGGCGCTGGAACGCAACTCGAAATAAAAAAGCAGCAACGCCGCCACCGTCATCGCCAGCACCACGGCCCGCCACAAGCTGCCGGCGTCGTTCGGCAGCAGCCAGCCCCAGTAGCCGTAGAGCGCGAAAGCCAGCACGCCGGCCAGGAGCAGCACCGCCGCCTGAGCGAGGCGCAGCGGCAGGCGCCACAGCCCGTCGCGGGCAAGCGCCAGAAGGCCGAGAACGGCCAGCAGCAGGGGTTCGACGATGGCGGCGAGTTCGAGGAAATAGTGCGGCCACATCGCCAAATCCGGCGCCCGAAGCAGCGCCGCCGTCAGGGCCAGGAGATTGACGCCGAGCAGGACGCGCAACATGATGCCAAAATTGCGCCAGTCGGGCAGGGGATGCGTAGCGGGAAACTGCCGTATACTCATGGTTTTGCTTGTGGATTTCGCGAAAATTCGCCGCCCTTTGCCGCATTCTAGTCCAGCCTCATGACCGCCAACAGCCATCAATACACTTGGGCCGGCCGCTTTTCCGAGCCGGTCGCCGATCTCGTCAAACGTTACACCGCCTCCGTCGACTTCGACCAGCGCATGTGGCGCCAGGATATCCGCGCCTCGCTGGCGCACGCCCGCATGCTCGCCCGCCAGGGCATCATCGCCGCCGCCGACCTGGCCGACATCGAACGCGGCATGGCCGTCATTACCGAGGAAATCGAAACGGGCCGCTTCGAATGGTCGCTCGATCTGGAGGACGTGCATCTCAATATCGAGAAGCGCCTGACCGCGCTCGTCGGCGACGCCGGCAAGCGCCTGCACACCGGCCGTTCGCGCAACGACCAGGTGGCCACCGACATTCGCCTCTACCTGTGCGACGCCATCGACGACATCCAGGTTTTGCTGAAAACCTTCCGCGGCGCGCTGCTCGACCTGGCGGAAAAGGAAGCGGCGACGCCGATGCCCGGCTTCACCCACTTGCAGGTAGCGCAGCCGGTGACTTTCGGCCACCACATGCTGGCCTATTTTGAAATGTTCGGCCGCGACGCCGAGCGCTTCGCCGATTGCAGAAAGCGCACCGCCCGTCTGCCGCTCGGCGCCGCCGCGCTGGCCGGCACCACTTATCCCATCGACCGCGAATCCGTCGCCCGCGAACTGGGCTTCACGGGGGTGTGCGAGAATTCGCTGGATGCCGTTTCCGACCGCGATTTCGCCATCGAGTTCTGCGCCGCCTGCGCGCTGCTGATGATGCACATCAGCCGCCTGTCCGAGGAACTGGTGATGTGGATGAGTCCGCGCGTCGGCTTCATCCAGATCGCCGACCGCTTCTGCACCGGCTCCTCGATCATGCCGCAGAAGAAAAACCCGGACGTGCCGGAACTGGCGCGCGGCAAGACCGGCCGCGTCTACGGCCAGTTACTGAGCCTGTTGACCTTGATGAAAGCGCAGCCCCTGGCCTACAACAAGGACAATCAGGAGGACAAGGAACCCCTGTTCGATGCCGTCGACACCGTCACCGACACGCTGCGCATCTTCGCCGACATGGCCGGCGGCATCCGCGTTCGCGCCGACAACATGGCGGCCGCGCTGCGCCAGGGTTTCGCCACCGCCACCGATCTCGCCGACTATCTGGTCAAGAAGGGGCTGCCCTTCCGCGATGCCCACGAGGCCGTCGGCCACGCCGTCAAGGCCGCCGAGATGAAGGGCGTCGATCTGGATGGATTGACGCTGGACGAATTACGGCAATTCTCGCCGCTGATCGGCGACGACGTTCATGCCGCGCTGACCGTCGCCGGCTCGCTGGCGGCGCGTAATCACCTCGGCGGCACGGCGCCGGAGCAAGTGCGCGCCGCCGTCGCCCGCGCCCGGAAACACCTATGAACCGCCGCGCGCCGAAAAAACGGTATCCGCCTGCGCCCTTGCCAGGCGGCGACTCGGCGCTGATTAACCGCCAGATCGGCAAGTACGAGCTGATGCGCAAGCTCGGCAGCGGCTTCAGCAGTACCGTCTATCTGGCGCACGACCCCTTTACCCAGCGCGACGTGGCGATCAAGATCGCCTCGCCGGATGTGCTCCGCGATCCCGACAAGGGCCGTATCTACAGCCAGCTCTTTCTCAACGAGGCCTCGCTGGTCGGCAAGCTCAATCACCCGCACATCGTCCAGATTTACGATGCCGTGGTTTCCGAGAC
The DNA here is from genome assembly GCA_009779265.1 of Betaproteobacteria bacterium. Classification (GTDB taxonomy): domain Bacteria; phylum Pseudomonadota; class Gammaproteobacteria; order Burkholderiales; family Rhodocyclaceae; genus Azonexus. The sequence goes on from WREP01000006.1 coordinate 41,179, forward strand.
GGCCTGCTACATCGTCATGGAATACATCGCTGGCGGCACCCTCGAACGGCATGCCAGCCCCAGCCAGTTGCTGCCGGTCGACCGGGTCGTCGAACTGATTTTCAAATGCACGCGGGCGCTGGAATTCGCCCATCGCCTCGATATCACCCATCGCGACATCAAGCCGGCCAACATCCTGATGACCAGCGAGCGCGACATCAAGATCGGCGACTTCGGCGCCGCCCTCACCGGCCTGAGCCGCATTGCCCAGGTCGGCGCCATCGGCTCGCCGGCTTACATGTCGCCGGAACAGGTGCAGGAATTGCCGCTCGATCACCGCACCGACATCTATTCGCTCGGCGTCGTGCTGTTCCAGTTACTGACCGGCCACCTGCCCTTCCAGGCCGAAGATCAGGCCGATCTGGTCTATCGCATCGCGCACGAAGCGGCGCCGCGCGCCGCCAGCCTGCGCCCCGATCTGCCGCCTGCCCTCGACGCCATCGTCGCCCGGGCCATGGCCAAGGAGCGCGAACAGCGCTACCAGAATTGGCAGGATCTGGCCCAGGATCTCGCCAACACCGTCCTCCTGGGCCTGCTACCGAACGCCCGTCACGATTTTCCGGAAAGCGAGCGCTTCCACATCCTGCGCACCCTGCCTTTTTTCACCGACTTCAGCGATGCCGAATTGTGGGAAGTCCTGCGCTTCGCGCAGTGGCGGCGAGTTGCCCCCGGCGACCTGGTGCTGCACGAGGGCGACCCGGGCAACGCCTTTTCCTTCGTCGCCGCCGGCCAGTTGACGGTCAGCAAGGGCGACACGCCGCTTGATGTGTTGTGCCACGGCGACTGCTTCGGCGAAATGGCGGTACTCAACCGTCAGGTATCGACGCGCAGCGCCGACGTCATCGCCCTGACCGAATCCGACATCGTCACCATCAGCGGCAAAGCCCTGGAGCAAGCCTCCGATGCCTGCCGCCTGCACTTCTACCAGGGTTTCATCGATGTCCTGGTCAATCGCCTCAACATCGCCAACCAGCGTCTGGCCGGCGCCTGAATCCCGAGCGATACCGGGAAGGGCAAAAAGCGCTTGCCACAGGATATATCAGCAATTTATTATGTTCTAACACTCCCGCCGCCGGCAGGAACACATCCGGAGAACCGCATGTACCGCACACTCGTCGACCAAACGCCGCTGATCAAGGTCAGCACCAGCAAGCACGAAGCCGCCTATGCCCTTGACGGCTCGCTGATGAATCCGCTCGAAGCTTTTTACGCCACGCTCGCCGGCTGCGCCGCCGTATTCGCCAAAAAGACCTGCCACAAGCTCGGCATCCCGGCCGCCGGCATCGAGATCACCTGCAAGCCCTTCGCCGGGCCGGGCGGCCCGCTGACCCTGGCCCGCTTCCAGACCGAGGTTCGCTTCCCCGGCGATTTTCCCGCCGAAGCCAAAGCGCCCGTGCTGGAAAGCATCAGCGCCTGCGCGGTCAAGGAAGTAGTCAAGGACGGCGGCGCGATCGACTTTCAGGTCGTCGAAGTCTAAAACCGGCCGCGGCTCAGGCCGCGGCTTCTTCCAGCATTTCCTGCAATTCGCCGGCCTGGTACATCTCCTTCATGATGTCGCAGCCGCCGATGAATTCGCCCTTGATGTAAAGCTGCGGAATGGTCGGCCAGTTGGCGTATTCCTTGACGCCCTGGCGGATCGCCTCGTCGGCCAGCACATTGACCGTGACGAAATCATTGACGCCGCAGGTTTTCAGGATCTGCACGGCCGTTGCCGAAAAACCGCATTGCGGGAAGCGGGCATCGCCCTTCATGTAGAGGACGACCGGATTGCCGGTGACGGTCTGGTGGATGCGTTGCTGCATATCGGACATGGTTTCTCCAGATCAGAGGTAGGCGCCTGAAACGCGGTCGTTGCCGGCCAGGTCGGTGTGGGTGGATGCGGCCTGAAAACCGGCCGCGGTCAATAAATTCCGGCAGGCCGCCCCCTGCTCGTAGCCATGTTCGAGCAACAGCCAACCGCCCGGCCGCAAGTGCGCGGCGGCACCGGCAATGATACGGGAAAGACAGGCCAAACCGTCACCGCCATCGGTCAAGGCCGCTTGCGGCTCGAACGGCAGGCCGTCGCCGGCCAGATGCGGATCGCCAGCGGCGATGTAGGGCGGATTGGCGACGATCAGGTCGAAGCGCCGGCCAGACAGCGGCGCGTACCAGTCGCCAACGAGGCATTCGACGGCAGCGCCGAGGCGGGCCGCGTTGTCGGCGGCGACGGCCAGCGCCGCTGGCGACAGGTCGACGGCCGTCAGGCGGGCGGCTGGACATTCCAAGGCCAGCGACACGGCGACGATGCCGGAGCCGGCGCCGAGATCGAGTACGTCAGGAGCCGCCATGCCTTGCAGCCGCAGCAGCGCCTGATCGACCAAGACCTCGGTATCCGGGCGCGGAATCAGCACGGCCGGCGAAACGCGAAACGGCCGGCCGCGAAACTCGGCTTCGCCGGTCAGATAGGCGAGCGGTTCGCCGCCGGCACGGCGCTCGACCCAAGCCGCGAAGCGCGCCGCCGCCGCGGCGGCGAGCACGGTTTCGGGCCGCGCCAGCAGATCGGCATGGGTACAGCCGGCGGCGGCTTGCAACAGCAAGCGGGCGTCGAGCCGGTCGATGCGCTGCCGGGCGCTGGCCAGAGCTTCGCCGAGGGTCATTGCGCGGCCAGTTCCGCCAGTTGCTCGGCCTGATGCTCGTGGGCCAGGGCGGCCAGCACCTCGCCCAGATCGCCGTCCATGATGGCGGCGATCTTGTACAGCGTCAGGTTGATGCGGTGGTCGGTAACGCGCCCCTGCGGAAAGTTGTAGGTGCGGATGCGCTCGGAGCGGTCGCCGGAACCGATCAGGCTCTTGCGCGTGCTGGCGATGGCGCTCTCCTGGGCGCGCACCTGCGCGTCCTTGATGCGCGCCGCCAGCACGCGCATGGCGGCGGCCTTGTTGGCATGCTGCGAACGGCCATCCTGGCATTCGGCGACGGTGCCGGTCGGCAGATGGGTGATGCGCACCGCCGAGTCGGTCTTGTTGATGTGCTGGCCGCCAGCGCCGGAAGCGCGGTAGGTGTCGATCCTGAGGTCGGCCGGATTGAGGTCGACTTCCCCGACCTCGTCGGCCTCCGGCATCACCGCGACGGTGCAGGCCGAGGTGTGGATGCGGCCCTGGGCCTCGGTTTCCGGCACGCGCTGCACGCGGTGGCCGCCCGATTCGAATTTCAGGCGCGAATAAGCGCCGCCGCCGGCAATGCGGCAGATGATTTCGCGGTAGCCGCCCAGTTCCGCCTCGCTGGATGACAACACCTCGACCTGCCAGCGCTGGCGTTCGGCAAAGCGCGCATACATGCGAAAGAGGTCGCCGGCAAACAGCGCCGATTCGTCGCCGCCGGTGCCGGCGCGGATTTCCAGCAGCACGCCGCGCGCGTCGTTGGGATCCTGCGGCAGCAGGAGTTTTTGCAACTCGATTTCCAGTTCCGGCAGGCGCGCCTTGGCGGCGGCGATTTCCTCGGCGGCAAAGGCGCGCATCTCGGGATCGGCCAGCATCGCCCCGGCTTCGGCCAGATCGTTCTCGGCCTGGCGAAAGGCGCAATAGTGGGCGACCACCGGCTCGATCTCGGCCCGCTCGCGCGCCAGCTTGCGGAACTGCTCCATGTCGCTGGCGGTATCGGGGGCGGCGAGCAGGCGGTCAATGCCGTCGAGACGATCGACCAGGAGATCGAGTTTCTGGCGAATGCTGTCCTTCATGAAACGAGAAAAAACGATGGGCGAACGGGGGCGCTATGGTACCCGAGAACGACTCTTGCCGGGGACTGGCGACGGCCCCATAATCACTCATTTCAATGCACCATCGCCAGCCTCCCCGGGAGATGGCGCGCCAGGCCTGCCGATGCCCCCGCCCTTCCATTCCGTGACCGCCCTCGCCGAGACGCTCCAGGAGAACTGGCAAAATTACCGCGGCAGTGGCGATTTCGCCGACTTCGTCGGCTGTACCGTCGCGCTCAACGGCCTCTCCGAGCACCTCCTGCGTCGCCACATGCCGGGCTTGGCGCGCCTTGCTCAAGAACTGGAAAACATGGCGCTGGCCACGTTCTCCGACTCTACCCAGCATCCGCTGGCGCCCGATCTGTCCAACAGCATCGAGCGCAAACTCGTCCACCTGCTGGCCGAACTGCGCCACCACGAGGAACCGCCGCCGCCCTGCCGCCGCCAGGCCGACAGCGCCACAGCCACCGCGACCGCGACCGATACCTGGGCGCGCGAGCGCAACGTATTGATCGTCGCCGCCGCCGACAATTCGTGTTCCCGCCCGCTCAGTGAGCAACTCGCCTTTCTCGGCTTCCCGCCCAGCATCGTCTCGTGGTCCGCCTGGTCGGGGCCGACCACTGGCCGGCAGGCGCCGCTGGCCATCATCTGCCTGCCGGATACGCCCGGCGCCTACTCGGCCGCCACCATCGCCGCCATCACCGAATTGCGCACGCGCTTCCCGACCAGCCACATCTATTGTCTGGAGGTGCCCGCCGAACTGGAACACATCGTCCAGTTGCAACGCGCCGGCGCCGATACCTGCGTGCCGGTCGCCAGCGGCTGCACGGATATCGTCGTCCGCCTGCTTGACCTGACCCGCGACGAGGAGCCGGAGGTGCAACGGGTGCTGGTGGTCGAGGATTCGCCAACCGCCTCCACCGTCGTCCGCCGCGCCCTGAGCCAGCACGGCATCGACAGTCTGGCCGTGGCCGACCCGCGCCGCCTGATCGAAGCGGCGGCCAGCTACCGCCCCGATGCCATTCTGATGGACATGCACATGCCCTTCTGCAGCGGCGTCGAAGCCACCGCGGCGCTGCGCCAGATGTGCGAATACCAGGCCCTGCCGATCATCTACCTGTCGAGCGAAAGCGATGTCGTGCAGCAGGTCGAGGCTTTACGTCTGGGCGGCGACCAGTTCCTGACCAAGCCGATCAACCCGGTGGTACTGGCGGCGGTAGTCAAGACCAAGATCGCCCGCTACCGCGAAATGCGTCATTCCGGCCAGCACGACAGCCTGACCCGGCTGCTCAACCACACGACGGCCAAGACGCGCATCGGCAAGCTGGTCGCCGATACCTTGCCGGATGGCCGTCTGACCGTCGCCATGCTCGACATCGACAATTTCAAGAGCGTCAACGATACCTATGGCCACCCGGTCGGCGATCAGGTCATTCGCAATCTCGCCTGGCTCTTGCGCGGCCGCCTGCGCAACAGCGACCTGATCGGCCGCTACGGCGGCGAGGAATTCATCGTTGCCCTGCCCGACACCAACCTGAACAGCGCCATCGCCCAACTCGACCGCATCCGCAAGGATTTCTCTGCGCTGCCGCACGCCCACGGCACGGGCGCGATCTACGCCACCTTCAGTTGCGGCGTCGCCGCCCTGGTCGATTACCCGTCGGCGACAAGCCTGATCGGCGCCGCCGACGACGCGCTGCTGCAAGCCAAGCGCGGAGGCCGCAACCGCGTGGAGGCGGCCTCAGTCGCCGGTGCGCAGGTGAAAGAGACGGCTGGCGGCGAGCTGTAGTTCGCCGCGATCGCCGCCCTCGGCACGACTCAGGGTCTGCGTCGGGGCGTGCAGAAGCTTGTTGGTCAGCCGCTGCGACAACTGTTCGAGCACTTTTTCCGGCGCTTCGCCGCGGGCCAGCAGCTTTGTTGCATGTTCCAGCTCGTTGCGGCGCATGCGCTCGGCGGCATCGCGCAGCGCGCGGATCACCGGCACCGTGTCGCGTGCCGCCAGCCAGGCGAGGAAATCCTCAACCTGGCGATTGATGATGTCCTCGGCCTGAAATACCGCCGCCTGCCGCGATTCGAGACCGCTTTCGACGACCTGGGCAAGATCGTCCACGGTATAGAGAAAAACGTCGTCGAGCTCGCCGACCTCCTGCTCGATATCGCGCGGCACCGCCAGATCGACCATGAACATCGGCCGATGGCGGCGCGCCTTGACCGCCCGCTCGACCATGCCCAGGCCAATGATCGGCAACGGCGCGGCGGTGCAGGAAACGACGATATCGTTGCGGGCCAGATGCTCGGCCAGACTGTCGAGGCGGATGACGGTGCCGTTGTGCCGCTCGGCCAGGTTGCGACCGCGCTCCAGCGTGCGATTGGCGATAGTCACGGCCTTCGGCTGGCGGGCGCAGAAATGGGCGGCGCAGGACTCGATCATCTCGCCGGCGCCGATGAAGAGGATGTTCTGCTCCGCGATCGAGGCGAAGATGCGCTCGGCCAGATGGACGCTGGCGGCAGCCATGGAAACGATATTGGCGCCGATGGCGGTGGTGCTGCGCACCTCCTTGGCCACCGAAAAGGAACGCTGGAACAGCTTGTGCAATTGCGTGCCGAGAGTGCCGCTCTCCTCGGCGGCGCGCACCGCCTCCTTCATCTGGCCGAGAATCTGCGGCTCGCCGACGACCATCGAATCGAGGCCGCTGGCGACGCGGAAAGCATGGCGAATCGCCGCCGGCTGCTCGTGGGTGTAAAGATAAGGCGCCAGTTCCCCGCGCTCGATCTGGTGGTAGCTGCTCAGCCAGTCGATGAGCGCTTCCGGCGTCTCGGCGGCGCAGTAGATTTCCGTCCGGTTACAGGTCGACAGAATCGCCGCTTCCTTGACCGACTGGCCGCGCGTCAGGTCGGCCAGAGCGTGCGCCAGTTTCCCGGCATCAAAGGCCACGCGCTCGCGGATGGCGAGCGGCGCGGAATGATGGTTGAGGCCGAGGATGAAAATCACCGGGGCAGGCTAAAGGCACGAAAGGGGGGCGATTATAGCACCGCCCCCCGGCCCCCTCCCGGCCCGGAGCGCAAGAGAAGCGCCGGCTTTTCCGGGCTCGCCCTGTTCCCCGAAGCGGCAAGCGGCTATCATGCGGCATTCCCTTGCCGCCACCGACCATGATGCGCCTTTCCCTGCCCGCAACGCTTCTGCTCAGCATCCTGCTCGCCGCCTGCGCCAGTAGCCGTCAAACCACGTTGTCCCAGCGGCTGGAACAGACCGGGCCGCTCAGAATCAATCCCGCCCTGCTCGGCCAGCCAGCGCCAGCCCCGGCGCCGCCGGAAGCCCCGCCCCGGACTGTCGCCGATGCACCAGCCCAAACCCCAAGCGAAGCGCCGACCCGGGTAGAGGCCGAAGTTCCGCCTCAAGCGCCGGCCCAGGTTCCGACCGAAACGCCGACGCAAGTACCGACTCAGACGCAAGCGCCCGCCCAGACGCCGGCAGCCGCCACCAGACCGGCAGCGCCCTCCGCCAGTCAGGTGCAAGTACTCAGCGCCGACTTCGGCCTGTTCCAATTGACGGAAAACGAAGAGTGGGATTTCGCGCCCGCCCGAACGGTTCCGCTGGCGGTCGGGCAGGCATACGGCTGGATGGTGAAGCTGAAAACCGCCCAGACCAAGGTCAAGTGGCGCGAAGAATTGACCCTGCCCGCCCCGCCGGAAGTCTGGAGCAACACGCCGCAAGGCCAGCACACGCTATCGTCCGACCGCCGGGTTTCCGTGACCGAGGGTGAAAGCGAGCCGATCCAGGGCGCCATCTACAGCTCGTGGTCCGTCGCGCCAGGCGACCCCAAGGGGCGTTACATCATCCGCCTCAGCATCGAAAACGCCACTCCCATCGTCTTCGAGTTCGATGTCGAGTAGGCGGGGCTAATCGAATCGCCGCAGCGACAGGCTGACCGACAACTGGGCGCCGAGCCAGCCAAGCAGCGCGCCGCCGATGCCGAGCACGGCCGCGCCGCTGGCCACCGGGGCATGCAGGGTGAAGGCGGTGGCGTAGAGGGCCGCCAGTTCGCCGACCGGCCCGGCCAGCAGATGCAATCCGGCCAGCACCAGGGCGGCGGCGAGAAGGCCGCCGAGCGCCCCCTGTAACGCGCCGTAGTAGTAGAAAGGCCGGCGGATGAAAGCATCGGTGGCGCCGATCATCCGCGCCACCTCGATTTCGGCGGCCTGGGCCATGACTTGCAGGCGGATGGTATTGAAGGTCACCGCCACCAGCCCGGCGGCAAACAGCCCGGCGAGCAGCGCCAGCGCCAGCCGGCCGAGGCGCAGAAAGGCGTCGAAACGCTTGACCCAGGCCGAATCGAGTTGCACATGGGCGACTTTCGGCCAGCCGGCCAGTTCCCGGCTCAGGGCTTCGAGCGCCGCCGGGCCGCTGTCGCGCGGTTCAACAATGAAGGCGTCGGGCAAGGGATTCCTCGGCAGGCTGGCGACGATTTCGGCCATGCCCTCGGTTTGTTGCAGGCGGCGCAGGGCGTCCTCGCGCGGCACAAAGCGCCAGTCCAGCCCGCCGGCCTGGCGCAGACGGTTTTCGATTTCGCCGGTTTCCTGACGGCTGGCGTTGAGTTCCATGAAAACGCTGATCTGCTTGACGCCGGAAGCGCGGCTGCCCAGTTCGCGCAAGTTGTCGAGCAGCACATAGCCAAAGGCCGGCAGGGTCAGCGCGATGCCAATCACCAAAAGGGACAGCGCGCTGCTCATCGGCGCGGCAAAGAGGCGACGGAAGGCCGAGGCGAGGGCGGCGCGGTGCTGGGTCAGCCAGGCGTTCACAGGAGCCTCCCGTGGTCGAGGCGCAATACGTTCTGGCAGCGTTCGATCCAGCCCTGGTCGTGGGTGGCGACGACGACGGTGACGCCGACGCGGTGGAAATCGGCGAACAGGTCGAGGATGGCGCGCGCCGAATCGACATCGAGATTGGCCGCCGGCTCGTCGGCAAGTAGGACGGTGGGGCGATTGACCACGGCGCGGGCGATGGCCAGGCGCTGCTGCTCGCCGCCGGAAAGGGCGATGGGATTGGCCTTTTCGCGCGCCAGCAGGCCGACCTTGTCGAGCGCCGCCTGGGCGCGGCGAATGGCGTCGCGGCGCGGCAAGCCGGCGATTTGCAGGGGCAGCAGCACGTTATCGAGGGCGCTGCGGTCGAACAGCAGCTTCTGATCCTGAAAGACCAGGCCGAAATGCCGGCGCACATAGGGAATGGCGCTGCGCCGCAGGGCCGGGAGATTCTGCCCATTGACCACCAGACTGCCGGCGGTGGGCCGCTCGATGGAGGCGATCAGCTTGACCAGCGTCGTCTTGCCGGCGCCGGAATGGCCGGTGATGAGCGCCATCTGCCCGGCGTCGATGGCGAAACTGACCTCGCTGATGGCATCAAAGCCGCCGGGATAGCGTTTGGTCAGGTTGCTGGCGACGATCATGGGCAACGGCTACTCGAACAGCGCCTCGACGAAATCCTTGGCCGAGAAGGGACGCAGGTCATCGATTTGCTCGCCGATGCCGATGAAGCGGATCGGCTTCGGACACTGGCGGGCGATAGCGGCGACGACGCCGCCCTTGGCGGTGCCGTCGAGCTTGGTGACGACAAGGCCGCTGACGTGAATCGCCTTGTCGAAGGCTTTGACCTGTTGCAGGGCGTTCTGGCCGATGTTGGCGTCGAGTACCAGGAGGGTTTCGTGCGGGCCGTCCGGCACGATTTTCCGGATTACCCGGCGAACTTTTGCGATTTCCTCCATCAGATGCAACTGGGTCGGCAGACGGCCGGCGGTATCGGCCAGCACGATGTCGATGCCGCGCGCCTTCGCCGCCGCGATGGCATCGAAGATCACCGCCGCCGGATCGCCCGATTCCTGGGCGATGACCGTCACGCCATTGCGCTCGCCCCAGGTCTGCAACTGCTCGCGGGCGGCGGCGCGAAAAGTGTCGCCGGCAGCCAGCAGCACGCTCTTGCCCTGGCTCTGGAAATAGCGGGCCAGCTTGCCGATGGAGGTCGTCTTGCCGGCGCCATTGACGCCGGCAAGCATGATTACGCAGGGCTGGTGAGCGCCCACTTCGAGCGGCTGTTCAAGGGGTTGCAGAATGGCCAGCAGCGCCTCGGCCAGGGCTTGCTGGATGGCCTGCGGCGTATCCAGCTTGTCGCGCTTGGCCGCATTCTTCAATTCGTCGAGCAGGTAAGTAGTCGCCTCGATGCCGACATCGGAAGTCAGCAGCAGGCTTTCCAATTCTTCGAGAAGTTCGTCGTCGACCTTGCCGCGGGCGAAAATGGATTTGAGTTTGCCGCCCCACTGGGCGCGGGTGCGGGCCAGCCCCTGGAACAGGCGCTCGCGCCACGATGGGGCGGCGGTTTCGGCCTGGGCGTCCGGCGCGGATTTTTTCAGGAAACTGAACATGGAAGCGGGTATCTCGGGGGAAGCTGACAGGCCGGCGGCAAGCCGCTAAGATGCCGGTCGGATCGTAAAACCAGCCCCGGATTCTAGCAGAAAGCCCCCCACCTCCCATGCGCATGCGACCTCGACTTCTCACCGCCCTGCTCTGCCCCTGGCTCATCGGCGCGGCTCTGGCCAATCCCTTTGAGACCACGCTCGACAACGGGCTGCGCATCATCGTCAAGGAAGACCGCCGGGCGCCGACGGCGGTGCACATGGTCTGGTACCGGATCGGCAGCATGGACGAGGTCGACGGCGCTTCGGGCGTCGCCCATGTCCTCGAACACATGATGTTCAAGGGCACGCCGACGGTCGGCCCGGGCGAGTTCAACCAGCGCGTGGCGGCGGCCGGCGGGCGCGACAACGCCTTCACCAGCCGCGATTACACGGCCTATTTCCAGCAGATCCCGAAAGAAAAGCTGGGAGAAATGATGCACCTCGAAGCCGACCGCATGCGCCATCTGACCGTCGACGCCAAGGAATTCGCGCAGGAAATCAAGGTCGTCATGGAAGAGCGCCGCATGCGCACCGACGACAACCCGGAGGCCAAGCTGTTCGAGCAGATGAATGCCGTCGCCTTGCAGACCCATCCCTACCGGCGGCCCATCATCGGCTGGATGAACGATCTCGAAAACATGAGCGCCGCCGATGCCAAGGCCTGGTACGACACCTGGTATGTGCCGAACAACGCCTATGTGGTCATTTCCGGCGATGTCGACCATCAGGAAGTGTTCGCGCTGGCGAAAACGCATTACGGCCCGCTCGCCGCCCGCCCGCTACCGCCGCGCAAGCAACAGGTCGAGCCGCGTCAGGAAGGGCCGCGCCGCATCACGGTCAAGGCCCCCGCCGAACTGCCGACACTCATCATGGCGTACAAGGCGCCGGTGCTGCGCGACATCGAAAAGGACAGCGACCCCTACGCCCTGCAAATGCTGGCCGCCATTCTCGACGGCCACGACGCCGCCCGCTTCAACAAAAAGCTGGTACGCGAGGAAAAGGTGGCGCTGGCCGCCGGCATCGAATACGACAACACCGCCCGCGGCCCGGGCATGCTCTACCTGCACGGCACGCCCGCCGCCGGCAAGACGGTGGCCGATCTCGAAGCGGCGTTGCGCGGTGAGATCGAGCGTGTGCGCCGGGACGGCGTCAGCGCCGCCGAACTGAAAAGGGCCAAGGCGCAACTCCTGGCCAGCGAGGTGTACAAGCTTGATTCGATGTTCGGCCAGGCCATGGAAATCGGCCAGATCGAATCGGCCGGCCTGCCCTACCGCCAGCTTGGCCGCATGCTGGAAAAATTGCAGGCGGTCAGCGCCGCCGATGTGCAGGCGGTGGCCGGCAAGTATTTCGCCGACGACGCCCTGACCGTCGGCGTGCTCGACCCGCAACCCCTGGACGGCAAGCCGCGCCGTCCGGCCATTCCAACCCGTCATTGATGAAGCGCGCCATGATCCGCCTGTTTTTCTCTGTCCTCGCCCTTCTCGCCGCCCTGCCGGCCACCGCCGGCGTCGTCATCGAGCACTGGCACACCGCCGCTGGCGCCCGCGTCCAGTTCGTCGCCAGCCGCGGCCTGCCGATGCTCGACGTGCAGGTCGATTTCGCCGCCGGCTCGATGTTCGACCCGGCCGGCAAATCCGGCCTCGCCGCCCTGACCCGCGCCCTGCTCGACCTCGGCGCCGCTTCCCGCGACGAAACGGCCATCGCCGAGGAACTGGCCGACGTCGGCGCCCACCTGGGCGGCGGCGCCGACACCGACCGCGCCAGCGTCTCCCTGCGCACGCTCTCCGCGCCGGAAAAACGCGCCGTCGGCCTCGACATCCTGCGCGCCGCGCTCGCTCAACCGCGCTTCGAAGCGAGCATTCTCGAACGCGAAAAGGAGCGCACCAGCGCCGCTCTCAAGGAGGCCATGACCCGGCCCCACAGCATCGCCGGCAAGGCTTTCTGGGCCGCCCTCTACCCGGAGCATCCCTATGGCCGCCAGGCGACGCCGGAATCCATCGCCGCCCTCGGCCGCGACGACCTCACCGCCTTCCACGCCCGTTACTACACCGCCGCCAACGCCAGCATCACCCTGATCGGCGACCTGTCGCGGGCGGAAGCCGAACAAATCGCCGAGCAAATTTCCGCCAGGCTGCCGCCCGGCGCGCCGCAGCCCCTGCCGCCACCACCGGCGGTCGGCAGCGGCGGCGTCACGGCCATCGCCCATCCGGCGACGCAGGCGCACATCCTCATCGGCCTGCCGGCCATCGAACGCGGCCATCCCGATTTCTTCCCGCTTCTGGTCGGCAACTACACGCTCGGCGGCGGCGGCTTCGTCTCCCGCCTGATGAAGGAAGTGCGCGACAAGCGCGGCTTCGCCTACAGCGTGTACAGCTATTTTTCCCCGCTCAAACAGACCGGCCCCTTCCAGATCGGCCTGCAAACCAAGCGCAGCCAGGCCAGGGAAGCCATCGCGCTAAGCCGCGAAGTGCTCGCCCGCTTCCTCGCCGAAGGCCCGAGCGAAGAAGAACTGGCCGCCGCCAAGGCCAACCTGACCGGCAGCTTCCCGCTGCGTCTGGACAGCAACCGCAAGATTCTCGACAACGTCGCCGTCATCGGCTTCTACGGCCTGCCGCTCGATTATCTCGACCGCTACCAGGAACGGGTCGCCGCCGTCACCGCCGCCGAGGTCAAGGCCGCCTTCGCCCGCCACGTGCAACCGGCGGCGCTGCGCACCGTGACCGTCGCCGCCGATTGAAGTGATGACGCCATTTCTGGATTGCTTCGTCGCTGCGCTCCTCGCACTGACCAAAACAGCCGTCATTGCGAGCGCCGCGAAGCAATCCAGTTTTTGAATCAATGCCGCACTAATTCCCGTTGAACACCGTCCGCATCATCGGCGGCAGTTTCCGCCGCCGTCTCCTGAAATTTCCCGATAGCGAAGCGCTGCGTCCGACGCCGGATCGCGTGCGCGAAACGCTGTTCAACTGGCTCGGCCAGACACTGGACGGCCAGCACTGTCTCGACCTCTTCGCCGGCAGCGGCGCGCTCGGCTTCGAAGCCGCCTCGCGCGGCGCGGCGCGGGTGGTGATGGTGGAAAAAGCGCCGCGCGTCCTGGCGGCGCTGCGGGAAAACCACGCCCTGCTGCAAAAGCCGCCGACAGTGGAGATCATTGCCGGGGATGCGCTAGAATATGCCGCTTCGAGCCAAGCGAAATTCGACCTCGTGTTCCTCGATCCGCCCTATCAATCCGGCTGGATCGGCCGCCTGGAGAGCGTCTTGCCGGCGCTGCTGAACGCGGACGCGGCGATTTACGTCGAGGCCGAACACGAAATCGCATCGCTCGGCGACTGGCGGACCGTCCGCCGGGGCAAGGCGGGAGAAGTTCATTTTCACTTGTTGCGGCGACCAGCTTGAGCAAACTCGATCATCGCGTAGCGATCTACCCCGGCACCTTCGACCCCATCACCCGCGGGCACGAGGATCTCGTCCGGCGCGCCGCCAGCCTGTTCGACAAGCTGATCCTCGCTATCGCCGAAAGCCCGGCCAAGCAGCCGCGCTTCTCGCTCGCCGAGCGGGTCGGGATGGCGAGCGAAATCCTCGGCGGCATGCCCAATGTCGAAATCCGCGGCTTCAATACCCTGCTCATGGACTTCGTCCATGCCCAGGGCGCCAAGGTCATCGTCCGCGGCCTGCGCGCGGTCTCCGATTTCGACTACGAATTCCAGATGGCCGGCATGAACCGCAGCCTCTACCCGGAGATTGAAACGGTGTTTCTCACGCCGGGCGAACAATACATGTTCGTCTCCGCCACCATGGTCCGCGAAATCGCCCGTCTGGGCGGCAATATCAGCAAGTTTGTGCACCCCTGTGTAGAAAAGCGCCTGCGGGCGCATACCCCTGTTTAACCAAGAAAGAGGAATAGCTATGGCCCTGATGATTACCGACGAATGTATCAACTGCGACGTGTGCGAGCCGGAATGCCCGAACGAGGCCATCGTCCAGGGAGACGAAATCTACGAGATCAACGCCGACAAGTGCACCGAATGCGTCGGCCATTACGACGAGCCGCAGTGCGTCCAGGTCTGCCCGGTGGATTGCATCCCCAAGGACCCCAACAACGCTGAAAGCGAAGATGCCCTGTGGGCCAAGTACGAAAAGCTGACCGGCAACAAGCGGCCTTGAATCAGGGCCGTAGGCTGGGATGAAGCGTAGCGTAATCCCAGCAACGCCGCTTGCTTGCCATGCTGGGTTTTGCGAGACGGCAAGCCCCAATAAATGACCGCCACCCGCATTCTCGGCATCGACCCCGGCTTGCGCGTGACGGGTTTCGGCGTCATCGAGAAACACGGCAACCAGTTGCGCTATGTCGCCAGCGGCTGCATCAAGTCGAACGAGCGGCAAGGGCTGCCGGAGCGGATCGCCACGTTGTTCACCGGCATCGGCGAGGTGATCGCCACCTACCAGCCGGCGCAGGCGGCGGTGGAGAAGGTGTTCGTCAATGTCAATCCGCAATCGACGCTGCTGCTCGGTCAGGCGCGCGGGGCGGCGATCAGCGCGCTGGTGCATGGCGGCTTGCCGGTGGCCGAGTACACGGCCTTGCAGGTCAAGCAAGCGGTGGTCGGCCATGGCAAGGCGGCCAAGGAGCAGGTGCAGGCGATGGTCGCGCGCTTGCTCAATCTGGCCGGCGCGCCCAGCGCCGATGCCGCCGACGCGCTGGCCTGCGCCATCTGCCACGCGCATGGCGGGCAGGGGCTGGGGGCGCTGGCGACGGCCGGGTATCGCGTTCGCGCTGGCCGGCTGATAGGATGATGGGTCGTTTGAACCTGCCACCTCCCCCGCACCCATGATTGGAAGATTGAGCGGCCTGATCGCCGAAAAGAACCCGCCGCGCATCCTGCTCGATGTCGGCGGCGTCGGTTATGAACTGGATGTGCCGATGAGCACTTTCTACAATCTGCCGGGCATCGGCGAGCGGACGACGCTGCTGACCCATTTCGCGGTGCGCGAGGACGGCCATTTTCTTTACGGTTTTCTCGACGAGGCCGAACGCTTTGCCTTCCGCCAGTTGCTGAAAATTGCCGGCATCGGCGCGCGCACCGCGCTGTCGGTGCTCTCCGGCCTGTCGGTCGGCGATCTGGCGGCGGCCGTCGCCCGCCAGGAAATCGGCCGCCTGATGAAAATCCCCGGCATCGGCAAGAAAACCGCCGAGCGCCTGCTGCTCGAATTGAAGGGCAAGCTGGCCGAGGCCGGCGGGCCGGCTCCCGGCGTTGCGGGCGGCGATGCCCGCGACGATATTCTCAACGCCCTGCTCGCCCTCGGCTACAACGACAAGGAGGCCAACGCGGCGCTGCGCCAGTTGCCGGCCGACGTCGCCACCGCCGACGGCATCCGCCAGGCGCTCAAACTCCTGTCCAAAGTCTGATGCTCGCCCAACTCGACCCCAAACGGCTGGCGCAAATCGCGCTGGTAGCGCTGCTCATCGTCGGCTGCGTCACAGTGTTGCTGCCCTTTATCGGCGCCATTCTCTTCGCCCTCGTCATCTGGGTATGCGCCTGGGACATCTACAGCAACCGGCTGCTGCCGCGCCTGGGCGGACGCCGCGCGCTCGGCGCCTCGCTGGTGGTGCTGGCGCTGACCCTGATCCTGCTGCTGCCGACGCTGTTTCTTGCCAGCGCGCTGGCCAGCGGCACCGACAGCCTGATCGAGTTCATCAAGCCGCATATCGAGAGCGGCCTGCCCATCCACCCGCCGACCTGGCTGGTCAACCTGCCGCTGGTCGGCGGCGAGATCGATCATGCCTGGCAGCAATTGGCCAGCGACCGCGAGTCGCTCAACGCCGCCCTCAAGCAATTGATCGCGCCGACCCGTGGCCTGCTCGTCGCCACCGCCGGCATCGCCGCCAATGGCCTGTTGCAGATGGCGCTGGCGCTGTTCGTCGCCTATTTCCTGTTCCGCGACGGCAAGGAACTCAACCAGGCGCTGAGCGTCGCCGCCGACAAACTGGGCGGCGAACTGGGCGCCGGCATGCTGGTCAGGGCGCGCGACACCGTACTCGGCGTCATGGTCGGCCTCGTCGGCACCGCCGCCGCTCAGGGGACGGTGGCAATCATCGGCTTTCTCATCGCCGGCGTGCCGGGGGCGATGGTGCTTGGCTTCGCCACCTTCTTCCTTTCGATGATGCCGGCCCTCGGCCCGCCGCTGATCTGGGGCGGCGCCGCCATCTGGCTATACGGCGAGGGACAGACCGCTTGGGCGATTTTCATGGCGCTGTACGGCTTCTTCGTCATCAGCAGCATCGACAATTTCATCAAACCCATCCTCATGGCGCGCGGCGCCGGCCTGTCCATCCTGCTGGTGGCGCTCGGCGTCTTTGGCGGCGTGCTGGTGTTCGGCTTCATTGGTATTTTCCTCGGCCCGGCGTTGCTGGCCCTTGGGCAGATGCTGTTCACCCGCTGGATAAGCCAGGAACCCGCCGCATGATCGAAACCGACGACCTTGCTCCCGGCCCCGGTCCCGACCGCCTGCTCGCCGCGCAGAGCAAGTCGGCGCAAGAAGAGGCGCTGGAACGGGCGCTGCGCCCGAAGCGCCTGGCCGACTACACCGGCCAGCAAAAAATCCGCGAACAACTGGAAATCTTCATCCAGGCGGCCCGGCGGCGCGGCGAGGCGCTCGACCACGTCTTGCTGTTCGGCCCGCCGGGTCTGGGCAAGACCACGCTGGCGCACATCGTCGCCGCCGAAATGGGCGTCGGCCTGCGCCAGACCTCCGGCCCGGTACTCGAACGCGCCGGTGATCTGGCGGCCATCCTGACCAACCTCGAACCGCATGATGTGCTGTTCATCGACGAAATCCACCGCTTGAGTCCGGTGGTCGAGGAAATCCTCTACCCGGCGCTGGAAGATTTCCAGATCGACATCATGATCGGCGAAGGCCCGGCCGCCCGCTCGGTCAAGCTCGACCTGCCGCCCTTCACCCTGGTCGGCGCGACGACCCGGGCCGGCATGCTGACCAATCCGCTGCGCGACCGCTTCGGCATCGTCGCCCGCCTTGAGTTTTACACGCCGGAAGAATTGCAAAGCATCGTCGGCCGCTCGGCGGGCCTGCTCAACGCGCCCATCGACCCGGACGGGGCGCTGGAAATCGCCCGCCGCTCGCGCGGCACGCCGCGCATCGCCAACCGCCTCCTGCGGCGCGTGCGCGACTACGCCGAAGTCAAAGCCGACGGCGCCATCAGCCGGGCGGTGGCCGACAAGGCGCTGGCCATGCTCGACGTCGACGCCGCCGGCCTCGACATCATGGACCGCAAGCTGCTCTCGGCGGTAATCGACAAATTCGGCGGCGGTCCGGTTGGCGTCGACAATCTGGCGGCGGCCATCGGCGAAGCCCGCGACACCATCGAGGACGTGCTCGAACCCTACCTCATCCAGCAAGGCTACCTGCAACGCACCTTGCGCGGCCGCATCGCCACGCCCGCCATCTACCGCCACCTTGGCCTCGCCGAGCCGGCTGGCGCGGTGATCCGGGATTTGCTGGCCGAGGATGCGCCATAATTCCGGGCATGGGCAAAACATGACTTGCGGCAGCCCCGTGCGTCTTGCGGCTGGGCGGATGATCCGTCGCCGGCAAGCCATGCGGGCTTCTTCTTATCCATCATCAGCCACGCCGGGCTTACGCGCCACGCGCACATTCCTGGCGCTGCTCGCCGCTGCTTTGTGCCAGTTCCTCGCCGCCGCCCCTGCATGGTCGGCGCCCCTTGCCCAGGCGACGCGCCTCATCACGGCAAACGGCGAAGTCGTCGATTACTACTTTCTTGCCGCCGATGCGGCCACGGTACGCGATGCGCTACTGGATTCGATTCCATCCGGCAAAAGCAGCACGGAAGGAGAGTGGGAAGATGTCGGCACGACATTGGCGAAGATGCCTTACGAGCAGATGCGCTATGGCTGGATCAAAGCGGCGGTCGCGAACCGGCCGGACATTCGCGCCGCGCTGCTGGCCAAGCTGGCGGCCGAGCAACAGGCAGGTCTTGCCACGCCGCAAGTGCGCGCGGCCGTCGCTGCTGGCGTCATCACCCCCGCCGAAATCGAGCGTTTTTTCGAGACCACGCGCAATCAGCGCCATGTCGGTAACGACATTTATGAACTCGAACGGCAAGCCTTCGCCGCCGAACACATCCGGCGTTGGCGCTATTTCCGCTATCACGGGAAGTACAGCGATGATTTGCTGGTCATGGACCTGATGCCCATATTGCGGCGCGGACCGATGACCCTGCTGCGGGTCACCGGCAGCAAAAGCAGCCTGGTCGGACGCGAGTTCCACCTGTTTTCTCGTCGCGGCCGTTACGTGCATCTCGATCCGCATATCAGGCGTATATACGAAGATTCCTATCATCTGGATAGCGCCATCGCCACGGCCCTCGCCAAGTTGACCGCCACATTCCCGGCAGTGGACGAAAAAAACGCGAACGCCCTGCGGGACGCGCTCCGTGAAGACGGCGGCGAAGACCTTCCCGAGTTGCGCGATGGCACGCAGGCTGAACCGCAAGCCCTGCTTGCGTTCGATCTGCCTGCCGATGAGAAGGAATTACGCGCGGGACTCAGTGCCGACGAAGCCTTTCGCCTATTGACCCTGCCCGATGGCAGTGTGTTCGTTGCCGGGCGTGTTTCCCATCGCTACACACTGGAACAAGGCCAGATCCGGCGCGAGGCGGTGCGCGCGCGATTCGGCGCGGGCCACGGCGTCGCCGGTGAGGATACCAAAGCTGGCATCCAGGTGGACCGGCTGGGTGTCGTTTGGGGGCGTACCCACGCCGACGATGGCAGCGATCAGTTTGCATCGTGGTCGCCGGCAAGGGGAATGCGACGCTATTCCCTGGCCTCGGCCTGGGATCAAAAGACGGGCATCAATCACCGAGCGGGCATCGACGATCTGGATAACAACTGGACCATAACCGCCGACGGCGGCGTGGCCATACATGCTTACACCGGCAATATTTTCTTGCTCAAACCCGGAAACACCCGTATTCGGACCATTGAATCGGACGCCCACTTGCGGCGGGAAGCCATCGAGGCCCTGGGATACAACTACGGCAAGCAATACCCTTCCAACCGCATCCGCCTGGGCGATGGTCTGTTGTGGGCGGCGGATGCCGCGCTCTATGCCGTGTCGCCCGAAACGGGAAAGGTGGTGGATTTCGCGCCCGCCACGGTCAGTCAGTTGTTTTTTGGCAGCCGCGCGGCGGGTTGGGTCATGGCCATGGCCTCACGCCCCCCGGATGGGCATTCTCGCCCGGTCTTGCGCGTGGCCGATCTGGCCAGCGGTCTGCCCCGCTACGATCTGTACTTTGGCGGCAGCATGTCCACCGCGGCCCGCACGGCCAATGGCCGGTTGTTTGCCGTCAGCGATAAAGACTCGCTGACCGTGTTCGATATGCAAAGCGGCACGCCGGTGGCGCGACTCAATGCCCCGGAAGATTACAAATTTCTGGATGTCGCTTTTTCCTGGGATGGGAGCCGCTTGTGGGCCTATACATTCACCTACGGCAGCGCCAAGCCCAACAAACTCGTGGCATGGGACATTCCGCAGCCTTTACGCGATCCGGTATCAAACGCTGGCGACGCGCGTCCGGACAAAATGCGCTGCAATGTCACGTCTTCTTGCTGGTAATCGCGCCCCAAACCATCCGACGGCGGCAAGAAGCGCGCCGGCCGGCCGGGCCGGCGGCCCGAAAACACGTCGTTACAATTCCGCGCCCGGCGCACGGTAAAATCCCGCGATGCGATCCGCGCCCAGCCCCAATCCCACTGCCTTTACCCTCCCCGTCCGTGTCTATTACGAGGACACCGATGCCGGCGGCGTCGTCTACTACGCCAATTACCTGCGCTTTTTCGAACGTTGCCGTACCGAGTGGATGCGCCAGATCGGTTACGATCAGTCGGCGCTGGCCGTCGAGGCCGGCATCGGTTTCGTCGCCCGCAAGGCGAGTTGCGAATACCGGCGGCCGGCCCGTCTCGACGACTGCCTGACGGTCGGCCTCGAAGTGGAGAAATTGACCCCGGTGCGCATCGTTTTTCGCCAGCAGGTGCGCCGTGGCGACGAGGAACTGGTCGTTGGCAGCGTCGAAATCGCCTGCGTCAATATGACCACGATGCGTCCGGCGCCGATTCCCGATGACCTGTATCGCCAGTTGGAAATGCTTAAATGAATGTCACCCAGGATCTTTCCATCCTCCATCTGATTCTCGAGGCCAGCGCCGTCGTCCAGGCCGTGATGGTGCTGCTGGCCGTCGTCTCGCTCATGTCCTGGTATTACATTTTCATGAAGTGGTTCGCCGTGCGTCAGGCGCGCGCCAAGACCGAGGGCTTCGAGCGCGATTTCTGGTCCGGCGGCGATCTCAATACCCTGTTCCAGGGCGCCACCGCCGCCCGCCACAACAGCGGCTCGATGGAGCGCATCTTCGCCGCCGGTTTTCGCGAATTCACCAAACTGCGCGGCCAGAAGAATCTCGACGCCAAGGATGTCATCGACGGCTCGCGCCGCGCCATGCGCGCCACTTTCCAGCGCGAGATGGATACTCTGGAAGCGCATCTCGCCTTTCTCGCCTCGGTCGGCTCGGTGTCGCCCTACGTCGGCCTGTTCGGCACCGTCTGGGGCATCATGCACGCCTTTCGCGGGCTGGCCAATGTCGGTCAGGCGACCCTGGCGACCGTCGCGCCGGGCATCGCCGAGGCTCTGGTCGCCACCGCCATCGGCCTGTTCGCGGCGATTCCGGCGGTGCTGGCCTACAACCGCTTTTCACACGACATCGACCGGCTGGCGACGCGCTATGAGTCCTTCATGGAGGAATTTTCCAACATCCTCCAGCGGCAGATGCGGTAAATCGCCATGCGCCAGCGCCGCCTGAAAAACGAGATCAACGTCGTGCCCTACATCGACGTCATGCTGGTGCTGCTCGTCATCTTCATGGTGGCGGCGCCGATGATGTCCACCGGCTCGGTGGATTTGCCGCAAACCGGCACCGCGCCGCAAAAGCCGGACAAGTACCTGAAGGTGCAGATCCAGCGCGACGGCGCGCTGTCGCTTTTCGACGCCGAGGGCAAGGAGCGCCCGGTGGCCGGATTGAAGGCGCTGAAAGCCGAGTTGCAGGCCCACGCCAGCGACAAGCTGCCGATCCTGATCGCCGGCGACAAGGACACGCCCTACAGAAACGTCATCGAGACGCTCGACGAGGTCAAAAAGGCCGGTTTCACGCGCGTCGGCCTGGAAACAGGGGTCAAGTAAAGGCTCATGGTCGAAGAGAAGCGTCCGGAACCCGGCAAGAAATCCGCGCTGCTGCTGACCGTGCTGGTGCACGGCGCACTGATCGCCGCGCTTTTTCTCGGCGTGCAGTGGAAGCGCAGCCAGACGGAGGCGCTGGAAGTGGAATTGTGGTCGCCGCCGGTGGCGGTGACGCCGCCACCCCCGCCAGTAGTAAAGCCGAAGCCGGAGCCGCCCAAGGTCGAGCCGGAAGCGCCGAAGAAACCGGATATCGTGGTCAAGGAAGAGCCCAAGCCGAAAAAGCCGGAGCCGGTGGAAAAAAAGCCGCCGCCGCCCCCGCCCATCTCATTCAAGGAACAACTGGCGCGCGAGGAGCGCCAGGCTCAGGCTCGGCTGGACGCCCAAATCGAGGCCGAGCAGCGCGCCACCGCTAGCCAACGCGCCCTTGCCAACGACCAGATAAGCTATGCCGGCAAGATTCGCGGCAAGATTCGCGGCAACATCGTGCTGCCGCCCGGCATTGCCGGCAACCCGGAAGCCATGTTCGCCGTCACCCAGTTGCCGACCGGCGAAGTGCTGGCGGTAAGTCTGAAACGTTCGAGCGGCAACGCCGCGCTCGATGCCGCCATCGAGCGGGCGATCCTGAAATCCTCGCCGCTGCCCAAGCCGGATAACCCGGCGGTGTTCTACCGCGAGCTGGAAATCAAATATTGGCCCTTTGAAGAGTAAAATTCCGCGAAATTTGTAGAGAATCCGTCCCATGCTCCGAGTTTTCCGCTCCTTTCTCCTGTTTTTCGGCCTTCTGGCCGCCACGCTCGCCCAGGCGCAACTGTCGATCGAGATTACCGGCGCTGGCGCCAACCGCATTCCGGTCGCCATTCCCAATCTGGCCGGCGACGAGGTCGCCGCCCGCATCATCGCCGCGACGGTGCGCGCCGACCTGGAGCGCAGCGGCCTGTTCAGTCTGGTCGATGCCCGGGATGCCGATCTCGACGAGAATTCGCCCATCGCCTACGCCGACTGGAAGAGCCGCGGCGCCGACGCCATCGCCGCCGGCAGCGTACGCCGCGCCGCCGATGGTCGGATGGAGGCGCGCTTTCGCCTCTACGACACGCAGAAGGAAGAATCCCTGGGCGGCGCTGCCTACGTCACCGGCAGCGATCAATTGCGCGCCGCCGGCCATCGCATCGCCGACTTCATTTACGAGAAACTGACCGGCGAAAAGGGCGTTTTTTCCACCCGCATCGCCTACGTGGTCAAATCCCGCGGCCAGTACCTCCTGCAAATCGCCGACGCCGACGGCCAGGGCGCCGCCACCGCGCTGACTTCCGCCGAGCCGATCATCTCGCCGGTGTGGTCGCCGGATGGCAGCCAACTGGCCTACGTTTCCTTTGAAAAGAAAAAACCCATCGTCTATGTCCATTCCCTGGCTTCCGGCCGCCGCCACATCGCCGCCAACCTGAAAGGCTCGAACTCGGCGCCGGCCTGGTCGCCGGACGGCGGCAAGCTGGCCGTGGTGCTCTCCAAGGACGGCAATTCGCAAATCTATCTGGTCAATGCCGACGGCAGCGGCGCGCCACAGCGCCTCGCCACCTCGACCGGCATCGACACCGAACCGCGTTTCGCGCCGGACGGCAGTCTTTTTTTCACTTCCGATCGCGGCGGCAGCCCGCAGATTTACCGCATGGCGCCGGGCGGCGGCACTGTGCAGCGCATCAGCTTCGAGGGCAATTACAACGTTTCGCCGCGCCCCTCGGTCGACGGCAAGACGCTGGCTTTCATCACCCGCCGCGACAACCGCTACCAACTCGCGGTCATGGATCTAACCAGCCGCCAGGTGCAGGTGCTGACCGATTCCAATAAGGATGAATCGCCCAGTTTCGCCCCCAATGGCCGCATGATCCTGATCGCCACCGAAATCGGCGGGCGCGGCGTGTTGTCCGCCGTGTCCAGCGACGGCCGGATCAAGCAGCGTCTGTCGGTCGCCGCCGGTGACGTGCGCGAGCCGGCCTGGGGACCCTTTCTGAAGTAAAAAACCAATGGAGAAAACATGAACAAACTGCTTCTTCCCGCCCTGTTGTCCCTCTTCGTCCTCGCTTGCAGCACCACGCCGCTGCCGGAGGACGGCACCGGCGCGCCGGTCGAAACGCGCGGCGGCAGCACGGCCGTGACGCCGGTAGCCGCCGGCGACCTCGACGCCAGCGGCCTGCCGCGCGCGCTGACCGATCCGGCGAGCACCCTGTCGCAGCGCAGCATCTATTTCGACCTCGACCGCTACGAGATCAAGGGCGAATACCAAAGTCTGGTCGCCGCTCACGCCAAGTTCCTGGTCGACAACCGCGGCTTCAAGGTGCTCATCCAGGGCAACACCGACGAGCGCGGCAGCCGCGAATACAATCTGGCGCTCGGCCAGAAGCGCGCCGATGCCGTCAAGCGTTCGCTACTCCTCCTTGGCGCCCGCGAAGATCAGCTTGAATCGGTCAGCCTCGGCAAGGAAAAGCCGCGCAATACCGGCTCCGGCGAAGAAGCCTGGGCCGAGAACCGCCGCGCCGACATCCTCTACCGCGGCGCCGACCTGCGCGGCGAGTTCTGACCCATGCGCCGCCTCCGCACCGTTTTGCCGCTGCTTGCCGTCCTCGGCGCGAGTCACGCCGGGGCCGGCATGTTCGACGACGACGAGGCGCGGCGCCAGATTGCCGACCTGCGCATCAAGACCGAGGCGCGGGCCGAGCAGCAGGCGCGGGCGCAACTTGAACTGCAAACCCTGATCCAGCGCCAGGCCGACGAAATCGCCCGCCTGCACGGCCAGATCGAAACCCTGGGCTACGAACTGGAAACGGCCAAGAAGCGGCAGCAGGATTTCTATCTCGACCTCGACAGCCGCCTGCGCTCAATCGAAACGCATGCCGCGCCGGGCGCCGAGGCCGCGCCCGCCGCCAACGCCGCCGCCGAGGAGCAGGAATACGAGGCCGCTCTCGGCAATTTCAAGGCCGGGCGCTACAAGGAAGCGGCGGCGGCTTTCGCCGCTTTCGTCCAGCGCCACCCGGCCAGCAGCCTCGCCCCCAACGCCCAGTACTGGCTCGGCAATGCCTGGTACGCCCAGCGCAACTGCACCAAGGCCATCGAAGCGCAAAGCATAGTCACCACCAAGTACGCCGACAGCCCCAAGGCCGCCGACGCCTGGCTGGCCATCGCCACCTGCCAGAAGGAACTGGGCAATGCCACCGGCGCCAAACGCTCGCTGGAAACGGTGATCCAGGCTTTCCCCGGCACCCCGGCCGCCGAGCTGGCGCAACAACGCTTGAAGAAATAACCGGGCTTCCGGCGAGGAAAGCAGCGTAATTTTGTTTCAAATACAGACACGAAGCATCGTCCTCTCCCGCTCCTCCGAGGCACCCTATTCAAGAACCGATCCAGTGAAGCGAAGTGTGGTGACAAGACGGGTTGCCTGTGCTCTCCCTCCCCCCTCGCGGGGGAGGGCCGGGGAGAGGGGGAGGTTGAGGCGGGTTTCAAGTCTGTCATTACAGAGGATGCGTGGCGTGTGCAAGCGCGATGGGCGAACCAGCGCCATCTCCCTTACTACCTCCCCCTCTCCCCCGACCCCTCCCCCGCGAGGGGGGAGGGGAGCATCCGCGCATAAATCAAAATTCTCCAGAAAAGTAATCCCGTGTCCTTGCGTCTGACGGAAATTTTCTTCTCCCTGCAAGGCGAAGCCTCGCGCGCCGGCCTGCCGACCGTGTTCGTCCGCCTCGCCGGCTGCCCGTTGCGCTGCGCCTGGTGCGACACGCCTTACAGCTTCAGCGGCGGCGAAGCCGCCGATATCGCCGCCGTGCTGGTGGCGGTCGCCCGCTACCCGGCGCGCCAGATCTGCGTCACCGGCGGCGAGCCGCTGGCGCAAAAAGACTGCCCGGCGCTGCTGACGGCGCTGTGCGACGTCGGCTACGAGGTATCGCTGGAAACTTCCGGCGCCCTCGACATCGCTGGCGTCGATTCCCGGGTGTCGCGCATCATGGATCTGAAAGCGCCAGATTCCGGCGAATGCGCCCGCAATCGCTGGGAAAATCTCGCCTGCCTCAACGCCCGCGACGAAATCAAAATCGTCCTCGCCTCGCGCGCCGATTACGAGTGGGCGCGGGCGACGCTGGCCGAGCGCCAGCTCGACGCCCTGTGTCCGGTGCTGCTGTCGCCGGCCCAGGGCTTGCTCGACCCGGCGGCGCTGGCCGAGTGGATACTCGCCGATGGGCTGAACGTCCGCTTCCAATTGCAATTGCATAAAATGCTGTGGGGCAACGCCAAGGGAAAATGAAGCCGCCGGCCGTCGTCCTTCTCTCCGGCGGACTCGATTCCGCCACCTGCCTCGCCATCGCCAACAGCCAGGGCTTTGCCTGCCATTGCCTGTCCTTCGACTACGGCCAGCGGCACAATGCCGAATTGCAGGCCGCCGCGCGCGTCGTCAAGGCGCTCGGCGCCGCCGGGCATCGGGTGGTCGATTTCGGGCTGGCCCAGTTCGGCGGCTCGGCCCTGACCGATCCCGCCATCGCCATACCCACCGGCGGCATTCAGCCCGGCATTCCCGTCACCTACGTGCCGGCGCGCAACACCATCATGCTCTCGCTCGCCCTGGCCTGGGCCGAAGTGCTCGGCAGCCGCGACATTTTCGTCGGCGTCAATGCCGTCGATTATTCCGGCTATCCCGATTGCCGCCCGGAATTCATCGCCGCCTTCGAGCGCCTGGCCAACCTCGCCACCAAGGCCGGCGTCGAAGGCTGCAAGCTGTCCATCCACGCGCCGCTCATCCATCTCTCCAAGGCCGCCATCATCCGCGCCGGCAACGCCCTCGGCGTCGATTACAGCCTCACCGTCTCCTGCTATCAGGCGGATGAACAGGGCCGCGCCTGCGGCATCTGCGACGCCTGCCGCCTGCGCGCCGAAGGCTTCGCCGCCGCCGGCCTGACCGACCCGACGCCTTACCGGATTTGAGCCGGGATTGCGGCGTAAAAAAACCGGCGGGGCAAACCGCCGGTTTTTTTGGGCTAGCGGCTTACTGCACCTGCTGGATGCCGGCGATAACCCAGCCGCGGCTGCCGTCGGTCGGCTTGGTCATGTGCCAGATTTCCGCGAAGTCCTCGACCGGGCCGCCGCGCTCCTCGCGGATCTGGCCGCTGAAATGGACGCTGACGATGTAGCGGCTCCCTTCCTCGGCGACGTCGATGACCTGCGCGTCGACGCGCACGACGTCGGTTTCCTGTTGGGCGCCCTGACGCTCGGCGATGGCCAGACTGATTTCGGCGAACATTTCCGGTGAGGTGAATTCGCGGATGTCGTCGAGATTGCCGGCATCGTTGGCGGCCTGCAAGCGGATGAAATTGAGCTTGGCATTGCGGGCAAAGCCTTCGCCGTCGAAATCGGCCGGAATGTTGCCGCGCGCCGCGTCAGCCGCCGCGCCGCCGCCGGCCGGAGAAAATTCCGCGCGGACCGGCTGGCTGCCGAGGTGAGCGCCCGCTCCGGCGTACTGCATGGCGTGGCTCTGGGGCGCGGCCTGCCGGCGCGTGAAGAAGCGGAAGGCGACGATGGCGAGCATGACCAGCAGGGCGATGGTCAGGAAATTGGCGAATCCTTCGCCAAAGCCAAGGTGCGAGGCCAGGGCGGCGAGGCCGAGGCCGGCGGCGAGACCGGCGACCGGCCCCATCCACGAACGCTTCGGCTGGGCTTGCGGCGCGGCGGCGGGCGCCTGCTGCTGGCGCGGCGCCTCGACATTGCGCTGCGGCGGCGTCACCGAACGTTTCATGCCGCTCGAAGCGCCGCCGCCGAAACGCCGGGCTTCGGCATCGCTGATGTTCAGGGTGAAACCGAGGACCACGGCGGCTGCCAGGGCGAGAAATCTGTTCATGTCGTCTCCTTCAGACAAAGTTGCGCGCGTATTGTACCCAGTCGCGGCATTCCAAAAAAACATTGCATTTCTGCAAGCGGCTTCGATAAAACCGGAGAGTTCTCTGCCCAGCCAAGCGCCATCCTCCCTTATTCCGGGATGAAGCAGCGCCGGCCGCCATCCTCGAATTGCCGCAGGCCATAGCCGTAAAGCCGGCTCAGGGTCGCCGCCGTCAGGATGGCGTCGACCGCGCCGCTTTCGCAGCGGCCATCGCCGTAGAGCAGCAGCGCCCGGTCGCAGAAACGATGGGCCAGGGCCGGATCGTGCAGCACCATGACAACGCCGACGCCCTGCTCGCGGGCCATGGCGGCGAACAATTCGAGCGCCGCCATCTGGTGATTGAGGTCAAGGTGCGACAAGGGTTCGTCGAGCAGATACAAGGGCGGCGCCTGGGTCAGCAGCGTGGCGATACCCAGGCGCTGGCGCTCGCCGCCCGAGAGGGTGTGGATCTGCCGCTCCTCCATGCCGTGCAGGCCGACCGCAGCCAGCGCCGCCCGCGCCAACTCGGCATCGCCGGAGGATTCCCAGGCCCAGCGACCGAGATGCGGATGGCGGCCGGTGAGGACGGTTTCCAGCACCGTCGAGCCGAAGGGGTCGTTCTGGAACTGGCCGAGCCAGGCCCGGCGCAACGCCGCCTCGCGGGCCGGCAGCGCCGCGCCGTCGACGCCGCCGAGCAGCACCGCGCCGGCAGCCGGCGGGCGCAGACCGGCCAGGGTCAGCAAGAGCGTCGACTTGCCAGCGCCGTTGCGGCCGAGAATAGCCAGCCGCTCGCCGGGCGCCAGGGTCAGATCGAGCTGTTCGACAACGCGGCGGCCGCCGATTTCCACCGCCAGGGCGCGGGCTTCCAGCAGCGGGCTCATCGCGGCTGCCTTGAAAGCAGGAAAAGGAACAGCGGCACGCCGATCAGCGCCGTCAGCACGCCGACCGGCAGTTGCTGCGGAGCGACGACGGTGCGCGCCACGGTATCGGCCAGCACCAGCAGCGAGCCGCCGGCCAGCACCGAGGCCGGCAGCAGGAGGCGCTGGTCGTTGCCGGCGGCGAGCCGGACGAGATGCGGCACGACGAGGCCGACGAAACCGATCGAGCCGGCTGTCGTCACCGCCACGGCGGTCGCCAGCGAGGCCAGCAGATAGACCGTGTAGCGCAGCCGGTCGACGGCGACGCCCAGCGCCCGCGCCGGCATCAGACCGCGCGCCAGCAGGTTCAACTCGCGGGCGCAGGGCATGGCGGCCGCCAGCGCCAGCAGCAGCGTCAGCAGCGGCGGCCACGGGCTGCCGGCCTGGGCCAGATCGCCCATCAGCCAGAACAGCATGCCGCGCAGCTTGTGCTCCTCGGCCACCGAGAGAATCAGCGCGACCACGGCGCCGCAGCCGGCGGCGACGATGACGCCGGTGAGCAGGAGGCGGGTCTGGGTCCAACTGCCGTCGCCGTGCGCCAAACCAAAAACCAGCAGCATGGCGGCGAGCGCCCCGACGAAAGCCAGGCCGTCGATGCCGAGCGCCGGCAGACCGAGCAGGATGGCGAACATGGCGCCGACCCCGGCGCCGCCGGAAATACCCAGCACATAGGGATCGGCCAAGGGATTGCGCAACAGCACCTGCATCAGCGCCCCGGCCAGCGCCAGCAAGCCGCCGCAGGCGAAGCCGGCCAGGGCGCGCGGCAGGCGCAGTTGCAAGACGATATCGGCGCCACCAGCGCCACCATCAGCGCCGAACAAGGCCGCCAGCACTTCTGCCGGCGTCACCCGGTAGCTGCCCGCCGTCAGCGCCAGACCAAGGCTGAACAGCGCCAGCAGGGTCAGGCTGGCGAGAATGAGGATGGCGCGGTGGCGGCTGGGCATGGGGATTTAGTGCGAGTTTGATATGCATGGACGATCCCTCTCCCACTTGTGGGAAAGGGCGAGGCCGCCTGTATCTGCATTTGCAACAGGACAGCCTTGGCGCGGACTATAACGGACAGCGGTCGGACTTGCTCGCCGCGTGCGCCGTTGCTGACCGGGATAGCGGGTTTTCATCGGCTTTCCTGTGCTTTTCGGGGTTTGAGCCGGTAGCTCTTGCTGACAAAGGGAGGCTCCATGACGCCCCGGCGTTGATTGACGAGAACGGTGAGCAGAAAGCAGAAATTGCACAACATGTTGAGGAAACGGGACACTTCCGGGGGAATTTCGTGGCGCTTTTCTTCTGCCACGCGCACGAGGCAACGTAGCGCCTTTTTGGCGGTAGAGCGCGCCTGGTGCAATTCCGGCACGGGGGCGAGGCCGCGCGGGAGGACGAAATTTTTCATGCGCTCCGGCTCTCGGCCTTCGATTTCCTGCTGAAAAAAGCCGTAGCGCGCTTGCAGCCAGTCGAGATCGTCTTCGCTGACGGCAAGTTTGCCCCGGATGGAACCGTTGGCGTGCAGGGCAAGCGCCTGGAGACGTTCGAGGTCGGGCAAAAGATCGGCCAGGGCGGCATCCGTCCCGGCGGCGGAAAAGGCCATGCCGAGTTGGGCGGAAAGTTCATCGGTCAGGACTTCGTAATCGGTCAGCCAGCCGGAATCGTTGATAAAGCTGTAGCAGCAGCAGAGTATGGAGCGTTCGGATTTCATGATCGTGTTCAGGCGGGCAGGATGATGGGTGGGGAATGCGCCAAATCGACGTGGATGGGCACATTGAAGGCGTCTGACAGGGCCGCTTCGGTCAGAACGGCCTCAGGCGGGCCGAAGGCGTGGATGCGCCCCTGTTTGAGCAGGCAGAAACGGTCGCAGTAGCGGGCGGCCAGCGCGAGATCGTGGATGGCAAGGATGACGCCACGCCCCGCACGGGCATGTTGGCGCAGGATAGCCAT
This sequence comes from Betaproteobacteria bacterium, assembly GCA_009779265.1. Classification (GTDB taxonomy): domain Bacteria; phylum Pseudomonadota; class Gammaproteobacteria; order Burkholderiales; family Rhodocyclaceae; genus Azonexus. Next base: position 71,386 of record WREP01000006.1, read on the forward strand.
GATTTTGGCCTGATAGTAGAGATCGAGGCTGGCAACCGGCTCGTCGGCGATGATGATGCCTGGCGCGCCGGCCAGCACCCGCGCCAGCCAGACCCGCGCCTGTTCGCCGCCGGAAAGCTGGTTGATGTTTTTCTGGGCCATGCCTTCGACCCCGGTTTCCCGCATGGCTTGCCGGATGGCTTCAGCGTCACGGTCATGCCAGGGCAGCCGCCCCAAGGTCACGATTTCTTCGACGGCGAGCGCCCATGCGCTGTCGCAAAATTGCGGCAGGAAACCGATTTGCCGCGCCCGCTCGGTCGGGTTGAAGGCGGCAAGGGGAATGCCGGAGAGGAGGATTTCCCCCGCAGCGGGCAGCAGTCCGGCCAGGCTTTGCAGCAGGGAGGATTTTCCCGCGCCGTTCGGGCCGATGACGGCAAGCATCTCGCCCGGCGCCAGCGTAAAAGAAACGGCGTCGAGGCGGTTTGCCAGCGTCAGCTTACGCGCTTCGATCAAAGCCATTCTCTACGCATCTTCCAGATAAGCCGGATAAAAAGGGGCGCGCCGATGAGGGCGGTAAGGACGCCCAGGCGAATTTCACGGCCCGGCGGCATGAGGCGGACGACCATGTCGGCGAGCAGCACGAGCAGCGCGCCGATGGCGGCGGCGGGCCACAACAGGCGCTCCGGGCGGTTTTGCGCCAGCGGCCTGGCCAGATGGGGAGCAACGAGGCCGACGAAGCCGATATTTCCGGCGGTTGCCACGGCAGACCCGACCAGGATTGCCGCCCCGAGAACGATGATGCGCCCGCCCCGCCGGACATTCAGCCCCAGGCTGGCGGCGACCTGTTCACCGAGGGAAAGGGCGGCGAGTAGCGGACGCTGCCGCCAGATGAGCGCACTGCCGATAAGGAGGGCGGGGAGGAGAAAAACGAGGTGCGCCATACCGCGTTCCGAAACAGAACCCAACAGCCAGAAAACGAGTTCCTGCATGGCGAAGGGATTGGGGGCGAAATTGAGCACGGCGGCCAGCGCCGCGCCGGCAAGGGAGGCAATGGCAAGGCCCGCGAGCAGCAAAAGCGCAGGCCGGCCCGGCCCGGCCAGCCAGAGGGTGAGGAGCAGCGTCAGCCCCGCCCCGATCAACCCGGCCAACAACGGGGCAAAGACGCCCAGCCCCGGCAGGAGGGCGTAGTAGAAGACGAAGGCGGCCCCCAGGGCGGCGCCTTGGCTGGCGCCGGTCAGGCTCGGGTCGGCCAGCGGGTTACGCAGCAAGCCTTGCAGGGCCGCGCCGGACAGCCCCAGGGCCGCACCGACGCAGAGGGCAAGCAGGGTGCGCGGCAGGCGGATTTCCCCCATGACAAGCGCGTTCAATCCCGCTTGGCCGCGCAGCCATTCAAACAGCCCGCCCAGCACGGGAACCGGCGCGGAACCGATGGACAAGGAGAGGAAAAAAGCCGCCACCAGCCCCGGCAGGAGCAGGGCGGGCGTACGCGGGATTTTCTTCATGACTGCCGGGAACTTCATGGCGTGTGCGCCCCGTGTTCTTCATTCGCAAGGCGTTCGAGTTCCTGTATCAGGCCCACGCTCCAGGGGCCTGGGCATTGCCAGCGCCAGTAATCGGTTTTGAGGCGTTGCGGCGGCGGAGTGAGCGCCTGCCATAGATGATGTTCGGCAAAGGCATTGGCCAGCGCCGCGCCGGCTGGGGCAGCCCAGAGCACGGCTTCCGGTGGGTCGCGGGCAATCTGTTCGAGGTCGAGCCGGATGATGCGGCCACTTTCGGTCAGGTAATTGCGCCAGCCGGAATGGGTCACGATGACATCTTCGAAGGTATCGCGCCCGGCCCCGATGGCGTTCGCGCCAAGCAGCAGCAGGCGCTTTTTGCCGGGAGCCCGGGCGGGCGGCAGATCCGCGGCACGCTTAAGCGGCAAGCCTGCATGGGCGAGGAATTGGCGCTCATAGTCGCGCATCTCTTCGAGCGTCTGGGCCAGCGGCAGGACTTCGACCCGGAAACCCAGGCGGCGCAACTGTTCGCGCAGGCCGATGGCGGAATATTCCCCGGTCAGAATGATGTCGGGTTTGTAGGCCGCAATGCTCTCCAGGCTGCCGTCATGGGCGGGCCAAGAGCCTTGCATCCAGGGGGCGGGGTGGAAAGGCTGCGGGAGACGCTGCATCGGGGAGAGCGCCGCGATGCGCCCCTGTTCGACGTGCAAGGCCAGCATCCAGTCCGTGCATAGGTCCAGCGAGACGATGCGCTGCGGCGCCGGCGCATGGGAAAAGGCCGTCGGCACCGCGAGACAGAAGAGGAGGGCGATGACCCTCTTCATTCAATCAGAAAAAGTCATAACGCAAACCGACGTAGAAGTTCCGTCCCTGTCCGGGATAGTTCCACCACATTTCGTTTTTCCCATCGAACAGATTGTTGACTTCCGTGCGCAAGGTCAGCTTGCCGTATTGGTCGCCGAAGTCGACCAGTTCTTTTTCCAGGCTCCAATTGACGACCGTGCCGCTCGGGCGCGCGAAATAGCTGTCGCCGGGCGGCATGGATACCGTGCCGCTGAAATCCTGAGTCAATGTCTTGCCATAATAATTGGCGTTGAGGCGGCTCTTGATTTTCAAGCCCGGATGCGCGTAGTCAATGCCGTAGCTTGCCATCCATCTCGGCGTATTGGGCAGGGTGTCATCCGATCCGTTGATGAATTGCGATCTGTCCTTGCTTTTGCGCGTTGTGAGCCAGGTAAAGCTGGCGTATGGCTTCAGGCTGTAATTCTGCTTGAATGCCTTGCCGGCATCCCAACTCAGTGAGCCTTCAAACCCGGCGATCACCGCTTTTTTCAGGTTTTGGTACTGATAACAATAAAAACCGGGACATGTGGCGGCAGGATCATAGACACCGATGATCTTGTTCTGCCAGTCGGAGTGGAAATAGGTCAAACTGGCGTTGACATGGTTCCAGTTGATGTCGCCGCCGAACTCCCAGGTTTTGCTCTCTTCGGGTTTGAGCGAGGCGTTGGCCAGGAAGTAATAAGGGCCATCGCCGCCGACCTGCTGCGGCGACGGCGCCTTGAAGCCGTCGGCGTAATTGGCGCGCAGCTTCAGCCAGTCATGCGGCAGGTAGCTGACGCCCACCGACCCGCCGGTATGGCTGTCCTTTTTCGTATCCATCACAGCGCTCGAATTTTCGTATCGGTCGTAGCGCAGACCGGCCGAGAAAATCAGGCGCTCATCGAGAAGACGAAGTTTGCCGGTCAGATAAGCGCCGGTATCCTCCATCGCCATCTTGTTGGTGTAGGAAGCGTAGCTGTATACGGAGGGGAGTTCGTATTTATACCGATCAACCCCGCCGGAAATGGTAAACAGCGATGTGTGATAATTCAACTGTGCGTTGAACATCTTGTTGTCGATAATGCTCTTGCCAGAATTAAATGCTCCATTTACTGGATCGGTGGTTTTTTGCTCATCGCGGCCAAAAGAGTAACTGAGCAGCCAGTCCAGGGCTTTACTGTCTGTCGACCCGGTATAGGAAAGCGCGGTGTTTGTATTGCGCTTGTGCAGGTCATAATATGGCCGGTTAGGCGTATTTTCACTTCCCGGACGAATGCCATCGGCCGCCGTCGGAAAATATAGCGACTGCACCAGTTCCGACTTGATTTCGGCCTGGTTGAGATTGATTCCGAGGCGATGATTCTTGGCAAAGGTATAGCCAAGATCCAGATTGTAGTCATGGTTCCTGCCGACTTCCGTGTGGTGCCAGCGCCGCCCGCCCTCGATCGTCATGTCGTCGCGGCTGGAATGCGTGCCGCCGAAGGCAAAGTCGAAACCATTCGCGGCGCCACCCAAGGCGATTTTCTGGCGTTGCAGCGCATCGCTGCCGAATCCAACCTCAACCGACGCGAACGGCTTGCCGGCCTCGCCGCGCTTGGTGATGACGTTGATGACGCCGCCCATCGCGGAAGAACCATATTGCACCGCCGAGGGGCCGCGAATGATTTCGACGCGCTCGACGTTCGCCAGACCCGCCAGCGCCAGATTGCTCATGCCGACCCGGCGGCCGTTCAGCAGGATCAATACCGTGTTTTCCAGCTCGTTGGCCATCGACAGGCTGCCCATGCCGCGAATCTGGGCATTACTGCTATCGCCCACCGTCACCACATGAAAACCTTGCTGCACCATCAGATCGGCAACCGAAGTCGCGGTCGAGGCCTTGATGTCTGCCGCGGTAATGATCGTGATGTTGCTGCTGACTTCGCGTTTGGCTTCCTGCACCCGGCTGGCGGTAACGACCACTTCGTCGAGGGTCTTGGAGGCCGGTTCGGTCGGCGTCTGGGAAAAAGCGGGCAGAGGGGAAAGGACGGCGGCTGATAGACACAGGGCCGGATATTTGCTGCGTGTTGACATGGCAATCTCCATCCGGCTCGCGTCCCCGCAGGCCGGAATCATGATGACGAAAAGGGAGATAGCGCGCGAGGCTGATGACACCCCGGCCATGAGAACCGGCGCACCGCAACCCCACGGCACCTCCATTGGTTCGCACCAGGCCGGTATCCGGGCTTGCAAGTCTTGATTCACCGCCTTCCCAGGCAGACGCCCAGTGGCACAATGGTGAATCCTCACTCGCTTACCGTTGCGGGGGCAGCAGCGGCATTGCGCCCAAGAGGGCGCGCACCGCTTTCCCGTTTAACCGCTGACCGAAAAGCCAGCAGCACCAGATGCGAAGTTGTCCCAGCCTGTCGCTACAAACGGAATTTGGCGCAACAAGCGAGGGACATATAGCCTACACGGCGCGCAGAATGCGGTCAAATTCTGGAATGGCGCGAGAAAGCCGCGCCCCCTTGCTATAAATCACTTTCAAAATAGCAACTTACTCCTTGACCAAGCGATATTCATCCCTCTATAGTGCGCGCCATGAATAACGAACTCGCCGCACTCGAAGCCAAGATTGAACAGGTCGTTGCCCTGGTTCACCAGTTGCGCGCCGAGAATGAAGTCTTGAAGAACCAGATGGCAGCGGCCGAGACCGAGCGCCTGCAACTGCGGCGAACCATGGAAACCGCGCGCGAACGCCTGGAAACCCTGCTCGACAAGGTGCCGGAAGATGCCTGAGACGAATCCCGAGGCCAATTTCCTCGATGTCAAGATCATGGGCCGCGAGTACCGCGTCGCCTGCATGCCGGAGGAGCGTTCGGCGCTGCGCTCGGCGGTCGATCTGGTCGACGACAGGATGCGCGAGGTCGCCCAGCGCTCCAAAAGCACCATCGCCGAGCGGGTAGCCGTGATGGCGGCGCTGCACATCGCTCACGAGCGCCTTTCAGAAAATGCGATTAGCATAGTCAGCGGCGAAACAGCGGTTGATACTTCCGACGCAAGGCGTAGAATTGAGGCCATGGGCGCGCGGATCGACACCGTGCTGGCGCCGCAGTCGGACATCTGACCCCGCGGCGCAAGCCCGCCGAGCGTCCCTGCGGTGTTTGTCAAGGCCATACATTCCTTGAACCAATGCTAAGGCATCGGTTGCCGACCTCCGAAACCGCTGTTGCGCGCTCGCTTCGTCGCGAGTGCCTGAAGCGGCGGGAAAGCAACCACTCTGGACCCTCGGTTCAGGATGCCGGCCTAACGGCACTCGCGGGGGCCATTCTTCAGACAGGTGGCAGAGCTTCTGCCACCTGTTTGTCCTTGCTGGAATCCTCATGATCGCCTGGCTGCCCGCCTATCTCGCGCTCGGCGCTTTTACCGGCTTTTTTGCCGGCCTGCTCGGCATCGGCGGCGGCGTGGTGATGGTGCCGCTGCTGGTCATGTTGTTCACGGCGCAGGGTTTGTCGCCCGGCGAGGTGATGCATCTGGCGCTTGGTTCCTCGATGGCGACCATTCTGTTCACCGCCATTTCCAGCGTCCGCGCCCACCACGCCCACGGCGCGGTGATCTGGCGCATCGTCGGCCACATCACGCCGGGCATTCTCCTCGGCACCCTCATCGGCACGCGCATTGCCAGTCTGGTGCCGACCCGGACGCTGGCGACGATTTTCACCGTCTTCATCTGCTACGTCTCGGTGCAGATGCTGCGCAACAGCAAGCCCAAGCCGCACCGCGAAATGCCGGGAGCGCTCGGCACCTCGGCGGTCGGCATGGGCATCGGGGCGCTGTCCTGTCTGGTGGCCATCGGCGGCGGCGTCTTGTCGGTACCCTTCATGACCTGGTGCAATGTCGAAGTCCGGCGCGCCATGGGCACTTCGGCGGCCATCGGCTTTCCCATTGCGCTCGGCGGCGCTCTCGGTTATGTCTGGAACGGCTGGGGCGTACCCGGACTGCCGCCCGGCAGCCTCGGCTTTGTCTACCTGCCGGCGGTGCTGGCGATGGTCGTCGGCAGCGTGTTCACCGCCCCGCTCGGCGCTCGCCAGACCCACCGCATGCCCATCGCCACGCTGAAAAAAGTGTTCGCCACGATTCTCCTGGCGCTGGCGGCGAAAATGCTGTGGAGCCTGTTCAGCGCCCCGTGAACACGGGCTTGCGCTTGCCCAGGAAGGCGGCCAGCCCCTCGCGGTAATCTTCGGTGCCGAGGAAGGCGAAGGAAGCGGCCTTTTCCGCCTCGTCGAGCGGCTTGCCGCTTTGCAGGCGGCGAATCCATTGCTTGTGCCAGGCCGCAACCAACGGCGCTCCAGCGGCGATGCGACGCGCCGTGGCATAAGCTTCGTCCTCGACCTGGGCATCCGCCACGACGCGGGTAAGCAGCCCTTTGGCGCAGGCTTCGGCGGCGCTCAGGATGCGCCCTTCGAGCAGGATTTCCTTCATCACCGCCGCCCCGGCCAGTTTGAGCAGACCTTCCATCTCGCCGGGATACATGGAAAAGCCGAGTTTGTTGATCGGCGCGCCGAAGCGGGCGCTCTCGCCGCTGATGCGCAAGTCGCAGACACCGGCGATTTCCAGCCCGCCGCCGATGCAGGCGCCACGAATCATGGCCACGGTGGGATGCGGGCAGTCGGCAATAGCGTTGAGCGCCGCCGCCACCTGGGCGTGGTAACGCAGCGCCTGTTCCAGCGTGGCGCGCTCGTGTGCGAATTCCTCCAGATCGCCGCCGGCAGCAAAAGCTTCGTTACCGGCGCCGCGGATGACGACACAGCGGATTTCGCCATCGCTACTAATAGTCGCCATGTGCGCCGCCAACTGCTGCCACATGGCGAGGTCGATGGCATTCAGCTTGGCGGCGTTGTCGAGCGCCAGCGTGGCGATGCCAGCGGCGGTGGAGAGATTGATTTGACCCATGTGCTTTCCAGAAAAATTACGCCTGCGGCGTAGAGGAGCGGCTGATTGTAAATTCGCCAATACTTATATCTTATATAAGATACAATAACGCTGCCAATATTCCGGTAATGATCAATAGGGGCAATCGCCGTGAGCAAGGCCATGTATGAGCGGGTGCGGGCCAATCCGAAATTCCAGCAACTGGTGACGCGGCGGAGACATTTCGCCTGGACGCTGGCCATCATCGTCCTGCTTCTGTTCTACGGCTTCGTCATGGTCGTGGCCTTCAGCCCGGCCGCGCTCGGCCAGCCGATCGCCGCTGACTCGAAAATCACCTGGGGAATAGCCGTCGTACTTTTCATGTTCATTTTCTTCTGGCTGCTAGCCGCCGGGTACGTCTACCGCGCCAATGCCGAATTCGACGCACTGACTCAGGAAGTGCTCAGGGAGGCATGGCAGGAGCAGAAATGAGGCGCCGCCTGTTCACCGCCGCCAGTCTGCTCGCCCTCACCCCGCTGGCGCTGGCCGCCGATGTCTTCAGCGTCGGCGAAAAGCAGGCTGCCAACTGGCACGCCATCATCATGTTCATGTTCTTCGTCGCGCTGACGCTGGGCATCACCTACAGCGCCGCCACCCGCACCAAGTCGACGGCGGATTTTTACACCGCCGGCGGCGGCATCACCGCCTTCCAGAATGGTCTGGCCATTGCCGGCGACTACATGTCGGCGGCCACGCTACTCGGCCTCTCGGCCATGGTTTTCGCCCAGGGATATGACGGTTACATCTATCTGCTGTGCTTCTTCGCCGGCTGGCCGATCATCCTCTTCCTCATGGCCGAACGCCTGCGCAACCTGGGCCGCTTCACCTTTTCCGACATCACCGCCTATCGCCTCGACCAGGGCAAGGTGCGCACCATGGCCGCGCTTTCCTCGCTGACCGTGGTCTGCTTCTACCTGATCGCCCAGATGGTCGGCGCCGGCCAGTTGATCAAGCTCTTGTTCGGCCTCGACTATAAACTCGCCATTTTCGCCGTCGGCATTCTGATGATGGCCTACGTCGCCTTCGGCGGCATGGTCGCCACGACCTGGGTGCAGATCATCAAAGCCTGCATGCTGCTGTTCGGCGGCACGCTGGTGGTATTCCTGGCGATGAGCATATTCGGCTTCTCCTTCACCAAGGTGCTGGGCAAAGCGATGGCCGTGCACACGCTCGGCGACAAACTGATGCATCCGGGCAGCCTTCTCGCCGACCCACTCACCGCCATCTCGCTCGGCCTTGGCCTGATGTTCGGCGCCGCCGGCCTGCCGCATATCCTGATGCGCTTCTTCACCGTCAGCGACGCCAAGGAAGCCCGTAAATCGGTACTCTACGCCTCCGGCTTCGTTGCCTACTTCTTCAACATCATCTTCCTGATGGGCCTGACCGGCATCCTGATCGTCGGCCAGAACCCGGACTTCTTCGAAAACGGCGCCATCGGCGGCAAACTGATCGGCGGCGGCAACATGCTCGCCATGCACCTCGCCAAGGCCGTCGGCGGCAACCTGCTGCTCGGCTTCCTCGCCGCCGTCGCCTTCGCCACCATTCTCGCCGTCGTCTCCGGCCTCGCCATGGCCGGCGCTTCCGCCATCTCGCACGACATCTATGCGCACGTGATCAAAAAGGGCCAGATCTCGGAAAGGGCAGAAATCCGCGTCTCCCGCATCGCCACCATCGCCCTCGGCAGCATCGCCATCATTCTTGGCATCGCCTTCGAGAAGCAGAACATCGCCTTCATGGTCGGCCTCGCCTTCGGCATCGCCGCCGCCGCCAACTTTCCGGTACTCATCCTCTCCATGTACTGGAAGGGCCTGACCACCCGCGGCGCACTCTGGGGCGGCTATGGCGGCCTGCTCTCGGCAGTGGTCTTCGTGCTGCTCTCAAAATCGGTGTGGGTAGACGTGCTCGGCTTTGCCGCCCCACTCTTCCCCTACACCCAGCCGGCGCTATTCGCCATGCCGATCGCCTTCCTGCTCGCCTTCATCTTTTCGCAAAGCGACCACAGCGTCCGCGCCAGCCAGGAAAAAGAAGCCTTCGCGGATCAATACATCCGCGCCCAAACCGGCCTCGGCGCAGTCAGCGCCGCCGGGCATTAAGCCATCGCGCAATCCGGGTAGAACGCCTGGCGAAACCAGACACAAGCCCAGCCGAACGCACGACTCGCAGAGAATACCCCTTCCGTTTGCCAGAGCGGGAAGCGAGTGCGGAGCTGTCTGTCTTGAGTAGATTGTTAGGCTCTTACCCTATTGATTGTGTAACGCCTAGAAATCAATATGTTCAAATTGAATATTTGTAAGTACAAGCAAGTGGCACTTTGTGAATAAGAGAATTGTAAGTGACCTCCCCCTCATACCCTGGTTTTGGTGCTTCCAATAGGATTGCATCAAACCGCGCCTTGATCAGTCCATTTGCGCCACTTTGCGTTTTTACTGTGCTTGGTATCGCGTAGAGCAATAGTTGGCGCGTGTCTTTCAGAGTTACTGCAACTGTGAAAACGCCTTTACTGAAATCAGTAATAACATTTATTGTTTCATTGTTGTCTGACATATCAACAACGCCATTTGAATTTTTAAGTTGAAGGTGAAATTCTGCAAAATCACCTGGAATCGAACCTGTGAGCGTGGTGTTACTCTCTTTAGACTTTGCGCTGCACTCAAGAGCGGCATTGCTTGCCCCTGCAAGGACGATTTTGGGCACAAGGAAAAACGCTAACAATATGATTCTATAAAGCATGATGAACCCCTTACGGATTAGCCTAACGCCTAAGTTCAGCCGCCGTAGGCGGTCGGCTTGAGCGCAATGTTAGGCTACTTATTGGTCGAAATGATCAAGGATCAATTGCTTGGTTTGTTTGAGATGGGCGAACAACTGGCTATCCTCGCGTAGATGTCGGTCACAGTGCGCGAGCGCATCGTGATAGCTGATGTATCGGTAATCTTGTTGCCCTATAATAACAGGAAACTGCTTCCTGACTTGGTAAAGCGGGATGTCCCTGTAAATAACCACGCGGACGTCGTACTCGGTAATCGGGCTGCTGTCCCCATGATTGTCCCACTGATACCACTCAAAACCAATGAGTAAATAAGCTATCACTTGGGGACCAAAGGCGTCATAAGGAAGGACAAGTGTTCTCTGTGCCTTGGGCGCGTCGTGTGGCTGCTCGGTGCACGAGACGAGAGACAGAACTCCGAGAGTGAAGATAAAGAGTACCGTTTTCGCGAATCGCATTTGGAGTGGCCTAACGGATAATATAACCGGCTGCCGTAGGCAGTCCGGGTTGAGCGAAAGGTTAGGTCTGTTCCTGTTTGTATGCAAATTTGGACGCATACGGCCATCGCTTACGCCAGAGTACAACGGCTAAAACTATTGACCA